>NZ_BONC01000003.1 GCF_016862515.1 Asanoa iriomotensis
CCAGGCGCCGACCCACGGCCGACCAGGGCCGAGCCGGGCTGACCCGGGGCCGACCTGGGCCGGGCTGGCTAATCGACGACGATCCCAAGGGTGGGAGCGGCCCGGGGTGTGTTGCTTCGTTGGGGTATTCGGGTCGAACGTTCGTGGTCTGTGCGCGTTATGCCATGGCTGTATGGATCGGGACGCCCTCACCTCCGTTCGTTGTCCCGATAACCCTGGAATTGATCATCTAGTCCGTGCGTCGCGCGGCCGCCGCAGTCGTCGCCCATGCCGCAAAACCCGCGCGTGCCCGTCCTGGCGGTCCGCTTTGTTGGCGAGCGGCGCTCGGCCCAGATCGCGCGCTCGCTTGTCGACGAGCCCCAGCAGGCGCCGGATCCGGCCGGCGATCGCTGGAGCCCCAGAGCGCCCACCGGCGTGCCCGGCCTGGTGGACGCTCCGGGGAGCTAGAGGACCTGGAGCACAGTGCCCAGCCACGTTGTGGTGGTGTGTTCCAGGCGGAACGCCATCGCCCACGTCCGGGCATCGGTGCCGAGCGCGGCGGCCGCCTCGACGACGCCCGGTGCCGGCTCGCTGATGTGTAGTCGGCGTAGCCTCACCAGCTCCTGCCGTTGTTGACGCTGGGGCGCGATCGGTTGGCCCGGCATGCGACGCAGCGCGTCGAAGAGTTGCTCGATCAGCGTGTGGGCGATGGCCGGCACGCACAGCGACCGTACGTGCCCCACCGGGCGGTAGCCGTTGAGGATCTCCAGGCATGCCCGGGTGAAGCGGCTCGCGGCTCGGTGAGCGTCGGGCGACGGCATCAGCCGGGGCTCGGGCACCGGGCCGGCGTTGGGTGGAGCCGGCGGGCGGGTCAGGGCCGCGAAGTCGAAGGCGAGTTGGCCGGTCGCCTCGGTGTCGGGCTCGTCGGTGCGCGGCAAGCCGATCGGCGGGTAGCTGCCGCGGGTCACCGTGCGCTTTGGGTGGGGTGATCGCCGGATCAGCGAGGCGCCGCTGTCGTGGACCACCTGGTAAGGCGAAGCCGCGGACGGTGGGTCGGACCAGCGGCCGGTCGCCCGGCCACGGCCGCTGCCGACGGCGACCCGATGGCGCCGGTGGGCCGGTGCCGCTGTCGCGGATCGGTCGACGCTGACGATGGCCGGAAACCGGCCGACGAAGGGTGGGGTAGTCGGCCATCCCGTGCCCGTCGGGCGCGGTGCTGGCCGGGTGGTTGTGGGCAGAGACGGGAGCGTGGCGGGCGACATCGAGCGGCCTCCCAAGTGGCGGGCCTGCAGACAAAGAATCTTGCGTTTGCTTTCGTTTGCCTTCGACCACACCAGTTTGGAGACGCGACGGGACCACCGTCAATGCCACTCAATGAAACTGGCACGTCACTCTGCGCCAGATGCGGGGATGTCGCGCCCTACTTGTCGGTCAGCGGGTTCGTGCGTACCCAGTCCGCTGTCTCCGTGTATTTGCGCGCGATGTATTCCTCGAGCTTGACCCGCTCCACCCGCCACTGCCCGCGCCCGCCGATCTTGATTGCGGGCAGTTCTCCGCTGCGGACCATGTGGTAGACCTGCGAGTCCGAGACGGCCAACTCGGCCGCCACCTCGGACAACTCCAGGAATCTGGCCCCCACGGACGGTCACCCCTACTTCGGCTCGGTTGCCTCAGTTTGCCATCGACTGCCTTGGGGCAGCACCTATCCCTCGGCCCCGGGGCCAGCCGGTGGGCGCGCCGCGGCGGCCGACAGGTCGCGGCCCGGCAGCGGGCTCGAATAGACCACGCTGGTCGTCACCGCGCCCAGGCCCGCGATCCGGCCGGCCACCGTCTCCAGATGCCGCATCGAGCGCGCCACCACCTTGAGCACGAAACAGTCCTCGCCGGTCACGTGATGCGCCTCGATGATCTCCGGAGTGCTGTCGAGCAGCGCGTAGAACGGCTGGTAGTTGCCCGTCGGATAGCGCAACCGGACGAAAGCCATGATGGTCAGACCCACCACGGCAGGGGGTACGACCGCGCGATAGCCGGCGACCACCCCCAACTCCTCGAGCCGCCGCACCCGCTCCGCGACAGCGCTCGGCGACATCGCCACCGCGCGCGCCAGTTCCGCGTAGGACGCCCGACCCGTGGACTGCAGTGAAGCGAGCAACCGCCAGTCAGTCGCATCCAGCACCGGTGATTCAACGGCCATCACAGCAGACTACCGCCGAATCAACGACGGATCAACGCAAGCACCGTGGACAGCCTATTCAGCAAACGAAAGAGCCCGAATAGCGTCAACAGCCATGAACGCAGAAGAGTTCTTCGCCGCCAAGCTGGCCTTCCAGACCGACGTCTCCGACGTGCACAGCGCGGACGAGGACAGCTTCACCCTCGTCGACACCAGGGACCTCGCCTCCTGGCGCCAGGGCCACATCCCGCAGGCCGTCCACCTACCGCGCCGGATGATCCCGCTGCACGCAGCCAGCCGACTCGATAAGACCAAGCCCGTCGTCGTCTACTGCTGGGGCCCGGGCTGCGACGGCGCCACCAAGGCCGCCCACGAGCTGGCCCGCCGCGGCTACCAGGTCAAAGAGATGATCGGCGGCATCGAGTACTGGATCCGCGAAGGCTTCCCGGTCGTCACCGACGACGGCGTTGTCACCCGCCCGGCAGACCCGTTGACCGCGCCGCTGGCGGCCAGCACCGGCGGCAGTGTATGAACGTCCGGTGCCAGACGCTCTGATCCGGGTCTACCTGCCGGCGACGCTGCCCATGCTCGCCGCCCTCCGCAACGAGGGCCTGACCGTCGCCGCCGCGCACGCGGTCACCGCAGACCTGCGGGAGTGGTACGCGGAGGGCGACGAGGAAGAGCTGGAATACATCGCGTTCACCCGCGCCGCCCAGAGCGCCCTGCGCCTCCTGCGGCAGGACAAGACGGCACCCCGCCGCCGGGTCGTCGTCTCAGCCGATCTGGGGCGCCAGGCCGTCCAGCGGGTCGACGCCGAGCTCGGCTCCAGCATGGTCAAGCTCACCGGCCCCGTGCCGCTGCAGGCCGTCGCGGCGATCCACGTCGACAGCGCCGACGCCGAGCCGGACGTCGCCGCGGCCGCCGATCAGGTCGAGGAGGCCCAGGCCGGCGACCCCGACGCGCAGTTCACCGTCGACAGCGCCGAGGACCACGAGCTCGAGTGGTACGACGTGTCAGAGCTGGACACGCTTCTTTGACGGCAGCGTGCGCCCGAAGGCGATCGTCGTCGTCAGCGCACCCACGAAGAACACGATCAGGGTGTACGTGAGCCGGTCCGCGTCGACATGGGCCCGGAACGCCCGGTCGAAGTCGCTCAGCGCCGCCACCGCGTCGAGCACCTGGGCGCCGCCGATCCGGGTGACCGCCTCGGTGACCAGCAGCGTGATGCCCACGCCGGCGCCGGTCACCATGTAGAACGGCCACCGCAGGGCACCACCCTCGGTGGTGTCCCGCCGGGTCACCCGGCGCAGGTAGAAGTACGGCACCAGCCCGGCCACCAGCCCGGCGACGATCGCGGCCAGCGTGCTCGATCCGGAGATCACCCCGAAGTCGAGGTAGTTGAGCACGAACTGCACCGCGAACACCGTGAGCGCGCCGGACAGCACCGCCGCGATCACCGAGGTCGGCCGCAGGCCCGCCAGGGCGCCGCCGACCACCGAAGCCGCCGCGATCGTCGCGGCCAGCACCCGGCTGCCCGGGCCGTCGTACCCGGCGATGACACCGAGCGCACCCAGCAGACCGACCGCGATGCTGGTGACCAGCGCGCCCGCCCACCTGGTCGACGCGGCCGGCGTCCAGCCGGCGCGGGCGATCAGGTTGACCGCGACCAGCGCGGCGGCGGCACCCGCGACCAGGCTCGCCGACACCACCGTGGGCAGCGAGATGGCCGCGGAGGCGATCGCCACGGCATCGGTCACCGAGGTCGAGATCTCCCGTTGCAGCACCCAGAGCGTCGTGCCGAACCAGGCCAGCGCGAGCAGCGCGAGGAGGCCGGCGCCAGGTGCGGGGATCATTTCAGTGGTACGGGCGGTCGGCCGCGACGAGATCCGTACCGGCGAATCTTCTTCGTCTTCATCCGGCTCGACGGGCTCGACGGGGTCGGGCTCCGGCTTCCGCTGCCCGACCACGGCCGGTTTCTCGTCCTCCGCCGGGGGCGGCGAGTCGGGTTCGGTGCCCACAGCCCCGGTGCGCTCGCTCATGCTCGTGCCTCGCTTCGCGAGCCCCGGCATGACCGCAACGCACTGAGCCAGCCGCGCTCGCTGCGCTCGCTCATAGTCTCCCCTTCGGTCGGCTCGACCCCGGTCCGCTCGACGCCCCAGCGTACGCGGACCCTCTGAACGCCTCCGGGCGCGGGCGCGGAGCGGTGGCCACACCCCCGGACGTGCGAATATGGCATGTGGTCCCACCACCGTGACGCCGGCACCCGCCGGTGGCCACGGCCGTGCGCCCGGTTGACCGCCCGGCACCGGTGGGCCCGATGTCGCCAAAGCCGTCGAGATCGGTCAGGAGCCGAAGATGGACGCCGTGTTCACCACCCCCGAGCCCCGCAACGAGCCGGTGCGCGACTACGCGCCTGGCAGCGCCGAGCGCGACAGCCTCCAGCGCCGCCTCGCCGAGTTGGCGGCCGACCGGGCCGAGCTGACCATGACGATCGACGGCGAGCAGCGCATGGGCGCCGGCGACGCCATCGACGTCGTGCAGCCACACCGGCACCGACATGTGCTGGGGGTCACCCACAACGCATCCAACGCCGACGCGCAGGCGGCGGTGACGGCTGCGAAGGCGGCGGCACCCATGTGGCGGAGCCTCCCCTACGAGGATCGGGCAGCGATCTTCCTGCGCGCGGCCGACCTGCTGGCCGGCCCCTGGCGCGACACGCTCAACGCGGCGACCATGCTCGGCCAGTCCAAGACGTCCTACCAGGCGGAGATCGACGCGGCCTGCGAGCTGATCGACTTCCTGCGGTTCAACGTGCACTTCGGCCGCAACCTGCTGGCCGACCAGCCGCGCAGCTCCAACGGGGTGTGGAACCGGTTCGACCACCGCCCGCTCGAGGGCTTCGTCTACGCGATCACGCCGTTCAACTTCACCGCGATCGCCGGCAACCTGCCCACCGCGCCGGCCCTGATGGGCAACACGGTGATCTGGAAGCCCTCGCCGACCCAGCAGTTCGCGGCGCACTTCACGATGCGCCTGTTCGAGGCGGCCGGCCTGCCGCCCGGCGTGATCAACATGGTGACTGGCGACGGCCTGGCCGTCTCGGAGGTCGCGCTCGCCGACCCCGACCTGGCCGGCATCCACTTCACCGGCTCGACGCCGACCTTCCGCCACCTCTGGCACCAGGTCGGCAGCAACCTCGACCGCTACCGGGGCTACCCGCGGCTGGTCGGCGAGACCGGCGGCAAGGACTTCGTGATCGCGCACACCAGCGCCGACGTCGACGCGCTGCACACCGCGCTGATCCGGGGTGCGTTCGAGTTCCAGGGCCAGAAGTGCTCGGCCGCGTCCCGCGCGTACATCCCGCGGTCGATCTGGGAGGGCGGCCTGCGCGACCGGCTGGCGGCGACCGCCGACGGCCTCGCCTACGGCGACGTCACCGACTTCACCAACTTCGGCGGCGCGGTGATCGACGCCCGGGCGTTCGCCAAGCACGCCGGCGCCCTCGACCGGATCAAGAACTCGGCCGCCTGCACCGTGCTCGCCGGCGGCACCGCCGACGACAGCGAGGGCTGGTTCGTCCGCCCGACCGTCGTCGAGGCGTCGGACCCGACCCACGAGGTGTTCACCACCGAATACTTCGGCCCGATCCTCGGCGTGCACGTCTTCGACGACGCCCGCTTCGACGAGGTGGTCGCACAGGCCGAGGGCATCGCACCGTACGCGCTGACCGGGTCGATCTTCGCGGACGACCGCCGGGTCGTGGACAAGGTCTCCGCGGTGCTCCGGTACGCGGCCGGCAACTTCTACATCAACGACAAGCCGACCGGTGCCGTGGTCGGCCAGCAGCCGTTCGGCGGCGCGCGGGCCAGCGGCACCAACGACAAGGCTGGCTCCTGGCACAACCTGATCCGCTGGACCAGCCCACGGACGATCAAGGAGACCTTCGTCCCGCCGACCGACCACCGCTACCCGCACATGGGCTAAGCGGGCCGCACGCGCTCGATTCGGTTCAGGCCGAAGACGCGTTCGTCCTCGCGCAGCCGGCACCAGGCGACCATCCGCTTGCCGTCGAGCTCCAGCGGCTCGACGACCCGGCTGGAGAAGTCGCCGCCGGCTGTGCGGTAGTCGATGGTCACCGGCCCGCCGACCACGATCGCGTAGACGAGCAGCTCGCGTTCCCGGGCCTCGAGCTGCGGGGTGTGCCGCCGGACCTCGGTGGCCACCGCCGCGGCGGGGTCGGGATCCGCCTCCACGGTGCCGGCGGGTGGCACCAGCCACAACATCGGCCGTGCGGTCGGCTCCTCCGGCACCGCGCCGTCCGCGCCGCCGGCGGCCACGAGCCGGGGTCGGGCGGCGATGCCCTGGTCGAGCAGCCGCTCCGCCAGCTCGTCCAGGTCGCCGGCCGGCCTGCTCCGGGCCGCCGGCACCGGCCCGGGCCGGCGGCGTGGGGTCGCCCGGACCCTGGTCGCCCGCCGCACCGTCGGCGCACCTGTCGCGTCCTCGCCGGCCGGGGAGTAGCCCGCCGCGCGCAGCGCGTCGAGCGTCTCGTCCGCGGGCCGCGGGCTGGTCAGGATCGTCGGTGACAATGCGGCGAGGCCGAGCCCGCGCAACGGCCGAGCGCTCAACAACTCCGCGGCCAGCGCCGGGTTCTCGGTGTGCAGCACGCAGCCGACCGCCCGCACCCGGACCTGCCCGTGCTGCCGTCCGGCGTCCTCGATCAGGTATTCCAGCACCTGCGGGAGCTTGCCGTCCGCGGCCACGATCCGCAGTGCCTCCAGCAGCGTTTCGGCGGTGAACCCAGCCTCCAGCGCCGCCCGCACCGAGTCGGGCGTGAACCTCCAGCTGGCCGCGTTGCCGTCGGCGGCCGTCCGCTCCGCCGCCGCGTCCAGCAGCATCGCCAGCGGCGCCGCCGGCAGCCCCGGCACGAGCACGGTCAGATCCGCCTCGAAGATCGCCTCGGCCACCGCGTCAGGCAGCAGTCCGGCGCCCGCGACCGCGACGGTGCCGGGCGCGTCGACCAGCGCCCGGCCGATCGCGCTGAGTGCGCCGTGCGCCACCACGCCCAGCAGCCGCGCCTCCCGCAGCGTGCCCTCGACGAGCGGATCCGGCGCCGGCGGCAGCAGCACCGGCAACCGCCAGCGCAGTGCGGCCGCTACCCCGTCGGCGTCGGCGAGCCGCCCGTCGTCGGCGCTCGCGGCCGCTGCCGCGCCCCGGCCGGCCGGCAGCTCGCCGAGCAGGCGCAGCAGGCCCGGGCGGCAGTCCAGCACCGGCGCCCAGGCCAGGTCCGGCAGCAGCGCCGCGAGCTGGGGTCCGCCGGCGGGCCGGCCGGCAGCGGTGGACACGGTCGGCAGGGTCAGCCAGGTGGTGACCAGGGTTGCGAGCCGCTCGGCGGGGCTGCCGGCGCGCCACTCGTCAGCCGCGGCTGTCGGCGCGATGGTCTCGTCGACCAGGCCCAGCAGCCCAGCGGCGTACCCGATCTCGAGCCAGAGCCGGACCTCGGTCTCGTCGGCACCGGTCAGCTTCGCCGCCCGGCGCAGCTCGCGCGCGCCGACCCCGCCGGACCGCAGGAAGGCCAATGGCGCGCGCTCGGTCAGGTCGAGGAGCGCCCCGACGCGCTGCACCGCGCGGGTTCCGGCGGCCACGGCCTCGCGGTCGACCGCCGCGGCCGGCGCGAGGTTGACGGCCAGGACGGGCGGGCGCGGGTCGAACGAAGCGTGCCAACCGGCGCCGCGCAGAGTCATCGCCACCTCGCGCGGCATGGTCGCCCGGCGCCAGCCGTCGGGGAGCACCAGGCCGCGCTCCAGCGCCCAGCCGAGCGCGCGGCCAGGCAGCTCCACGGCGGGTCCGTGGTGGGCCAGCCGGTCGAGCCGCTCCCGGGTGTCGGCGGGCGCGGTTTCGATCGCATCGCGTACGCGTAGCGGGTCAGCCAGCACCGTGGCCACCGCCGCGCGGTCGAGCCGAACCCGCCAGCTCGCCGCGATCCCGGCCAGCCGGTCTCCGTCGATCACTTCCAGCAGCGCGGCCGCCGGCGGGCCGAGCCGGAGCGGGAACTCGAACTCCGACCACAGCGGCTCGGCCATCCGCAGGGCACCGGTCTCGTCGGCCCAGACCAGCGCCAGCTCGGCCAGCCCGGCCAGCGCGGCGGTCAGGTCCGGGTCGTGCTCGGAGCGGTCGAGCAGGTCGGCCAGCCGCTCGGGCCGGACGCTCGGGCCACCGAGGCCGGCGAGCGCCTCGACCACCTGGGCCTGCGGCAGCGGCACTGTGGACAGCGCGGCCGCGACCGAGCCGTCCTTCTCCAGGCGGCCCGCGAGGGATTCGAGATCGGCGACCGGCAGCACGTCGCGGCGGCGGCGCAGGACCGCGGCGAGCTCGTCGGACGGACGGAGGGCCAACCAGCTCAGCAACGCGGACGCCACGGGCAGTCAGCCTGCTCCACCCACTCCCGCAGGTCAAACACCAGGGGTTTAACGTGCGGAGGGTGACCGAAGAGATCCTTCACGACGCGCATTTCGGTGAGCAGGGCGGCCGCCTCACCTACGGCGCCTACCTGCACCTGCCGGAGCTGCTGGACCAGCAGGTGCCGGAGTCCTCGCCGCCCGCACACGACGAGTTGCTGTTCATCACGATCCATCAGGTGTACGAGCTGTGGTTCAAGCTCCTCCTCTCGGAGCTGACCGACGCCCGTGACCGGATGCTGGCCGGGGAGGCCTACCTGCCCCGGGTGCGGCTGGAGCGCTGCCTGGTGGTGGAGCGCGTCCTGGTCAACCAGGTCGACGTGATCGACACGATGACACCGCAGGACTTCCTCGCCTTCCGCAACAAGCTGGCGCCCGCCTCCGGCTTCCAGTCGGCGCAGTTCCGGGAGATCGAGTTCCTGTCCGGTGCCAAGGACCCGGGATATCTGCGGCGGTTCAAGGGGCTGGCCGACGACGACCGGGCCCGGCTGCAGGCGCGGCTCGACGAGCCGAGCCTCTGGGACGGCTTCCTGGCGGCGCTGGCCAAGGCGGACTTCGACGTGTCGACCTCCGACGCGCGGTTCGCGGCGTACGCGGCGATCGCCAACGACCGGGAACGCTACGGCCAGCTCTGGGACCTGGCCGAGGCGTTGGTCGCGCACGACCAGGCGTTCTCGCTGTGGCGGGCGCGGCACGTGCTGATGGCCGAACGGCAGATCGGCACCAAGCCCGGCACCGGTGGGTCGGCCGGCGGCGCGTACCTGCGCTCGCGGATCGAGATGCGTTTCTATCCGGAGTTGTGGGAGCTGCGCAGCCGGCTCTGAAGTTTGGAAGCCAGCGCTGATTCCTGGGTTCGTGCCAAGCCTTTCTCGCGTTCACGTTCGGCCCTCTCCGCGCGCCTAGCTTTGGCCGCGGGGAGGTCGGCCATGGCGGAGCGGTACGAGCGCGGCGAGGAGATCGCCCGGGGTGCGGTCGGCGCCGTCTGGCGCGCGGTCGACCGCCAGACCGGCGAGCCGGTGGCGGTCAAGGTGTTGCGGCCCGAGGCGGCCGCCGAGCCCGAACTGGTCGCCGGCTTCGCCGCCGAAGCGGAGATCCTCGCGGCGCTCGACCACCCCGGAATCGTCGGGCTGCGTGGCACGACCATGGTCGACGGCGCGCCCGGGCTCGTGCTGGATCTGGTCGAGGGCGAGGACCTGCGGCACCGGCTGCGGCGCGACGGGCCGGTGCCGCCCGCGATCGCGGCGCACATCGCGGCACAGGTGGCCGACGCGCTCGCCTATCTGCACGGCCGGGGCGTCGTGCACGGCGACATCAAGCCGGCGAACCTGCTCGTGCCCGCCGACGGGGGGCGGGTACGGGTGGCGGACTTCGGCGTGGCGCGGCGGCTCGGCGCGGGCCGGCCCGCGGTCATCCACGCCACGCCGGAGTACGTCGCGCCCGAGGTGGTCGCTGGAGAACCCGCCGGACCCGGCGCCGACGTGTACGCGCTCGGCATCGTCCTCTACGAGTTGCTCACCGGCCGCAGCCCTTACCGTGGCGGTCAACCGACACAGGTGCTCGCCCGGCACACGACGTGCACTCCCGTACCACCGCCGGGCCTGCCCGCCGTGGTGTGGCCGGTCATCGAGGACTGCCTAGCCACGGCGCCGGATCAGCGCCCGGCGGCCGGTCTGCTCGCCGCCCGGCTGCGCGGCCTCGAACCGGCGCTGGACGGTGCACCCACGCTCGCGCCGCTCGGCGGGGATCAGGTCACGTGGTGGCCGCGCCCCGGCCGGCCGACGGTGGCCCGCGCACCGGTGGCGTGGGTGCCGCTGCGCGCCGCGCCCGTGTCGCCCGCGTCCGCGTACGCCGGCGGTCTCGTCGCGATCCCTCTCGCGGGACTGGCGCGATCCGGACCGACCCCTGTGGAGCCTGGGCCGGACCTCCACCGGCGTGTCGCGCTGTTCGGTGGAGGCGTGGCGGTGGTCACGCTCGTGGTGGTCGCCGCGGTCGCGCTGATCGGCGGCCGCGGGGCCTCCGCACCGGATGCCGGACCCGAAGGACGCTCACCGACCGTCGTCTCACAGACCACTGTGCCCACTGGTCCCAGCGCTCCCACCAGCACCGCGACCGCGCAACCGGATGTCGGGGAGGCCCTCGTACCACCCGACCTGGGGCCTCTGCCCGGTATCGGGGATCTCATGCCTTCCATGCCTCCCACGACATGATCAAGGCTTTTGCAGTCGATACGGCCCGCCTGGCTCCATTGTCCTCAGCAGACTGTCTGTCCAAGACAGTGCATTGTGGAGACGCTCCGTTTTTGATCAGCGGAAATCCTGGACGAGGGGGCGTTGAAGTGCGACCTTTGAGGTATGGCGGATAATGACATCAATCCCACGGCGGCCGCACTGCTCGGTCTGCTCCACGAAGGACCGATGACCGGCGGGCAGCTGATGGCGTCCGCCGAGCGTCGGCTCGGCCCTTACTGGTCGATGACCCGCAGCCAGGTCTACCGCGAGTTGCCGGCGCTGGCTGACCACGGCTACGTCCGGCTCGGCAAGCCCGGTCCCCGTTCCAGCCAGCCCTACGCGATCACCGCGTCGGGCAAGCGGGCCTTCTCCCGCTGGCTCGGCGAGACCCCGGGCCGCGACGCGGTGCGCAACCCGACCGCGCTTCGCGTGGCGTTCGGCCAGCAGCACTCCGGCGGTCAGCTCAAGGAGCTCTACAGCAACGCGAACGCCTACCACACGTCCGCGCTCGCCTCGGCTCGCGAGCAGGCCCGCGAAGCGAAGAAGGAAGGCGACGCCTACGGCGCCGCGGCCCTGGACTTCGCGATCAACTACCACAAGGCCGCTCTTAGCTGGCTGAAGAGCGCCCCGGCTAAGTAGCTGGGCTCACTCGCTCCGCAGCGCTGAGTTGCTGGCTCGCTCGCTCCGCAGCGCCTAGAAGCTCGCGCGGCGCGGCACCGTCCGACCCTTGCTTCGCTCGGTCGGACGGCACCGCGCCGCGCGAGCGCGCTGCTCCGCTCCCTCGCGTGGCCAGGCGCCGCTGTCGGCTGGGGTGGTCCCGCCGGTTTGCGCATCCCCAGCGCGGCGCGAGGTTATCGGTGGTCAGCGCTATTGTTTACTGTTGTGACCGCTGCCGATTACTCCGACCAGCTCAAGACTCTCGATGCCACCCTGCGCAACATCGAGGCCGTGCTCGACCTCGACAAGCTGCGCCGGGACAAGGCTGACCTGGAAGAGCAGGCATCGGCACCCGACCTGTGGGACGACCAGGCCCGGGCGCAGGCGGTCACCTCCAAGCTCTCCCACGTCAACAGCGAGATCGACCGGCTGGCGGGGCTCCGCGGCCGGCTCGACGACGCCCACGTGCTCCTGGAGCTGGCCGAGGACGAGTCCGACCCGTCGGCGCTCGCCGAGGTCGGTTCGGAGGTGGCCGCGCTGCACAAGGCGGTCGAGGAGATGGAGGTCCGGACCCTGCTCTCCGGTGAGTACGACTCCCGGGAGGCGCTGGTCGCGATCCGCGCCGGCGCGGGCGGGGTGGACGCCGCCGACTTCGCCGAGATGCTGCTCCGGATGTACCTGCGCTGGGCCGAGCGGCACAACTACGCGACCGAGGTCTACGACACCTCGTACGCGGAAGAGGCGGGTCTCAAGTCGGCGACCTTCGCCGTGAAGGCTCCTTATGCCTACGGCACCCTGAGCGTCGAGTCCGGCACCCACCGGTTGGTCCGGATCAGCCCGTTCGACAACCAGGGCCGTCGGCAGACCAGCTTCGCCGGCGTCGAGGTGCTGCCGGTGACCGAGACGACGGACCACATCGACATCCCCGAGAACGACATCCGGGTCGACGTCTACCGGTCGTCCGGTCCGGGCGGCCAGAGCGTCAACACCACGGACTCCGCCGTCCGGATCACCCACATCCCGACCGGCATCGTGGTCACCTGCCAGAACGAGAAGTCGCAGCTCCAGAACAAGGCGTCGGCGCTGCGGGTGCTCCAGTCCCGGCTGCTGGAGCGCAAGCGCCAGGAAGAGCAGGCCAAGCTGGACGGTCTCAAGACCGACGCGGCCGGCTCCTGGGGCGACCAGATGCGCTCCTACGTCCTCCACCCGTATCAGATGGTGAAAGATCTACGAACCGAGGAGGAGACGGGCAACCCGTCGTCCGTCTTCGACGGTGAGATCGACGAGTTCATCGAGGCCGGGATCCGTTGGCGCAAACAGCGCGAGTTGGAGTCCGATCCCGCGTAGCCCGTTATTTTCCGTAACGCTGCGTGTGCGTATCCGTCTAATGTGTGGAATAAATTTCGGCCTTTCCGGCAATACGGGCACCATGGGTGCCTGGAGGCTTGGAGTTTTCGTTACACCGCGTAGACTCCTGACCCGTGATTCAGCTCGAGCACGTGACCAAGACCTACCCGAAGGCTTCGCGGCCCTCGCTTGACGAGGTCTCCGTCGGGATCGAGAAGGGCGAGTTCGTCTTCTTCATCGGCCCTTCGGGTTCCGGCAAGTCGACGATCATCAAGCTGCTGCTGCACGAGGTCACCCCCAACCGTGGTCGTGTGCACGTCAACGGCCGCGACGTGACGGCGATGCGGTCGTGGAAGATCCCGGCCTTCCGTCGGCAGATCGGCTGCGTGTTCCAGGACTTCCGCCTGCTGCCCAACCGCACCGCCTACGAGAACGTGGCCTTCGCCCTCGAGGTCATCGGCAAGACCAAGGCCGTCGCCCGGCGCGTCGTGCCCGAGGTCCTCGAGCTGGTCGGCCTGGGCGGCAAGGAGCACCGCTACCCCCACGAGCTGTCCGGTGGTGAGCAGCAGCGCGTCGCGGTGGCGCGCGCGTTCGTCAACCGGCCGCTGATCCTGCTGGCCGACGAGCCGACCGGAAACCTCGACCCCGACACGTCGATCGAGATCATGCGGTTGCTCGACCGGATCAACCGGACCGGCACGACGGTCGTGATGGTCACCCACGACTCCAACATCGTCAACCAGATGCGCCGGCGCGTCATCGAGATCGAGAGTGGTCGCATCGTCCGCGACCAGGCCCGAGGCGTTTACGGCTGAGGCGCGACCCCCCATCGCGCACATCGCCACCCGGCAAGTCGGTTAGTCCAGCGGAGCTCCGGAAGGAATCCCCCCGATGCGGTTGAAGTACGTCATGTCCGAGGTGATGGTCGGACTGTGGCGCAACGTGACGATGACCGTCGCCATGATCATCACGATGGCTGTTTCGTTGTTCATGCTCGGCGCCAGTGGCCTGATCTACACGCAGGTCAAGGACATGAAGGCGTACTACTACGACAAGATCGAAGTCGCCATCTTCCTCAAGCCCGAGATCACCGACGAGCAGCGCAGTGCCCTCGAAGGCGCGCTCAAGAGCGACCCCATGGTCCGCGAGGTCATCTACGAGTCCAAGGACGAGGCGTTCACCAAGTTCCAGTCGATGTTCGCCGACGTGCCGGCGGTCGTCGACGCGGTGAAGCCGGGCCAACTGCCCGAGTCCTTCCGCGTCGGCCTGGTCAACCCCGAGCAGTACCAACAGGTCCGTGAGGCCTATGTGGGCAAGGACGGCGTCGACCAGATCATCGACCAGCGGAACCTGCTCGAAAAGATCTTCAACATCCTCGGCTCGGTGCAGACCGGCGCGCTGGTGGCGGCCAGCGTGATGGCGATCGCGGCCTTGTTGCTGGTCGGCAACACGATCCAGGTCGCGGCCTACAGCAAACGCCGAGAAGTCGCCGTCATGAAGCTCGTCGGTGCGTCCAACTGGTTCATCCAGGCGCCATTCGTGCTGGAGGCGGTGGTCGCCGGCTTGATCGGCGCGATCTTGGGCTTCGGTCTGCTGGCGGTCGGCAAGATAGTGCTGCTCGACGGCTCGTTGCAGGACCTCACCGACCTGTTGACGCCGCTGTCCTGGGGCAAGGTGTTGATCATGCTGCCGCTGATGGCCCTGGCCGGCACCGTGGTCAGTTCGGTCACCGCATGGGTCACGCTCCGCTTCTACCTGCGGGTCTAGCTACCCCACGGGTACGCGCGAGGCGCCCGTCACGCCGCGAGAGCGGCGTGGCGGGCGCTGTGTTATGTGACGCTTGTTCTTGGGAATCCCCTTTGCGCCTTATGTCTCGTGGGTACCGTCAAGTCCACGTGCGGGTGAAGGGTGCGAGATGTACTCCGATCGCAGGAAGAGGGGAAAGCTGGCGGCGATCCTGCTGGCCGTGGCCCTGGTGGCCACCATCCAGCCGGCGGGCGCCGCGCGAGCTGACCCGAGGGACGACAAGAAGCGGATCGACGCCGAGGTGGCCAAGGCGTCGTCGATCCTCGAAGGTGCCACGGAGCGGGCCCAGGCCGCGGTGCGCCAGCTCGCCACGGCGAACGCGAAGATGCCGGCCGCGGAAGAGCTGGTGATCGAGAGCAAGGGCCAGGTCGTCGCCGCGCAGGTGCAGTGGGAGACGGCGCAACACAAGGCGGACGAGGCCCAGGCGGCCGTGGTCGACGCGCAGCAGCGGTTCGGGGCGGCCGACCGGGAACGCCGGGCCGCCCAGGACCGGATCGGGGAGCTCGCCTCCTCGGCGTACAAGGGTGCCGGGATCGCCAACTTCAACCTCGTGCTGAACGCGGAGAACCCCACCGAGGCGCTCTACCGGCTGCGGTTCGTCGATCGCGTGGTCACCGACCAGCAGCGGATGGTGGGCAGCTACCTCGACGCACTGGCGGTGGCGCGCCGCGAGGAGAACAACGCCACCGTGGCCCGGGCCGCGGCCGACGAGGCGATGCTGGCCGCGGACGGTGCGCTCGACGCGGCGTCGGACGCGCAGGACCAGGCCGAGGACGCGGTGCGGGAGGTCGCCGAGCTCGTACGCCAGAAGGAAGAGGCGCTCAGCGTCGCCGAGGAGGAGCGTGCGGCCAGCCTGGACAAGTACGAGGAGGCCAAGGCCGAGGCGGCGCGCATCACGGCGGCGCTGAAGGCGTGGGAGGCCAAGCAGCGGGCGGCGGCCGCGGCGAGGCTGTCGGCCGGGAAGCTGCTGACGCCGGTGCAGGGTTACAAGTCGAGCGACTTCGGCAACCGGTACGACCCGTACTACCACGTCTGGCAGCTCCACGCCGGGGTCGACCTGGCCGCTGCCGGCGGGACACCGATCCGGGCCGCGGCCGCCGGCAAGGTGATCATGGCTGGCTGGAACGGTGGCTACGGCAACTACACCTGCATCAGCCACGGCAAATACCAGGGGAAGTCCATGTCGACCTGCTACGGGCACCAGTCGGCGATCCTGGTCCGCGCGGGGGAGAACGTCGGCCGCGGCGAGATCATCGGGCGGGTCGGCACCACCGGCGCGTCCACCGGTTATCACCTGCACTTCGAGGTCCGGTTGAACGGTGATCCGGTGCAGCCGCTGTCGTTCATGCGGCCCTGTCTCTGCTAGGCCGCACGGGCCCTAACCCAGGTGTCGGCGGGACGCGTGCCGGGTAGCATTGCACAGTTGTCCGAGCGAAAGAGGTCAAGGTCGTGCCGCGGGAAAAGGGCCGCAAGGTCGTGTCGTCGAATCGCCGGGCCCGGCACGACTACACCATCCTCGACACCTACGAGGCGGGGATGGCGCTGACCGGCACCGAGGTCAAGTCGCTGCGCGCGGGCCGGGCGTCACTGGTCGACGCGTTCGCGCAGGAGAAGGGCCGCGAGATCTATCTCTACGGGATGCACATCCCGGAATACACGCAGGGCACGTGGACCAACCACGAGCCGCGGCGCACCCGCAAGCTGCTGCTCAACCGGCTCGAGATCGACCGGCTGCTGGGCAAGCTCAAGGACGACGGTGTGACCCTGGTGCCGCTGTCGGTCTACTTCAACGACGGCTGGGCCAAGGTCGAGCTGGGCCTGGCGCGCGGCAAGAAGTCCTACGACAAGCGACAGGATCTGGCCAAGCGCGACGCCGACCGCGAGATCCAGCGCGCGGCCGGCCGCCGAGGCAAAGGCATGTCGTGATTTGTCCGCTCCTGAGCGGTTCCGACCTCGGGAAGAATCAGGTGGCGGGGCACGTTAATCTGTAGTGGCTGCGGCAGGCGCAGCACGAGGGGGTGACTGGTTTCGACTTCGTCCGTTGCGACAGGGGAAGCGAGCCGAGGAAGCCAACGTCGTCTCGAAAATCGGTCGTTGGAAACCAATAAGCGCCAAGCAGAATCGCGCTCAGTTCGCCCTCGCCGCCTGAGGCGGGTAGCGAACTTGTCGGCCTGGGAACGCCTTCGTCCCAGCTAGCCGGCATCAGCTAGAAGGCTGGCCAACCGGCCCCGGTCGCGGGGGCCGCGCGGCGAGATAAATCAGCGACTGGGCCCGTCTCACCGACTCGCTCGTGTGATCGGTGGGGCCGAGTAAGGACACAGCGAGCTGCGCTCGGAGAAGCCCTGACAAGACGCCGAAGGACCCGGGTTCGATTCCCGGCACCTCCACAAGTGGTTGGGTGGCCCCTGCCCGCGGGAAGCGCGGGCCGGGGCCACTTGTCATATCTGCTCCGGGGGCCGAGCCCCCGGAAACCCCGCGACCGTCGTTACGTTGCTGTGCACGTGAGTGTGGGTGTGCTGTGGGTGCCTGAGCCCAGTAGGCCGAAGGTGGTGCTTTGGGCTGCGGCCACTGAGCCGTTGTACGTGGCGTTGCGGATTGTTGCTGTGGAGCCGTTGGTTGTGGCTGTGCCGTTCCAGACTTGGGCTACCTGTTGGCCGCTGGGGTATGTGAGTGTGACTGTCCAGCCTGCTATTGCTGTGGAGCCTGCGGTTACTCGGATGTCTGCTTGGAAGCCGCCTGTCCACGAGCCCACCAAGGTGTACGTCGCTGTGCAGGCGCGGGTGCCTGTCGGTGGGTTGGTCGGCGGGTTTGTGGGTGGGTTTGTGGGTGGGTTGGTCGGGGGGTTTGTTGGTGGGTTTGTTGGTGGGTTTGTGGGGGTGCCGCCGAAGTTGACGTCGCTGCAGAAGTAGTAGGACTGGTCCATGTGGCTCGCCTGCCAGATTGTGTAGAACATTGCCCGGCCTGTGCGGCCTGGGACGTTTACTGGTAGGTCGATTTGGACGCCCTGTGCTGCCGGTTGCCACTGGCTGGCGGGGGTGTTGCCGATTTGGGTTACCAGGGTCAGGTCGCTCCAGCGCAGCGGTTGGGTGGTGGGGTCGTAGCCGGCTCGGGTTACGTACACCCTGATGTAGTCGGCTCCGTGGCTGGCCTGGTCGTTGAGGCGTAGGGACAGTGAGGTTCCTACGTTTGTGGCTCGCCAGTTGCCTACTGTGTCCATTGAGTTGTAGCGGCCGCCTTCGGCTCGGCCGCCGCTGCAGAGTTGGCCGTCCGGGATGTTCGCCTGGTGGTTGCCCGCTAGGTTTTCGCGGTACAGGCCGTTCCAGTTCCACATGGCGTTCGGGTTTGCCTGCCAGGCCTGCCAGCACATCGGGTCTTCGGTGGCCATTGCTGGGTCCTGGAAGCGGGAACCCCAGCGTTCCCAGCAGCCGTAGTTGCGCGATGCGGGGTTGACGATGCTGCCGTGTGCGGACGCCGGTGAGGAAGGTACGAGGACGACGATGACGGCGGCCAGCGCGATCAGTGGGGCCGCCAGGAGTCGGGCGAAGCGCATGAGAGCTCCAGAGTCGAGGACGGAAGCCGCCCTCGCTTCCGTGTCGCTACAACGCTCCCGCCGCGGCGCGCCCAGCCTGCCACGAGACATGCACCAAAGTCAATGAAGCGGTTCAGCCCGGGCAGTCGGTCAGCCGGCGGGATCCGGCGTCCCGCCAGGCCCGTTCGAGCTCTTGGCCGACCTCCTCGTCGTAGAGCGCCGGTGGGCTCGACTTGCTGAGAATCAGAAGACCGCGGTCGCCGACCCGCCACGGCGGTGCCCCGGACTCGGTCGCCCGATCGTCGGCGAGGAAGTCGACGGTTCTTGAGCTGGACTCCGGCGTCAGCCAGCGATCGGGCTCCAGCACGACGCGCAGCTGGCCGCCTTCGGGCGTCACGGTCGCGACCTGCCCCCATGCGGCCGAGTCGGCGCAGCCGACGACCCCGTCCGCCGAGAGGCTTTCCTGCGGTTGCTGTGCCGTGCACCCCACGGCGACGGCCAGCGCGAGAGTCACGTGCGCGACCTCAGCCGCCCGGCAAGAACGGTATCTGCCGGGCGACCGCGCTGCGGAAGTCACTGTCGACACGATCTGCCTCGCCTTTCGGTAGGCCTGCTTGGTGGTGGTGCGGACCTCAGTTCGCCGTGTTTGGGGTCTGTCAGTCGGGTAGCACCAGGGCCGGTGCCAGTGCGACCGCGACGAAGCGGATCGTGCGGCCGGTCAGGCAGAGGAGGCTGAAAACCGAGACGGGCATGGGTGTACGGGCGACGTAGACGGTGGTCGCGAGCAGTGGCGGGATGCCGGCGACCGCGCTCGCGAACAGCATGGCGGCGGCGTAGCGCGGGCGGTCCAGGAGGGCGACCAGGGCCGCCATCCGGTCGCGGAACGCCGATCGGTGGGTCGGGCCGCGTTGCCGGTCGACGATGCGGCGCAGCCATGAGCCCCGCAGCAGGCCCCGGGTGGCCAGCAGGATGACGACCTTGCCGGCGGTCTGACCGAGGGCGGCGGCCAGGCCGGCCGGCACCGGAGCGGCGTTGCTCGTCGCGACTACGCCCACCAGGTATGCCTCGACCGGTGTGAACGGCTGGAACGCCGAGGCGAAGCCGATCGCCGCGACCCCGATCAGGCTGACGGCGTCGGCGCTCATGCCACCTATGGCGACACGGCCGCCGGTCGCGGGTCAACCCCACGGGCGGCCGTCACCCGCATCTGGACCGGACACTCGGATAAATCCGACATACTCGACGGCATGGCGCACGCGCACGGACCGGTCGGCCCGGCGCCGCGGCGTACCCGGCTGATCATGGCCGCGATCCTGGTCCCGCTCGCCGTGTTGACGGGGATCGGGCTCGCCGTGCTGTGGCCGTACACCGGACCACAGACCATCGCCACCAACCAGCCGGCGCGGCTCGACGCGACGGTGACCGCCGTGCAGCCGGAGCCGTGCCAGCAGCGCGCGTCGCGCCAGTGCGGCAGCGTGACGGTGCGGCTGACGAGCGGCCCGCAGGCGGGCCAGACGGTGACGGCGACGATCCCGGAAGGACCGGGCTCACCGGTGGTCGACGTCGGCGACAAGATCGTCGTGGCGGAGAACGTGGCGCCGGGCGGACCACCGCAGTACGCCGTGCTCGACCACCAGCGCAGCCTGCAACTCTGGGTGCTGCTGGGCATCTTCGCCCTGGTGATCATCGCGTTCGGTCGCTGGCGCGGCGTGGCGGCGCTGATCGGGCTCGGGGTCAGCTTCGCGATCCTGCTGACGTTCATCCTGCCCGCGATCGCGGTCGGCAAGCCGCCGCTGCTGATCGCCATCGTCGGCTCGTCCGCGATCATGTTCATGGTCCTCTACCTGACGCACGGCTTCAGCGTGCAGACGTCGGTCGCGGTCCTCGGCACGCTGGTGAGCCTGACCCTGACCGGCGGCCTCGCGGTGGCGGCCACCTCGGCCCTGCATCTCACCGGTTTCGGCAGCGAGGACACGGGCCTGCTGGCGGTCTTCCTCGGCGACGTCGACCCACGCGGCCTGCTGCTGGCCGGCATCGTGATCGGCACGCTCGGCGTCCTCGACGACGTCACGGTCACCCAGGCGGCGACGGTCGGCGAACTGGCCGAGGCGAATCGATCACTGGGCGCGAAGGCCCTCTACCGCGCCGCCACCCGGATCGGTCGAGCGCACATCGCCTCGACGGTCAACACCATCGTCCTGGCGTACGCGGGCGCGTCCCTGCCGTTGCTCCTCCTCGTGATCATCGGCGGCCAGTCGGCGTCGACGGTCCTCACGAGCGAGTTCATCGTCGACGAGATCGTCCGCAGCGTGGTCGGCACGATCGGCCTGGTAGCCGCGGTCCCGGTCACCACGGGCCTGGCTGCGCTGGTGACCGCGCAGCGCTAGCCTGTGGGGCATCGACGACGAGCTGCTCGATTGGCTGCTCGACGGCGACCCGGCGGTCCGCTGGCGCGTCCTGCGCGACCTGACGGACGCCGCCGAGCCGGTGGTGACGCGGGAACGTGCCCGGGTCGCCACCGAAGGCTGGGGCGCCCGCCTGCTGACGGAGCAGTCACCGGACGGCAACTGGGGCGGCGGGGTCTACACACCGAAGTGGACGTCCACGACGTACACCCTCTTGCATCTGCTCTGGTTGGGCCTGCCGGCAGGCCACCCGGCGGCGCTGCGCGGCTGCGGGCGGCTATGGGAGTGGGCCGACCGCCGACGGGTGTCGGAGACGTGCATCGTGTCGATGTTCGCGCGAGTGTCGTGCGCGTTCGGCTTCCGGACGCCGCGGGTGACGGAGGCGATCGACTTCCTGCTAGCGGAGCAACAACACGACGGCGGCTGGAACTGCGCGTCCCGCGGCGACCGCACGAAACACAGCTCGTTCCACACGTCGGTGATGGCCCTGGAGGCGCTGGCGGCCGCGGACCAAGCGGACGCCCTCGCGTCCCAGCGGGGCCGGGAGTTCTTCCTGAACCACCGCCTGTTCCGCGCACACCGCACGGGCGAGATCGCGATCCGCGCCAGCACCCGCTTCCCGGCGTTCCCGGAGTGGCACTTCGACGTGCTCCGCGGCCTGGAACTCTTCGCGGCCACGGCCACGCCAGGCGACGAACGCCTGACTGACGCGATCGACCTGATCCAGGCGGCGCGCCGCGCCGACGGCCGCTGGCCGCGCTACCAGCAATACCCGGGCCCGCAATGGTTCGCTTTGGAGCCCCCGGGCCCAAGCCGCTGGACCACGACCCGGGCCCTCCACATCCTCACCTGGTGGGCGAACGGCTAATCGTCCGGCGGCACGATCCGGAAGTTCGGCACGACCACTCGGCGGTCTGCCTCAGGAAGGTCCGGAGATAGGACCGTGGCGCCATCGGGGATCGGCGCGCGGGAAATCGCGATGCCCCAATGACACGCGTCGCACCACAGCGAGGCGAAACCAACCCCGCCCCACCCGGTGAAGATCAGTCGCAGCCGGTGCTGCCCACAGTTGGGACAGGCCACGTCGGCCGATCCGGGCAACGCCTCGTAGAGCGCTTCATACGCATCGAGCCATTGCTCGTACGTGGCCGTCTGCCGTTCGGTCATGACCTGCTCCCGAATGATCTGTTCGCCGGGTTCAGCGGGTGGCTGTCCCACCATCGTTGCTCGGCCGCATACGCGTCCCGTTCCATGGCCAGAACCTCGGCCTCAGTGCGCGGATAAGGCGTTCCGGTCCGAGCTGGCCGACGTGGTAACGCTCGTGGTAGAGCGTACGGGCCATTTCCTGCTCGTTGGAGAACGCGTTCCGCGCCAAGACGATCTGCTGCCTGCTGTTGGTGAAGCCGAAATAGCCGACCGCGCGGTCACGGACGTGGATGGGGACGCCAGCTAGATCGACTCCGTAGCGCCGGCCGACGGCGTAGGCGGTCTCCGGCTTGATGGGGGACAGCCGAGGCCCCGGAAGCTGGCCCCTCGGCCGACCACGGCTGTGCAGACGCGGGTCGGTGGTGGTGCCCCGAGGCCGCCGTCGCGATTTGTGAAGGAAGCCGAGGGCGGCCCGGATGATCGAGCCGCGGCCCTTCGCCATAGACGCATCCTAGGATTTCGATGTCCTCCGTGCCGCCCGGAACCAGCCCACCGCGCGGTCGCAGACGTGGAAGGGGAGGCCAGCTAGTAGCGCCGGCCTACGGCGTAGGTGGTCTCCGGCTTGATGGGGACAGTCGCGGCCTCTGGAAGCTGGCCCCTCGGCCGACCACCGCTTTGCAGACGCGGGTCAGCCCTGCTGCCCTGCGGCCCTCTCCCAATGCCCGAACGCGGCGAGCCCCGGCTCGCCGCGTTCTAGAAGGCCATCGTGGCGGGCGCGTCCTATCGAGCCGTGCAGGACGGTGACAGGCCCGATCCGACTCCCGTGCCTTGGAAGCCGAACTCCGTTGACTGTCCAGGTGCGACGGAGCCGTTGTAGGCGACGTTTGTGAACTGGACCGCACCCGAATTCCCCGTGCGGTTCGCGTTCCAGGCGCTGGTGATTGTCGCGCCGGACGCCAGCGTCAGGGCGACCGTCCAGCCGTTCAGCGCCTGCGAGCCGGCCGCTACGCGGATCGTCGCCACGAAGCCCCCTGTCCACTGGTTGACCGAGACCGTCGACGTGCAACCGGGGCCGGCGGGCGGCGGCGTCGTCGGACCGCCAGTGGGTGGGGGTGTGGTCGGGCCGCCGTCAGAGAGGGTTGGGGTCTGCCAGTCGCGCCACTCCGACAGGTTTCCCGCCTTGCGGCTTGAGATTCGGAACGTGCCCGCGGTGTTTCCGGTCTTCAGTAGGAACTTCTGGATGTTCTGCTGCAAGGGGGTGCGCCATTCCGGCCGCGACGCGCAGTGCGTGCCGTCCGCTACGTCCGACCAGTACGTGATGTTGTCGCCCGCGCCCAGCGCCTTGTAGACCTCCGCGCCACCCAGTGCCGAAACGCTGCCCGAGCGGGCCGCCAGCCAGTCCACGTGTGGGTTCTCCATGATGAACAAGCCCCGTGGCGCGACCATCGCGACCACCTCGTGCATGTCGACCGGCAGTGTGTTCGGGCTGCCCGTGAACGCGCTGAACGCGTCGCCCAGCCACGGCTGCTCGCCGTAGGCGCTGCTCAGCGGTTGCGCACCCGGCTCGCCCGGCAGGCCGCGCAGGATCGGCACGCCCGCGCTGCCCGACTCGATCGGCATCGTCAGTGCGATCCGTTGGTCGAAGGCGCCGACCGCGAACGCGCCCTTTCCATACCGGGAACATCCCGTGACGCCGAGAGCGTCCGCCCGCAGGAGAGAGCCGCCCGACTGTTCGACGACGTCGATGATCCGGCTCGCGCCCCACGCCCAGGCCGCGAGCAGCCCCGTGCTGCTCGTCGCGCCGTAGATCGTGTAGAACGCGCCCTGCTTGTTGTTGCGCGGCGTCCCCTCACGCCCCACCGCCAGCGGGTCGTAGGTGATCACCGCGGCGCCAGAAGCTCGGATCGTCGCCGTGTCCGCGCCGAAACCGCCCACCACGATCACCGCCGGGAACGGACCTGTGCCGCTCGGCAGTTGGACACCCGCCGAGAAGCTGGCTGTACGCCCGTTCTGCGTGACGTTCACCGTGATGCCGCTGCTCGACACCGTGCCCGTGACGCTCGCCGGCTTGGCGGGCTTGTCGCCGTAGATGTGGCGTTCCGCCAGTTCCTTGATCTCGGCCCGCCGGCACCGCCAGTCAGACTTCGACGTGATGCGGGTGCCGTCGACCTTCCGGAACGGATCCGGAAGCCGTGGGTTGGCGGTCAACGCTCCCGTGCCAGGCACCGGGCAGCCGGCGCCATCGTCCTCGACGGCCGCCGCGGCGGGCGACGCGCCCAGCGTCACCGCCACCACGCTCCCGGCGGACGCGACCAGCGCGGTCAACACCACGATCACCCAACGTCTGACCACCTGAGCTCTCCTTCCGCGGGGGACGGCGACCTCAAGCAATCGATGACCACAGATGTAGAGGCCGGGAGCCCAGAATCAGCCAACGCAGCGGCGCGCGTCAATGTGTTCCGGAAACTTTCGGCCGCCGAACCAGCACCGCGCCGGGCGGCAGCGTGGCTGCCTCCCCGGCGCGGTGTCCGACAAACGCTAGCTAGTGGACCGCGTCGACCTTCGGCTCCTTCGCGATCTCGGCGCGCTTGTCGCGTGCCGACTTGATCAAGCTGGCCACCGTCGCGATCAGCAGCGTGCCGATGATGATCGTCAGCGACAGCCAGATCTCGATGTGCGGCGCCCACGAGACGTGCTCGCCGCCGTTGATGAACGGGACGTTGTTGTCCGCCAGCGCTTCCAGGACCAGCTTCACGCCGATGAAGCCCAGCACGACCGCCAGACCCATGTTGAGATACACCAGCCGGTCGAGCAGGTGTCCCAACAGGAAGTAGAGCTGCCGCAGACCCATCAGGGCGAACACGTTCGCCGTGAACACCAGGTACGGGCTCTTGGTCACGCCGAAGATGGCGGGGATCGAGTCCAGCGCGAAGATCAGGTCCGTGGTGCCGATGGCGATCAGGACGATCAGCATCGGCGTGAACAACCGCTGCCCGTTGGAGACCGTGCGCAGCTTCACGCCGTCGAACTCGTTCGAGAACGGCACCGCCCGGCGTACCCACCGGATCGCCATGTTCTCGTTGAAGTCGCCGCCGGCGTGACCGCGCGCGAAGCTGATCGCCGTGTAGATCAGGAACGCGCCGAAGATGTAGAACACCCACGCGAACTGCGAGATCAGCGCCGAACCCGCCGCGATGAAGGCGCCCCGCATGACCAGCGCCAGGATGATGCCGATCAGCAGCACCTCCTGCTGGAGGTGCCGCGGCACCGCGAAGCGGCTCATGATGATCACGAAGACGAACAGGTTGTCGACGGACAGGCTGTATTCCGTGAGCCAGCCCGCGTAGAACTGGCCCGCGAACTCGCCGCCGCTGAAGATCCAGACGCCCACACCGAAGATCAGCGCGAGTCCGATGTAGAGGGAGACCCAGAGGGCCGACTCCCGGGTGCTTGGCTCGTGGGGGCGGCGGCCGATGATCAGCAGATCGGCGAGCAGCACCGCGACGAGCACGACGAGGGTGATGGCCCAGACCACACCCGAAACTTGCATGGTGTCCAAGGTTCCTCCGGCAGTCACAGGGCGTCATGAAGACGCCACTGATGGTGGCTGTCGGAGGTCTCTCCCATCACGGCCGTCGAGCTGCCGGACCGGCTAGGCCGGGCCGACGCCCGACCTGAGCCGGGCGGCAGCCGTGCTGACGACCTCGCCGCGAAGGAATACTCCCCTCCGCGCGCCATTGTGACGTACCCGCGTCCGCTACACCAAGCGGCCCGTCGCGGCGAGCTGCTTGTACCAGTGCGCGCTCTGCTTCCAGGTGCGCACCTGGGTGTCGTAATCGACCCGGATGATCCCGAACCGGCGGTCGTACCCGTAGCCCCACTCGAAGTTGTCGAGCAGCGACCACACGAAGTAGCCGCGCACGTCCGCGCCGGCGGCCCGCGCGTCAGCCACGGCCCCGATGTGCGCACGCAGGTAAGAGATCCGCTGGTCGTCCTGGATCGTCCCGTCGGGCGAGACGACATCGGCGAACGCCGCGCCGTTCTCGGTGATCATCAGCGGCTGGTTCGGGTACTCCCGGTGCATGCGCAGCAGGAGCTCGGTGAACGCCGGCGGGTCGATGTTCCAACCCATCGCCGTGTACGGGCCTGGCTGCGGCAGGAACTCGACGTTGTCCGCGGCGACCCACGGCGACGCCGCCGACTGGCCGTGCCCGTCGGCGGACGACCGCGGCGACACCCCGTCCCACGCGCGCACCAGCGTGCTCGAGTAGTAGTTGACGCCCAGCACGTCCAGCGGCACCGCGATCAGCTTCTCGTCGCCGTCGTGGACGAACGACCAGTCGGTCACCGAGGCCGTGTCGGCCAGCAGGTCCGCCGGGTAGGCACCGTCCAGCATCGGGCCGAGGAACGCCCGGTTGGCCAGCGCGTCGATCCGCCGCACCGCGTCGAGGTCCGCCGCCGAGTCCGACGCGGGGCGGATGACGTGCAGGTTCAACGTCACCGACAGCTCGGATGCCGGGGCCAGCTCCCGGACCACCCTGCCGGCCAGGCCGTGCGCCAGGTTCAGGTGGTGCACGGCGGCCAGAGCCGCGGCGGGCGACGTGCGACCGGGCGCGTGCACGCCGGACGCGTAGCCGAGATACGCCGAGCACCACGGCTCGTTGAAGGTCGTCCAGGTGTGCACCCGATCGCCCAGCGCCTCGACGATGCCGGCCGCGTAGTCCCGGAACCGCAGCGCGGTGTCGCGGGAGGCCCAGCCGCCAAGATCCTCCAGCTCCTGCGGCAGGTCCCAGTGGTACATCGTCGCCACCGGCCGCACGCCGCGCTCCAGCAGCCCGTCGACGAGCCGCGAGTAGAAGTCGATCCCGGCCCGGTTGAACGCGCCGGAGCCGCCCGGCTGCACCCGCGGCCAGGAGATCGAGAACCGGTAGGCGTCGAGCCCGAGCGACGCGATGTGCCCGAGGTCCTCCTCCCACCGGTGGTAGTGGTCGGCGGCGACGTCACCGGTGTCACCGTTCAACGTCTTCCCTGGGGTGTGGCTGAAGGTGTCCCAGATCGACGGCCCTCGGCCGTCCTCGGTGGCCGCACCCTCGATCTGATAGGCGGCCGTGGCCGACCCCCACACGAAGCTCTCCGGAAAATCGCTCACTGCCCTACCTCACACCGATAACCCGATAACCCGATAACCCGACGACGATCCCGCGACCAGTTCCGCGGACACCGTCCCATTGTCGAACCGCACCTCGAACTCGGCACCAGCGCCCTCACCCGGTGAAGGCACGGACACCCTGGTCCGCTGTCCGGCCACCGGTGCGAACACCCGCAAACGCACGTCATCCGCCCATTCGTAATCCGGCCGGTCGGTGCGCGCACCGAACGGGATCACCGCGCCGGGCCGCGCCAGCACCGGCAGACTGTCGAACTCGTGCTTCTCGGTCACCCAGGCCGGCCCGGTCAACTGAGCGCCGGTCACGAGGTGGGTCCAGGTGCCGGCCGGCACGTAGAAGGTGACCTCGCCGTCCGCGCTCATCACCGGCGCCACCAGGACGTCGGGGCCGAGCATGTACTGCCGGTCCAGGTACGCCGAGGTCGGGTCGTCCGGGAACTCCACAACCATCGGCCGCATCATCGGCACACCCGACCGGTGCGCCTCCTCGGCCACCGCGGCCAGATAGGGCATCAGCGACATCTTGAGCCGGGTGAAGTGCCGCAGCACGTCGACCGCCTCGGCGTCGAACGCCCACGGCACCCGATAGGAGCCGGAACCGTGCAGCCGCGAGTGCGACGACAGCAGCCCGAACGCGACCCACCGCTTGAACACCGCCGGATCTGGCGTGCCCTCGAAGCCGCCGATGTCGTGGCTCCAGTAGCCGAAGCCCGACGCGGCCAGCGACAGCCCGCCGCGCAGCGACTCGGCCATCGCCTCGAACGTCGACTCGCAGTCGCCGCCCCAGTGCACCGGGAACTGCTGCCCGCCGGCGGTGGCGGACCGGGCGAAGACCACCGCCTCACCCACGCCGCGCGCGGACTCGAGCAGTTCGAAAACGGCGCGGTTGTAGAGCTGCGCGTAGTAGTTGTGCATCCGCTCCGGATCCGAGCCGTCGTGCCAGACCACGTCGGTCGGGATGCGCTCGCCGAAGTCCGTCTTGAAGCAGTCGACGCCCATGTCGAGCAACACCTTGAGCTTGCCCGTGTACCAGGCGACGGCGTCCGGGTTGGTGAAGTCCACCAGCGCCATGCCCGCCTGCCACTTGTCCCACTGCCAGACCGAGCCGTCGGGCCGCTTCACCAGATAGCCGTTGCGGCGCCCCTCCTCGAACAGGTACGACCGCTGCGCGATGTACGGGTTGATCCAGACGCACACCTTGAGACCGCGCTCGTGCAGCCGGCGCAGCATGCCCTCGGGGTCGGGGAACGTCGCCGGATCCCAGACGAAGTCGCACCAGTGGAACTGCCGCATCCAGAAGCAGTCGAAGTGGAACACCGACAGCGGCAGGTCGCGCTCGGCCATCCCGTCGATGAACTCGGTGACGGTCTTCTCGTCGTACGACGTCGTGAACGAGGTCGAAAGCCAGAGACCATAGGACCACGCGGGTACGCGCGCCGGCCGCCCGGTCAGCGCGGTGTAGCGGCGCAGCACGTCCTTCGGGGTCGGCCCGTCGACGAGGTAGTAGGTCAGCGTCTGGCCTTCGACGCTGAACTGTGCCTGTGAGACGACCTCGGAGCCGATCTCGAACGAGACGTGCTCGGGATGGTCGACGAAGACGCCGTAGCCACGGTTGCTGAGATAGAACGGGACGTTCTTGTACGCCTGCTCGCTGGCCGTACCCCCGTCGGCGTTCCAGATGTCCACGGTCTGG
Source organism: Asanoa iriomotensis (assembly GCF_016862515.1). Lineage (GTDB taxonomy): Bacteria > Actinomycetota > Actinomycetes > Mycobacteriales > Micromonosporaceae > Asanoa > Asanoa iriomotensis. Next base: position 28,586 of record NZ_BONC01000003.1, read on the forward strand.
CCATTCTTGACGAACGCGCCGAAGCGCTCGCCGAGCCCGTAGACGCTCTCCCCGACACCGAGACCCAACCGCTCGTGGACGTACGCGCGGCCGTCGGCGTCGGTGGCCAGGCCGATGCTGCGCTCCGTCGACGAGGTCAGCACCCGGTCGCCGTGCAGGAAGTCGACCCGCCACCCGTCGACGAGCGCGACCTTGGCCGTCAGCGCGCCGCTGGTCAGCGTGGCGGACAGCCCCGTGACGTCGACGGTGACCGGGTGCTCCGTGCCGGCGGCGACCGCGAACCGGGGCTCCTTCGGCAACCCGCCGAGGTGGTGGGCCACGGTCACACCGATGACGCCGTCGGCGGGGGAGAAGAACCGCACCGTGACGACCGGCCGGTTGAGGGTGTCGCCCCGGCCGGTGATCCGGCCGGTCGGTGCGAAGACGGTGAAACCGCGATCCTCGAGCTCGACCGACTCGACCGTGCCGGGGCGCAGCACGCCGACCCCCGGTCGCAGTTGCCAGTATCCGTCGGTGAACTTCACTTCTCGGCTCCTGCCGTGATGCCGCGCGAAAGGGTGCGCTGGAAGATGAGGAAGAAGAGGACGGCCGGCACCAGGCTGATCAGCGCGCCCGCGTTGGTGGTGGGCGCGTCCATCAACCGATCGCCCTGCAACGAGGCCAGCGCGACCGGGATGGTCTGCGTGCTGTTGTCGATGAGCATGACCAGCGGGATCAGGAACTCGTTCCAGGTCCAGATGAAGAAGAAGACGAGCAGCACCGCGAGGGTCGGCCGCAGGTTCGGGAACACGACCCGCCACAGCACGGTCCATTTGCCGGCGCCGTCCAGCGCCGCCGCCTCGAGCAGCGAGCGCGGGAACGTGCTCATCACCGAGGCGAGCAGGTAGGTGCCGAACGCGCTCTGGATGACGGTGAAGATGATGATCACCACGAGGCGGGTGTTGTAGAGCCCGACCTCCTTGGCGACGTAGTAGAGCGGGTAGATCAACGCCTCCTGCGGCAGCATGTTGGCCAGCAGGAACAGCCCGACGATCCAGAGCCGGCCACGAACCCGGCCGATGCCCAGGGCGTACGCGTTGAGCAGTGAGACGACGACGCCGAGCACCGCGACGGAGCCGGCGATCACCGCCGAGTTCCACAGCTTCAGCGGGAAGTTGACCTCGTTCCAGTAGGTCGTCAGGCCCTTGAGGTAGAACTCCGACGGCCAGCTCAGCGGCCCGGCGCTGGAGTAGTCGCCGGGCGACTTGAACGCGTTGAGCAGCATGAACGCGAACGGCACCAGCATGACCAGAGCGCCGAGCGTGACCAGGGCGAGCACGACCCAGCGGCTCGCGCCGCGGTGGCGCCGGTCGAGGGTGACGGCCATGTCAGACCTCCCGGTCCTGGCGCTCACTGCGGTACTGAGCCCAGATGAACACCACGGCCACGACGATGATGATCAGCGTGAGCACGGTGGAGATCGCGGAGCCGTAGCCGACCTGGAGCTTCTTGAAGAACGTGTAGTAGGCGAAGTACGACGGCACGTTGGTCGCGTTCTCCGGGCCGCCGCGGGTCAGCGCGAACACCGGGCCGAACACCTTCAGCGCGGCGATCGTGCAGGTCAGGGCGACCACGAAGGTCTCCGGTCGGATCTGCGCCAGGGTGATCGCCCGGAACCGGTGCCACCAGTTGGCGCCGTCGACCTCGGCGGCCTCGTAGAGCTCCGGGTCGACCCGCTGCAGCGCCGCCATGAAGACGACCACCGGGTAGCCGATCTGCACCCAGATCATCACGCCCATCACGGCGGGCAGCGCGGTGTCGGGGTCGCCGAGCCAGTCGTGCCGCAGCGCGCCGAGCCCGATCGCGTCGAGCAGTCCGTTGAACGCGCCGTCGGGCCGCAGGATCCAGCCCCAGACGATGCCGGCCACCACGACCGGGAGCACCTGCGGCAGGTAGAACGCGGCGCGCAGGGCGTTGACGGTGCGCGGCTTGAACCGGCGCCCGATCACGTCGAAGAGCACCGCGGCGAGCACGAGGCCGGCCAGTGTCGGCACGACCACCATCGCCACGATCATCGCGACCGTGTTCTTGAACGACGTCCAGAACACCTCGTCCTGGAACAGCCGGGTGTAGTTGTCGAAGCCGATGAAGGTGGGGTCGCCGACGCCGGACCACTTGGTCAGCGAGAGGTAGATGGTGCCGACCAGGGGAGCGCCGATGACGAGCAGGAAGAGCAGTCCGCCGGGTACGAGGTAGAGCCAGTAGCCGAGGCGTTTGGGCTTTGCCATGGGAGATCCTTCCGGGCCGGGGTGGGCGCGTCGGTGCCGTGCCCACCCCGTCGCCACGTCACTTGCCGGTGATCTCCTTGACGCCGTCGGCGTACGGCTTGCCGATCGTGTCGAGCACCTCGGCGGGCTTCTTGGAGCCGTTGATGAGGCTCTGGAAGCCGGAGACCAGCACGTCGTAGTAGCCGGGCACCGGCCAGTCCGGGTAGAACGCGAGGCCGTCCTGCTGGCTGATCGTGTTGAAGTTCTCGATCAGCTTCTTGTCCTTGGGGTCCGTGATCTGCGTGGCGTCGGCGGCGACCGGGACGCCGCCGTTGTTGCCGATCAGGGCCTGGATCTCGGGACGCAGGGTGATGTCGATGAAGTCGTACGCGAGGCTCTTGGCCTTGCTGTTGGTGGGAACCACCCAGAGGTTGCCGGACGAGCCCGCGTTGAGCTTGTTGCCGGGGAACAGGAACGAGTCCCAGTTGAACTTGATCTCGTCCTTGAAGCGGCCGTACCACCAGCTACCCGAGACGATCATCGGTGCCTTGCCGGAGATGAACGAGACGCCCATGTCCTCGGCCTTGAGGCTCGCGGAGTCCTTGGCGACGTAGCCCTTGCCCACCCAGTCCGCGAACGTCTCGGCGCCGTACTTCAGCGGGTCGGCCGCGAAGTCGACCGGGTTCTTGTAGAGCTGGTAGTTGTCGACGAAGGCGCGGTCGGCCTTGCTCAGCGCGAGCTGGTAGAAGAGCTGCCCGGCCGGGTACTCGGCACCGGCCTCGGCCAGCGGGGTGATGCCCTTGGCGACGAACTGGTCCATCGCCTTGGTCAGCTCGTCGTACGACGTCGGCACCGCGATGCCGTTCTTGTCGAACAGGTCCTTGTTGTAATAGACCATGACGTACTCGCCGTAGTTGGGCACGCCGTACCAGTTGCCCTCGCCCATCACGCCCTTGTCGCTGTAGCGGGCGGTGGTCTGCAGGCTGGAGCTGAGCTTCTTGTCCCAGCCGCGCTTCTCGGTCTCTTCGGTCAGGTCGGTGAGCAGGCCCTGCGAGGAGAGCAGGCCGGCGGTGGCGTTGCCCTTGTTGTACTCCATGATGTCCGGGCCTTCGGACGAGTTGATGATCATGCCGGCGTTCTGCTGGATCTGCTCGAACGCCTTGCGCTCGAACTGGACCTCGACGCCCGGGTGCTCGGTCTTGAAGGTCTCGATCGCCTTGTCCCACGCGATGCCCATCGCGCTGTTGGCGCTCTCGTAGTGCCAGAGCTTGAGGACCTTCGCGTCGCTGCCGTCGCCGCCGCCCTCGTCATTGCCGCCGCACGCGGTCAACGTCGTCGCGGTTATCGCGGCCAGCGCGACCGCGACGCCCAGCTTGCGGAATCGCCCCATTGCTATCCTCCTGGTGAGTATCGAGCCGGTACTTGTGTTGGCCCGCCGTCGTGTTGCAGCACGGCGGCGGGTCGTTGAGCTTGTTACCTGCCTGGCGGGCCGGTCGAGCCACGGATCTCCAGCGCGCAGGGCAGCAGTTGCTGGTGGTGGTCGCCGGTGACCCCATCCAACTGGCGGAGCAGTGCCTCCACGGCGATCCGGCCGAGGGCCGAGCCGGGAGAGGTCATCGCGGTCAGCGCGGGGTGGGCCAGTTCGGCCACCTGCGGCGAGGTCACCATCGAGACGACGGAGACGTCGCCCGGGACCGTGCGCCCTCGGGCGGCGAGCTCGCCGAGGATGCCGAAGACCGCGTTCTCGTTCATCGCCAGCAGCGCGGTCAGATCCGGTGCCTGGGCGAGCGCCGCGTCGAGCGCTTCGCGCCCGGCGGCGGCGCTGTCCTCGGCCGCGATCATCAAGGGTTCGAGGCCGTGGGCGGCCATTCTCGCGACAAAGGCGTCCCGGGTACGCACGGCGGGGCCGTAGCCGGCCGCGATCGCGGCTTCGGAGTGGTTGACGTAGGCGATCCTGGTGTGGCCGAGCCCGACCAGGTGGTCGACGGCCTCGCGGACGGTCTGGTCGAAGTCGATGTCCACGTAGGACAGCGCGGCCGTGTCGCTGGTGCGCCCGATGAGCACGAGCGGGACGCCGGCCTCCTGGAGCACGGCCACGCGCCCGTCCTCGACCTGGACCTCCATCAGCACGGCGCCGTCGAGCATGCGCTGGCTGGCCAGGCGGCGCAGGTCGTCGAGGTCGGTGGTGCCGACGGGGGCGAGCACGAGGTGGTAGCCCGCGGTGCTGGCGGCCGCCGCGGCTCCGGTGACGAACGCGGTCTCGGTGGCGCCGAGCCCACGCTCGTCCATCGGCATCAGCAGGCCGACGATCCGGCTGCGCCGGCTGGCCAGGCCGCGGGCCATGGCGTTGGGCTGGTAGTCGAGCTCGGCCATGGCCGCGTGCACCTTGTCGCGGGTGGCCTGGGAGATGGGGCGGGTGCCGGTCAGCACGTAGGAAACGGTGCTGACGGAGACCTGCGCGAGGCGCGCGACGTCATGCATGGTTGCCACCGCGCACCTCCCCTGATCAGCGGTGGGATCGCTCCCGGCGGATTGTCGAAGCGTTTCGACTAACCGGTTCGACGGAACCGTAGGCCACGCGTTACGGCGACGTCAATAGCTGATGTCAGATACCGGCCCAGCGGACAAATCGGACTGGCTGGTCAGGCCCGCCGGCTGCTGTGTGTGTCGAGGAGGGCGCGCAGCCGTGCGCGGTCGTCGTCGGCGAGGGCCCGCTTGGGCAGCACGAACATCATCGCGCCGAGGCGTTTGGAGGCGAGGAGCACGAAGGAGCGGTCGGTCTCGGCGTAGAGCGGGTACTGCGACCAGGACGAGCGCGACTCGCCGGTCGTGTTGTCGGCGTGCAGCCCGGCCTCGGTCACCGTGGTGCGGCACGGATGGGCGAACGCCGGGTTGCCGCGCATGAGCATGCTGGCCTGCCACCGGTGGACCCAGCGGACGAAGACCTTCGAAACGAGCAGCCCGAGCCCGCCGGCGACGACCGCGAGCACGGCGCAGACGACGAGAACGATCACGGCACCTTCGGCGGTCAGTTCCCAGGCGTCGGAACGGACCAGACCGATCGCCACCCCGACCAGCGGGAGCAGCAGCAGTGCCAGCGTCCAGCGGCGCGAGTTGACGGCTCGCTGCGTGGCGATCGCATCGACCAGGTCAGCGGCGGTGAGGGTGTAGCGCAGTTCGACAGGCCCCGTTGTCATAGCGCGCCAGCCTAGTGGGGGGTCGGTCACAGGCCGAGCAGGGGTTTGCATTCCTCGACGCCGTCGAGTGCGATGTCGGCGCGGCGGCGGGGCAGCCACTGATCGCGCGTGATCCGCCAGCGCTTCAGTTGAGCGGCTTCGCCCCGGCGGGTGGCCCAGTCGGTGCCGTTTTCCGCATATCCGAGCGCCTCGGACACCCGGTTCGACGCGTGGTTGTCGGCGAACGCGTCGCTGCCCGCCTCCCGTGCACCGAAACCGTCGAACGCGAGATGGAGGATCGCGGCGCGGGCTTCCTTGCCCAGCCCGCGGCCGCGGGCAGCCGGGGCCAGCCAGGAGAACGACGTGACCGTGCCGACCGCGGCGAAGTCGACGCCGATCAGGTCCTGCATGCCCAGTGGCTCGCCGTCGTGGCAGATCACGAAGTACAACCGCCAGAAGGAGGCGTCGACCTTCGACCGGCCGGACCAGATGGCCCGCATCCACCGCCATTCCCGGGCCGGGCTGTCCTCGTAGAGGGACATCGGATCGTCGAACGGCGCCGGCTGGTCGTCGACGACCACCCCGGCCCGCACCAGCGGCACGAGCCGCTCCAGCAGGTCGTCGGTCGCCGCGGCCAGCGTCAACCGCGGAGTCCGGACGGCCAGGTTCAACGGCGGGTAGCTGGACGGCATTGGGGGACCGTAACGCCGATCACGAGGGCGCGCTTCCCGATTTCGCCGCGCGACGCCAGGCCGCCTTGCGCAGGAGGCGCAGGCCGTTGAGGGCGACCAGGATGGTGGAGCCTTCGTGACCGGCGACGCCGAGCGGCAGCGGCAGGGTGCCGATCAGGTCCCACGCGACCAGGACCGCGATGACGGTCGCGGCGATGACCAGGTTCGCGGCCACGAGACGGCGCGCGCGGCGGGCGAGCGCGATGACGGTGGGCAGGGCGGTCAGGTCGTCGCGGGTGATGACGGCGTCGGCGGTGTCGAGGGTGAGGTCGGAGCCGGTGTGGCCCATCGCGACGCCGACGTGTGCGGTGGCGAGTGCCGGTGCGTCGTTGACGCCGTCACCGACGACCAGGGTGCGGTATCGGAGCGCGCGTACGGCGTCGACCTTGTCCGCGGGGAGCAACCCGGCGCGGACGTCGGTGATGCCGACCTGAGCCGCGATCCGGCCGGCAGTCCGGGCGTTGTCGCCGGTCAGGAGCACGGTGTTGGCCGCGCCGAGGCGGGCGACCGTCTCGGCCGCACCCGGTCGGAGCTGGTCGGCCAGCCCGAGCACGGCGGCGGGTCGGTGGTCGAGGTGCACCACGACCGCCGTGCGGCCGGCGTTCTCGATCTCCGCGACCGCGGCGCGGTCCCGGTAGGTCGGGCGGGCGACCGCCACGTGGTGGCCGTCGACCCGTGCGGTCACGCCGACGCCGGGGGTCGAGGCGAAGGCGTCGTGCGGTGGCAATGGCCGTGGCGCGGCGTCGACGATCGCGCGGGCCAGCGGATGCTCGGACGGGCTCTCGGCGGCCGCGGCCAACTGCAGCAGGCGGGTCTCGTCGACGGTGGCGCCGGCCAGGAGGCGGACGTCGGTGAGGCGGGGTGTGCCGGTGGTCAGGGTGCCGGTCTTGTCGAACGCGACCCGGTCGACGGTGGCGAGGCGTTCGAGCACGACGGCCGATTTGACGAGCACGCCGTGGCGGCCGGCGTTGGCGATGGCGGACAGCAGCGGCGGCATGGTCGCGAGGACGACCGCACACGGTGAAGCGACGATCATGAAGGTCATCGCGCGCAGCAGGGTCGGCTGGAACGCGGCGCCGAGGATCAGCGGCACGGCCACCAGGGCGAGGGTGGCGGCGACCATGGCGGTCGAGTAGCGCTGTTCGACCTTCTCGATGAACAGCTGGACCTTTGCCTTGGTCGCGCTGGCCGCGGCGACCTGAGCGACGATCCGGGCGATCACCGTCTCGGCGGCGGGCCTGGTGACGCGTACCGTCAGCGCTCCCGTGCCGTTGAGCGTGCCGGCGAAGACCTCGTCGCCGACCTCCTTGTCGGCCGGCATCGACTCACCGGTGATGGACGCCTGGTCGACCGCGCCGGCACCGGCGACGACCTGCCCGTCACCACCGATCCGTTCTCCTGGCCGGACCAGGATCACGTCACCGACCCGCAGATCGGCCGCGTCGACCGTCTCCTCGCCCCGGTCGGTGAGCCGGGTCGCCGTCTCGGGCGCCAGGTCGAGCAGGCTGCCGACGGAGTCGGCGGTCCGCTTGGTCGCGATCGCCTCCAGGGCACCCGAGGTGGCGAAGATGACGATCAACAGCGCGCCGTCGAGGACCTGGCCGATCGACGCGGCGCCGATGGCGGCGAGCACCATCAGCAGGTCGACGTCGAGGCGCCGCTGCCGCAGCGCGGTCAACCCGGCCCAGCCCGGCTCCCAGCCGCCGGCGACGTAACAGGCCAGGAACAGGGTCCAGGACACCACCGCCGGCGATCCGACGAGGTGGGTCGTCAACCCGGCGAGGAACAACACCGTCGCCGCGGCCGCCCAGCGGACCTCGCGCAACGCCCAGGTGCCGGACCTGCGCGGGCCGGCGCCGGTCGTGGTGGTGCGCGGCGCGGTGAGAGTCGTGGTCACATCGCCATCGTATATGCGCACTCATGCAGATACGCAAGCAAGCAGATGGCGGGTATGCTCGGCGGCATGCACAACTCGCTGCCTGACTTCGAGATGCCGCACGAGGAGCAGGTGCACCTGGCGGCCGAGACGTTCCGGCTGCTCGCCGACCCCACCCGGATCAAGGTGCTGTGGGCTCTGCTGCAGGGTGAGTCCTCGGTCGCGTGCCTCGCCGACCTCGCCGGCGCCGCACCGACCGCGGTCAGCCAGCATCTCGCCAAGCTCCGCCTGGCCGGCCTGGTCAAGGGCCGCCGGGAGGGCACCTTCGTCTACTATTCCGCCGCTGACGAGCACGTCCGGGGTCTGCTGCGGCAGGCCCTGTTCCACGCCGACCACGTGGATCGCGGCCAGCCGGACGCCAACTCCTATTCGCATTAGGAGTTGCCGTAGCCTGTAGCCACATCGCACCCCTCATGCTGACGGGAGAAGGCCTTGGCCGCACAGCAAGTGGGCTCGGCCGTCGCCGTGCGGTCCCGCACCTTGCGGACGCTCGCGATCGGTGCGGCCGTGGTGACCCTCGCGGTGATGTTCCCGTGGGAGCCGCTCACCGGTGGGCTGCCCGAGGGCAGCGTCTACATGCCCGAGGATCGGTGGGCGGTGGCCGGCAGTGCAGTCGTGCTCGCCTCGCTCTGGTTGGTCCTCCTGACCTACCGCGTCGACGCCGACTCCGACGGCATCCGGGTGCGTGGCCCGGTGCGGGATGTCACCGTCCCCTGGTCGATGGTGGCGGCGGTCAGTCACAACAGCGGGTCGCCGTTCTCGACACTGCTGCTGACGAGCGGCGACTCGGTGCAGATGGTGGCGCTCAACCGCTTCGACGGTCAACGCGCCGTCGACGACATCCGTGCGTTGCGCGCGCTCCACAAGGAATCCACGCCCTAGCCGACCCGGGCGCGCATGTCGCGCAGCGCGTCCACTTCCGCCTGCTGGGTCTTCCTGATCGCTTCGGCCAGGGAACGCACCTCGTCGGCCGGGTCGGCGGCCAGGACGGCGTCGACCATGGCGATCCCGCCTTCGTGATGGCGGATCATGAGATCGCAGAAGAGCCGATCGAGGTCCGTACCCGTGGCCTGGTTGAGCGTTTCGAGCTCTTGCGTCGTGGCCATGCCCGGCATCTGGCGAGTCGGGGCGCCGTGGTGCGTCCCGGTGCGGCTCATCCAGGCCATCGCGGGCTCGGTGGAGGTGGGCGAGAGGTTCCACTGCCGCAGCCACGACTGCATCGTGCCGATCTGGCTCTGCTGGCTGAGCGCGATGTCGAAGGCCACGGCGGTGATCTGCGGGTCGCCGCTCGCCGCGTAGGCGCGCATCGCCATCGCGACCGCCTGCGCGTGATGGGTCGACATCGACCGCGCGAAGCCGGCCTCCGCCGAGGTGTCGCCCGGCGCCCGGACGATCGGATAGAGGATGCCGATGCTGATGCCGACGGCGAGCGCCACCGCGGCGGCGGCGATCACGGTCCATGATGGACTTGCCGACCTGGTTTCACTCATTGCTAGCTTCCTTGGGGATTGAGGTCGCGCGGAGTGGTGCCGGTCGCGGTGATGCCGCCGGGGCAGGGCGCTCCCTGCTCGGGTCCGGCCTTCATCCGGGCCGCGCCGATGAAGTCCCGGATCTGTTCGTCGGCCGCGTCGTCGACGGTGAGCCGGTAACCCCAGGCCTGCAGCGAGATCGCCGCGTCGAGGTTGTCGTGCGGGCTCATGAACATGAAATCGACGCCGCGCACGTGCTCGGCCAACCGCGCGACCTGGTCGGCGGGCAGGTCGGGGCGGTAGGTGACCCAGACGGCGCCGTGTTCGAGGCTGTGCGTGGCGTGCTCGGCGGCGATGGGCGCGTCGTAGACGTCGCCGGCGCAGTTCTGCCACGAACTGTTGTGGCTGCCGCCCACCGACGGCGTCACCTCGTAGGTCAGCGGTCCGGACTTGTGTGCGCTGGTCAGCCACGCGGGATTGGTGCTGGCGTAGTCGGTGACCCCGGCCAGCCCGGTCAGCCGGTCGTTCCAGGGACGGGCTCCGCGCCAGGAGGCGAAGGCGGCGTATCCGATGATGAGGACCGTCGCCAGTCCCACGGTGGTCCACAGGCCGATGACGCCCCACTGCCGCGGGGGTTTGGTCGGCACGCGCTTGTTCTTGGCCATCATTGTTCGTCTCCCGGGTTCAGGTGCCGGCATATGAATGCAGGCCGGATATCAGCAGGTTCACGGCGAAGAGGTTGAACATCATGGTCAGCCAGCCGACGACGACCAGCCATGCGGTGAGCGGGCGGCGCACGCTCGGTGTGGCGCGGGCATGGAGATAGCCCGCGTAGACGACCCAGGAGATGAACGCCCATGTCTCCTTGGGATCCCAGCCCCAGTAGCGTCCCCACGACGCCTCGGCCCAGATGGCGCCCGCGACGACGGCGAACGTCCACACCGGAAAACCGAAGGCGTGGAGGCGGTACGTGAGCCGCTCGAGCACCGGTGCGGCCGGCAGCCAGGTGGCGAGCGTGGCGGCGAAGCCGTCGGGTGTCGACTTGGCCCGCACCCGGATCAGATAGGCCACCGCCGTGCTGAAGCCGACCATGAAGACACCGGAGGCGATGGCGGCGGCGCTGACGTGGATCTTCAGCCAGACCGAGTTGAGGGCGGGGACGAGCGGGCCGGCCGGGGCGTACAGGCGGAGTGCCGCGAAGCCGAGCAGGAGGAGCGCGGCGACGCAGACATATAGACCCAGGGGGCGCCAGGACGGGTCACGGAGGGCCGCCACGAGCCAGGCAGCGACGCCCGCGAGGGTCAGGGCGACGATGAACTCGTACATGTTGCCCCACGGCACCCGTTCGGCCGCGAGGCCACGGGTGACGAGACAGCCGGCCTGTGCGACGACGGCCGCGCCGGTCGACCACAGGCCCGCGGCACCGACGATGACAGGTGCGCGGTCGGTCATCGCCTGACTCGCGGCATGCGAGACCAGGGCGACGAGGTACAGGAGCAAGGTCAGGATCAACAGTTGGTCGGAGGTGGCGGCCATCAAGGTCCTTCGGTGGCGCGGTTGGGCACGGTCGAGCGCGACGACCGGTGTGTAGCGACCGTCGTCGGGCGTAAGTGGGGCAAGGGTTCAGCGCCGCGCCACCATCCGGGGGCGCGGTTCAGGCTGAATCGGCTCCTACGTGCGCAACACGCAAAGCTGTGCGAGGCTCAGCGACCCGCCGGGACTGGACCGCAACTGTCCACTCTGGTCGGTGCGCGTGCCGGCCTGTGCCGACTCGCCGCGCGCGGCGAGCTGTGGCGTGGGACTGCCGGCCGCCGCCTTTGCCTGGGCGGCACACGAGCCGACGGCGTCCGCGTGGCCGTGGGTCGCCTCCGACTCCTCGGCGACGACCTGTGGCTGCGCGGCGCTGGTCGGCGTGAGCACTCCGGAGGCGCACTGATAGCCGTGCAACAGCAGCATGGCCAGGACGGCGAACGCGACGACCGCACGCGACGCACCGGCCCGTGGGCGAAGGCGTGCGGCGCGTGTCACGACGACAGGGTACGACACCGTCTTGCGCGTCGACCGATCACGACCGGTGTCTGCGGCGCGCTGCCCGCTCCCAAGCAGGTTAGATAACTTGGCGGGAACTCGGCCCACCCTGCGAGCGACCAACTATGCGTCCCTTAGGAGGTCGTATCCGTGACACGGTGGTGGGTCGCCGCGGTGATGTTCGGAGCGCTGACCGCGCTGCTCGCCCCCGCGCCGGCGTGGGCGCACAACGAGCTGCGCGGGTCGAACCCGACGGACGGGGCGCGGTTGTCGCAGTCGCCGACGCGGATCGTCGTCGACTTCGCCGAGCGGCTGGACCCGAAGTACACGCGGATCAGCGTCAGCGACGCCGCCGAGGATGCGGTGGTCGCCGACCCGCCGACGGTGACCGGGACCCGGGCCGTGCAGCCGCTGGGTGCGCTGGCGGCCGGCGCGTACACCGTCGCTTTCCGGGTCGTCTCGGTGGATGGCCATCCCGTGCAGGGATCCGTGACGTTCAGCGTGACCGCGTCGGCCGCTGCCACATCCGCCAGCGGCTCGCCGACGGTGTCGATCGCCGCCGTTCCCCAGTCCGACGACGGCGCCCTCGGCCCGGTCGTCGTCTCCGGCCTCGCGGCGGTCGCGGTCGTCCTTGTGGCTGGGTTCCTGCTTCTTCGACGACGTCGCGACCGGATGCCCCCGTCGTGAGTTCGCCGAACCCCGGCCGGCTGCGCGGTTGGCCGGCCATCGCGGCGATCAGCTGCGCCGCGGTGACGATGGCGGTGTTTCTCTGGTACGGCGGAGCTGTCCGCCGCGAAATCTTGCCGGGTCTGCCCGATCCGGGTTTTCTGACCGCATGGGCGCTGCCCGCCGCGCGGCTCGGTAGCCAGTTGTTCGCCACCGCGACGATCGGGTTGCTGCTGGCTGCCGCGGCTTTGTCGCCGTGGGGTGAGCGAGGGATGCTCTCGGCGTCCGGGTACCGGCGGGTGCGGGCGTGTGCGTGGACGGCGCTGTTGTGGTGTGGGTCCAGCGTCGCGGCGTTGTGTTTCACGCTCGCGGACCTGCTGGGTTTGCCGGTTGGTCAGGCGGTGTCGGTCAACTCGGTGGTCAACTTCGCGACGACGGTGCCGTTGGGGCGTGCGTTCGCCCTGTCGGCGTTCTTGGCGGCCGCCGTCTTTCTGATCTGTTGCGCGACGTTGCGGGTCCGTGGTGCCGTGATCGGGTTGGTCGTCGCCGTCGCCGGAGTCGTCCCGCCGGTGTTCACGGGGCATGCCGCCGCCGCTTCCAACCATCAGCTTGCCGTGTCCGGTCTGCTGCTGCATGTCGTGCCGGTGACGGTGTGGGCCGGTGGGCTACTCGCGCTGGTCCTCACCGGCCGGGCGTCCACCGAGCAGCAAGCGATCGCGGTGCGGCGGTTCTCGCGCATCGCCGTCACCTGCGTCGCGTTGGTCGCCTTGTCCGGGCTGCTGTCGGCGTACGCCCGGATCTCCTCGTGGGACGCGCTGTTGACCTCACACTACGGACAGCTCGTGCTGGTCAAGACCGGGCTGATCCTGGTGCTCGCCGGTCTCGGCTGGTGGCAGCGGTCCCGGGCCCTGCCCGCCATGGTCGCCGGCAACCGGCGCCGGTTCACCGTCACCGCGACCGTCGAGATCCTGGTCTTCGCCGCGACCATGGGCACGGCGGTCGCGCTGTCCCGCACGCCTGCGCCCTTCGTCGGCCCGGAGGAGTCGGTCGCGCAGTCTTTGCTGGGCTTCCCGATGCCGGCACCGCTGACGGTGGCCCGGCTGTTCGGGTCCTGGCTGCCGGAACCGTTGTTTCTGGTCGCCGCGCTGGCCGCCGCCAGCCTCTACCTCGCCGGCGTGATCCGGCTGCGCCGCCGCGGTGACTCGTGGCCCGTCGCTCGTACCGCGGCGTTCCTGGCGGCGTGCGCCCTGGTCGTGGTGGCTACCTCGAGCGGCCTGGCGCGCTACGCGCCGGTGCTCTTCAGCGTCCACATGGTCCAGCACCTGCTGCTGATGATGATCGCGCCGATTCTTGCGGCCCTGTCCGCTCCGGCCACGCTCGCGCTGCGTGCTCTCCCCAAGGCGTTCGACTCGTCCTGGCCGGGCCCGCGCGAATGGCTCAAGGCGGGCTTGAGCTCCCGCGTCGCATCCGTGGCCACGCAGCCGTTGGTGGCCCTGGGTTTGTACGTGGTCAGCATCTACGCGATGTACTTCACGGGCCTGTACGAGCTCGCCCTGCGGTCGCACGCCGCACACCTGCTCATGGTGGGCCATTTCCTGCTGGTCGGATACCTGTTCTTCTGGTCGGTCATCGGCCTGGATCCCGCACCTCACCGCCCGAGCCACCCGGTGCGGATGCTCATGGTCCTCGTCGCGATGATCCTGCACGCGTTCCTGGGCGTGGCGCTCATGCAGTCGGGCACCCTGCTCGCGGCCGACTGGTTCACGGCCCTGGCCCGCCCATGGGGGCCGTCGCCGCTCGACGACCAGCGGACGGCCGGTGGCATCGCCTGGTCCTTCGGCGAGCTCCCGACCCTGGTCGTCCTGGCCGCCCTGTTCGTGCAGTGGTCGCGAGCCGACAAACGCGAACAGCGCCGCCTGGACCGCGCGGCGGACCGCGGCGAGGACGAGGCGCTCGCCGCGTACAACAAGATGCTCGCGCAACTCGCCGACCGCGACGGCCGCTGAACCCTAGGGGGTCGCGGCGGTGAGTCGTCGCAGGGCAGCCTGGGCGGGCGGCCCCCAGGTGGGTTTGCCGCCGGGGCCGTCGTCGTCGCCGATGAGGATGCCGCTGAGGACGCGGGCCATGGCCCAGCCGCGGGTGCGGCGCATGGTGGCGGTGTCCGCGGTCGGCCGGTAGGCCGCGTAGAACTCGTCCGTGCTGTGGTCGGGCAGCAGGAGCCAAGCGGCGGCGAGGTCGTAGGCGGGGTCGCCGGCGCAGAGGTCACCGAAGTCGACGACGCCACAGATGGTGCCGTCGGCGGTGAGGACGTTGGCCGGGTGGAGGTCGGCGTGGATCCACAGTGGCGGGCCCGTCCATGGCGGCGCCGTGACCGCGTCGTGCCAGACGGCGCGCACGGCGTCCGGGTCGCGAATCAGCCCGCGTTGCGTGGCGGCGGCGAGCCCGGCGGCGAACTGGTCGGCGCGGTCGGCCAGCGGCCCACCGCGGTCGCGACCCGCGGGCGCGCCGCCAGGGGCGGGTTGGTGAAGCGCCGTCAGGAAGGCGGCCAAGGATTCGGCCGCCTCCGCGCCGCGCGTGACCGGGATGCGGTCGGCCGGTGTGCCGGGAACCCAGGTGGTGATGAGCCAGGGTCGGGGGAACCGTGCGGAAGGTTCGCCGAGTCGCTGCGGCACGGGGATCGGCAGCGGAAGGCGTGTGGCCAGCGAGGGCAACCAGGTGTGCTCGTTGTGCAGCAGTTGGTCCGCGGACGCGGTCGCCCAGGGAACCCGGACGGCGAGGTCGTCACCGAGCCGCCAGAGCTGGTTGTCCCAGCCACGCGCGCCGAGCCGCACAGGGCGATCGGCGAGGTCAGGATGCTGGTCACGGACCAGACCCCGGATCAGCTCCGCGGTGATCTCGACCCCGCCATCCCTCATGCGTAGCAACGGTAGCGGCGGCTTTCTACCGTGCCGGGTCTGGCCATCCTCCGGCGAGGCCGAGCAGCGTGAGCCGTTCGGCCGTCGGAGTGCCGGGCAGCGGTGAAAAGATGGCGAGGATCTGGGAACGGTCCTCGTCGACGAGGAACTGGCAGTCGAAGTCGAGCAGCCCGACCTGGGGATGCCGGATCCGTTTGTGGCGACGGCGCAGCACCGCGACGTCGTGCAGGTTCCAGAGCGCGGTGAACTCCGGGCTGTCGGCCAGCAGGAGCGACACGAGCGACCGGGCCGGAGCATCGTCGCGGCGGGTCACCGCGGCGCGCAGGTCCGCGACCAGCGCGCGGGATTCCGCGCCATGGTCCTCGACGGGGTAACCGTTGCGCGCGGCGGGCTCGCAGAACCAGCGATAGATGAAGCTCTCCGTCAAGCTGTCCCTGCCGGACGGAGGGCCGAAGACGGCACGCGCCAAACCGTTCTGCACGAGGGTCTCGCCGAGATCGGTCATCACCTGGGCCGGCACGTCGGTCAGCGCGTCGAGGACGGTGAGCAATGCCGGGGCGACATGCCGATCGTCTCTGTGGCGTCCGGGGACGGGGTGACCGGTGAGCCGGTAGAGGTGGTCGCGCTCGTCCTGACTCAGCCGCAGCGCACGGGTCAGCGACCGCACCACGACCTCGGACGGCACCGCGGTCGCCCGTTGCTGCTCGAGCCGGGTGTAGTAGTCGGTCGAGACGCCGGCCAGGGCCGCGACCTCTTCGCGTCGCAGTCCCGCGGTCCGCCGCCGGCCGGCCGCGGGCAAGCCGACCTCGCCGGGGCTCAGCGCGGCCCGGCGCGTCCGCAGGAAGTCGGCCAGTTGCGCATCCACCGTTTCAGTGTCCGCGCCGCGTGCTCGGTTGCCAGGGTGAAACTCACTCTGCCAAGGCCACCGGAACCGCCGCAGGCTGGATCGCGACCGATCCGATCGATCTTGGGAGCAGCACCATGTCCACCTGGTTCCTCACCGGCGCTTCCCGCGGGCTCGGCGCCCACTGGGCCGAAGCCATCCTGGAGCGTGGCGACAACCTCGCCGCCTCGGCGCGCGACGCCGCGACGCTGAAGCCATTGACCGACCGCTACGGCGACCGGGTGCTCGCGCTCGAGCTGGACGTCACCGACGTCGCCGCCGTCGACGCCGCGGTCGACGCGGCCGAGCAGCGCTTCGGCGGCATCGACCTGCTCGTCAACAACGCCGGGCACATGCTGCACGGGACGGTGGAGGAAGTCAGCGCCGAGCAGGCCCGCGCGCAGATGGACGTCAACTACTTCGGTGCGCTGTGGACCACGCGGGCCGTGCTGCCCGGCATGCGCCGGCGTCGCGGTGGCCGGATCATGCAGGTCTCCTCCATCGGGGGCCTGGTCGCCTATCCGGCGTTGGGCATCTACCAGGCGTCGAAGTGGGCCCTCGAAGCGATGAGCCAGTCGCTGGCCGCCGAGGTCGCCGCCTACGACATCCACGTCACGCTGATCGAGCCCATCATGTTTCCCACCGACCTGGCGGCCGCCTCACCACAGGCACCGCGAATGCCCGCGTACGCGCATGCTCACGAAGCCCTCTACGCCGGCGCGGCCAGCTCCGGGTTCGTGCCCGGAGACCCCGCCGCCACCGCGCGGGCGATCCTCGCGCTCGCCGACACCCCGAACCCGCCGCTGCGCGTGCTGTTCGGCATCAACGGGCTTGACGCGCTGCGCACCGAGTACGCCGGCCGCCTCGCCGGGCTCGAGGAATGGGACCACATCTCACGGCTCGCTCAAGGCGTTGCCGGGCGCCGGTAGACGCCGTACCACCAGGTCTGTGCCAGTTCGTGAGCGAAGGCGGCGTCGGCGGCGGGTTCGCGGAGGGTGATGTGGTCGACGATGGCCCGCTCGCCGCCGATGACGATCAGCCGGGCGACGCTGACCAGGTCCACGCTCGTGGCGACCCGGCCGGCCTGTTGCTCGGCGCGCAGCAGCGCCGTCGTTCGGTCGACGAACTGGGTGAGCCCGTCGTTCCAGAAGTCCCGCACGGTCGCGTCGTAGCCGGCGACCTCGTTGATCGCCCGTACGACGGCGGCATGTTCCCGGTAGATCCGCAGCACGTCCCGGAAACCGCTCGCCATCCCGTCGAGGCCGTCCGCGGGCGTCCATGCCGAGGCGACGCCGAAGGACGTGGTCACCATGTCGCTGGCCAGCCGCATGACCAGGTCGACCTTGTCGCGGAAGTGCGCGTAGAAGGTCGAGCGGGCAACACCGGCCTCGGTGGCGATCTGCTGCACGCCGAGCTCGGTGAAATTGGCGCCGGCCGTCAACAAACGCCGCGTCGCGGCCAGGATGTCCGCCTCGGCCGACGTGGGCCGGCCGGGGCTCGCGGCCCGGCGCCGTGTGATGGATGGCACGGCCGCAACACTACACCCTGCCCGGACACCGTGTAGCGTAATTGTCGGACACGATGTCCGGACAGCGTGACGTGAGAACGGGGCAGATCATGAAGTACCGGCTGCTGGGGCGCACCGGCGTATGGGTTTCCGAAATCGCTCTCGGCACCATGACCTTCGGCGGCCGGGACCACCCGAACCCCGTGCACCGCATGCTCGGCGCGCTGGGCCAGGAGGAGGTCGACCGAGTGGTCGGCACGGCGCTCGACGCCGGGATCAACTTCGTCGACACCGCCGACGTGTACGCGGACGGCGAGAGCGAACAGTTGCTCGGCCGGGCCATCGGGAACCGCCGCCGCGACGTGGTGATCGGCACCAAGCTGCACGCGCCCGTCGGACCGGGTCCCAACGACCAGGGCCTGTCCCGGCTGCACGTGATGCGGGCGCTGGAGGACAGCCTGCGCCGCCTCGGCACGGACTACATCGACCTCTACCAGATCCACAACCACGACCACGTGACGCCGATCGAGGAGACGCTCAGCGCGCTGGACGACGCCGTGCGGCAGGGCAAGGTCCGCTACATCGGCAGCTCCAACCTCGCCGCGTGGCAGATCAGCAAGGCACTGGGCGTGTCGGCCCTGCACAACCAGGCGCGGTTCGTCTCCAACCAGACGCACTACTCGCTGGTCTCCCGCGACGCCGAACGCGACCTGGTGCCGATGGCTGAGGACGCGGGCCTGAGCCTGACGGTGTGGAGCCCGCTCGCCGGGGGCTTCCTGTCGGGCAAGTTCGACCGCGGCGGGGTGGCCGCCGAAGCGGATTCCCGCCGGGTCCAGGTTGGCAGGGACTTCGTACCGTTCGACGAGGAGGCCGGCTTCGCGGTCCTCGACGTGCTGCGGGAGGTGGCGGCACGCCACGAGGTCACCCCGGCGCGCGTCGCCATCGCCTGGCTGCTGGCCCAGCGCGCGGTCACCAGCGTCGTGGTCGGCGCGCGCAAGCTGGAGCAGCTCACGGACAACATCGCCGCCAGCGACCTGACCCTGACGGCCGCTGACCTTGCCGAACTCGACGAGGTCAGCCGCCCGCCGGTCGCCTACCCGAACTGGATCCAAGCGGCCTTCGGCCCCAACCGCATCCCGGCCGCCAACCGGGATTAGCCGCCGCGCAAGAGGTCGAGGAAGTGCTGACACGCTTCGCCTTCGGTCCGGAAGGTGCGTAGGCCAGTCTTCAGTCCGCGCTCGGCGTAGTAGACCTCCCAGCCTTCTAGACCGTGGTCGAGCACGTAACGTTCGCCGGCTCCGGGGCCTCCGTGCAGCCGGTAGCTGTCCGGTGGAAGCCCACGCGCGCAGTTCCGTGTCGTACTTGGCGAGCAGCCGGATCGGGCCCTCGTCGAAGCGTCTCTGCCCAGAGGACTGGCCGTCCCAAGGTCCCGAGCGACGGTGACCGCGTGCGCGTTCGAGTGCGGTCGCCGGAATGTTTTACGCGTTATACGCTGTCTGGGTGACCGAGCGGGAATACGGCTGGACCGAGGCCGGCAAGGCGAGCGCGGCACGGCACGGGGTGTCCGCGCGGGAGACGATCGAGGCGCTGTTCTCGACCCAACGGATCGAGAACCATCTCGGGACACTTCTGCTCGCGGTGGCCGGCTCGGCCGATTCGGCGCGGGTGATCGTGGTTTTGTGCGAGCGGACAGGCGGGGTCAACAGCTACGCGATCCTGGCCGCGCGACCGGCCACGCCCGAAGAGGTCAAGCAGTGGATGGAGGGAACGCGATGACGGTGCACCCGGATCCCAGGACCATGAGCCGGGACGAACTTGTGGCCTACTTCGACAGCGGCGGAGACATCTCGGAACTGCTGCGCGGCGCCGCTGTCGGTCCGGACCTCGGCCCGGCGCCGGATCCGGAGAGCGTCCCGATGATCGTGACCGGGGTGCGGCTCTCCGCGGCGGCCGTGCAGCGACTGGACGAGCTGGCCGGCAACGACAAGGCAGGCCGGTCAGGTTTGATCCGCCGGGCGATCGACGAGTTCCTGGCGCGGCATACACCCGAAACCGCCTGAACAGCGGCGTCGTGACGCAGGCCAGCGATGTCTGAGCCAACGTGCCGTTGGATCTGACGTCGCATACCGCGGACCGCGGCCACCCACCGTGGGGTCTCCGGGGGTCGCCCCCGGAACCGGAATGCCAAATGGCTTCCTAGTCCGTGGCCGCGAAGCGGACACGGACTAGCAAGCCATTTGGTGGGGTCGGCGGGACTCGAACCCGCACTGAAACGGTCCTAAGCCGTTTGCCTCATGCCAATTGGGCTACGACCCCGCTCTGGTATACCAGCTAGCGCGACTTGTTGGAACAGGTTAGTGGACACTCGATCGGATGACCCGGCTCTGGTGCACGTGTTTCAGCAGTTAACACATGCGACGAAAGGTGAAGTTGACTCGGGCTGGACGCTTGCTCGCTAACCTGATTGCACGTGGTCACGGGTGGACGGGGGTCGTCGATGACCAGCAGTAATGCCATGCGTGCCATGGCGGCTGGCGCGGTTCTGGCGACGTCGTTGGTGGTCGCGGGTGCGTTGCGATCGACTGTTGAGCCGGGTCCGTCGGCGGAGGCGGTGGTCGCGCGTGGCGCGGACGGGCGCGTGGCAGCTGCCCCCGGTACGCCCGGTGCCCCGCCTGCGGTCGGCATACCGGTCAACGGCAGTGGGGCCGGTCTTGCGACCGCGGCGCCGGGGGAGTTGCCCGAGGGTTGCGCGGCGCCGGACCGACGCATCGACCTGTACGCCGAGGAGTTGCCGCCAGACCCGCGGACCGGTCAGGTGCGGCTCGGTTACGGGCTCACTCCGGAGACGGCCGACTATCCCGGGCCGACGCTGGAGATGATCGAGGGTGAATGCTTGGCGCTCACCCTCTACGACGAAGTGCCGTCGGAGACGCTCGAGGCGCTGCGAACCGACCCGGACCAGCCGCTCGGTGTGTCCGTGCACGCGCACGGTGTCAAATACACACCCTCGTCCGACGGTACGGCGCACAACGACTCGTACGTGGCGCCGGGCGAGTCACGCACTTACTACTGGTATGCCAAGCCGGGGACGGCCGGGTACTGGTGGTACCACGACCACGTGGTCGGTGGTCCACATGGGACGACCGGCATCGGGTCAGGGTTGCTCGGCGGGCTCATCGTCCGCCGGCCGGACGACGTGCGGCCCGACCGCACCTATGTGACCGCGTTCGGTGACGGGCAGACCATCAATCTGCGGCACGGGCCCAACGTCGACACCTGCGACCCGCAGGATCCCCGGCCCAGCAACACCTGCCTGGTCGCTGTGGTGGGTGAGACGGTGGAGTTCGTCGTCATCGGCATCGGGAACGACACCCATACGTTCCACATACACGGCCACTCCTGGGCCGACACCCGAACCGGCCGTGTCGACAGCACCGACCGGGCGCTGGTCGACTCGGTCCGGGTCATCGACAACAAGACGCTCGGCCCCGGCGATTCGTTCGGTGTGACGATCACCGCTGGTGACTCGGTGGGTCCGGGGCACTGGATGCTGCACTGCCACATGCAGTTTCACACCGACGCGGGGATGTCGACGATGCTGCACGTCCTGGACAAGAACGGCAGGATCCCAGCGCATGCCGACCACCACTGACCCTCGCTACCGGTCGCTGTCGGGTGACGTGAGGATCCGGGTCTGGGGTGTGCCGGCCAGCGCGGGTGCGCGGTCGGGATTGGACCAGACCGTGGTCCGCAGGAAGACGAGGAACTGCTGTGCGGCCGCGACCGTGGCGAAGTCCAGGTCGACCGTGACGTACCGCTGATCGTCGACCGGGCACAGGATGCGGTGCTGTTGGACCCCGGCGCGGTCGCGTGCGGTGGCGAACGAGTTGAACGTGCGCCGCCAGGTCTCGTAATCGGTGATCGGGTGTTCGATTCTCAGCGTTGGCATGACCCGACGCTACGTTCGCCGTGTCGGCGGACATATCCCAGATTTCTGGGTAGTTACCGTTGGTCCGTGCGGGACGCCTCGGCTCTGCAGCGGTTGCGCCACATCGGCGTCGCCGCGACGGAGTCGCGCGCGCTGCGCGCGGCCGCGCTGGCCGAGATCGGCCGTGCCGTGCCCTTCGACGCCTGTGTCTGGCTGCTGACCGATCCCGAGACGTCGGTGGGGATGTCGCCGTTGGCGTGGGTGCCGCCATCGCTGATGCCCGAGCTGCCGCGGCTCATCCGGCTGAAATACCTGACGCCGGTCAACCGGTGGACCGCGCTGTCCGGGGCCGCGCGCCTCGACGCACCCGAGACGAGCCTCGTGTGGCGGGAACTGCTGCACGCTCATGGCGTCACCGACGTCGCGTCGCTGGCGTTCCGGGATCGCTACGGCTGCTGGGCTTTCCTGGACCTGTGGCGGCTCGGCGGCACGTTCACCGACGGTGAGTTGGCCTTCCTGGACGACGTCGCGTCGCTGCTCACCACGCATCTCCGGCGGTGCGTCGCCGGCTGCTTCCAGACCGAGGACAGAGGTACGCTCGAACCCGGCCCGGTGATGCTGCTGCTCGACGCCGGTCTGAATGTGCTCGGCCAGACCCCGCGGACCGGCGACTATCTGGCCCGGCTGCTGCCGGACGCGGACCCGCAACCGATTCCGGCCGCCGCCTACAACGTCGCCGCTCAGCTTGTCGCCGTCGAGAACGGCGTCGACGCCGGGCCGGCCCTGGCACGCATGCATCTCGCCGGCGGACGGTGGCTGACCATGCGCGCCGCACGCCTCGGCCCGACCTTCGATCAAGACGCGCAGATCGCGGTGACCCTCGAGGACAGCTCCCTGCCGGACCGCACCGCCGTGTTCGCCCGCGCGTGCGGGCTCACCGCGCGCGAGACCGAGTTGCTCCAGCAGCTGACGACCGGCGCGGACACCCGCACCGTCGCCACCCGGATGTTCCTCAGCGAGAACACCGTCCAGGACCACCTGAAATCGATCTTCGACAAGACCGGGACCCGCAGCCGCCGGGCTCTGCTCTCCCGGGCGGCCGGCACGGGTTGACGTGGGCCCAGTGCCTCAATCATCATTGAGTCAATGAACGTTGAGTCTCTTGAGGCAAGGGCTCGGGTGCACGCCGCCCTGGGCGAGCCGGCGCGGTTGGCGATCGTCGATCGCCTCGCGATCAGTGACGCCTCGCCGGGTGAGCTGGGGCAGCTGCTGGGGCAGCCCACGAACCTGGTCGCGCACCACCTTCGGGTGCTGGAAGCGGCCGGTTTGACAGCCCGCAGCCGATCCGAGGGCGACCGTCGGCGCAGCTACCTGCGGCTCGTGCCCGAGGCCCTCTCGGGGCTGCTGCGCCCGGCCTTCTCGGTCCCCCCGCGCGTGGTGTTCGTCTGCACCCACAACTCGGCGCGTTCCCAATTGGCCGCCGCGTTGCTGGGGTCGCGCACCTCGGTGCCGACGGCGTCCGCCGGGACCGAACCCGCCGACGCCGTGCATTCCCGGGCGGTCGCCGTCGCCCGGCGGCACGGTCTGGACCTGTCTCGCGCCCGGCCGGCCCGCGTCGACGAGGTGGTCGAGGCCGCCGACCTCGTCATCTCGGTGTGCGACAACGCCCACGAACACCTGCCGATCTCGCGGTTGCACTGGTCCGTGCCCGATCCCGCCCGACACGACACCGACGAGGCGTTCGAGCGCGCGTACGACGACATCGCCGGCCGGGTGGACCGGCTGGTTCCCGTCTTGGAAGGAGCCACCCGTGACCGCTGACCGGCGTCCCGCCGTCCTGTTCGTGTGCGTACACAACGCCGGGCGCAGCCAGATGGCCCTCGGTTTTCTTCAGCACCTCGGCGGCGAGCGGGTGGTCGGGTGGTCCGGCGGGTCGGAGCCGGGCGACAAGGTCAATCCGGCTGCCGTCGAGGCGATGCGGGAGCGGGGCATCGACATCTCGCGCGAGTACCCCAAGCCATGGACCGACGAGGTCGTCGAGGCCGCGGATGTGGTCGTCACCATGGGTTGCGGTGACGCCTGCCCGTTCTTTCCCGGCAAGCGCTACCTGGACTGGGAGCTCGACGATCCGGCCGGCAAGGGCGTGGCCGAGGTGCGGCCTGTGCGCGACGAGATCGAACGGCGCGTGCGCCACCTGCTCAACGAACTCGGCGTGCCGGCCTGATGGAGCGAACCCGGCGCGCGCTCGCCGAATTCCTTGGCACCGGCCTTCTCGTCACCGCCGTCGTGGGTTCGGGCATCATGGCCGCCCGACTCTCACCCGGGAACATCGGCCTGCAGTTGCTGGAGAACTCGATCGCGACCGCGTTCGCGCTCGCGGTCCTCATCATCGTGTTCGGGCCGATCTCCGGTGCGCATTTCAACCCGGTCGTCTCGCTCGCCGACTGGTGGCTCGGTCGCCGCGACCGGTCCGGCCTTCCGACGAGCGACCTAGCTGTCTACATCGGAGCACAACTCCTCGGCGCGACAGCGGGTTGTGTGCTGGCGAACCTGATGTTCGACGTCCCGGCCGTCACCTTCTCCGCGACCGAGCGCACCGGAGCCCCACTCTGGCTGGGTGAGGTCGTCGCCACCGGCGGCCTGGTGCTGCTCGTCTTCGCGCTCGCCCGCACGCACCGCGCGTCGATCGCGCCGGCCGCCGTGGGCGCCTACATCGGCGCGGCCTACTGGTTCACCTCGTCGACGTCGTTCGCGAACCCTGCCGTGACGGTCGGCCGCGCGTTCACCGACACCTTCGCCGGCATCGCGCCCGCCTCGGTGCCCGGGTTCGTCGTCGCACAGCTCTTCGGCCTGGCCGTCGGCGTCACCGCCCTGCTCGCGCTCTATCCGAACGCCGGCGAGACCGGCGACGTGCCGGCCGCCCCCGTGGCAACGGCCGGCACCGGTCGCGACGCCTGACTAGGCAGGCTTGCGCGCGCGGACGATCGCCGAGTGCATGCCCTCGGCCGCCTCGTGGGTGGGCGTGATCTCCACGTCGACGAACCCCGCGTCGACCAGACCCTGCCGGTATTCGGCGAAGGACAGCGCGCCGGCGATGCAGCCGACCCAGTTGCCGCGCTCCGCCCGCTGCGCCGGCGTGAGGTCGTCGCCGGCGACGACGTCCGAGACGCCGAGCCGGCCGCCCGGCTTGAGGACCTCGAACGTCGACGCGAACACCGCCGGTTTGTCCGTCGACAGGTTGATCACGCAGTTGGAGATCACCACGTCGACGCTGCCGGCCGGCAGCGGGATGTCCTCGATGTGGCCGCGGAGGAACTCGACGTTGGTGGCGCCCGCCTCGGCCGCGTTGCGGCGGGCCAGGTCGAGCATCTCGTCGGTCATGTCCAGCCCGTAGGCCTTGCCCGTCGGACCGACCCGGCGGGCGGAGAGCAGCACGTCGATCCCGCCGCCGGAGCCCAGGTCCAGCACCGTCTCACCCGAGTGCAGGTCGGCGACCATCAGCGGGTTGCCGCAACCCAGGCTCGCCTCCACCGCCGCGGCCGGCAGTTCTGCCCGCTCGGCGTCCGAGTAGAGCTCCCCGAGCGGCCCTTCGGCCGGTGGGGCGCACGAATCGGACGATCCGCAACACCCCTCGCCCCCCAACACCTTGATCGCCGCCGCCGCATACCGATCTCGTACGTCATCCCGCGTCACCGGCAACTCGTACCCCGTGGCCATCTCGATCCTCCTGATTCGATGACTGTCAAGACAAACACTTGCACGTTGTTTCGACAGTTGTCAAGATGGAGCGGTGGAACTGGAGATCACCGACGTCAGCGCCGGCGCCTGCTGCCCGCCGATGGTCGACGAGGCGTTGACCGAAGCGGCCGCGGTCGACCTCGCCCGGGGCTTCAAAGCGCTTGGCGACCCCGTGCGCCTGCGCCTGCTCTCGATGATCGCCGCCCGCGCCGGCGGCGAGATCTGCGTCTGCGACCTCACCGACGCGTTCGAGGTCAAAGGCCCGACGATCTCCCACCACCTGCGCGTTCTCCGCGAAGCCGGCCTGATCGACGGCGAACGCCGTGGCACCTGGGTCTACTACCGGGTCATCCCGAGCGCCCTGGCGCCGCTGTCGCAACTCCTCGACACGTCGGCCCTGGCACTCGCGGCCCCAACGACCTAGGCGACGTCGCGGCGGGCGCCGACGGTCAGGGCCAAGACCGCGAACGCCGCCGCATAAACCGCGAGCACCCCGGCCGCCGCCCCTTGCGTCAGGCCGACGTCGCCCGCCATCGGCACGCGGCCCAGCGCGCTCGCGGCCGTGAACGGCAGCCACTTCGCCGCCGAGTCGCCGACGAGTTGGCCGACCGCGGTCTCGACCAGCGCGATCCAGACCAGCGCCCCCGCCACCGCCGCGGCGAGGTTGCGCACGAGCGCGCCGAGGCCGACACCGACCGCCCCGAAGACCGCGTTCCAGACGACCGCGCCGCCCAACGTCCGCCACAGATCCCCGTCGTCGATCCAACCCGAGGTGCCGCCGAGGAACGCGAACGTCGTCACCAGCGCGGTCGCGGTGCCCACCAGACCGAAGACCAGGCCGGCGAACAGGTGGACCACGAGCTTGGCCGCCAGCACCCGGCCACGGCGCGGTGTGCCGAGATACGTGTCGGTGACGGTCCGATGCCGGTACTCGCCGGCGACCGCGGTGATGCCGAGCACCAGCGGGAGTAGGGCGAACAGGCCGACGTGGGCGGCCGCGTCGTCGACCAGCGCGACCCGCTCACCCGGGTCGGCGGAGGCCAGCGGCCCCGCGACGCCGACGACGACCAGCGCCTGTGCGGCGAGGAGCAGGATCCACGGGCCGCGCACGGTACGCAGCTTCAACAGTTCGGTGGCGACGAGGGTCATGCGGGCGCTCCGGTCAGGCGAAGGAAGGCGGCTTCGAGGCCACCGGTCTCGTGGGCCAGGTCGGTGACCGGTCCGTCGAACATCAGCTGTCCCTGGTGGGCGACCAGGACGTGGTCGACCGTCTGCGCGACCTCGGCCAACACGTGACTGGAGACGAGAACGGTGCGTCCCTCGCCGGCGAGCCCCCGCAGCAACTCGCGCAGCCAGGCCATGCCGGCCGGGTCGAGCCCGTTCGCGGGCTCGTCGAGGATCAGCACGGGCGGGTCGCCGAGCAGGGCGGCCGCCAGCCCGAGCCGTTGCCGCATGCCGAGGGAGTAGCCACCCACGCGCCGATCGGCCGCGCCGGTGAGGCCGGCCTGGTCTAGGACCTCGTCGACCCGGGCGGCGGGCAGGCCGGCGTCGCGGGCGGCGATCCGCAGGTGGTCGCGGCCGCGGCGACCCGGATGGAAGCCGGTGGCTTCGAGCAGTGCGCCGACGGTACGCCGTGGGTGCGCGAGCCGCGCGTAGGACTGCCCGCGGATCAGAGCCTCGCCCGAGGTCGGCGCGATCAGGCCGAGCAGCATCCGCAACGTCGTCGTCTTGCCGGCGCCGTTGGGCCCGAGGAACGCGGTCACGCGGCCCGGCGGCAGGTCGAAGGTCATGTCCCGCACGGCCTCGACCCCGCCGAACCGTTTGCCGAGCCCGCGGACGGAGATGTCAGGTGTAGTCACAGCGTCCACTGTGGCCAGCCAGTACCGCATCGCGCGTCGCCCACGCGCGGCATCTTCGACGTACCGCGACGGCGGTACGTGCCTAGGTCGTCCGCCCGACGCCGTCAGCCCGAGAAAGTCCTACCGTGGTGGCATGCCTGGTTTGCCGCGCGGCGCCGCGCCGTGGACACGGTCCGACGTCGCGGTCGCCGCCGTCGTCTACGTCGTCACCGTGGTCACCACCGTGGCGGGCGAGGGCCGATGGGACGCCAGCACCGCCACGATCGCCGCGGTGGCCTGCGGCGTGCTGGCGCTGCGTCGGGCGTACCCCTTCCCGACCCTGGTCGTCACCGCCGTCGCCGCCGAGGCGCACCTCATCCTGATGCACGGCGGCGCCAGCGTCGTCGTCCTGGCGGCACCGTTGATCGCGCTCTACACCGTGGCCGAGTCGACCTCCAGCGGCCGGGCGTGGCCGATCGGCGTGCTCGGCGTCGCCGCGTTCCTCAGCGTCCACGAACTGGTCCTGCCGACCGCCTGGCTCGGTGCCGAGAACCTCGCCCTGGCCGCGTTCGGCGGGCTCGCCCTCGCCGCCGGGCACGCCGCTCGGAGCCGCCGGGCCTACCTCGCCGAGGTCGAGGCCCGCGCGGCGCACGCCGAAGCCGACCGCGACGCCGAGGCCGCCCGCCGGGTCACCGAGGAGCGGCTGCGGATCGCCCGGGACCTGCACGACGACATCGGCCACTACCTGGCCCTGATCCACGTGCAGGCCAAGGTCGCCGATCACCTGCTCGACGCCGAACCGGGCCGGGCCCGCGAGGCGATCACGCATGTACGCGAGGCGAGCCGCACCGCCCTGAGCGAGTTGGGCGATACCGTGGCCGTCCTGCGCCGGCCCGACGAGCCGAGCGCCGCGCCGATCCCGTACGCCGTCTTCGACGACCTGTTCGTCCAGTTCCGCCGCTCCGGCCTGCGCATCACCGATCGCCTAGAGGGGTCGGCCGACGCCGTGCCCGTGGCCGCCGGCCGCACCGCCTACCGGGTGTTGCGCGAGTCGCTGACCAACGTCTGCCGGCACGCCGGCCCGACCTCGGTCGACGTCGTGCTCACGTTCGCGCCCGACGAGCTGAGGATCGTCGTGGAGAACCGGCCCGGCGCGGCGCCGCCCGCGAGCCAGGCCACCGGGCACGGCCTGATCGGCATGCGCGAGCGGGTCACCGCCGTCGGCGGCCGGTTCACAGCCGGGCCGCTCGGCGACGGCGGTTTCCGGGTCAGCGCGGCCCTCCCGATCGGTGCCGCATGACCATCCGCGTGCTGGTCGCCGACGACCAACCGCTGGTCCGGGCCGGCTTCGTGCTGTTCATCGAGGCCGCGCCCGATATGCGCGTGGTCGGCGAGGCGGCCACCGGTCGCGAAGCCGTCAGCCTGGCCCGCTCGACCGGAGCCGACGTGGTCGTCATGGACATCCGCATGCCCGACGTCGACGGCCTCGCCGCGACCGCGCAGATCACCGGCGACCCGGACCTGGCCGCCACCCGCGTGCTGATCCTGACCACGTTCGACGTCGACGCGCACGTCTTCCAGGCGTTGCGGGCGGGCGCGAGCGGGTTCCTCGGCAAGACCGCCGAGACCGACGACCTGCTGCGCGCGATCCGCCTCGTGCATCGCGGCGACCAACTGCTCTCACCGGTCGCGACCCGCGCGCTGGTCGGCCGCTTCCTGGCCCAGCCGGAGCCGGCCACGAGCGACGGTCCGCGACTGCGCGCCCTCACCGACCGGGAACGCGAGGTGCTGACCCTCGTCGGCCTCGGCCTGTCCAACGACGACATCGCCGCGCGCCTGGTGGTGAGCCCGCACACCGCCAAGACCCACGTCAACCGGATGATGACCAAGCTCGGCGCGCACGACCGCGCCCAACTCGTCATCCACGCGTACGAGTCGGGTCTGGTGCATCCGGCCGCCCGTCGTAACGTTGAGCCGTGAGCGTCTCGCCGGTGGTCGAGCGGCCGGTCATGTTCCAGACCTGGCGCGATCTGACGTTCCTGCACTGGCGCTACCCGGCGCCGGTGGTGCAGAGCATGCTGCCGCCGGGCCTGACGGTCGAGACCCACGACGGTGCCGCCTGGATCGGGCTCGTGCCGTTCGTGATGGCCGGCGTCCGAGCGCCGTTCGTGCCGGCGGTGCCGTGGCTGTCGCGCTTCCCGGAGACCAACGTCCGCACCTACGTGCGTGGTCCCGACGGGCGGTCCGGCATCTGGTTCTTCTCGCTCGACGCCGCGCGGCTCGCGCCCGTGGTGGTCGCCCGGCTCACCTACGCGCTGCCGTACCACTGGTCGCAGATGGACGTGCGCATCGACGGCCCGCGGCACACCTATCGCAGCCGCCGGCACCAGCACTCCGACCGGCGTTGCGACGCCACTGTCCAGGTCGGCCGCCCGATCCCGGAGCCGAGCGCGCTCGAGACCTTCCTGACCGCCCGGTTCCGCCTCTACACCGTCTGGCGTGGCGGGCTCGTCGCCGCCGACGCCCAGCACGGGCCCTGGCCGCTGCGCACGGGTGAGCTGGAAAACCTCGACCAGAACCTGCTCGAAGCCGGCGGCCTGCCGACGCCCAGCGGCGACCCGCTCGTGCACACCTCGGCCGGCGTGCTCGTGCGGGTCAGCGGCTGGCGCCGCGTCACGAACGATTCGTGATCTGCTGCACCGCCCACGCGTTGCCGTCGGGGTCGGTGAAGTTGACGAACCCCACGTTGTTGAGGTCGTCGCCCTCGCGGCGCTCGCGCGGACCGGTCTCGCCGTACACGACGATCTCGCTGACCTCGACACCTCGGGACACCAACTCGGCCCGGGCCGCGTCGAGGTCGTTGACCACGAGCTGCAGGCCCTTGAGCGAGCCGGGCGTCATGTCAGGAACCGCGCCGAAGCCGATCACCACCGAGCAACCCGAGCCCGGCGGGGTCAGCTGGACGATCCGGAAGCCCGGGCCGGCCGTGTCGTGGTCGACCGCGAAACCCAGCCGCTCCGCGTAGAACTGCTTCGAACGGTCCACATCGGAGACCGGCACGACGACGACTTCCAGGGTCCAGTTCATCCGCTCAGGCTAGCCGCCAGTGGTCCACCTCGCCGTCCGCCCGCAGCACCGTGCCGCGCCGGGCCAGGTGCGCGAGATGCGCGTACGTCTCACCCACCGCCGAACGCCGGATCATCCCCAGCACCTCTGGCCACGGGCGCGACCAGGTCAGTCGCTCCGCGATGTCCCAGGTCGTGGCGTCCGGTGCGGTCGAGACCAGGCCGACCACCTCGGCCAACCGCGCCGCGTGGTGCGCGTGCAAGGCCGTGACCCGGTCGCGCAGGCCGGCGAACCGGTATTCGTGCGCCGGCAGCACCTCCTCCGCCGGCAGTTCACCCGTGCGGGTGAGCGATTCGAGGAAGTCGCCGAGCGGGTCCGCGCCCTGTCCTGGGTGGAGGGTGATGTTGGGGCTGATCCGCGGCAGCACGTGGTCACCGGCCAGCAACAGCCGCCGCTCCTCGTCGAAGAAGCAGAGATGCCCGGCCGTGTGCCCGGGCGTCCACACCGCACGGACGCCGCCCGGCAGCAGCTCGCCGTCGTCGATCAGCCGGTCCGGCGTTGCCAGCTCACGGAACCGCCGTGCGTCCCGGGCCATCTCGGCGACATCGACGTCAGAGCCGCCCCGGGCGCGTACCCATGAGGTCATGGTCGATGAATCCGCGCGGCCTTCGACGGCCGCGGCGTCGAGCGCGTGCATGCCGATCCACGCGCCGGATGCCTCCCGGACCCGGCCCGCCAGGCCGTGATGGTCGGCGTGCCAGTGCGTGATCAGCACGGCCCGCACGTCGGTGAGCGCGTAACCGCAGTCGGCCAAGCCGGAGACCAGGGCGGCCCAGGCGTCGTCGGTCGGCCAGCCGGCGTCGACGAGGGCCACGCCGTCGGGCAGCGCGAGCGCGTACACCAGCACATAACGCAACGGACTGCCGGCCATCGGCACCGGGATCGACCACAGGCCAGGCCGGACCGGCTCTACCGGTGGCAGCTCCTTGCGCTGCCAGGCGGCCCGTTGCGCGGTGCCGGTGACCTCGACCATGCCTCGATCAGACCGCGACCGGCCGGTCAGGACAATCGCTGGTGACCAATTTCATCGGTCGAGCAGCGGCCTGGCCGGATCCCAGACCACACCACGACGGCGGTACGCGATGGCGGACAGCGCCTCCAGCACGACCCGGTTGGCGAGGAAGGCGGTCACCTCGGCATGGTCGTACGGCGGCGACACCTCGACCACGTCGACGCCGACCACCGGGAGCTCGAGGCAGACGCGGCGGACGGCGTCGAGGAGCTGGCGCGAGGTCAGCCCGCCGGGCTCGGGCGTGCCGGTGCCCGGTGCCATGCCTGGGTCGACCACGTCGACGTCGACCGAGAGGAACACGCCGTCGCAGTCGTCGACCGCCGTCGCGAACGCCTCCGTCAGGCACGCGTCCAGGCCACGGGCGACGATCTCGCTCATCTCGTACGCCCGCATGCCCTGCGCCGCCATCCAGTCCAGCGTTTCCGGACCCGGCCAGTAACCGCGCAGGCCGATCTGCAGGAACCGGTCGCCGCGCGCGGCACCCGACTCGATCAGCCGGCGCATGGGCTGGCCGTGGCCGAGCAGCGAGCCGAACTCGGTGTCGCCGGTGTCGGCGTGCGCGTCGAAGTGGACCACGGAGACCCGGCCGAAGCCGTGCGCGCGGGCCACGCCGGTCACGTCGGGCAGCGCGATCGTGTGGTCGCCGCCGAGCACGACCGGTATCGCGCCGGTGCCCGCGATCGTCGCGACCGCCGCCTCGATCACCCGGACGCTCTTCTCGATGTCGCCGGAGAAGCACTCGACGTCGCCGGCGTCGTACACCTTGATGTCCTTGAGCCCGTCGGTGCGCAGCGCGAGCGACGGACGCGAGCCGTCGTGCGGCAGGTAGCAGGCCTGGCGCATGGCCGACGGGCCGAACCGCGTGCCGGGCCGGTGCGAGGTGCCGCCGTCGAACGGCGCGCCCAGGATAACCACGTCGGCGTCGGCCCAGGCCGCCGGCTCGTCGAGGTCGCACGGCGGCACGCCGAGGAAGGTGATGTCGGGGCCGTACATCGCGCCGTACCTGGTCATGGTCAGCCAGGCTAGCGGGTCCGCCGGTGCCGTTGGGTTGCCTGGTACGAACGGGTTTCGCCCTTCCTCTTTACAGCGCGCCGCGGGCGCGGTCACTATCGGTGCAAAGGTCTTCGAGACCGGGAGGTGTGCGGTGGGCGGCACACAACCGACATTTGCCGATGCGGTTTCCCTCCAGGTGGCGCGCCGGCATCGGGCGGCGTTACTGCGCGAGATCCAGATGTTCGAGCACGCGATCGCGTCACCGAGCGCGGAGCCGGGCTGGCGTGAGCGGATGAGCAACCGGCTGCGCGCGCTGCGCGGCGCGTTCGCGGAGCACATCGTGGTGACGGAGGGCGAGGACGGGCTCTACGCCGAACTGCTCGAACACGCGCCGCGGCTGCACCGGCGGGTCCAGGTGCTGACTCGGGAGCACGCCGTGATCGCGGTGTCGATGTCGGCGTTGCAGCGCCGCGCCGACCTGCCGGGCGCGCGGATCGAGGAGCTTCGGGGTTGCGGCGGTGAGATCCTGCGCGCGCTGTCCCGGCACCGGCAACGCGGGGCGGACCTGGTTTACGACGCGTACGAGACCGACATCGGGGGAGAAACCTGACCTGTTCGGGTGATCTCGCGGAACCGGCCTGGGTGCATAACCGTCAGAACGGCATGGGTTTCGTACGGGCGGGTCGTCTCGCCGCCGTCGTCGGTGGTGTCCTTGTCGTGGCGCTGTCGGCGTGTGCCTCGCCGGGCAGTGTCGGCGACGGCGGCGGGCTTGGTGCACCGGACCATCAGGCTGTCGAGCAATGGGCGGCCGAGGTCGCGGATGCCTGGTCACCTTCCGGCGAGGGATGGTCGAAGGGTTTCGTGCCGCTCCAGTCGCCGGTCACGGTCGAGGGGTCGATGCTCGAGCCCGAGAAGCGCGCGCTGGCGGCAGGTTGGTGGGAGTCGGCGGTTTCGCTGCCCGGCGACCGGCCGGCCCGCGGGACCGTGCTGTTCCGTGACGGGCCGCTGCCGGTCTCGGTGTTGAGCGCCGCGGAGGCGTACCAGAAAATGGATCTTGGTGATCCGCCGCCCTGCTCCTCAGAGGCTCCTTCTCCTGTCGCGCCGTCCGCCGGGCCTGACGGCTCTGTTTCGGGGCCCGCCGGTGGTGACTGTGTCGGGTTGACCGTGCGCGGGGCGTCGCTGGCCACGATCGAGATGCGCACGAGCCGCGGGGTCGCGACCGTGCCGGCGTGGCGGTTCCAGATCGACGGGGGCCGCGCGGTGCTGCACGCGGCGGTGGCCGACCCGTCGCCGGCCCCGTCGGCCGCGGCGACACCCAGCCGCGCGGCGCCGCCGGGGATGGTCGCGGCGCAGCACGTGACCGGGGTCGACGGGCTGGAGGTGCGCTACGTGCTCGGCGTCGGCGCCTGCGACCGCGAAATCACGCCGCTGGTCGTCGAACGCCCGCACGTTGTCGTCGTCGCCGGCGGCGTCACCCGCACCGACGGCGTCTGCACCGACCAGTTGCTGCTCGAACCGGTGAGCGTCGCCTTGACCGACCCGCTGGGTGACCGGCCGGTGCTCGACGCGTTGACCGGGGCACTGTTGCCGGTGGGCTTTTCTTAGTGCTCACGGCAGCTCGATCGGCAGCTTGAGGCCGTCGAGCGCGTGGCCGCACGGGCAGTCGCGGTCGAGTGGGATGGTGGCCAGCGCGTCCATCAGGATGCCGCGCAGCTTGGCGGTGTTCTCGCCGAAGACCCGGAAGACCTCCTCGTGGGTGACGCCGTGGTCGCCCTCGACGCCGGCGTCCAAGTCGGTGACCAGGGCGATGGTGGTGTAGCAGAGGGCGAGCTCGCGGGCCAGGACCGCTTCCGGGTAGCCGGTCATGTTCACGACAGCGCCGCCGATCGAGGTGAACCAGCGGGACTCGGCGCGGGTGGAGAATCTGGGGCCTTCGACGACGACCATGGTGCCGCTGTCGGTCGGGTTGATCTCCTTCGCGGCCCGCTTCAGCGTTTCGCGGCCGACCGGGCAGTAGGGGTCGGCGAAGTTCACGTGCACCGCGCCGCCGTCGTAGTAGGTCTGTGTGCGGCCCGAGGTGCGATCGAGGAGCTGGTCGGGGATCACGAAGGCGCCCGGGCCCAGCTCGGGGCGCAGGCCGCCGACGGCGCAGGGTGCCAGGATCTGGCGCACGCCGAGTTGGCGGAGGGCCCACAGGTTGGCGCGGTAGGGGATGCGGTGGGGCGGGAAGCGGTGGTCGCGACCGTGCCGCGGCAGGAACGCGACGTTGCGGTCGCCGACGCGCGCCACCGTGATCGGGTCGGACGGCTTGCCGTACGGGGTGTCGACGTCGTGCTCCGTGGCGTCGTCGAGCAAGGCGTAGAGACCCGAACCGCCGATTACCGCAAGCTCCGCAGGTGCTGTCACTTTCATCCCTCTCGCCGAGGCTGTCAGCCTTAACCATGGCCGTAGGTCAGGCTAGGGTGCCAGACATGTGTTGCGCGTGGGTGGTCGCGCCTGATGTCCTGTCCCCGTGCGGCGGGTTCGGGGGGTAGGCGCGTGCACGGCGAGGGGCAGGCGATCGGGGGCCGGTCGATGGAGTCGATGACCGGTCGACTCCTGGTGGCCACGCCGGCGCTCAAGGACCCGAACTTCGACCGCACGGTGGTCCTGCTGGTCGCACACGAGCCTGGCGGGGCGTTGGGCGTGGTTCTCAACCGGGCGACGGAGGTAGCGGTCTCGGACGTCCTGGGCGCCTGGGGCACGCTGGCCCGCGACCCGGCGGTGCTCTTCGAGGGCGGCCCGGTCCAACCGGAGTCGGCGATCTGCCTGGCCCGCATGCGCGCGCAACGCCCACGGATGCGCGGCTTCCATCCGGTGTCGGGCTCGATCGGCACGCTGGACCTGTCGATCGACCCGGAAGCGCTGCGGGAGAAGCTGACCTGCATACGGGTGTTCGCGGGATACTCGGGTTGGTCACCGGGCCAGCTCGAGGAGGAGATCCAGAGCGGCTCGTGGTTCGTCTTCGACGCCCTGCCGGGTGACGCCTTCGTCGACCGCCCGGACGACCTGTGGCCGATGGTCCTGCGCCGCCAGGGCGGCATCCTGTCGGCGGTGGCCCACTTCCCGGCGGACGTGGCCCTCAACTGACCCACCCTGCAAGATGACCCCGCGGTGGGGCATGTGTAATATTGCGCGAGTGCCCGGGACACCGGGTGCGATTTGGGGCCGTGGCGCAGCTGGTAGCGCACCACACTGGCAGTGTGGGGGTCAGGGGTTCGAGTCCCCTCGGCTCCACAAATGGGCCCTGTTGGATTTTGCTCCCGAGCAAGATCCAACAGGGCCCATTTGTGTCGCATATTCCTATTCCGGGGGCGACCCCCGGACCCCACGGTGCGGTGGTTGCTGTGTGGGGCGCTGTCGAGGTCAGATCCTGGTCGCCCCACGATCCTGGAACGCGACGTCCTGTCAACCTATTCCAACAAGTCGCGACTGGTGTTACCTTGAGCGGGGTCGTAGCCCAATTGGCATGAGGCAAACGGCTTAGGACCGTTTCAGTGCGGGTTCGAGTCCCGCCGACCCCACCCGAATGGCCTCCTAGACCATGTCCGCTGGCGCGGCCACGGTCTAGGAAGCCATTCGGCATTCTGATTCCGGGGCGACCCCCCGGAGACCCCACGGTCCGGTGGGCGCGGTCCGCGGCATGCCAGGTCGGACCCAACGTTGCCGTTGGGTCCGAGCTCGCCGGCTCGGCTTCGTGACAGCAGTTTCGTCGCCGCGACGCTCGACACCGCATCCTGGTGCGGACGGTGGTCTCCATCGACCCAGCTCGAAGAAGGGCCCGGCCTCCCCACAGAGGCCGGGCCCTTCGTCTTGAGCGTGTGTTTCAGGTCAGGGCAGTCGTGTCAGGTTGAAGTCGTACACCGTTGTCTGGCCGTTGATGATCTGGGCCTTTCTGGTCTGGGGTACGTAGCCGTTGGCGGCCACGGTCAGTTGGACCGGAGCGTTCGAAGCTGCCATCCAGTAGCTGTAGGTGCCGTCGGCGCCCGTGATCAGTGTGGCGTCGTAGGCGAGCCCGTCGAGGTGGACGACAGCTCCCTCCAGTGGCGTTCCCGCGCCCTTGACCGTGCCCGTGATCTTGCCCCACCCGGCGGGACGCTTGACGTTCAGCGTGGCCGAGACGGACGGCTCGTCGTACGGCGTGTTGGCGCGGAGCTGGATCGAAGCCCCGTAGGTGCCGGGCTGATCGACGTTCGCGGTGATCAGGGACGACACCTGGACCTGAGCGCCCGGCTGGAGGGTCACTCGTCCCGGCTGCACGTCGAGCCACCCGACACCTCCGCCGCCGGCGGACTCACCGGAGACGTTCATCACCAGGTGCATGCCGGGGAAGTCGATATCGGTCGTGTCGGTCGGCTCACTGATGCTGCACGCGTTCGACGCGATGTAGCTGGGCGCCGTCTGGCCCTCGTCGTTGGACCCGATGAAGAAGAAGCCGCCGGCCGGCACGTCAACCTCAACCACGAGGGTGCCGCCTGCCGGAACGGATCCCTCGACCGGGACCGTGACGATGGTGCCGTCCGCGTCCGCGGCGACCGTGACGGCCGTGCTGCCGAGCTCCGTCATGTTCGCGTAGCGGAGGTCTCCCACGAGCGAGTACAGGTTGACCGCGAGCGGCTGGGCCGAGGTCGTCGTCTCGACACCGAACTGCACCTGGGAAACGTCGAACGACCCGGTGATGCCGAAGTCGCTCAGCTTGAACGTCCGCAGGTACTTGTTGTCCTGCGTCTGGATTCCGTTGTTGCACGAGGCCGAGTTCCCGGTCGCGATCGTCTGCGACGCCGAGTGGGTGATGGTCTGCTCCGCGAGCGGGATGGCAGCCGCCTTCGGAGTGATCGACGCACCCAGCTTGGCGCCCGACGTCGACAGCCGCCCCTTGGACGTACTGAGCGACCCGCCCGAGGGCTTCGTCGACCTGGCGACGGTCGCCGGGCCCTCGACGCCCTTGATCACCGCGGTGCCGGCCGCCGTCGAGCCGAGCGGCACGAACGACCCGCCGCCGGCGCCGATGTCGACCTGGACAGGAGCCGAGCCCGTGTTCGACACCTGGAAGGTCCGGGTAACCGACTCACCCATTCCGAGCGTCGCCGCGATCGACTCCTTGCTGACCGCGATCCGACCGGCGTTGAGCTGCACGCTGCGCGTCAGCACCTGACCCTCTTCCGTCAGGTTCGCCGCCCTCGTCGCGCTCTCGTAGTCGTCGGCCTCGATCAGAAGGTCATAACTGCCGAGAAGCAGGCTCAGCGAGTACGCGCCATCGGCGCCCGTGGTAGCGACGCGCTCCGCCCCATCCGCCCGGTTGGTGGCGGTGACCGTGGCGCCCTGGATCGGCGCCTTGGTGTTGAAGTCGCGGATCACTCCGCTGACGGTTCCCAGGGCCGGCTGGTCGTAGGTGATCGTCAGACCGTCGCGGGTCGCGACGGTGTTGGCCGAGTACTGAAGCGCGCCGGAGCCGGCCTCGTTCTCGATGCCGATGGTGGCCGAGTTGCCCTTGGTGCGATCGTCCGCTGCGCCCGGACCATAGCCCGTGACGATCGTGCCGTCGGACAGGAGTGTCGCCGAGAACGAGAAGCGGGTGGCGCTCGAGTTGAGCGGGAACACGTCGCGCCACTCGATCGTGAAGGCCTGCTTGCCGCCCACCGTGGTCGCACCGGTGTACAGGCCCGACTGCGCGTCCATCACCAGGTCGTCCCAGAAGGGGTAGACAGCGGCGTTGGGCACGGACGGGCTGGGGATGGCGCCGTTGGAGTAGACAGAGTTCGCGGCGAGGAAGTTCAGGTACCCGTTGCTCGACACGAACGCCCTGTCGTACTTGCCGAAGTAGAACCCGAAGTTGAACGGCAGGTTCACCGTCACGCTCGCGTCGTCACCGGTGAGGGGTGTCCGGGTGGTTCCCCGCAGGTACGCGCCCTCGGAGACCGCGCAGGTGTAGCCGAACGCGTCCTTCTTGGGGGCGAGCGCGACGGGCACCGCCTCGTCGCCGTCGACCACGACCTGGCGGGAGAACGGGGCGTTGCAGCTTCCCGCCGTGACCGCCAGCTCGTACGTGCCTTCCGGGACCGACGGGAACGTGAACGTGCCGTCGGCACCCGTCGTGACGGGCTCGATCTGCGACGCGATCGTGACAGTCGCACCCCCGACCGGCGCGCCGGCGGACGTGACGGTTCCCGACACCCTGTGCGACGGCGCCGCCTCGAGCGTCAGGTTGACCGTGGTGCTCGCGTCCTCGGTGATGG
This sequence comes from Asanoa iriomotensis, assembly GCF_016862515.1. Lineage (GTDB taxonomy): Bacteria > Actinomycetota > Actinomycetes > Mycobacteriales > Micromonosporaceae > Asanoa > Asanoa iriomotensis. The sequence continues at coordinate 67,053 of NZ_BONC01000003.1, forward strand.
TCGCGGTCGCCGACTCGGTCTGGTAGCCGAACGCGCTTGCCGAGACGTCGTAGTCGCCCACGGGCAGGCTGGCGGTGAAGGTGCCGTCCGCGCCCGTGAGGACGGTGCGGTCCGAGTCGTCGCCGTCGGCCACGACACGGGCACCCGCGATCGGGGCACCCGCGGCGTCCTTCACGGTGCCCGTGAGAGTGCCGACGCCCGTGGTCGGCGCGGCCTCGACGAGCGCCGCGGCGTCGAGCTTGCCCTCGCCCCACACGTTGTTGTCCCCCGCGGTGCCGCCGCAGGTCGTGTTCTCGGTGTCCACAGCGGTCCGGTCGAGCAGCGCCTTGGTGCCCTCGATGTCGCGGTACATCGCCGGCGAGGCACTCCATAGCAGCGCGATGGCGCCCGCCAGGTGTGGCGTGGCCATCGAGGTGCCCGAGGCGTTGGCGTAGCCGCCGGGAACCGACGAGCGCACGTTCACGCCCGGAGCCGCGATGTTCGGCTTGACGGCGTTGTCCCGCCCCGGACCGCGGGCCGAGAAGCTCGCGATGTTGCCGTTGATGTCGTACGCGCCGGCGGCGTAGGTGTGCGTGAACTCGCCCGGGAAGCGGGCGGTCGAGCAGTTCGGGCCCTCGTTGCCGGCCGCCCAGGCGCCGAAGATGCCCGAGGCGTCCCAGGCCTGGGTCTCGGCGCTCATCCAGTCCTCGGGAAGGTTGACGCCCGGCGGGATGCCCCACGAGTTGTTGATGATGTCGGGGCGCATCGTCGGGTCCGCGTCGCTACCGTCCATGCGGGTCGGAGCGAGGAACCACTGTGCGTCGACCAGGTAGTCGTCGAAAGCGCACCCGTCGTTGTCGATGCAGTTCGCGGCGATCCACTTCGCGCCCGGCGCGACGCCGATCTGGTTTGCCCCGTCCTGGCCGACCATCGTGCCTGTGGTGTGCGTGCCGTGCTCACCACTGCTCGGGCAAGGGGCGCCGTCGCAGGTGTCGGGGATGTCGAACCAGTTGTAGTCGTTGCTGAGCGAGCCGTCGGCGTTCGTGCCGCGGTACTTCGACCGCAGAGCCGGGTGCGTTACGTCGACGCCGGTGTCAAAGCTCGCGACGGTGATCCCCTCGCCCGTGACCCCGCGGTCCCAGACCTCTGGGGCGTTGATCGCGGCGACCCCCCACTCCACGGCGGCCGTCAGCTTGGGACCGGCCGGCTGGGACGCCACCGGCTTGGTCTCCGCCATCTTGAACTGCTGGTGGACGCCGGCGACGGTGCTGAACGCGGCGACGCTCTGCGCCAGGCCGAGTGTGCCGTCCGCGACGTAGATCGAGTTGTTGATCCAGAAGCTCTCGTAGTTGGCGCCTGCGGCGTTGAGCTGGGCGATCACATCGGACTGCGACTGCTTCGCGGTGGCGCGCAGCGTGTCGTACACGTACTTCCCGCGCTTGTCGCTGTCGGCGATCTTGTAGGCCGGCGCCAGGTCCGCCTTCGCGGCGAACTTGATCCAGAAGTCCGCGCTCTTGTTCGCTGTGAGCTGCTTCGTCGCCTCGGCGGTGATCTTCGCGGACGCCTGCGTCACAGTTGCGACGCCGCCTCCGTCCGGCGCCGCGGCCTCCGTCGTCCGTGCGGCCGCCGGACCCGCTCCGGCGACGACCATGGCGAGTGCGGTCGCCGCGATGGTGAACGCCGACCTCAGTCTTCCTCGAGCCACGCTGGGTGGCCCCTCGTACGAGAACATGCAGGGTCCTTTCTCGATATCTGCGACACAGGGCAGCCCGGTTGCCCGGAGCTCCCTAACCTGCCCAATGTGGACTGCGTGTCCGGCTCACAATCGCTCGTAGCCGTCGTAGTCGTCGCCGATGGACGCCTGGTCATTACCGCCGGTCCGGCGCCCTGCGGCTGGCTCCTCAACGGGCTTCGCGGCCTCAACCGGCGTTGCCGGCTCGGGTGCGGAGTCGTCAGTGGACACAGGCACTGGTTCGATCATCCTCGATGCCCCCTTGGGACGCAGGTAGCGAAGGAAGTATCCAAGCCGATGGATGCCGCTGCATATTCGCGGAATTACCTAGTGGTTTTCGTCGATGGAACGCTCGCCGAACCCGTTGCGCCGATGTGGCTGCATAAGTTGCGATATGTGCGCCACTAGGACCACTGGCTCCGAAGCGCGCCCTCTGTTCCTTGTCATACATAGATGAAGGGCTCTGTGGGCTCAGGGCGTCCGACCTGCGGCTTCTCGATCTTGCGCGGGCTGGTCGGACGGCAGTCCGTCGGCCGCAGGCGATTCGAGAGCCTTGACCCTGACACGGTATATATTCAGATTAATAAGATGGATACAAGATCCCGAGGCGGTGGGGGCGGCGGGCGACGGGCGGGCGCGTCGGCGGTTCGGGCGCCGCGTTTCACGGGTCGTGACCGCGAGGTGTCCGCCATCGCACAGGCACTCGCCGGGGCGCCGGCGGCGGTACTGGTCGAGGGCGAAGCCGGGATGGGGAAGAGCCGGCTGGTGCGGGAACTGCTCACCGCCACGTCGCCTCAGCGGTCGGGACGGGTACTCGTAGGGACGTGCCCGCCGTTCCGGCAGCCGTTCACCCTCGGGCCGGTGGTGGAGGCGCTGACCAGCACGGTCGACCGGGTCGACGGGTTGGGGCTGAGCCCGTTGGCCGGTGCGTTGCGGCCGTTGTTCCCGGAGTGGATGGCCGGTCTACCCCCGCCTCCGGAGCCGTTGACGGAACCGGCGGCGGCGCGACACCGCTTGTTCCGGGCGCTGGCCGAGGTGCTGGACCGGTTAGGTTTGCGGGTTCTGGTGCTGGAGGACGTGCACTGGGCGGATGAAGCGACGCTGGAGTTCCTGTTGTTCCTGACAGCGCGCCGCGGACCGAAGCCGAGCCTGGTACTGACATACCGACCGGAGGACGTGCCAGCCGACTCGTCGCTGCGGTGGTTGGCCAGCCGGTTGCCCGAGGGAATGGCCCGACTGCTCGTGCAGTTGGCCCCGTTGGACGTGGTGGAAACCGGACGGCTGGTGTCGTCCATGTTGGACGATGAACCGGTTTCCGGGGCGTTCGCCGCATTCCTGCGCGAGCACACCGAAGGTTTGCCTCTGGCGATCGAGGAGTCGGTGCGGTTGCTGTGTGACCGGGCAGACTTGGTGACCCAGGACGGCGAGTGGCTGCGGCGGGCACTGGAGGACATCGCTGTGCCGCCCAGTGTGCGGGATGCGGTGTTGGAACGCGTGGACCGGTTGAGCGCGAGCGCGCAGGAGGTGTTGCGGGCGGCCGCGGTGCTTGGCGATCCGGTCGAAGAGGCCATCCTGCTGGCGGTGTGTGACCTGCCGGAGAGCCAGCGCTCACAGGCGGTTGTCGAGGCGCTGGACAGTCGGCTGCTGCAGGAGGATGCGGTTGGACGACTGAGCTTCCGGCACGCCCTGGCTTGCCGGGCGGTGTACGAGTCGATCCCGAGCCGGCAACGCCGCGGCGAGCACCTTCGCGCCGGCCAGGTGCTGGAGGGCCTGTCGCGGCCGCCGGCCGTCCAGTTGCAGCGGCATTTCCGGGAGGCCGGTGCGGTCGACGAGTGGTGCCGCTACGCCGAGCACGCCGCCGATCTGGCGATGTCCTCCGGCGACCCGCGGACAGTCGCGGGCATACTCCATGAGTTGCTGACCCACGTCGACCTGCCGGCCGCCACGATGGTTCGGTTGATCGGCAAGATTCCCCTACTGATGGTCTGGGTCGACCAGGCGCTCCTGCGCGGTCTGGTCGAGGTGCTGCGACGGGTGCGCGACGATCCCGCCCTCACCTCCACCGAGCGCGGCCTGATCGGCTGGCAGTTGGGACGGATGCTGCTGCACACCGGCGAGTTCGCCGCGGCTTACCTGGTGCTGGAGCAAGCCATCCCGGACCTGGCCGAGCGGCCGTTGGAGGACCTGCACGCGACGATCATGCTCAGCTGGCTGAGCACCACCCACAGTTCGGCCGGCGACTATCGGCGCTGGCTGGACCGGGCGGCCACCATCGTGGCCGACCCCTCGACGCCAGCGCCCAACCGCCTGGCGGTGCACGCCGACCGGGCCACCATCCTGCTGGTTCTGGGCGATGACGCCGGCTGGGCCTCCGCCGCGGTGTTCCCGACCGAGGGGGGTACCGCGGACGAGCTGTCCCAGATCGCCCGCGGCAATGCCAACCTGGCCGAGGCGGCGATGCAGTGGGGCCGCTACGACGAGGCCCGATATCGCATCACGCTGGCCTCCCGGCTGGCGCGGACGCACGGATACCAGCGGCTGCAGGACCAGTGCCAGTCGATCAACCTACGGCTGGACTGGTTCACCGGCGCCTGGGACGGCTTGGCCGATCGTGCCACCGCACTGGCCGGGCTCGACGACGAACCGACAATCCAGGTTGACTCACTGCTGATCACCAGTCTGCTGCAAACCGCTGCTGGCGACTGGGCCGACGCGGAGCAGACGTTCCGGTCAGCGGTCGAGTTGGGCCGTGGCGGTGGCGTCCTCATCGATCCGTCGCTGACGCCGGCCGTCGGGCTGGCCCGCCTGCACCTGTTGGCTGGCCGGATCGAGGACGCGCTCGAGTGGACCGAAGGGCCCCTGCGGCTGGTCACTGAGAAGAAGATCTGGCTGTACGCCACAGACCTCGCGCCGGTCCGCGTACAGGCACTCTTGTTGGCTGGCCGGATGAACGAAGCGACCGCGCTGGTGACCACCTACGCCCGGAACCTTGGCGACCGGCATGCACCCGCCGGGCAGGCCGCCCTCCTGCTGTGCCGGGCCATCCTCGCCGAAGGCTCCGGCGAGGCGACACGGGCAGCCGAGCTGTACGGTCAGGCCGCGGACACCTGGCAGGCCCTGCCCAGGCCGTACGACGCGCTGCTGGCCCGCAAACGCCAGGGCGGCTGCCTGCTCACCACCGCGCACCGGGACGACGGTGTGCACCTGCTGGCGCAGGTCAAACAGGATTTGGCCGACCTGGGCGCGCACGGCGACGCCGAGCGGACACAACGTGTGCTGTCGGAGCACGACCGCCAACGAGGGAGGCCACGACGGGGTCCGCGAGGCTACGGCGACGACCTCTCGCCACGAGAGTCGGAGGTGGTCCGCCTGCTCGCCACTGGTCGGACCAACCGGGAGATCGCCAACGCGCTGGGACTCTCCATCAGAACGGTCGACGCACACGTCAACTCGGCCATGCGCAAGCGAAAAGTCAACTCCAGGACGGCGCTGGCGATGGCAACCGCCGTCTCGGGATTCGTCCCGCTGAAGCCCGCTCACGGTAACACCAGACCATGAGCAAGGACGCACATCGACATCACTGCACGGTCTGGTGGACGGGGTTCGCTGTATGCGACCCGATTCCGCGCGGTTCGGGCGGAGCCGTTCTCGCGTTCAAGCGACCTCTCTGATACCTCACAGCGGCCCGATCGATCGAGACAGGTCTGTGACACGTCCTGGCCGTTCGGCGCTGTGTTGGTATCTCCCGCGCGCTGGTTGAGGACGCATGCGGCGCGGGGGCACTTTGTACGTCCACCCCCGGAGGAACCCACTCGATGAGGAAGCTCACCAGCTCTGCTGTCGTCGGGGTGACCGGTGTGGCGTTGGCGGTCGCTGCACTGCAGCTCCCGGCCAGCGCTGAACGGGTCGCGAACGACGGCACCACCCAAGCTTCGGTAGCGGCACACCGGCCGGACAACCGTCCCGGCCCGCAGACGAAGGCCTGGACCGAGAAGCGGAAGGCCGCGCTCGCCAAAGTGGCGCGCGGCGACGCGAAGATCGACGCGAAGGGCAACGTCACGGTCGACGCCGCGACGAACAACGTCGTCGAGGTCGCGTTCGAGAAGACCGACAAGATCTTCACCATTCTGTCGGAGTTCGGTACGCAGTCCGTGGGTCGCTACGGCACCGTCCCCGGCCCGCTGCACAACGAGATCCCCCAGCCGGACCGTTCGGCGGACAACTCCACCACCTGGGCTGCCGACTTCAACACCGCGCACTACGAGGAGCTGTTCAACGGCTCCGGCGAGTCCATGAAGCGCTTCTACGAAGACCTTTCCTCGGGCAAGTACTCGGTGACGAACACCGTCAGCGACTGGGTGCAGGTCCCTTACAACGCGTCCTACTACGGCGACAACGCCATCGAGGACAACGGTGGCTCGTGGGCGTTCATCCAGGACACCGGCAACGCTTGGTACCAGAAAGCGCTCGCGTCCATGACGCCCGACCAGATCAATGCGTACCTGGCTCAGTTCGACGTCTGGGACCGGTACGACTTCGACAACGACGGCAACTACGACGAGTCGGACGGCTACATCGACCACTTCCAGGCTGTCCACGCCGGTGAAGGCGAGGACGCCGGCGGCGGCGCGCAGGGTGAAGACGCGATCTGGTCGCACCGCTGGTACGTGAACGGCGGCGACTACGGCCTGACCGGCCCCACCGTCGCGGGCCACCACAACCTGTCCGGCGGCGCCCGGATCGGCGGGTCGAACTACTGGCTCGGCGACTACACCACGGAGCCGGAGAACGGCGGGCTGGGCGTGTTCGCCCACGAGTTCGGCCACGACCTCGGCCTGCCGGACTACTACGACACCGCCGGCGGCGAGAACGGCACCGCGTTCTGGACCCTGATGAGCTCGGGTTCCTGGCTCGGCCACGGCGCGGAGGCCAACGAGGGCATCGGCACGACGCCCGGCCTGATGGGTCCCGAGGAGAAGCTTTTCCTCGGCTGGCTCGACTACCGCGACGTCGCCCTCGGCCAGAGCGGCACGTTCCTGCTCGACCCCGCTCAGGACGCCAACGCCGCCAACGCTCAGGCGATCAAGGTGAACCTGCCCTCCGCGACGACGTCCAAGACCTACACCACGCCGGCTTCGGGCCAGTACGCCTGGTGGACCGGCAGTGCCGACCACCTCAACGAGTCGCTGTCGCGTGCCGTGCCGGCCGCCAGCCGAGTCACCGTCACCACCCAGGCGTGGTACGACATCGAGTCCGGATACGACTATCTCTACGGTGAATACTCGACCGACGGCGGCGACAGCTGGACCCGCGTCGGGCAGCCGGTGACCGGCTCGTCCAACGGACGCTGGACCACGCTGCGGTTCTCGTACGACGCCGGCGGCGCCGCGACCCACTTCCGGTTCCGGTACCAGACGGACGGCGGTGTCCACTTCGCTGGTGCGTTCCTCGACGACATCGTGGCCAAGGCCGGCGGCACGACGCTGTTCTCCGACAACGTCGAGCAGCCCGGTGACTGGACGGCGACGGGCCTGTGGCAGCGGGCGACCGGCACGGTGACGGCCACCGCCGACCGCTACTACCTGCTCGAGAACCGGCAGTGGGTCGGCTACGACGACACGCTGCGCACCGGCCCATACCAGTTCAGCTACGCGTACACCGCGCCGAACAGGGTCGAGTTCTTCTCGTTCCGGCCCGGCATGCTGGTCTGGTACGTGGACCACACGGTCGAGGACAACAACACCTCGGAACACCCGGGTACGGGTCTCTCGCTCCCGGTGGACGCCCGACCGGCGCCGTTCACCTATCCCGACGGCACCGCGCCGAGCAACCGTCGCCAGCCGTTCGACGCCACCTTCGGCACCCAGATGGTGCCGGAGATGTGCCTGCACAAGGAGGTGCTGGCCGGCAAGGGTGGTGCACAGACGGTGCAGACCGTGGCGGCCTGCGCCCCGGCCAACGCCGGCAAGCCGACGTTCGACGACAGCGACCCGACGGCGTACTACAGCACCGCCAACCCGCAGAACAGCGTCAAGGTCGCCGGCCACGGCGTGACGGCCACGGTCACCGCCCAGACGGGCAACGTGCTGACCGTCGACGTGACCAACCCAGCGGCGGCCGGTTAACGAGCAGCCGCACGAACACGAAGGGCCGGGAGCCAACGCTCCCGGCCCTTCGACCACGGCTAGCCAGTCGGTTCGGGATTGAACAGTGCGTCCAGACTCATCCAGTTGTCGCGTGCCGCGCTCGCCGCGGCTTGGACGTCCCCGGCCTCGCACAGGTCGATGATGCGATCGTGCTGAGCCACTGAGTCGCGTCCGCTCACCGAGGAGAAGCGCACCCGTTCGAGCCGGCGGAGCAGCGGGGTGAACTGCTCCAGCACAGCGTGGATCGCGGAGTTCGCTGATGCTGCCACCGCGATGCCGTGGAACTCGTCGTCCGAGCTGATCGCCGCGTCGACGTCGCCGGATCGCAACGCGGCTGCGAATCGGCTGTTGGCCGCGCGCATGGCCGCGATGTCACCGGGCGACAGATGGGGTATCGCCTCACGCACTGCCAACTCGTGCATGGCTGCCGTGACCGATTGCGCTGCGCGCGCGGTGCGAACGTCCAACGGGCTGACCATCGTGTAGCGGCCGGGCTTGGTCTGGACCAGGCCAGCCTCTTCGAGCCGGGCCAGCGCCTCGCGCACCGGAGTGCGGCTCACTCCCAGCCACCTGGCCAGATCGGCGTCGTTGAGCCGCTCCCCGGGCACAAGCGTGCCGTCGACGATCGCGTCGCGGATGGAGTGAAAGGCGTTGTCCCGCAGCAACACCCGAGGGATGGCGTCCGAGACGTGGGGAACTGGCATGCAACATATTACATACCCGGCGACGGGGTCCGTCAATGAAGCCTTGTTGCCACATCCGATGTGCAGTATATTGCACACCGGAGACGGTGGCCGCCGACTCACGAGACCCGCTCCGGGGCAACGCCGGGCGCGGCAAACGGAAGGACGAGCCTCATGAGCACCACCGGTCAAGAGATCAAAAATGTCGTGCTGGTGCACGGCGCGTTCGCTGATGGTTCGGGCTGGCGCGGCGTGTACGACAAGTTGACGGCCCGGGGCTACCGGGTCACGGTCGTGCAGAACCCGCTCACCTCGCTGGAGGACGACGTCGCGGCGACCACGCGGGTGCTCGACCTGCAGGACGGCCCGACGATTCTCGTTGGCCACTCTTGGGGCGGCACGGTCATCACCGAGGCGGGAGTTCACCCGAAGGTCGCCGGGCTGGTCTACGTGTCGGCGCTGGTGCCCGACGCGGGTGAGACCACCTCGCAGCAATACGAGGGATTCGCCGCAACGCCCGACTTCGTCATCGACGTCGTCGAGGACGGATATGGCTTCCTCAACTACGACAAGTTCAAGGCCGGCTTCGCAGCGGACACCAGCGACGCGGACGCCGCCTTCCTCCGCGACACGCAGGTGCCCATCAACATGGCCGTGTTCGCGACGCCGGTGAAGAACGCCGCCTGGCGTGACAAGCCGAGCTGGGCCGTAATCGCGACGGAGGACAAGTCCTTCGACCAGGCGATGCTGCAGCACATGGCCCAGCGCGCCGGAGCGGAGATCACCAACGTCTCGGCCAGCCACGCCCTGTTCATGACGCAGTCCGGCGTCGTCTCCGACGTCATCGCGACCGCCGCACAGAACGCTCTCGGCAGCGCTCGCTGACGCATCGACCACTTCACCTCCGGGCCGGCTCGCAGACGCCACGTGAGCCGGCCCCGGACCCCCGGAGTGTGACCCCATGTCCAGCACGCCATTTCAGGTGGCGCTGTGGATCGAGCTCCTCGCCACCGGACTCGGCGGCATTCAGGGCGCCCTGTTCGCGGCAGGAGAGAGACATCGCCGCATCGACGTGCTCGGCGTCATCGTGATCGGTCTCGCCGTCTCGCTCGGCGGCAGCCTGCTCCGCGACGTTGTGCTCAATCAGCGGCCTGTCGTCGTCTGGAAGAACTGGTACCTGCTGGTGGCCGGCGCCGCAGCCATCATCGGCATGATGCTGCACCCGGTGTTCGCGCGAGCGGACTGGCTGATCACAGTGCTCGACGCGGTCGTCATGGGCCTGTTCGGCGCGATCGGGGCCTCGAAGGCGCTGTCTCTCGGCGTCGGCGAAGCCGGGGCGCTGGTCGTCGGTGTCATCGGAGCCATCGGAGGCGGAATGCTGCGCGACGTCATCCTGAACCTGCCGATCTCCTTCCTCCAGGTCGGCACTCTCTACGCAGTTGCCGCCGGGGCTGGGGCGGGGACATTCATCCTGCTCGCCGAGTTCGGCACACCGACCTTGATCGCGGGGCTCGCCTGCGTGGTAGTGACCGCGTCCGTGCGTCTGGCCGCGGTTCGCTTCGGCTTGACCTTCCCCGAACAGCGTGCGGTGCGCCCTCGGCGGCGGAAGGGAGCGTCGACGTGACGCGACCGCGATTCCAGGTCGTCTGAGATTGGGACTAGCGCAAACAGGTTTGTGATGGAAACCTGTTGGTATGACTTCTGACGCGGTGCCGGCCGGGGGAGATGCTCGGCGGCTGTTGGGTGAGGTGCGTGGGCTTGCGCGCCGGGTGCGGATCGCGCAGCGGGTGACCTGGTTGCCGCTGCTGGTGCTGGCCGTGGTGACGTTCGTGGCGATTCCGGTTACCCGGGTGAGTCGCCCGATCACGCGGGACTGCCAGCCCGTTGCCGGTGGTGGTGAGACGTGCAAGGTCTTCGACCCGGGCGTGGACATCTACTGGCTGGTCGCGATGGTGGTCGCCTACATCGTGATCACCCGCGGATACGTGGCAGTGGCCCGCGACCGAGGTGTCGGTGTGCGGGTGCTGCCGTACGCGATCAGCGGCGTCGCCGCCACGGTCGTGGTGTTCGGCCTGATTGCCGTCGGCGCCGGCGGCTGGATCGTGCGCGACCCGCAGGACCTGCTTCATCCGCCGACCTCCGTCCAGGTGCTGTTCCGGCTGCTCACGCCCCTCGGTGCGATCGGGGTCGCGCTGCTGGTGCTGGCCTGGCTCGAGCGGAACGTCGCTCTGCTGCTGTTCGCCCTCGGCTACCTCGCGGTGGTTCTGGTGCCGATCAACTTCGGCTGGGACACCTACTGGGGTGGCGGCTGGTCCGAGGCGCCGCCGCTGATCATCAGTGGCAGCGTGCTGGCGTTGGGCGCCCTCGGGTTCGCGGGGGCGCAGCGGCTGCGGCGGGCCCGGTGAACCGGGTGGACAACGACGAGGGCGTGACCCCGCATCCCGTCACCGGGCTCGACGACGTCGTGCACCAGCGGGTTCGGCTGGGCATCCTCACCATCGCGCACGAGGCCCGTCGGGTCGAGTTCGGTTATCTGCGCAGTCAGTTGGCGCTGACCGCCGGCAACCTCTCCCAGCACCTCGGCGTGCTGGAGACCGCCGGGCTGGTCGAGGTCGAGAAAGGCTACGAGGGGAAGCGCGGGCGGACCTGGGTCACGCTCACCGAGGCCGGCGACGCCGCGCTGGCCGCGGAGATCGGACGGCTCAAGCTGCTCATCGCTCGGGTCGAAACCACCGGCACCACGGACGAGACATGATCGGCTAAGGTCCGCGCCGTGGGAATCTTCAAGCGCGCCGAGGCCGCGCCCAGCATCGTGGTCGACACGCATCCGGCGCAGGACGACGAAGCGCTGCGCAAGGCCCATGACGACCTCGTCGGCGGCGGTGACTGGGCGGCCGCCCGCGACCTGATGGCGTCGGCGGCCGGCGACGAGTACAGGCGGTCGCGCTACGCGTGGGTGCTCTCCGAGGCGACGCTCGGCACGCCAAGCCCGGACCAGCCCGTGGAGGAGGCGACCTGGGTCGACGCCTGGGCCCGCGCGGAGCCTGACAACCCCGACGCCCTTCTGGTCCGTGGCCGGTCGCTGATCAGCCGGGCCTGGGAGGTGCGTGGCAGCGGCTGGGCCTCCACGGTCGGCCGTGACGCCGGCGCGGAGTTCCAGCGCCTGCTGGTGCTCGCCGTGCCGATCTACGAGCGGGCCGTGAGCCTCGCGCCCGCCGACCCCATGCCCTGGGCGCATCGCCTGCTGCTCGCGACCGCGCTCAACGCCCCGCGTGACCATGTGGAGCGCTGCTGGGCCGAGGTGGTCGCGCGGGACCCGGGCCACGTCGAGGCGCACAACATGAAGTTCATGTACCTCTGCCACAAGTGGCACGGCTCCCACGAGGAGATGTTCGCGTTCGCGCGCCAGGCCGCCGCGACCGCGCCGGACGGGTCGCCGTTGCTGGCGCTGCCGCTGGCGGCGTCCGCCGAGTGGGCGATGTGGATGATGCGCCGCGAGCTGTCGGTCAAGCAGTCGGTTGCCGTGACCCGCTACTGGCGACGCGACCCGGTGGTGCAGGCCGAGCTCGACGCGGCCCTGCAGCGGTGGTTCGCCCGGCCCAACCGCCGGGACGGCTGGCACGGCGACCTCAACTATCTGGCCTACGCGCTCTACAAGGCCGACCGGCACGCCGACAACAAGGCCGTGTTCGCCGCGATCGGTCCCTACATGGTCGATCCACCGTGGACCTGGGCGGCGGAGAAGACCCCGGAAGCCGCGTTCGTCAAGGCGCGGGCCAAGGCACTCAAGGCCTGACGCGCGCTCAGGAGGCGGGGCCGCGGGTGAGCTTGTCGCGCCACCACGGCGTTTCGACGAAGCCGCGGCGCAGGACCAACAGGACCACGCTTGCCGTCCACCCTTGCACGCCTTCCAGGCGGCCGAGCGTGTTGGTGGTGAACGCGAACAGGTCTTCGGTGGTCGGCAGTATCAGCTCGCACATCAGCGCGTTGTGGCTCAGCATCGCGGCTACGTAGCGGACACCCCGATAACTCGCGAGGGTACGCGCGACCGTCTCCACGAACGCCGGTGCGACGGTGATGTTGAGTATCACCTCGGACTCGAAGCCCATCGCGGCGGCCGGCACCAGGGTGGTGACCTGGAGACAGCCCCGGCCGAGCAGGGTCTCGAAGCGGCGCCGCACGGTGCTCTCGTTGAGGCCTATGGCGGTGGCGACGGTGCGGAAGCTGGCCCGGCCGTCCTCGCGCATGAGCTCGACGATCTGGTGGTCGACGTCGTCGAAGTGGCCCGGGTCGCACTGGTGCGCCTCGGCGACCGTGTCCGGTGGCTGGTCGGTGAGCAGCTGCCGGGACCAGTCGCTGGCCACCTTGTAGACGTGCAGCGTGAGGTCGGTGTCGCAGCGCTGCACGCCGTCGATCGCGAGGATCTCGTCGACGATGCGGGAGAGCAGCGAGTCCTCGCGCCGCAGGTTGAGCTCGGCGAGGATGTCGTACGGCCCGGTGACCAGCCCGAGGAAACGCAGGTCGCGATGGTGGACCAGCTCGTCGAGGACCTCGAACTGGGTGCCGGGTGCGCAGGTGATGCGCAGGACGAACAGGTCCGCCGGCCCGGGATGGTTGTTGCGGGGCACGGCGGCGACGCTGACGACGCCGTCGCGCAGCAGCGCCTGGCCGCGCCGCGCGACGGTCGCCACGGAGCTGCCGGACAGCTCCGCGATCTCCGTCCAGCTGGCGCGGCCGTCGCTCTGCAGCGCCGCGACGATCCGGCGGTCGAGCTCGTCGAGGGGGCCGTTAGCGGTCATCCGCACCGACCTCGTGCAAGAACGAGCGCACCGTTTGCCGCCACAGCTCCGCCTCCTCGACCTGTGGGGAGTGACCGGACTTCTCGAACACGACCAGCCTAGCGTTGGGGATCATCGATGCGATGACCTCGCTGCTCGCCACCGGGGTGATCCAGTCGTCGCGGCCGACAGTCACCAGCGTCGGACAAGTGATCTTGTGGAGCTGGGCCTTGATGTCGTAGTTGGGGATGTTAACCGAGAAGGCGTAGTTGTGCGTCTGGTAGCGGTACGGCGTCGCCTCGACCTTCTCGATCACCTTGGCGGGGTCGTAGACGTGGTCGTACAACGGCAGGATCTCCCGCCAGCAGTCGCGCAGGTCGTCGTCGTCCCAGACCGTGCCGTCGTTGATCCGGTCGAACTTCGGCAGGTCGATGGTCACGCGATCAGAGGAGAGCGCGTTGGCCCGCGCGGCCTTGTCGTTCTCGTGGTCGGCCGAGGTGTCGCGCAGCACCAGCGCGCGCACCCGTGACGGATGGCGGATCGCGTACTCCATCGAGATGAAACCGCCGTAGGAGCCGCCGGCCATCACGAACGACTCGACGCCGGCCCATTCCCGCAGACCGTCCACGTCGGCCACCCACTGCTCGTGGCTGAACGGCGGGTTGCCTTCGCTGACGCCGGATCCGCGCGCGTCGAAGACGATGACCCGGAACGTGTCGGCGAACGGCGCGAACGTGGCGCGCGGTTCGGCCCGGGAGCCGAGGCCCGGCGCACCGTGGTGCGCGATCAGCACCGGTGCGTCGTCGGCGCCGAAGACCTCGACCTCGAGCTCGTTGTCGTTGATTCTCAGCCGCACGGGAGTTCCTTCCAGATCAGAGCGAGATGACGATGTCGTCGAGACCACGGGGGTACGAGGTGAAGGGCCGTGCGCCGTCCTCGGTGATCAGCATCGAGTCGGAGATGCGGTAGCCGGCGTGGCCCGGGATGTAGATGCCCGGCTCGTTGGAGACGACCATGCCGGCCGCGAGCGGGGTGTCGTCTCCGTCGGAGAGCCACGGTGCCTCGTGCATGCCGACGCCGATGCCGTGCCCCTGCCGGTGGCGCAGGAACTGGGCGAGCCCGGCGTCGCGGATCACGTCGAGGCAGATCCGGTTGGCCTCCGAGCACGGCAGGCCGGGCTTGAGTGCCGCCCCGCCGACGGCCTGCGCCTCCCGCACCGCTTGGTAGTAGCGGCGCTGTTCCTCGCTCGGCTCTCCGAGGATGAACGTTCTTTCTCCTTCGACGAACCGGCCGCCGACCGCGCAGCCGAGCGAGAGCATGAACGTCTCGCCCGGCTGAAGCCGGTGCCCGGAAGGCAGGGCGTGCGGGCGGGCGCTGTTCGCGCCCGAGTAGACCAGCCCGCCGGCGAGGAACGAGACCACGACGACCTCGGCGTGGTCGGCGTACATCGTGGACGTGCCGACGGTGCCGATGTGCGCGGCGATCTCGGCCTCGCTGGGTAGCTCACCGCCCGCCGTGATGGCCTCCTCGACGAGGGCGCGCCCGGCGACGAGCATGAGGTCGGTGATCCGGGCCGCCTCGGCGTGCAGAGCGACCTCCTCGGGCCGCTTGACGTAGCGCGCGTGCATGACGACTTCGGACCGCACCAACTCGGCGTGCGGGAAGGCAGCCCGGAGCTGGTCGAGCCGTTCGACGCTGAGGCCGCCGGAGTAACCGATCCGCCCCCGGACAACCGCGGCCGCCCCGAGGTAGCTGATCGGCGACTTCAGCCCCGGAAACTCGGGATACGCGACCAGCTCCGCGGCCGCGTGCTGGGCGAGCGCGTACTCCCGCTCCAGCTCCGGCACGAGCAGCAGCGTCGGCCCGTCCCGCGGCACCAGCACCACCGCGGGCCGCTCGTTGGGGTGGTGGAAGAACCCGGTCAGGTAGGCGACGTCGTCGTGGTGGTCGGCGACGACCGCGTCGAGCCCTTCCGCCGCCAACGCGGCCCGGATGTCCTGTTGGAGAGCCGCGTAGAAGGCGGCCGGCAGCCGTTGAGTGTCCAGCATGGACTAGTCCTCCCGGGCGCGCGGGTTGCGCGCGTCGTTGTACGCGATCGAGATGAGGGTGGCCGAGACGACGAGCAGGAGCATCGCCAGCGACGGGAACAACGTGGTCCACCAGGCGCTCTGCATCGCACCGGACTGCTGTGCGTCGTAGAGGATCCGGCCCCAGGACCAGCTGTTGGGGTCGCCGAGACCGAGGAACGCCAGGCCGGCGGCGGAGAGCACGGCGCGCGACGCGGTGAGCACGACCGAGACGACGATGACCGGCGCGACCGCGGGCAGCAGGTGCTTGCGGATGATCCAGAACGAGGAGCCGCCGGTCAGCTTGGCGGCGTCCATGTAGGGCAGCCGGACCACCGAGAGCGCCTGCGACCGGACGACCCGGGTCACCTCCGGCCACGAGAAGAACGCGATGACCAGGACGAGCGTGATCAGGCTCGGCCCGGCGAGCGCCGCGACGAGGATCATCAGGGGGAGTACGGGCAGCGACAGGCACAGGTCGACGATCGTGCCGATGACCGCGTCGGCCTTGGGGAAGTAGGCGCCGAGCACGGCGACCACGACACCGATGGCGATCGCGAGGGCCGACGAGAGGGCGGCGATCACGATGCTGAGCCGGGCTCCCCAGACCACCTCGGCGAAGATGTCGCGCCCGAGGCTGTCGGTGCCGAACCAGTGCGCGCCGGACGGGCCCTGGAGCACCGCGTCGCCGTACCCGCTGGGATATTCGGCGATCAGCGGCGCGCAGATGGCGACGACCACCAGCACCACCAGGATGCCGACGGACACCATGCCGAGCGGGTTGCGGCGGAAGGCCGCCCAGGTCGCCCGGGCCGCGGTGACCTGGTCGTTGGTGACGCTGTCGAGACCGGCAACAGTTGTCGTCATGCCGTCCTCACTCTCGGGTCGAGCACGCCGTAGGCCAGGTCCGTCAGCATGTTGGCGATCACGACGGTCAGCGCGAGCAGCACGAACGCGCCCTGCAGGACCGGGAAGTCGAGCTGGGTGACCGCTTCGTAGATGCCGCGCCCGATGCCGGGGTAGGCGAAGACGGTCTCGGTCAGCACCGCGCCGCCGACGAGATAGCCGAGTTGCAGGCCGATCAGCGTGGTGGTCGGCAGCAGCGCGTTGCGCAGCGCGTGCTTCCAGACGACCTTGCGGTTGGGCATGCCTTTCGCCCGGGCGAGCACGCAGTAGTCCTCGCCGAGCGCGTCGATGAGCGTGGAGCGCAGCGTCAGCACGTACGAGCCGAGTTGGACCAGCATCAGGCTGACGCACGGCAGGACGAGGTGCTTGGCGACGTCGAGGTACCACGCCGCGCCGTACACGCCGGGGGAGTAGGAGCCGCCGATCGGCAGCAGATGTAGCTGGAGGCCGAGGAAGAACAGCAGGAAGATGCCGACGCTCGGCACGAACAGGGACTGCCCGATGACGCCACCGACCTGGGTGAACCGGTCGAGGAAGCCGCGGGGCCGGGTCGCGGCCAGCACCCCGAGCGGGATGCCGACCGCGACCGTGAGCAGCAGAGAGGAGAAGGTCAGCAGCAGGGTCCACGGAAGGCGCTCCATGAGGACCTCGGTGACCGGGACCTGCCGGGCGAACGAGATGCCCAGGTTGCCGTGCAGGAGCTGCCAGAGGTACTTGCCGTACTGGACGAACAGCGGATCGTCCAGGCCGTACTGGCTCAACAGCTCCAACCGCGCCGCCGGCGTCATGTTCGGGCTGGCCACCGCGAGCGCGGGGTCGCCCGGCAGGAGCCGGAGGAGCAGGAAGGTGACCGTGACCGCGAACCACACGGTCAGCAGCGCCCTGCCGATCCGGCGCGCCGTGAATCGGACAACCTGGGTCATCTCAGTTCTCCGTCAGCTCTTCTTGGCGTTCGCGAGCGACTGCGGGTCGACGACCGACAGCAGCTCACTGGGCTTGACGACGAAGCCGCTCCACTTGTCGCTGTGCGCGACGTAGAGGTTCTGCATGTACATGACGTTGTCGTAGACGTTGTCCCGGACCAGCTTGGCCGCCTGCTGCACGAACTGCTTCTGCGCGGCCTTGTCGGTGGTGCCCTGCGCCTGGGTGATCAGCGAGTTGAGCGCCGGGTCGTCGACCAGCGTGTAGTTGATCGCCCCACCGGGGAGGTAGGTCAACGCCATGTTGGTCGTCGGGTCGTCCATGATCGCGAAGTTGCCGGCGTAGATGTCGTACTCACCCGCGTCGGTCTTGGCGAGGTAGGTGTTGCGGTCCATGCCCTGCAGGTTGATCGTGATGCCGGCCTTGGCCGCGTCGTCCTTGACCAGGTTGGCCCACTGCGAGGTCACCGCGTCCTGCAACGAGTAGATCATCGTCAGCGTCAGCGGCTTGCCTGGGCCGTAGCCGGCCTCGGTCAGGAGCTGCTTCGACTTCTCGACGTCGAACTCGTACTCCTTGCTCGTGGGGTCGGCGAACTCCTTGAGCACCGGCGGGATCGGGCTCGACCCGGTGCTGACGCCCTGTCCCTGCAGCACGACCGAGCGGATCGCCTCGTAGTTGACGGCGTGCGCGAGCGCCTGCCGCACCTTGACGTCCGCGAGCGCCGGGTGCTTCATGTTGTACGTCATGTGCGCGTACCCGAGGCCCGGGATCTCCTGCACCTTGATGCCCGGCGTGCCCTGCAGGTTCTTGACCTGAGCCGGCGGCAGCGCGTTGGCGATGAGGTCGACCTCACCGTTCTTCAGCGCCAGGATCTCGGTGTTGATGTCCGGGTACACCCGATAGACGATCTTGCTCACGACCGGCGTGTTGTTGGGCGCGAACGGGTACGGGGTGACCCGCTCCAGGGTGTAGCTCTGCCCCTTGGCGACGCTGGTGAGCTTGAACGGACCGGAGCTGACCCAGTCCTTGTCGTTGGCGAACTTCGCCACGTTGCCGCTCGGCTCGAAGACGTGCTTCGGGACGACGTTCATCCAGAAGCCGACCTCGGTCACCACCGTCGAGTCGGGCTTCTTGAGCTTGAGCTCGACGCGGGTCGGCGACGGCGCCGACGCCGAGTCCACATTGACCAGCTGGCCGTAGGTCGTGTTGCCGGCCGGCTTGTCGCGCAGGATCGAGTTGATGGTGAAGGCGACGTCGTCGGCCGTGACCGGCTTGCCGTCGCTCCACTTCATGTCGTCCCGCAGGTTCCAGAACGCGGTCGTCGGGTTGGTGAACCCGTAGTCCTTGGCCAGCAGCGGCGACTTGGCACCGTCGGCCGAGATGGACAGCAGCCGCGGGTACATCAGGCTGGTGATCCAGTTGTCGGTGCGGCTGTTGCCGATCAGGGGGTTGAAGTTGACGACGTCGGTGGTCGTCGCGATGGTCAGCGTGGCGTCGCTCGCCCCGCCGGCGTTGCTGCTATCGGGTGCGCTAGGGCTGCAGGCGCCCAGCGCGGCCATCGCCGCGACGGCGGCGACCGCGATCAGGGGGTGACGAAGGCGCATCTAGACCCAGACCTCCTCCAGGACGCGAATGGTGTTGCCGCCGACGACCTTGCGGATCTCGTCGTCCGAGTAGTCGTGGCTGACCAACCATCCGATGATGTTGTAGAAACACTCGGCCGGGTTCTCCAGGCCGTCGACGTACTCCACCTCGGGGAACTCCACGCGTCCGTGGGCCTCCTTTGTGGACAGGTTGCTCGCGAAAGCCTTGTGCAGGCCTACGTGGTCGCCGAACAGGGTGTCCGGCCCGAATGTGACGTGGTCGATGCCGATCAGGTCCACGCAGTGCGTGAAGTGGTCCATGACCGACTCGAGGGAGTGCCGCGGGTGGGCCGCGGACAGCGTGGTGTGCGGGGCGGCCTCGAGGCCGAGGACACCGCCGCGCTCGGCGCACGCCTTGATGACGGCGTCGGGCTTCATGCGGTTGGTCGGCCACACCTCGCGGGAGCCGCAGTGCGTGATGAACACCGGCTTCGTCGAGTGCTGGACGGTCTCCAGCGCGGTGCGGTCGCCGGAGTGCGAGATGTCGATGGCGAAGCCGAGCTTGTTCATCCGCTCGACGGCCTTCTCGCCGAAGTAGGTGAGGCCGCCGTCGCCGCGCTCCTTGAGGCCGCTGCCGAGGTAGTTGGACTCGGAGTAGGCGATGCCGATCTGGCGCACGCCGAAGCCGTAGAGCACGTCGAGCCGGTCGACCTCGTTCTCGATCGGCGTCGCGGCCTCCAGCGCGAAGACGTGTGCCATCCGGCCGGTCTCGTGCGCGTGGTAGATGTCCTTGAGCGTCTCGCCCTTGATGACGTAGTCCTGGTGCGCGATGTCGGCCATCCGCACGCCGAGGTCGAAGAGCACGTCCTGGTACTTCCAGCCGGCGTCGCTGGAGATGCAGCACGTGCCGTCCATGCCGTTGTCGAAGACCGCCGTCATGCCTGAGCGGGCCAGGCCCTTGTAGCCGGTGGGTTCGCGGCCCTGCCGGATGTGCTCGCGCAACTGGCCCATGTCCCGGGGGAAGACCTGTACGTGGTCGTGCAGCGAGATGACGATCTCGTCGGTGAGCAGCTTGACGACCCGTTCGCGCTGGCTGTCGGAGAGCTCGAGGCCCTGGTAAGCCGGCACCCGGCTGATCTGCTCGGCGTACTCGAAGATCTTGAAGTCCTTGCCCGGCTCGAGATAGTCGTACGCCGTGTAGCCGGTGTAACGCTTCGCGCTTTCCAGCATCGAAGCCCTCCTTCTTGTTTCGCAGATTTCGTCGCCCGGCGCTCCGGTGGGAGCGATCATGCGTGGCGATGCATGGGAGGGTTGCAAAAATCCGGCGTCGAAGTCAAGATGCCAAAGAAGAACGGGCGTCATTGACGCCAGTACGGCGAAGTACGGGCATGAACGTCCGTTTCGTTGCTGGGGAGAACACGCAATGCATGCATCGGCTGACTCCACGTCACGAGCGCTGGAGGTGCGGGGCCTGTCGGTCACGTTCGCGACCCGGCGCGGCACCGTCCCGGCGGTCGTCGACGTCGACCTCGACGTCGCCCGCGGCGAGCTCGTCGCGCTCCTCGGCGAGTCCGGTTCCGGCAAGTCGGCGGCCGCCCGCGCGATGATGGGGCTCTCGGCACCCAACGCGACCGTCTCGGCCGAGACCCTCAAGCTCGGCGACACCGACCTGCGCGCCCTGTCCGAGCAGCAGCGGCGCAAGCTGCGCGGCACGCGGATGGCCATGGTCTTCCAGGACGCGCTCTCCGCGCTCAACCCGGTGCTCTCCATCGGCGACCAGTTGGGCGAGCTGTTCCGCGAACACCGTGACCTGTCGCGCCGCCAGGCCCGCGCGGCCGCGATCGACCTGCTCGCCCAGGTCGGGATACCGGCACCCGCCCGCCGGATCTCCGACTACCCGCACCAGTTCTCGGGCGGCATGCGGCAGCGCATCCTCATCGCGATGGCGATCGCGCTGCGCCCGGAGCTGATCATCGCCGACGAGCCCACGACGGCCCTGGACGTCACCGTGCAGGCCCAGATCCTCGAACTGCTCGACTCGCTGCGCCGCGACCTCGACATGGCCGTCCTGCTGATCACCCACGACCTCGGCGTGGTCAGCGAGGTCGCGGACCGGGTCATGGTCATGTACGCGGGCCGGGTGGTCGAGGCCGGCAGCGCCGACGACCTGCTGAGCCGGCCCGCCCATCCGTACACGGAAGCGCTGTTGCGGTCCGTGCCCCGGGCCGACCGCCGCGAAGGCCGGCTCCACGCGATCTCCGGCAGCCCGCCCAGCCCGGCCAACCAGCCGGCCGGCTGCCCGTTCCACCCCCGCTGCGAGTACGTCGTCGACGAGTGCCGCACGACGCGCCCGCCGTTGACCGTGCTCTCCGACAACGACACCCGGCTGGCCGCCTGCCACCGTTCCGAGGAGGTTCGCCATGTCGCCGTCGCCGGGTGACCTGGTGCTCGACGCCCAGGACCTGCACAAGACGTTCCACACCGGCCGCGGCGGGCTGCGCCGGGCCCGGGTGAGCGCCGTCGACGGCGTGAGCGTGCAACTGCGCGCGGGCGAGTCGCTCGGGATCGTCGGCGAATCCGGCTGCGGCAAGTCGACGCTGGCCCGCATGCTCGTCGGCCTCGAACGACCGGACTCGGGCAGCATCGTCGTCAACGGCCGGGACGTCACCAAGGTCCGGGGCCGGGACCGCCGGCTGCTCCGGGCCGACGTGCAGATGGTCTTCCAGGACCCGTACACGTCGCTCGACCCGCGGATGACCGTGCTGGAGCTGATCGGCGAGCCGCTCGTCGTGCACAACCGGGTCACCGGGGCCGCCGCCCGCCGCGACCGCGTCGCCGAGCTGTTGGGCCTGGTCAACCTCGCGCCCGAGCTGATGCACCGCTACCCGCACCAGTTCTCCGGCGGGCAGCGCCAGCGCATCGGCATCGCCCGCGCGCTCGCCCTCGAACCGCGGGTGCTGGTCTGCGACGAGCCGGTGTCGGCCCTCGACATGTCGGTGCAGGCGCAGGTCGTCAACCTGCTGCGCGACCTGCAGCAGCGGATGGGCATCGCGCTGCTGTTCATCGCACACGACCTGTCGGTGGTGCGGCACGTGGCGGACCGGACGGCCGTGATGTACCTGGGCCGGCTGGCCGAGGTCGGCGACACCGACACGGTGTACGACGAGCCGGCCCACCCGTACACCCAGGCGCTCTTGTCTGCCTCTCCGGTCGTCGACCGGAACCGGCGCCGCCTGGCGAGCCGCATCATGCTGGCCGGCGACCCACCGAGCCCGAGCGACCCGCCGAGCGGCTGCCGCTTCCACACGCGGTGCCGGTTCCAGCAGTCCCGCTGCGCGGAACAGACACCGTCACTGCGACCACTGGGCGAACGCACGGTCGCCTGCCACTTCGCGGAAGAGGTGCGCCAGGCCGCGTCGGCGACGTCCTGACCTCGTGCCGATCAGGGCTGGGGCAAACTCGGCCACCTGGCTACGCTTTTGGCAAGCGATCGGGCGGGGGCTATGGCAAAGGTTGCGTTGGTGGGCGACGTGGGCGGCGCTGGGTCGCCCGCCACACCGTCACCCGACTCGCCGGCGCCCGGTTCATCGGCATCGACCCGAAGCACGGCGTGACGGGAGCCGCGACGTGGTCGCCGCTGGTGCTTGAGGACGCCACGCTCCTAGGGGTCTAGCGCGACCGGCTGAGCACATCGTCCACCTCGCCGCTGCCGACCTCCGACAGGATCGACAGCGACGCGTGCCATTGTTCGCGGGCGATCGTGCCCAGGCCGTTCGCGCGGGCGATGTCGCCGAGCAGGCGCAGGGCGCGGGCCTCGCCGAGGCGGTGGCCGGTGCCGCGGTGGGTGGTGAGCGCCCGCTGTCCACATTCGACGGCGCGGTCGACGTCGTTGACGCGCAGGGCGACGCTGCCGAGCACCAGGTGCGCGTTTCCGGCGAGGATCCGGTGTCCGGCGCGCCGGGCGTCCGTCAGCGCGGCGGTGGCGATCGCGGCCGCCTCTGTCAGGTCGCCGATGTCGCGGAGCGCGGCGGCCAGGCCGACGTTGGTGCGGGTGCGCACATACTCGCTGCCCGCACCGAGCAGCGCCAACCCGCGGCGGTGCTCGGCAATCGCCCGCTCCGGGGCGCCCAGCCGGTGGTGCACGGTGCCGAGCAGCGAGAGGATGTCGCCCTCGACCATCGGGTCGGCCGCCTCGCGGGCCTTGACCAGCGCCGCCTCGGCGTTGGCCAGCGCCTCGGTCAGCTCGCCCCGGTCACGCTGCACGGTGGCGAGACCGCCGAGCAGGTGGGCTTCCGAGTGCACCTCCGACTGCAGTGACATCGCGGCGCCGAACCGGTCGGCCGCGGTCGCCTCACCGAGCAGGTGCTCGACGGCGCCGAGGTTGTTCAACGCGATCATCTGCCCGACCGGCGAACCGATCTCCTCGTGCATCGCCAGCGCGATCACGGAGCACTCCGCCGCCCGGCGCAGCTCGCCCAGGTCGTGGTAGAGGCCGCCGAGCGTGATCAGCGTGCTGGCCTCGCCGGCCGCGGAGTTGTCGGCCCGGTGCAGCTCCAGCGCCCGCTCGCTGCTGCGGGCGGACCCCGCGAAGTCGCCCATGTTCTTGAGCACCACGCCGAGGTTGCCGGCCGCCGCGGCCTGCCCCTGCGACCACCCGGCCGCGGCGCACAGGTCGGCAGCCGTAGCGAACGCGGCGGCGGCACCGGCGAGGTCGCCCTGGGTCTGCCGGGCCAGCGCGATGCTCGTGTGCATCGCCGCCTGGGCCCGCGGGTCACCCTCCGCCTCGGCGGCGGCGAGGCTCGCGTTGACCGCGGCGAGCCAGTCGACGGTGTGGCTGGTCTGCCAGAAGTAGCCGCGCAACGCGTCGGTGAGCTGCCACGCAGCGCGGCGGGGCCCGGTGGTGGCCGCGTGGCCGATCGCGGCGAGCAGGTTGCGGTGCTCGGCGTCCAGCCAGGCCAGCGCGGCGGGGTCGGTGGCGAACCCGGCAGCGGGTGGCAGGCCGTCGAGCGGCAGGCGGACCATGTGCGGGTAGAGACGGCGGCCGGCGGCGTCCGCCGTGGCCAGGTAGTGGGTGTGCAGGCGGGTGACCGCCGCGGCGGCTTCGTCGGGGTCGGTCAGCTCGCGGGCGTACGCGCGGAGCAGGTCGTGCAGCCCGAACCGGCCCGCCCTCGGCTCGGTGACGAGGTGGGCCGCGACCAGGGCGTCCAGCGGCGCCTCCTCGCCCGCGAGCGCGGCCGCCGCGTGTGCGTCGACGTCCGTGCCCGGGACCGCGCCGAGCAGGCGGAACAGGCGTTGCTCGGGCGGGCTGAGGTGGTCGTACGAGGCGCGGAAGGTCGCCCGTACACCGGAAAGCTCGTCGTCCTCGATCGCGCCGACATAGTCACGGAGCATTGTGGACGGTTCCGCGTCGAGGCGCGCGGCGGCGATCCGCACCGCGAGCGGCAGGTGTCCGCACGAGCGCACCAGCTCGCGGGCGGCATCGGGCTCCGCGTCGACCCGCCGGGCGCCGATGATCGTGCGCAGCAGCAGCACGGCCTCGGGCTCGGTGAGCAGGTCGACGGTGAGCCGGCGGGCGCCGTGGCCGGCGGTGAGGTCGCTCAGCGGCGCCCGGCTGGTGACCACGACGACGCAGGTGGCCGAGCCCGGCAGCAGCGGCCGCACCTGCTCGGCGGTCGCCGCGTTGTCGAGCAGGATCAACACCCGGCGCCCGGCGACCTCACTGCGGAACAGGGCGCCGGCCTCGTCGGGGTCGACGGGGATGCGATCACCGGGTACGCCGAGGGCGCGCAGGAACCGGGCCAGCGCGTCGCCGGCCCGCACGGGCGGGGCGGCCTCGTAGCCGCGGAGGTTGACGAAGAGCTGGCCGTCGGGGAAGCGGTCGGCGACGCGGTGCGCCCAGCGGACGGCGAGCGCGGTCTTGCCGACCCCGCCGGCGCCGTCGATCGCGGCGGTGGTGCGGCCGTCGGCGACGAACCCGTCGAGCTGGTCGAGCAGGGCCGCCCGCCCGACGAAGTCCGGCACGGCCGCCGGGAGCTGGGCCGGCCCCTTCCCGGGCGGTGCGGGCCGCAGCCCGGGATCGTCCCGCAGCACGGCGGTGTGCAGCTGCCGGAGCTCGTCGCCGGGGTCGAGGCCGAGCTGGTCGCGTACCCGATCGCGGATTCTGCCGTAGACGGCGAGGGCGTCGGCGCGGCGCCCGTCGCGGAACAGCGCAGTCATCAGGTGGGCGGCCAGCCGCTCGTCGAGCGGCGCGCCAGCGGCCAACTCGGTCAGCTCACCGACCAGCTCGCCGTGCCGACCGGCCTCGAGGTCGGCGAGAATCCGCAGGTCAAGTGCGGTCTTGCGGGCTTCTTCCAGCCGGGCGCCGAGCCGCTCCCGGCCGGGACCGACGTCGGCGAGCGCGGGCCCGCGCCAGAGCGCGAGGGCGTCCCGCAGCAGCTTGCCGCGGGTGTCCGGATCGTCGGTCTCGCGCGCCTCGCCCACGAGCGCGGTGAACCGGTGCGCGTCGACGGCCTGCGGGTCGACGTCGATCCGGTAGGCACCGTTGCGCAGCACGATCGGCGCCCCCTCGCCGAGCAGCCCCCGCAGCCGGGAGATGTAGGTCTGCAGCACGGCACGGGCCTCGCGCGGCGGCTCACCGGACCAGATCAGCTCGACGAGCCGCGCGACGGACACGCTCTGCCCGGCTTCGAGGAGCAAGATCGCCAGAACGGCACGTTCATGCCGCCGCCCAACACCCACCCGGCCGCCGTCGTTGCTGACCTCGACCGGACCGAGCAGGCGAAACTCCACGCCGACCGACCTTATAGAGCCGCCAACCAGGAGGAAACCCCCGCCGGTAAGCAATCCGGTATGCGCGCTGCGCCAGACTCACCGCTTGCCCGTTAGGGCTGGCCGAGGCCCGCGTCGCGGGCGCGGGCCACCGCGGCCGCGCGGTCGGCTACCCGCAGCTTCGCGAAGACGTTCGAGACGTTGTTGCGGACCGTTTTTTCCGTTAAGCCCAGACGGGCGGCGATCGTCGTGTTCGCCGCGCCCGTGGCCATCAGGGTGAGGATTTCTCGTTCTCGGGTCGTCAGGTCCGGGAACGGGGTCGTGGCCGGGGCCGGTGCCGTGAAGAAGCGGGTCAGGCGGGCCGCGATGGCTGGGCCGAAGATGGCTTCGCCGGCGGCTACCGAGTGGATCGCGCGCAGGATGTCCGACGGGTCCGCGCCCTTCAGGACGTAGCCTCGGGCGCCCGCGCGCATCGCCGTGAAGACTGAGTCGTCCTCGTCGACCATCGTCACCACCAGGATCGCCACCGACGGTGCCGTGCGGAGGATCGCCCGGGTCGCGTCCACCCCGCTCAAGCCCGGCATCCGCAGGTCCATCACGACCACGTCCGGGCGCTGCGCGAGCGTCACCGCGACCGCCTCGTCGCCGTCGCCTGCCACACCGACCAGCGATACGCCCGGCGCGTCCTCGATCAGTGCGCGCAAGCCCTCGCGGAACAGCGGGTGGTCGTCGGCCACCACGACCCGGATCGGGGTCATGTTGCCGTCAGCGGAAGGTCCGCGATCACCAGCGTGCCCCCGCCGGGGGCCCGGTCCAGCGCTAGTGAGCCACCCACCTCGGCCGCCCGTTCGCGCATCGACGTGATGCCCACGCCCGCGCGGTAGCCGGCGGGGATGCCGCCGCCACCGTCCGCCACCCGCAGCACCAGGCGGTCCGCGGACGTCATCGTCACCGTGACCGGTGCGCCCGGTGCGTGCCGGCTCGCGTTGGCGAGGGCCTCCAGGGCGATCCGGTACGCCGCCACCTCCACCGCGGCCGGCAGTGGCGGCAGGTCCGGGACCGTGATCGACGCGCAACCCAGGCGCAGCGCCTGCTCCCGGAGTGCGCCGGCCAGGCCGAGCTCGTCGAGGACCGGTGGGCGCAGGTCGTACACGATCCGGCGGATGTCCGTGACCGCCCGCTGGGCCTCGCCGCGGAGCAGGTCCAGACGGTCCGCGTCGGCGCCGGCCGGCAGGGCCCGGCGGACCGTGTCGATGCCGAGCGCGATGCCCGCCAGGGTCGGGCCCAGGCCGTCGTGCAGGTCCCGGCGCAGGCGGCGGCGTTCCTCCTCGCGGAGCGTGACCAGCCGCTCCCGGGAGGCCCGCAGCGCCGCGTCCAGCGTCACCGCGTGCGCGACCACCGCCACCTGCCGCGCCAGGTTGGCCAGCAGCGCCTCGTCGGCCCCGGTGAAGTCGGCGTGCCGGCTCTGCAGCACCAGCGTGCCGATGGTCTCGCCCGCGAACGGCAGCGGCAGCTCACGGACCGGCTCCGGACCGCGCCGGCCGTGCGCCACTACCGCGGAACCGCCGACGAGGACCGCCACATAGGACAGACGCAGGGCGTCGGCCACGGTGCCGGCCGCTGCCGTGAGCGCGTCCGCGGGCGCGCCCGCCGCGTCGAGCCGTTCGCCCAGCCGGGCCAGCGCCGAGGCCGGTTCGTCGCGCAGGCCGTACACCAGATGGTTGATCCGGCGCTGCAACGCGTCGCGCAGCGGGAGCGCGGCCAGCACCGCGACGGCGGTCGCGACCGCACCGCCCAGCACGTGCCCGGCCAGCAGCGCCGCCGCCGTGTAGACCAGCAGCACGACCGCGGTCAGCAGCCCGTAGACCAGCGTCCGGCTCACCACGACCCGGGTGTCGAACAGGCCGTACCGCACGATGCCTACCCACGCCGCCACGCCGAGCACGACCGGGCCGCAGTTCTCCAGCACCGAGATCTGCTGCGTGTCGCCCGTGGTCAGCCCGACGGCCAGGCATGCGAAGAACGTCGCCGAGCAACCGAAACCCGCATAGGCCGCCAGCCGCATCGCCGCGCCCTGGTCGCCGCCGGTGGCGCGGGCCTTGCGCAGCAACGCCCAGGCGGCCAGCGCGATCAGCGGACCCAGCAGCAGCACCACGATCAGCAGCCCCGACACCCAGGAACCCAGCGACAGCGGGTTGGGCACATCCGTGTCGATCACCGTGGGCGACGCGACGGCATAGACGAGGAGCAGGACCAGAGCCAGCGCGTACGCCCACGCGAGCACCCGCCGCCGGCGCGAACCCAGCCGACCGTCCGGGAACAGCAGGACGCCGAACATGGCCGCGAGCGGGACGCCGAACACGAACAGCGCCGAGTACACCAACTCGAACGCCAGGCCGCCGATCAGGTGCAGCAGGTTGCCCAGCGGCAGCGCGACCGCCGAGGCCAGGAAGACCCAGCCGACCGGGTTGGCCGGTGCGCGCCGGGCCATGGCCGCGCCGACGAGCGCGACCGGCAGATAGAGCGTGGCGCTCGCCGTGAGCCAGGCGTCCAGCGCGGAGACGGGGCCGCGGACCGCGAGCAGCACGCCGGCGATCGCGGTGGCCACCGCCACCGCGACCGCCGCCCGGCTGATCCACGCTCGGCCCATCGACACCGATTGTGCGGTGCGCGCCGACGCAGCGGAATCGTCGAGCATCTCAGGCCGTCACCCGTTCGGGCACCGGCGCCACGTGCGCCGTCGCGGGCAGGTCCCACTCCGCGTCCGGCGTGCGGGCCAGCACCACGGCGCAGCCGGTCGTCGCGACCAGCAGCAACCCGTAGGCGACCGCGTCGACCGCCGGACCCATGCCCATCGCGACCGCGTGCAGGAACGGGCTCAGTCCGAACAGGATGCCCACCCACACCGGCACCGCCCGGGACCGCCACAGCGCGATGCCGAGCAGCAGCATGCCGAGCAGGTGGCCGAGCACGAACATCAGCAGCATGGTGCTGTAGACGCCGTCGGCGCTGACCGCGTCGAGCAGCGCGGCCACGGTGGCCCGGTCCTCCAGGCGCGAGCCGTGCCAGTAGGCCGCTTCGACGCTGCCGATGCTGGCGATGCCCGCCGACCAGGCCAGGAACGACAGGGCGCCGCCGATCGCGGCGAGCCGGGGAGCGCCGCGGCGGGCCAGCCGCGCGGCGAACAGCACGGCGAGGGGCATGAGCAGGATCAACAGCGCGACGAGGGTACGTGCGGCGGCAGCCGGAACGGCCGTGCCGGCGACCTCGGCGAGCTGCTCGGTGGCGGGCGCGTCCTGGTCGAAGTGCGGCTCGGTCAGCGTGCCGGCGACCAGGCCCAGCGGCGCGAGCACGAGCACGGCGGCGCCGGTGAGACGGGCGAGTCTGCGAGTGTCCACGATGGTTTCCCTTCCCGGGGAGGCGTTTCGGTGTGGACAGCAGCGTCCGCCGCCCCGTGACCCGGGCGGCAGAGTCACCGGTCCCGGGACACCCGGGAAACACGGATCTGGGTGCCCGCCCCCGTGCGCGGGCACCCTGATCCGCGAGACACCCCTAGCGGACCAGCGCGAGCGGTTGCGCCGCCGCGGGCTCCGGTGCGGTCTCGGTGACGCCGAACCGGGCGTGGACGCGGGCGAGCCAGGCGGGCGCCCACCAGTTGTAGCGGCCCAGCAGTGTCATCGTCGCCGGCACCAGCAGCATCCGGACGATCGTCGCGTCGAGCACCACCGCCAGCACCAGGCCCAGCCCGATCGACCGGATCGGCACGAACCCGCCGGCCACGAACCCGGCGAAGACGATCGCCAGCAGCAGCGCAGCCGCGGTCACGATCCGGCCGGTGAGTTGCAGGCCCTCGGCCACCGCGACCTCGGGCCGGGCCCCGGCCAGCCAGCGTTCCCGCATCCGGGACAGCAGGAACACCTCGTAGTCGACCGAGAGGCCGAACGCGATCGCCGCGACCAGCACCGGCACGGTCAGGTTGGTGCCGTCCAGTTCCCCCATGCCGAGGTTGCCCCATTGGAACACCCAGACCACCGCGCCCAGGGCGGCGCCGATGCTGAGCAGGTTGGTCAGCACCGCCTTGATCGGCAGCAGGATCGAGCCGGTGAACAGGAACAGCAGGATCAGTGTGGCGAGCCCGACCAGCGCGACCGCCCACGGGAGCCGGTCGGCCAGCATGCCCCGGTAGTCGATCAGCCGGGCCGCGTCGCCGCCGACCAGGGTCTCGACCGGGGTCGGCAGGTCACGCACCGCGGCGGCGACGGTGTTCTGGTAGTCCTCGTCGACGTCCGCCTGGACCAGCGAGTGGTCGCCGATCGGGCGCACCGCGACCTCGCGTACACCCGGCATGGTCTGGATCCGATCCCGCAGCGCGGTGACCGCCGGGCTGTCGGGCGCGGCCGCGACCACCGCGGAGACCTCGTCGGGCCGGATCTCGTCGGGGTAGTGGACGACCATCTCGTCGTAGAGGGTGCGGGTGTCCGTGCTCGCGGGCAGCAGGCGCGGGTCGCCCGTCGCGAGCCGCATGTCGAGCACCGGCAGCGCGATGAACAGCATGGCCGCGAGCACGGTCAGCGCGGTCACCGCGGGCCGGCGCTGGACGATCCGCGCCAGCCGGGCGAACACCCCGACGCCGGCGGGCCGCGGCGCCTTGCCCTTGATCCGCTTGCCGAAGAGGGCGAGCAGGGCCGGCAGCAGGGTCAGCGCGGCCAGCAGGTCGAGCACGACGACGGCGGTGCCGGCGATGCCCATCGAGCGCAGGAACGGGTCCGGGAAGACGGTCAGCCCGGCCAGCGCGACCGCCACCGTCAGTCCGGAGAACAGCACGGTGCGCCCGGCGGTGCGCGCGGTGCGCAGGACCGCCGGCCCGACCTCGGGGTCGACCGCCCGCTCCTCGCGGAACCGGTAGACGACCAGCAGCGCGTAGTCGACGGCCAGGCCGACCGCGAGCATCGTGACGATCTGGATGGAGTAGACGGACACGTCCGTGACCTGGCTGAACGCGAACAGCACCCCGAACGTGCCGCCGACGCCGACCACCGCGATCAGCAGCGGCAGCCCGGCCGCGAGCAGGCCGCCGAAGACGATCAGCAGGAGCAGCAGCATGACCGGCGTGCTGAAGATCTCCGCGCGGGCCACGTCGCTGGCGGCCTGCTCGCTGAACTCGTCCTCGCTCAGCGTTCCCCCGGTGACCGTGACCGTGCCGCCGCCCAGGTCGCCGGCGCGGATCCGCTCGGCGGCCTGCGCCGCGACCTCGTCGGCGTCGTCCGCGACCGCCATCGTCACCGTGAACAGCACCGCCTGCCCGGTTGCCGGCGACGGCAGCGGCGGGCTCACCTCGGCCACACCCGGTATCGACCGGACGTCGGCGCTGATCCGGTCGACCGCGGCGGTCACGGCCGGATCGCTCGCGTCGACGCCGCTCACGATCGCGGTGATCTCCTCGGGGGCGGGCGCCAACGAGTCCCGGAGGTCGGCGGCCCGCGTGGACTCGCTGCCGGGCACGACGCCGACGTCGCCGACCAGGCGTTCGAAGACGCCGATGCCGAACGTGAAGCCGGCACCGACGACGGCCAGCCAGATCACCACGACGATGACCGGGCGGCGCACGGAGAAGCGAGACAGTGACGTAGTCATGGCGTCGATCCAACGCGCGCGGCGCCTTGACCGGATCGCCGTCCGGAGTGGACTCCGGCTCACTCGCCGGAGCGAGGAACCACCAGTCCCGTCTCGTACGCGAGGACTACCGCCTGCACCCGGTCGCGCAGGCCGAGCTTGGTGAGCAGGTTGCTGACGTGGGTCTTGACCGTGTGCTCGGTGACGAACAGCTCGCCGGCGATCTCCGCGTTGGACAGCCCGCGGGCGACCGCCTTGAGGGTCTCGGTCTCCCGGCCCGTGAGCGCTGCCAATCGGTGGTCGACCCGTCGTGGCGCCGCCCGGGACACCACGTCGGCGATCAGGCGCCGGGTCACCGTCGGCGCCAGCAGCGCCTCGCCGCCGGCCACCACGCGGACCGCGTTGACCAGGTCGTCGCGGCGCATGTCCTTGAGCAGGAAGCCGCTCGCGCCCGCGCGCAGCGCGTCGTAGACGTACTCGTCGAGGTCGAACGTGGTCAGCACGAGCACGCGGGTGTCGGAGTCGGCGCAGATGCGGGCGGTGGCCTGGATGCCGTCGACGTTGGGCATCCGCACGTCCATCAGCACGACGTCGGGGCGCAGCCGCGCGGCCGCGACGATCGCCTCCGCGCCGTCCGCGGCCTCGCCGACCACGGCGATGTCGGGCTGGGCGTCGAGGATGAGCGCGAACCCGCCGCGGACGAGCTCCTGGTCGTCGGCGACGAGCACGCGGATCTGGTCAGCCATGGGGCCGCACGGGAACCACCGACGCCACGACCGGCAGCCTAGCGTGCACGCGGAAACCGGGGCCATCGCTAGCGGCGCCGGTGCGCAGCGTGCCGCCGCAGGCCGCGACCCGCTCCCGCATGCCGATCAGGCCGTGGCCGGCGGTCGGCCCGACCCGCCGGCTCGGGCCGCGGCCGTCGTCGCGTACCTCCAGGTCCAGGTCCTCGTCGTCCCAGCGGAGCGTCACGTCGACCCGGCCGGCCCTGGCGTGTCGGACCACATTGGTCAGTGCCTCCTGCACCACCCGGTAGGCGGCGACCGCGGTGTCGGCGGGCAGCGGGCGGCGCTCGCCCGTCTCGCGCAGGGTGGCCGCCAGGCCGGCCAGCCGGGCCTGTTCGACCAGCGCCGGGATGGAGTCGAGGTCGGGTTGCGGCGCGCGGGAGGCGGGCTCGGTGCGCAGCACGCCGAGGGTGCGCCGCAGCTGGGTGAGCGCGTCCCGCCCGGCGTCGGCGATCGCGTCGAACGCCTGCTCCGCGCGGGCGGGGTCGCGGCGCACGACGACCGGGCCGGCCTCGGCCTGCACGACGATCAGGCTGACCGAGTGGGCAAGGGTGTCGTGCATGTCGCGGGCGATCCGCTGCCGCTCGCGCGAGGCCGCCTGGGTGTAGTCGGCGGCGAGCTGCTCGGCGCGGGCCTCCAGGTTGGCGATCAGGGCGCGCCGGGAGCGGGCGATGGCGCCCAGGGCGTACGCGCCGCCGAACAGGATGACCGAGGCGCTCACCGGCAGGATGCTGTTCTTCGGCGACAGCGAGACGGCGAGCCCGGCCACGGTGCCGATGATGCCGACCGCCCGCCAGCCGGGGCTGGCCAGCGAGGCGAACGTGTAGGTGGCCACGAGCTGGCCGAACGGCACCTCTTTGATCAGGTCGTTGACGGCGAGGAAGGCGGTGGAGACGCCGGTGACGAAGGTGACCGGCACCGGCCAGCGGCGACGCCAGGCCAGGGGGAGCGAGCTGAGCGCGGCGAGGACGTACATCATCGTCGTGTCCTCGCGGTCGACCACCGGCGAGGCGATCGTGGCGAGGTAGCAGAGCAGCGCGATGATCGAGTCGACGACCAGGGGCGGCAGGTCCTGGGCCGCGTCGGTCACCCGGCGCACGGCCCGGCGCACCTGCTCGGCCAGCTCCCGCACGCTGGCAGTATCCGCTCCGGCACGGTGCCGGCGCCTCCCTCCCAGGAGCGAGAAGAAATTTCTCCGGTGGGATGTCGAAATCCGCGCCGCCCCGTTCGACCCCTGGGTAGAAGCAGGTCGACAACACACAAGAGGAGAGACATCGTGAAGGTCATGGTCATGATCAAGGGGACCGGCGCGGACGAGGACAAGATCGCCCCGACCGCGGAGATGCTGGCCGCGATGGGCGAGTACAACGACAAGCTCGTCAAGGCCGGGATCATGCTGGACGGCGGCGGGCTGCGCCCCAGCGCGGAGGGCAAGCAGGTGGTCTTCGAGGGCGGCACCACGTCCGTCGTCGACGGGCCGTTCACCGAGTCCAAGGAGATCATCGCCGGCTACTGGGTGTGGCAGGTCAGCTCGATCGAGGAGGCCGTCGAGTGGGTCAAGCAGGTCCCGAGCGACCCGAAGCTGGGTCTGCGCGAGGTGCTGGAGATCCGGCCTTACTACGACGAGGCCGACTTCGAGAACCTGGCCTGACGCTTTAGCTGGAGGGGAGGGGCGACCATGGACGCGCGGCGTACCGTCGAGGCGGTTTGGCGGATGAATTCCGGGCGGCTGGTCGCCTCCCTCACCCGGCTGGTCAACGACGTGGGGCTCGCCGAGGACTTCGCACAGGACGCCTATCTCGCGGCGCTCGAACAATGGCCGCGCGAAGGCATTCCGGACGAGCCCGCGGGGTGGTTGCTCACCACGGCCCGCCGCCGGGCGATCGACATGATTCGCCGCGAGGGGGTACGCGAGACGAAGTACGCCCTGCTGGGCGAGGAGTCCGCTCCGGCGACCGACCAGGATCTGCTGTCGCTGGTGTTCGTCGCCTGCCACCCGGTGCTGGCGCAGGAGTCCCGGGCGGCGCTGACGCTTCGGATGGTCGGCGGTCTGAGCACGGACGAGATCGCCCGCGCGTTCCTGGTGCCGTCGGCCACGATCGGGCAGCGGATCTCCCGGGCCAAGCGCACGCTGGCCGAGGCGGAGGTCCCGTTCGGCCTGCCGGACCCCGACGAACTGCCGGCCCGCCTCAACGCGGTGCTGGAGGTCGTCTACCTGATCTTCACCGAGGGCTACGCGGCCACCTCCGGCGACCGGTGGATCCGCCGCGACCTGGCGGAGCAAGCGATGCGGCTCGGCCGGATCCTGGCCGCGCTGATGCCGGCCGAGCCCGAGGTGTACGGGCTGGTCGCGCTGATGGAGTTGCAGGCATCGCGGTTCGGCGCCCGCACCGGTCCCGACGGTCAGCAGGTGCTGCTGGAGGACCAGGACCGGTCACGCTGGGACCGCACGCTGATCGCACACGGCTTCGGTGCGCTGGGCCGGGCGCGCAAGTTGCGCAAGCCGCTCGGTCCCTACACGGTGCAGGCCGCGATCGCCGCCTGCCACGCCCGTGCGCCCCGCTTCGCGGACACCGACTGGGCCGCGATCCTGGCGCTCTACGACGCGCTGTCCCAACTCGCACCGTCGCCGGTGGTCCGGCTCAACCGGGCGGTCGCACTGTTGCATGTGGACGGTCCGCAGGCGGCCCTGGACGCGGTGGAGGAGTTGGCCGCCGACCCGCGCCTGCACCGCTACCACCTGTTCGGCGCGGTCCGCGGCGACCTGCTGCTGCGCCTGGGCCGGCACGCGGAGGCGGCCGAGGAGTTGGAGCGCGCGGCGGCCCTGGCACCCACCCGCCAGGAGCGCACGCTGCTGATGGAGCGGGCGGCCGCCGCCACCCGGTGAGCGGAATATTGCCCCAGTTTGGGGGAATGCGGGCGGCATGACGACAAGCACGCTCCCGATGTTGGAGACCTATCCGCAGCCGATCAGCCTGGACCGCGTCCAGCTCGCATCGACCATCGACATCATCGACGACTGCGCGGAAGCCTGTACGGCCTGCGCCGACGCCTGCCTCAGCGAGCCCGACGTGGCCGAGCTGACCAAGTGCATCCGGACGAACCTCGACTGTGCCGACGTGTGCGCTACCACCACGCGCGTGCTGTCCCGGCACACGGGTTACGACGCCACGATCAGCCGCGCGATGCTGGTCGCCTGCGTCACCGCGTGCGCCGCCTGCGCGGCCGAGTGCGGGCTGCACGCCGAGATGCACGAGCACTGCGGCATCTGCGCCGACGCCTGCCGCACCACCGAGCAGGCGTGCCGAGACCTGATCGCGGCGATGGACAGCTGACCTGTCTATAGGTCCAGGGACAGCACGCTGGTCGCGGAGCGGCTGACGCAGATCATCACCAGGTCGCCGGCGGCGCGTTGGGCGGGGCTGAGGATGTCGTCGCGGTGGTCCGGCACGCCGTCGACGACCCGGACCTCGCAGGTGCCGCAGTAGCCCTCCTCGCAGGAGTAGGGCACGTCGGGCAGGACGTCCCGGATCACCTCCAGCATGCTGCGGTCCGGCGGCACCGCCAGGCGCAGGCCGCTGCGGCAGAGGTCGACCTCGAACCCGGCGGACGCCGGCCGCTGCGCCAGGCCCGGGTTGCTCGCGGCGGCGAAGCGCTCGATGCGGACCGCACGCCCGGCCTTGTCGCCGGCCGACTGGGCCGCGCGGAGCATGCCTTCGGGGCCGCATACGTAGATGGCGGCCTCCGGTGGCGCGCCGGCGACGATCGCCTCGAGGTCGAGCAGGCCCACCTCGTCCTGTGGCGCGAGAAGAAGCTGGCCGCCCAGGCCGGACAGCTCGTCGACGAACGCCATGCTCTCCCGGCTGCGGCCGCCGTAGTGCAGCCGCCACGGTGTGCCGGAACGGGCGGCGGCCCGGGCCATCGCCACCAGCGGGGTGACGCCGATGCCGCCGGCGAGGAAGACGTACGCCGGGGCCGGTTCGAGCGCGAAATGGTTGCGCGGGCCGCGCACCTCCACCTCGCGGCCGACCAGCGCGGTGTCGTGGACCTCGGCCGAACCGCCGCGCCCGCTCCGCTCGCGCAGGACAGCTACCAGATAAGAGGTGCGATCGGTGGGGTCGCCGCACAGTGAGTACTGCCGGATGAGCCCGCTGGGCAGCACCAGGTCCAGGTGGGCGCCCGGCTCCCAGGGCGGCAGGTCGGCGCCGTCGGCGGCGCGGAGCCGCACGGACACCACGTCCTGCGCCTCCCAGGTGATCCGGTCCACCAGCAGGCGCATGGTCGTCGCGGCGGCCGCGGCGGGCTGCGCGCTCGGCAGCAGGGTCGCGGTCATCAGCGCACCTGGTGGCGCATCGCGCCGAGGCCGGTGATCGAGGTGTCGAGGACGTCGCCGGACTTGATCGGGCCGACGCCGGGCGGCGCGCCGGTGAAGATCACGTCACCGGGGAGCAGGGTCATCATCCGCGACGCGTACGAGACGACCCGGGGTATCGAGGTGAGCAGCGCGGACGTGTTGACCTCTTGACGGACCTCGCCGTCGCACGCGAGCCGGATGTCCAGAGCGCCCGGGTCGGCGATCTCGTCGGCGGTGGTCAGCCACGGACCGAGCGGGCTGAACGTGTCGTGGCTCTTGCGCCGCGACCGGTCGGCGGGGCTGCGGACGGTGATGTCGAGCCCGATCGTGTAGCCGCGGATGTGCGCCATCGCCCGGTCCTCCGGGATGTCGCTGCCACCGGCGCCGACGACGATCACCAACTCGGACTCGTGGTGGATCTCGTGACCGGCGGCGACGACCTCCGGCGGGAGGCGGATGTCGTCGCTCGGGCCGATCACCGATGACGGCGCCTTGAGGAAGACGTCGAAGTCCATCATCCAGCTCTCCACCCGCCCGAGGGTGCGCTGCTGCACGTCGTGCATCTCCTGGACGTGCGCGGCGTAGTTGCTCGCGCAGGCGACGATCTTCGACGGGTTGAGCACCGGGGCGCGCAGCGTGACGTCGCGCGGTTCGCCCTCGGCGGCGGCTTGGCGCAGGTCGTCGTGTACGGCGTCGAAGTCCCGGCAGAGCCGCCGCCACCAGCCCGCGGTCAGCGGGTCGGGATCGGCCGCCCAGGGGAGCGCGCCGGTGACGTCGACGACGCCGGCGTCCGTGACCGCGCCGAGGCGGTAATCGTCGAAGATCGCGAGCCGCATCTCAGACTCCTCGTGGGGTGAAGGTGCCCGAGATGGGCTGCGGCTCCGGCGATTGCTGTTCGCGGTAGAGGCCCAGGGCGCGCAGCACCGGGGTGTCCGACAGCGTGAACAGGTCGGCACCGTCGTCGGCTCGATGCTCGACGGCCGACCACGACGGCACGACGAAGATGTCGCCGGCCGACCAGTCGAACCGGACGCCGTCGATGACGCTGGCGCCGCTGCCGGAGAAGACCACGAAGATCGTGTTGCCGGTACGGCGCACCGCACGAGTCTCGCCGGCGGCCCGGATCCGGTGCATGGCGCAGGCCAGCGTGGGCAGCACGCTGGCGCCGTTGAGCGGGTTGACGTACTCCAGGCTGACCATCGGTTCGTCGCCGGCGGCGGCAAGCTGCGTGAGGCGGGCATCCGTGTCGGTCCACGGGTAGACCAGCAACGGCGAGTGGTCCGGGTGGAGGGCGTCGGTGACCGCGCCCGTGACGAACCGCTCGCGGTCGCCGTAGGTGGCCAGCGAGACGTTGTGGGCGTCGGGCGCCGGCTGGCGCAGCTCGGGGTAGGGCTCGAAGAAGATCGCGTCGAGCGCCTCGACGATCGGCAGGTCGAGGCCGTCGAACCAGAGCATGCCCGACTCGGCGCCACCGGTGTGCTCGTGCCAGTTCCACGACGGGGTCAGCACCAGGTCACCGGCGCTCATGTCGCAGGCGTCGCCGTTGACGGTGGTCCAGACCCCGTCGCCCTCGAGCACGAACCGGATCGCGCCGGGGGAGTGGCGGTGTGCCGGCGCCAGCTCCCCGGGCCGCAGGCACT
Source organism: Asanoa iriomotensis (assembly GCF_016862515.1). Lineage (GTDB taxonomy): Bacteria > Actinomycetota > Actinomycetes > Mycobacteriales > Micromonosporaceae > Asanoa > Asanoa iriomotensis. The sequence goes on from NZ_BONC01000003.1 coordinate 105,007, forward strand.
GGACGGCGCCCCAGAGGGTGCCGGCGGCGTACGGGGTGCCGCCGAGCCCCGGGTTGCCCAGGCTCAGCACCCGCCGCTCGCCGCCGCGCTCCACCGGGATCAGGCGCAGCGCCCGGTCGGCCAGCTCGCGCAGGGCCTTGTTGGACCACAGCCACGGCTGGGCCTTCGGCCGCGGGGTGGGTGTGAGCAGCTCGTCGGTGATCGTCCAGAGCGGGTAGAGGTCGGCCCAGCGGAGGTCGGCGTAGAACTCGTCCAGCTCTTCCTCGGTCGGGGCGGCGTCGTGCGTCATGTCGTTTCTTCCTCACTGGGCCAGGGCCGGGGCGCGGCCGATGCCGAAGCGGTTGACGCTCTCCAGCAGCGATGCCCGGCGGCACCACGCGCGGGCCAGTTCGGGGTCGGCCGCGGTGGCGCGCAGTTCGGCGTAGTTGGCGGCGCGCCGGGCCGGGTCGCGTTCCATCATTCGCGCGGTGTTGCGTTTGGTGTCCGCCTGGACGTACTCGATGGCGACCTGGCGGCGGACGCGGTCGAACTCGTCGAGTTCGGCGTCGACGCCGTCCGGGCCGCGACGGAGGCGGGCGATCCGGCGGACGACGTCGATCGCGTCGTGGATGCCGCTGTTGAGGCCGACCCCGCCGAGCGGGCTGTTGACGTGCGCGGCGTCGCCGATCAGCACGACCCGGCCGGCCCGGAAGGTGGCCGCGACCCGCTGGTGCACGTTGTAGATCTGGAAGTCGTCGATCGGGTATCCCGCCGGGTTGGCGGCGATGCCCTGCAGGTGAGCCTGGATCGAGACCGGGTCGGTGGCGTCCTGCACGCTCTGGCCGGCCGGCACCGGATAGACGGCCCGCCACGACTCCGGCGTACGCAGCAGGAAGATCCATTCCTCGGGGTCGGCGACGTAGTTGACGTCGGCGATCCCGGGCAGCAGCGCCCGCAGGTCCGCCGACGTGCTCGCGATGACGAAGCGCTGCTCGTAGGTGAAGCCTTCGAACGGCACGCCGAGCAGGCTCCGGACCGTGCTGCGCGCTCCGTCGGCGCCGATGACGAAGGAGCCGCGGACCTCGTCCAGGCCCTGGTCGGTCTCGATGCCGACGGTCACGCCGTCGCCGTCCTGCCGGAGGGCGACCGCGCGCGCCCCGAACCGGACGACCACGTCGGGGCGAGCGGCCAGGCGGTCGGCGAGGATCCGCACCAGGCGCTGCTGGTTGAGCTGCAGCCGGAACGGGAACGGCGTCTCGCCGGCGAGCAGGCCGTAGTCGAACTCGGCGACCAGCCCGTCGGCCCGGTCGCGGAACTGGTAGCGGGGAACCGCCAGGCCCTCGGCCCGCATCTGGTCGGCGACGCCGAGTTGGGCGAGCAACTCCAGCGTCGGCGGGTGGAACGTCGAGGCCCGCCAGTCGGTCTGCACCGTCGGCGTGGCCTCGACCAGGACGACGGGCAGGCCGGCGTCCGCGAGGGCGGCGGCCGCGGTCATCCCGACCGGTCCCCCGCCCACGATCACGACGGGCGTCGACTTGGTGACCGCGGATGACTGCATGGCGCCGAATGTAAGCGCGCTATTCCGCTGATGAGAAGAGTTGTGGTAAACAATTCCTTCATGTCGAACAGTCGTCTCGGAGTCGACCCGGTCATGTCCTCGGTCGACAACGCCCTGCTGCTGCTGCAGCTCGTCGGCCAGCGCAACGCGATCCGCGTCGCGGGCGCCGCGGACGAGCTGGGCGTGGCCCGCTCGACCGCACACCGGCTGCTCTCGACGCTCAAGAGCCGGGGCTTCGTGACCCAGGACCGGCCCAACGGCACCTACCGGCCGGGGCCGGCGCTCTACGAGATCGCGCTCGCGGCGATCGGGCGCACCGACATCCGCCGGATCGTGCTGCCCGCGCTGCAGGAGCTGAGCCTGTCGACGCGGGAGACCGCCAGCCTGGTGTTCCTGGAGGGCAACCAGGTGCGGTTCATCGACTGCGTCGAGAGCCCGCGGTCGGTCCGCGTCGGCAGCCGCACCGGGGTCGTGCTCCCGGCCCACTGCACGGCGGCGGGCAAGGCCATCCTGGCGGCGCTGTCCGAGGCGGAGCTCGAGCGTCGCTACCCCGACCGGCGCCTGGAGGTCCGCACCGCCAACAGCATCGGCAACTGGGACGCGTTGCTGGCCGAGCTGGAGCGGGTGCGCGCCGACGGGCACGCGGTCAACGTCGGCGAGGGCGAGTCGGGCATCAGCGCGGTCGGGATGGCGGTGCCGGACCTGATCGGGGCGCCGCTGGCGGCCATCGCGGTCGCGGTGCCGACGACCCGGATGCCCACACAGGAGGCCGGCGACGAGTTCGCGCCCCTGATTTTCGCCGCCCGGAGCGAGATCATCCGGCGCCTTCGCCAGGAGGAGGTATGACCCTGAGCTAGGACATCAATAGCGAACGATTTAGGCAACCTGAACGTCAACTGGAATGTTGACAATCTCTTGACCGATCGCCGAGTGGCTCCCTAGCGTGAGCAACCAAGCCACAGGTGGAACAGCGGCGACATCGGTCAAGGAGATAAGCGATGGTCTATTCGGTTCCAGTGACGAGCGTGGGTCCCGGCACCCCGGCCGGCCAGGTGCTCCGGCAGTCGTGGCACCCGATCGGCGTGTCCGCGGATCTCGTGCCGGGCAAGGCCCGACCGCTGCGCATCCTGGGTGAGGAGTTCACCCTCTATCGTGGACACAGCGGCAAGCCGTTCATCGTCGGCTCCCGATGCGCCCACCGCTACACCTGGCTGCACACCGGCTGGGTCGAGGAAGACAGCATCCGCTGCTTCTACCACGGCTGGAAGTACGACGGCACGGGCCAGTGCGTCGAGATGCCCGCCGAGACCGAGGCCTTCGCCAAGAAGATCAGGATTCCCCGCTACCGGGCGGTCGACTACGCCGGCCTGATCTTCGGCTACTTCGGCGACGAGGACGTCCCACCGCCGATGTGGAGCTTCCCGCAGTTCGACGACCCCGACAACCACCTGGTCTCCAGCATCCGCCCGCCGGGCGTGTGGCCGATGAACTACTTCCAGGCCCTGGAGAACGGTGTCGACCCGGTGCACACCGCGTTCGTGCACAGCAAGAGCGAGCCGCACTGGAACGGCGTGCCCGAGGTCGACGGCATCGAGACCGACGAGGGCCTCGAGATCACCGCCACCCGGGTGAACCACGACGGGGTCAAGGACGTGCGCGTGACGCACTACTTCTTCCCCAACCTCTCCCGGATCACCATCTACCTGGTCTCCGGTGAGGACCACCAGTTCAACCACTACATCTGGTTCGTGCCGATCGACGACGAGAACACCCTCATGATCAGCAACACGGTGATCCCCAAGCACCTCGTCCCACAGGTGCCGGGCTTCATCAAGGGCGCCGGCCGCGGTTGGTCGGAGAACTCCCACCACGAGCTGATGAACGCGGAACGCGGCCCGGAGAGCGTGACCGAAGAGGACTACACCGCGATGGTCGGGCAGGGCCGCGTGGCCGACCGCACCAACGAGCGGCTGGGCCGGTCCGACCGCGTCGTGATCAAGCTACGCCACATCTGGACCCGCAAGATCGAGTCGCTCGAACCCCGCGGTGCCGGTGTTCCCGACCTCGCCGCCGGCCAGTCCCGCCCGCTGACCGGCCGCAACGAGGTCCCACACAACGACTAGCTCCACCCCCCACCATCCCCCTCACCAAAGGTCGTTCGATGAGAGCGAAGAACGCACTGAAGACATGTGCCGTGGCGGTGGCGACGATCCTGCTCGCGGCCGCGTGCGGCAGTGGAGACGACTCCGGTGGCGGCTCCGCCGACACCGCCGGGCTCGACCTGACCAAACCGCCGACCTCCACCACCACCGTCAAGGTCGGCGTGCTGGGCCTGGTCGCCGATGCGCCCTTCTTCGTCGCCGACACCCTCGGCTACTTCAAGGACCAGGGCATCACCGTCGACTTCCAGACCTTCCAATCCGGCGCCGACATGATTCCGGCCATCGCGAGCGGACAGCTCGACGTCGGCTGGGGCCAGTACACCGCCGGCCTGTTCAACGCCTTCGGCCGCGGCATCGACGTCAAGCTCGTCGCCAGCGCCGGCAGCGTCGACACCAACACCACCAGCGGCCTGTACGTGAGCACCCGCTCCGGCCTCCAGCCCGGTGACGTGGCCGGGTTGGCCGGCAAGAAGCTGGCCGTCAACGGCCAAGGGCTCGGCGCGCAGGCGTACCTGCACATGATGCTCAAGAAGAACGGCGTCGACGACAAGGCCGTCAAGGTCGAGATCCTCTCGCTGCCGAACCAGGTCGCCGCGCTCGCCAGCGGGTCCATCGACGGCGCGTTCCTCGTCGACCCGCTCACCGGCGCGGTCGTCGGGCAGGGCACGGGCAAGAAGTTCGCCACGAACTACGAGATGGCCGGCGGCACCGAGCACCAGATCGCCGGCGTGCTCTACTCGCCGCAGTTCTCGGGCAAGACCGAGACCGCCAGCCGGTTCATGATGGCGTACCTGAAGGCCTCGGACCTGGTCAACAAGGCCTTCGGCGACAAGGACCCGACCGCGCTGCAGGACGTCGCCAAGGGCCTGATGGCGCACGTGCAGACGGTCAAGAGCGCCGACGCGCTCAAGGGCTACTACGTCACCGGCGGCGCCGCCGACGTCGACACCGCCTCGATCCAGATGTTCCTCGACGCCTTCAAGGAGCTGGGCCTCGTCACCGCGCCGAACGTCGACTTCAAGAAGTACATCGACGCCTCGTTCGGCGAGGCGGCCCAGCGGGCGCTCGGCGCGACCGCCGGCTCGGCCAGCGGAGGCTGACGACCTGTGGAACGCACGATGAGCGGGTACGCGATCGAGGGCACGGGACTCGGCAAGTCGTTCGCCGTCGGCCGGCGCGAGGTGAAGGCGTTCGCGGGCATCGACCTGCGGGTCGGGCATGGCGAGTTCCTCGCGATCCTGGGCGCCTCCGGCGGCGGCAAGACGACGCTGCTGCGGGTCCTGGCCCGGCTCGAGGAGCACACCGAGGGCCAGCTCGTCGTGCGGGCCACGAACAGCGGTTCGGGACGGCCGCCGTCCGCGACGGTCTTCCAGGAACCGTCCGCGTTTCCGTGGATGTCCGTGCGCAGGAACATCGCGTACGGCATGTGGGCCGTCGGGGTCAGCCGGGCGGAGCAGCGCCGGGAGGTGGATCGGCTCCTCGAGATGGTGGGACTGACCGCCTTCGCGGACGCGTACCCGCACGAGCTCTCCGGCGGCATGAAACAGCGCGTCGCCGTGGCCCGCGCGCTTGCCGTCGGTTCCGAGATCCTGTTCATGGACGAGCCGTTCGGCCTGCTCGACGAGCAGACCCGGCTCGCCCTCCAGCAGGACCTGATCCGCATCTGGGAGCAGACCCGCAAGACGATCGTGTTCGTCACGCACTCGATCCAGGAGGCGATCGTGCTCGCCGACCGGGTGCTGGTGATGAGCTCGCGACCCGGGCGGATCGTGCTCTCCCGCGAGGTGCCGTTCGGGCGCCCGCGAAACGCCTTCGACCTGGGCCGGGACCCGGCCTTCGCGGAGCTCGCCGCCGACCTGCACGATGCGCTGGTCGGCGGCGGGCATGACAACGCCAAACAGGGGAGCGACGCATGAGCCGGGTGAAGGCACCGGCCCCACCGTTGGGCGCCGAGGCGCGCGAGGTCGCCTACCCGGCCAAGCCGCTGGACCTGCGGGAGGTCGCGCGCCGCTACCGGCGCACGCAGTACGTCAACCTGGCCATGCCGTTCGTGCTCCTCGCCCTCTGGCAGGTGCTCGCGGAGGCCGGCGCGCTCGACCCGCGCTTCTTCTCCGCGCCGACGACGATCGTCCGCACACTGTGGACGATGGCCGGCGACGGCGCGCTGTGGACGGCGATCGGCGCGACCGGGCAGCGGGCGCTGATCGGCTTCGTGATCGGCGCTGTCGCCGGCGCGCTCATCGGCGTCGCGGCGGCCCGGTCGTGGATCGTGCGGGCCGTGGTCAACCCGATCGTCGCGGCCACGTACCCGGTGCCGAAGATCGCCCTGTTGCCCGTGCTCCTGCTCATCTTCGGCACCGGCGACACGAGCATCTACCTCGTGGTCGCCATCTCGGTGTTCTACGTCGTGCTGATGAACACGGTGGCCGGGGTCAGCAACATCCCGGTGATCTTCCAGGACGTGGCGCGGACGCTGGACGTGAAGGGCTACCGCTACCTGCGGACCATCGCGATCCCGGGTGCCCTGCCGGTGATCTTCGCGTCCCTGCGCACCTCGTGGGGCATCGCGCTGGTCATCGACGTCGCCGCCGAGTTCACCAGCTCCGACACCGGCCTCGGCCGGATGATCCTCAACTCCTGGCAGGTCTTCGACATCGACTCGATGTACGCCGGCCTGGTCGTCACCGCTCTGCTCGGCTGGCTGAGCTTCCTCGTCATCGACCTGCTCGAACGGGTGCTGATCCCGTGGCGGCGCGGGGTGGACGGGTGAGCCTCACCTTTCCGGGAGCCGGCGGCCGCGCCGTGCCCGCGGACCTGGTGGTGCCGACCGGTGCCACCGCACCGCCGCTGGTCGTGTTGGTCCACGGTGGAGGGTGGCGGGTAGGGTCGCGCACCGACTACGCCGGCTGGGCCAGCACGCTGGTCGACCACGGCCTCGCCACCCTATCGATCGACTACACCCTCGCGACGCCGGGCGCGCCGTCCTGGCCGGCGGCGCTCGACGACGTGGTCGGTGCGTTCGCGTTCGTCCGCGCCCACGGCCGCGCGCTCGGCGTCGACCGCGACCGGCTCGGCGTGCTGGCGACCTCGGCCGGTGCTCACCTGAGCGCCACGGCCGTGCTCAGCGCCGACACCGGCGTCGCGGCGGCGGTGCTCGTCAACGGCGTCTACGACCTGCGCGCCCAGCACGACGCCTCGGCGGCGCGGGGCGGACCGAACTCCGTCGGCGGCCTGATCGGCGCGTCACCGCAGGAGGCACCGGCGAGCTATGCCGCCGCGTCACCTGTGGCGCTGGCCCCCGCGACCGACCGGGCGGCTGGCGTGGCCTGGACGTTGGTCTACGGCGAGCGGGACCCGGTCGTGCCGCCGACCCAGTCCGAGGCGTTCGCCGGCGTGTTGCGGGGACGCGCCGCCGACGTGCGCACGGTGCCGGTGCCGGAGGAGACCCATCACTGGAACACCACGACGCCGGTCGACGCGGGTGCCAACCTCGTGATCCGCGACCTCGTGCTCGACCGCCTGGGCCGCGCGCTGGGCGGTCACGTCATAGATTTACCGTAACCGATCAGTGAGAGAAAGCGACCTCGCGATGACGACTTACGTGCTGGTGCACGGTGCCTGGCATGGTGCCTGGTGCTGGCGCCCGGTGGCCGACCGGTTGCGGGCCGCCGGCCACGAGGTGGTGACACCGACGCTGACCGGCCTGGCCGAGCGCGCCCACCTCACCGCCGGCGTCGACCTGTCCACGCACGTGCGGGACGTCTCGGCGGCGGTGGAGTTCGACGATCTCCGCGACGTCGTCCTGGTCGGACACAGCTACGCGGGCATGGTGGTCAGCGGTGTCGCCGCCGCGATACCGCAACGGCTGCGCCGCCTCGTCATCGTCGACGGGTTCCTGCCCGACGCGGGCCAGCCCGCGATCGACCTGCTTCCGCCGCATGCCGCCGCGCACTACCGCGAGTCGGCGGCGCCCGACGCCGCCGGCGTGTGGCTGATCCCGCCGCGACCGCTGGCCAACCTGGGTGTCACCGACCCGGCCGCGGTGGCGGCGATCACGCCCAGGCTCACCCCGCATCCACTGCAGACCTACCTCGACGGCTCGCCCGGTGACGCGGCGTCGCTGACCGTGTCCGGCGCCTACGTGCTCTGTGCGGGCTGGAACACGCCGTTCGGCGCCTTCGCCGACAAGGCCGAGCGGCTCGGCTGGCCGGTCGCACGCATCCCGGCGGACCACGAGGTGCCGTTGACCAACCCGGACCTGCTCGCCGCGAGCTTGCTGGCGGCGGCCGATCGCACGGAGGCACCCGCGTGAACGAGTTTCTGGTGCGCCAGTCCAACCGGCTGCCCGCCACGCCCGAGGGCAAGGAACTGCGCCAGCGCCTGCAGCCGCTCGAACGCCAGCGTGCGCAGGAGCTTCGCGACGCGGGCATTCTCGTGCGGCTGTGGCGGGTGCCCGGCACACGCGACTCCATCGGCCTCTACCAGGCGGCCGACGCGACCGCGCTGCACGAGGCGCTCGCGTCGCTGCCGATGTTCCCGTGGATGGAGATCTCGGTGGAGGCCCTCGCCACGCACCCGCAGGAACAACGCCCGGGCTGAGCCGTCAGCCGTGCAGGGCCGGCAGCGACTCGGGCAGCTGGCTGATCGCCTCGACGACGCTCTCCAGGTGCTCACGCATGAGGTGTTCGGCCAGATCGGACTGACCGGCCGCGACAGCCTTGATCACGCCGAGGTGTTCCTTGAGGCCGACGACCGGCCGGCCCGGCAGCAGGGCGACGCTGAACTGGTAGCGGACGCTGCGGAAGCGCAGCCGGTTGAGCAGGTCGGCCGCGGTGTGCTGGCCCGACAGCTCGCGGATGCGCAGGTGCACGTCCTGGCTGACCTGGCTGTAGGTCATGATGTCGCCACGCTTCACCGCGGCCTGCATGGTCGCGCCGAGCTCACGCAGCTCCTTGCGCTCGGCCGCGCTGGCGTTGGCGGCGGCGCGGCGGGCACACAGTCCTTCGAGGACCGCGCGGACCTCGGTGATCTCGATCGCCTCGGCCTTGGAGACCGGGCGCACCCGGGCGCCCCTGTTGGCCTCGCTCACCGCGAGCCCTTCGTTGCCCAGCAACGCGAGCGCCTGCCGCACGGTGCCACGGGAGGCCGAGAACCGTTGCGACAGCTCGCTTTCGATGAGCCGCTGCCCAGGGTTGAACTCGCCGGCGACGATCGCCTCGCGGATCGCGTGCACCACGGAAGCGGTGTCCTGCAGGCGTTCTGTCTGGCGCGGCGTCGTCGTCACGTCGTCGTCCTCCCATTGCGTACAGCGGAATTGCTAACGATTCTATTGTCAATCTTGGGAGCAGTCGATACCTTCAGCGTGAGCGAGTCGTTGCAGGCAACCGCTTCCGGCCCGCTGCACAGGCAAGGAGGGCCATCGTGACCGACCAACCCGCCATGCTCGTCGTCAGTGCGCACGCCGCCGACTTCGTGTGGCGCGCCAGCGGAGCCATCGCGTCCTTCGTCCGCCAGGGCGGGCGTGCGCACGTGGTCTGCCTGACCTACGGCGAGAAGGGCGAGTCGCAGGGGCTGTGGAAGCAGCCCGGCATGACGCTGGAGACCGTGAAAGAACGCCGGCACGAGGAGGCCACGGCCGCGGCCGCCGTTCTCGGCGCCGAGATCGAGTTCCTCGACCTGGGCGACTACCCGATCCGCGCGACCGACGGGCTCTACGACACGCTCGTGGCGACGATGCGCCGGGTGCGGCCCGACGTCATCCTCACCCACCCGGCACACGACCCCTACAACCTCGACCACGCGCTGGTCCACGAGGTGGTGCTGCGCGCCCGGATGATCGCCCAGGCCGCCGGGCACGACCCCGGCACCCGTCCCATCGGCGCGCCCCAGGTGTTCCAGTTCGAGCCGCACCAGCCCGAGCAGTGCGGCTTCAAGCCCGACCTGCTGCTCGACGTGACCGAGGTCTTCCCGCTCAAGCGCAAGGCGATGGAGGCGATGGAGGGAGCGCAGGGACACCTCGTCGCCTACTACGACGCGCTCGGTGAGCGGCGTGGTGTGCAGGCGCGGCGCAACGGTGGCGCGGGCACGATCACCCACGCCGAGGCCTACCAGCGGGTGTTTCCGACCGTCGCGGGGAGCCTGCGGTGAGCGGCGTCGTCGTGCGCTCCACGGCGGCCCCCGACCCGGTCGCCGTCGAGGCGCTCGCCGCCGCCGGCGTCGCGACCGCACACGAGGCGCAGGGCCGCACCGGGCTGCTCGCCCCCTACCTCCGGCCGATCTACCCGGGCCGGCGCATCGCCGGGCGCGCGGTCACCGTGCTGTCCCACCCCGGCGACAACCTGATGATCCATGCGGCGGTCGAGCAGGTCAGGGCGGGCGACATCCTCGTCGTCGCGTTCACCTCCGCCACCGGCGACGGCGCGCTCGGCGAGCTGCTGGCCACGTCGCTGCGCGCCCACGGCGCGCTCGGCGTGGTCATCGACGCGGGCGTCCGTGACGTGGCCGAGCTGACCGAGATGGACTTCCCCGTGTGGTCCCGGGCCGTCTCGGCGCAAGGCACCGTCAAGGCCACCGGTGGTTCGGTCAACGTGCCGGTCGTCGTCGCGGGGGCCCTGGTCAGCCCTGGCGACGTGGTGGTGGCCGACGACGACGGTGTCGTGGTCGTTCCCCGCGCGGCCGCCGCCGAGGTGGCCGCGAAGTCACGGGCCCGGGAGGACAACGAGGCGGTCAAGCGCGCGAAGCTCGCGGCCGGCGAGCTCGGACTCGACCTCTACAACCTGCGTCCGCTGCTCGATTCGCTCGGCGTCGTCTACCGCGACGCGGCCGAGTCCTGACTACAAGGAGCATCCACGTGGCAGAGATCGTCGCCGCAGGCGCCGCCGTACACGCTCCGCAGTTGCTGAGCCGTCCACCGCACGAGGATGCCGCCAAGCTCGACGCGAGCACCGACGGGTTGCGCGCGTTCGGTGAGGTGCTCGGCGAGACCAGGCCCGACGCCATCATCCTGATCGGTCTCGACCACCTGGAGACCTTCTGGCTCGAGGCCGTGCCGGCGTTCACCATCGTGCTGTCGCCGGAGGTCACCGCGCACTACACGACGCGCACCCGGAAGGCCCGGGTGCACACGGAGCTGGCCACGCACCTGCTGCGGGGTGCGATCGCCCGCGACTTCGACCTCACGTACTCGCAGGACGCCCTGCTCGGTCACGCGTTCCTCACGCCACTCGAGTTCGTGGTCGGCGACCGCGACATCCCGATCGTGCCGTTGCTGGTCAACACCTACCTGCCGCCGATTCCCAGCCCGAGACGGGCGTACGCCCTGGGCCAGGCGCTGCGTGCCGCACTGGACGAGCGCGACGAGCGGGTCGCGATCATCGCCAGCGGCGGCATGTCGCACTTCCCGGGCACGGCCCGCTACGAGGCGCCGAACTTCGCGTTCGACGAGTGGGTGATCTCCGAGATCGCGGCCGGGCGGTTCGACGACCTGCTCGCGCTGACGCCGGTCAACCTCGACGAGGTGGGTGAGAGCGAGCTGATGACGTGGTTCGTCATGCTCGGCCTCATCGGCGACGTTCCGGGCCGGCTGCTGACCTATCAGGAGCTGTCGCACCACGGCCACGGCGTCGTCCAGTTCCTGCCGCCGCTGCCGGCCGACCGGGCGGTGCCCGAGATCGCTCGGTTCGGCGGCCACGAGTTCACCCAGACCGACTACAAGTACTACCGCTTCCCCGAGCCGGCCAGCCTCGAGCTCAACCGCCTGCTGCACCGCATCATCGTCGAGGCCGACTACCGCGCCGCGTTCGTCCGCGACCGTGCGGCCGTCGTCGCCGAGGCGCCGCTGCGCCCCGAGGAACGCACGGCGCTGCTCGACAGCGAGAGCTTCGACGCGCTGACCGCGCTCGGTGCCCACCCCCTGCTGGCCCTCTCGGCCCGGCAGGTCACCGCGCTGGAAAAGGACCGTCAGGCAGCCGCCGCCCAGTCGACGTGATAGTCGAAGACCTTGCGTTGGGCGGTCTCGCCGGCGGTCAGCTTGAGCACCGTGGGCAGGATCGCGTCGCGGATCACGCGGCCGACCGGGCCCGCGGCCTTGCTGCTGTTGTTGCGGGCTGCGGCCTTGATGATGGCGTCGACCCTCGGCCGCCGGCTCGCCTCGAAGCGGGCGAACGCGTCCGCCGGCTCCGCCTGGTCGCGCAGGCACTTGGCCAGCACCAACGCGTCCTCGATGGACAGTGAGGCGCCCTGGCCGGACGTGGGTGTCGGCGCGTGCGCGGCGTCGCCGACCAGGACCACCCGGCGGGAGTGCCAGGAGCGCAGGCCGCGCACGGACTGCATCGGGTCCATCGGCACGAGTTCGGTGGTCGCGTCGAGCACCGGGATCGCCGGACCGGCGTCGCCGGCGAACAGGTCGCGCAGCCGCGGCAACCAGTCGATGGCGGCCAGCTCGCCGCGGGCCGGCTCGGAGCGCCACGGCACGTTGGCGAACCACCAGACCTCGTCGCCGGGCGCCACCAGGTAGCCGAAGAACGCGCGCCGGCCGAAGATCATCTCGTAGTGGCCGGGCGCGGCGTCGATCCCGGCGACCGCCGGTGCGAAGCCGCCGTTGCCCACGAGCCCGGCGTAGGCCGGTGGCGGGGCGGCCGGGTCCATGGCGCGGCGGACGGCCGAGTAGATGCCGTCGGCGCCGACCAGCACGTCGGCCTCGGCGGTGCTGCCGTCGGCGAACTTCGCGCGCACGCTCGCCGGGCCCTCGGTCAGCCCGACCAGCCGCTTGCCGGTCAGCACCGGGATGCCGCGGCCCACCGCCTCGTCGTGCAGGGCCTGGTAGAGCGCCTCCCGCCGCAGCGTGAAACTGCGCTTGCCGCCCGTGCTGCTGACGCCGAGCACCTTGCCGGTCGTGCTGCGCAGCGTGATGCCCGGCGTCGGGAACGCCGCCGCCAGCGCGGCCTCGTCGGCGTCGAGCACCCGCAGCGCGTCGACGCCGTTGGGCGCCAGGGTGAGGAACGCGCCGGAGCGCGGCGAGGTGGACGCCTCGTAGATCGTGGCGTCGATGCCGGCCTTCCGCAGGGCCATGGCGGTCGCCGGCCCGGCGATGCCGCCGCCGACGACCAGTGCGGTGCGGATCATGACTCGTCCCCCTTGTCCAGTGAGCCGGCGTGGAAGGCGGCCCACTGTGGACCCCATCCCGTCTCCGGATCCGTGATCTGACCGATGAACCGTGCGACGAAGGCGATCTCGGCGTCGAGCAGCGCGATCCGGTATTCCTCCTCGACGAGGAACAGCGGGTGCACACCGGCGGCGCCGTCGACGAGCGCACTGATCTCGGCTCGCTGCTCGCCGAGGCGCAGCGACCGCTGCCGGAGCAGCGCGACCGCCTCGTCGGGCGGCAGCGCCGCGATCAGCGACAGTGCCGCGACGAAGTGCGGGTATTCGTGGTCTGGCGACCCGACCAGCTCGCGCAGCCAGTCGCGCAGCTCGGCCCGGCCCGCGTCGGTGATCGCGTACACGGTGCGCTCGGGCCGTTGCCCTTCCCGCATGGTCGCCTGCTCGGCCACGAAGCCGGCCTTGGCGAGCTGCTGGATCACCATGTAGAGCGAGCCGTGGTTGAACCGGAAGCTGCGGTCGTCCTGGTGCTCGCGCAGCAGCCGGGACAGCTCGTAGGGGTGCTTCGGCCCCACCGTCAGGTAGGAGAGCACCGCCAGGGCCAGCAGATTGCCGACCTTCCGCTTCGCCGCCGCCATCGTTTCGCCTCCGTTAGTCATCCCCAACTATCCACGACTGAATAGTCAGAGTCAACTAATCTGAGGCCCGTGCGATGTCAGCACGGCCGGGGCGCGCCGGCCCCCGACGCGCCCCGGCCGGCAGTCATCGACCGATCTTTACCTTTGGGACTGTTCGATGTGTGCCTCGGTGCCCGGGAACACCAGTCCTTCCGTGCCGTCCGGCCAGCGGACCAGGTACGGCGGGCTCCCGTCGGCGTGGCGCACCTCGACGATCTCGCCCGTCCGCCGCGGGTCGCCCACATGGACGCCCTCGACGACGAGCCGGTCACCAACTGCGGCTTGCATGGCGTCCTCCCATCCCGCGCGGACCCTTCCCTACTTCCCCGACATTCCGCCCGCACACTTGACGGATCACGTCACTGGAGTGCAACACTAGAGTCCGACTCTAGGGAGGCGATATGGACGCAGTCCAAGCTGAGGGGCTGGTCAAGACGTTCGGCGCGACCAGGGCGGTGGACGGGATCGACCTGACCGTGCCGGCCGGTTCGGTCTGCGGCTTCCTCGGCCCCAACGGCGCCGGCAAGACCACCACGATCCGGATGCTGGCCACGCTGCTGCGCCCGGACGCCGGCCGCGCCCGGGTGTTCGGCCACGACGTGGTCGAGGAGCCGACCGCGGTGCGCGACCGGATCAGCCTCACCGGCCAGTACGCGTCGGTCGACGAGACCCTGACCGGCCGCGAGAACCTCACCCTGCTCGGCCGGCTGCACCGGCTGTCGCGGGCGGCCACCGCCGCGCGCGCCGCCGAACTGCTCGACCGGTTCGACCTCGCCGATGCGGCCGACCGCCTGGTCCGCGCCTACTCGGGCGGCATGCGCCGCCGCCTCGATCTCGCCGCGGGCCTGGTCGTGCCGCCCGATCTGCTGTTCCTCGACGAGCCGACGACCGGCCTCGACCCGCGCAGCCGGGGCGAGGTGTGGAGCCTGGTCCGCGGCCTGGTCGCCGACGGCGCCACCGTGCTGCTCACCACCCAATACCTGGACGAGGCCGACCAGCTCGCCGACCGGATCGCGGTGATCGACCACGGCCGGGTCGTCGCGGACGGGACCACTGACCAGCTCAAGGCGTCGATCGGCGGCGGCACCCTCCGGTTGCGACTGCACGACCCGGCGGACCGGGACGCCGCGCGCGACCTGCTGGTGCGTGCGCTGGGCGCGGCGGAGGCGTCCGACACCGACCCCGCGGTGCTCACCGCGAAGGGGGCGGCCGGTGGTGCGGCTGCCGCGCTCGCCGAGCTGTCCTGGGCGGGCATCGACGTCGCCGAGTTCGCCCTCGGCCAACCCAGCCTCGACGAGGTCTTCCTGGCCCTCACCACCGCGAAGGAGCGGGTCGCATGAGTGCCGTGACGCTCGCCTTCGGCGGCCGGGCGCTGAAGAAGTTCCGCCGCACCCCCGTCCAGTTGCTCGACGTCGCGGTGCACCCGGTCGTCTTCACGCTGATCTTCAGCTTCCTGTTCGGCGGTGCGATCGGCGGCTCGATCGACGCGTACATCGGTTATCTGATCCCGGGAATCCTGGTGATGACGCTGTTGGTGACCACCGGCACCACGGGTGCCGCGCTCAGCGTCGACATCGCGACCGGGGTGTACGACCGGTTCCGCACCCTTTCGATCCGCCCCGGCGCGGTGCTCGCCGGCGCATTGATCGGCGACGTCGTCCGCTACGCGCTCGCCTCGGCTGTGGTGCTGGCGCTCGGGCTCGCCCTCGGCTTCCGCCCCGCCGGCGGGGTGCTGGGCGTCACCGGGGCGGTGCTGCTCGTGCTGCTGTTCGCCGTCAGCCTGTCGTGGGTCTGGACATGGCTGGCGCTGACGCTCAAGACACCCGGCGCGGTGCTCGCGTTGACCCAGTCGGTGCTCTATCCGCTGTCGTTCTTCAGCAACATCTTCACCACGCCGGCGACCCTCCCGGGCTGGTTGCAGGCGTTCGTCGACGTGAACCCGGTCAGCCAGCTCGTCACCGTCGTGCGCGCCCTGACGGCCGGGGATCCGCCCGGCGCGAGCCTGGGTTACCTGCTGGTCGGGTGCGCGCTCCTGACCGCCGGGTTCGCCCCGCTGGCTCTCCGCCGCTTCAGTATGGTGCGGTGATGGACCACCCGCTCCTCTGGGAACAGCACTGCTGCCTCCCGCTCGTGCCCTCGGCCGACATCGGCGAGCTGGCCCGCTACGCCCGCCCCGGCGGCTCGTACGTCTCGGTCAACGTCGGCTTCTCGCCGCACCCCACCGAGCTGGTCTTCGAGCTGCTGCACACCTGGCGGCGCGGCGTGACCGCCGACGAGCGGCTGACCCTGGTCGACGGCGTCGCCGACATCGACGCCGCGACCCGCGCCGGCCAGGTGGGCGTGGCCTTCGACCTGGAGGACTCCGGGCCGTTGGGCGGCCGGCTCGAGCGGGTCAAGGAGTTCTACGACCTGGGCGTACGCACGCTGCTGCCGACCTACAACGTGCGCAACGCGGCCGGCTCCGGGTGCACCGACGCGGTCGACGAGGGGCTCACGGCGTACGGGCGGGACCTGGTCCGCGAGATGAACGCGGTCGGCATGGTGGTCGACGGCTCCCACTGCAGCATCCGGACCGGGCTCGACATGGCCGCGCTCACCGAGAAGCCGATGGTCTACAGCCACTCCTGCATGCGGGCGCTGTGGGAGCACGAGCGCAACATCACCGACGAGCAGGCCCGGACGTGCGCGGAGACCGGGGGAGTCATCGGCATCACCGGCGTCGGTATCTTCCTCGGCCCCAACGACGCCAGCGTCGACGCGCTGGTCCGCCACATCGACTACGCCGTGGAGCTGGTCGGCCCCGAACACGTCGGCATCTCGTCCGACTACTCGTTCGACCTGGACGACCTCAACCGCGAGATGACCGAAAACCCGGAGCTCTTCCCCGAGATGTACGCGCGGTGGGGCCCGATCAAGATCATGCCCCCGGAGGACCTGCTCCGCGTCGAGCAGGCCCTTGCCGACCGCGGCTACCCGGCGGAAGCGATCACCGGCATCCTCGGCGGCAACTTCCGCCGCGTCGCGGAGCAGGTCTGGAGCTAGGCGCCGCCCAGCTTGCGCCAGAGATATTCGAGGGTCAGTGCCCAGAGGGTGGCGGCCTGCTCGTTGTCGGCGGCCGCGCCGTGCCCACCCTCCACGTTCTCGTAGTAGGAGACGTCGTAGCCGTGCTCGCGCAGCAGGGCCACCATCTTCCGCGCGTGTCCAGGATGGACACGGTCGTCGCGGGTCGAGGTCATGAACAGGACCGGCGGGTACGACCGGCCGGGCCGAACGTTGTGGTACGGCGAGAACTCGCGCAGGTAGGCCCAGTCGGCATCGACGTCGGGGTCGCCGTACTCGGCGATCCATGATGCCCCGGCGAGCAGCTTGGTGTAGCGGCGCATGTCGAGGAGCGGCACCGTGGCGACGACCGCCCCGAACAGCGCGGGACAGCGGGTCAGCATGACACCCATCAGCAGCCCGCCGTTGCTGCCGCCCTCGATGCCCAGCTGTGCCGGGGTGGTGATCCCGCGTGCCACCAGATCGGCCGCGACCGCGGCGAAGTCCTCGAACGCCTTGACCCGCTTCTCCCGCAGCGCCGCCTGGTGCCAAGCCGGACCGAACTCCCCACCACCGCGGATGTTCGCCACGACGTATGTGCCGCCGCGCGCGAGCCACCGACGCCCAACGACGCCGTCGTAGTGCGGAGTCTGTGAGATCTCGAAACCGCCGTACCCGGTAAGAAGAGTCGGCGCGGGGGTGGCGCCGCCCACGACGAAGTACGGCACGCGCGTGCCATCGGCGGACGCGACGAAATGCTGACGCACCTCCATGCCTTCGGGGTCGAAGAACGCCGGTGCTCGCTTGAGCACCTCGACGGCACCGCCGACGGTGTCCAGGCTGAGGGTCTCCGGCCGCAGGAACCCGGCCGATGCGGTCAGGTAGGAGTCGTCGTTGTCGGGGTCGGTGTCGACGATCCAGGCGTCGTCGAGTTCGCCGGCCCCGGGAAGCGGCCGCCGACGCCAGCCCGCGGCGTCCGGGGTGAGCACGTGCAGCCGGGTCCGGACGTCGGTCATCGTGGTGAGGATCAGATGGTTACGGGTCCACGCGAACGACCCGAGCGACGTGCGGTCGTCGGGCTCGAATAGGACGCTCAGGTCCCGCCGGCCCTCGAGATACGCGCCGAACGGCGCGGCCAGCAGGGCGCCGGCCGGATACGTCGCGCCGCCGACCGTCCACGGCGTCCTGAGCCAGATCAGCAGCCAGTCCCGCTCCACGTCGCAGCCGGCGTCGTCGGGTATGTCGACCTTGACGAGGTCGCCGGTCGGGCGGCGCAGGTGCAGCTCGCTGCGATAGAAGTCCAGGGACCGGCCGACGAAGTCGCGCTCGTAGCCCGGCGTCGAATCATGGCTCGCGCCGGCGGCGACGTCGTCGACGTGCCCTTCGTAGACGAGCTCCGCCTCCGACAGCGCGGTGCCGCGCCGCCACCGCTTCACCACACGCGGATAACCGGAGGCCGTCAACGTGCCGGGCCCGAAGTCGGTCCCGACGTAGATGTGGTCGGCGTCGATCCAGCCCACGTCGCTCTTCGCCTCGGGCAGCGTGAACCCGCCGTCGACGAAGACCCGGCCGCGCAGGTCGAACTCGCGGACCACCACGGCGTCCGCGCCGCCCCGGGAGAGGCTGACCAGGCAGCGGTCGTAGCCGGGCCGCAGCACCGTCGCACCGCCCCACACCCAGTTCTCGCCCTCGGCCACGTTCAGCGCGTCGACGTCGATCAGGACGTCCCACTCCGGCTCGTCGCGCCGGTACTGCTCCGGCGTGGTCCGCCGCCACAAGCCGCGCGGGTGGTCCGCGTCCTGCCAGAAGTCGTAGTAGAGGCCGTCCCCGCGCCAGCCCGGGTATGGGATCCGGTCCTTGCTGTCGAGCACCTCCCGGATCGCGTCCTTCGCCCGGGCGAAGCCCTCGTCGGCGAACGCGGCCAGCGTCTCCGCGTTGCGGTCCGCGACCCACCGCGCGGCGGGTGGTGAGTCCAGCTCTTCGAGCCAGAGGTAGGGGTCGTCAGCGGTCACGCAAGGCCGCTTCGATGGCGCCGATGCGGTCGGCGACCAAGCCGACGGCGCCTACCGCGCGGGCCATCGGATCGTCGTCGGCGCCGCCGAGGGCCTTCTGGCGCAGATAGGCGGCCTTGACCGCCGCCCACCGGGAGGCCTGGTCGGCGGACAGCCGCCCGCGCAGCTCCGCCAGCTTGAGCAGGTTGGCCTCGGCCGCGGCGGCCAGGGTCTGCGCCTCGCCCAGGTAGTGGTCGTCGAGGACGGTCTCCAGCTCCTCGTCGTTCATCACCGGCAGGATCCGCTCCACCAGCTTGTTCATGTTGCGGTAGGAGCCCTGCAGCAGGAACGGCGGCTCGGTGCGGGCGGCGTCGTCCTGCCCGGCGGAGGCGATGTAGGCCCGGTTGACCGCGAGCACCACGTCCTGCACCCGCAGCACCTTCGTCAGCACCGACCGGATCTGGGCCAGCTCGACCGCCGGGTACGCGTGCGCGAGCTGGTCCGGCAGCACCGAGGTGTCGCCCCGGGCCATCCGCACGAGCAGCTCGATGTCGCCACGCTCCCGTGTGGACAGTGGTGCCAGCACCGGGTTGGTGGTCAGCGCGTTCTCGACATAGCTCAGCGCGAACAGGTCGTCGCGGCCCGACAGGACGTCGCCGAGGTTCCAGACGTCGGCCCGGTTGGCGAGCATGTCCGGCACCCGGAACCGCTTGCCGGACTCGGTGTAGGGGTTGCCGGCCATGCACACCGCGAACCGCTTGCCGCGCAGGTCGTACGTGCGGGTCCGGCCGTCCCAGACCCCCTCCATCCGGCGCTGCGCGTCGCACAGCGAGATGAACTTCTGGAGCAGCTCCGGCGAGGTGTGCTGGATGTCGTCGAGGTAGAGCAACACGTTGCTGCCCATCTCCAGGGCGAAGGAGATCTTCTCTACCTCCTGGCGCGCGGTCGCGTTCGGCGCCGACTCCGGGTCGACCGACGTGACGCCGGTGCCCAGGGCCGGCCCGTTCACCTTGACGAACACCAGGCCGAGCCGGCTCGCCACGTACTCCATCAGCGTGGTCTTGCCGTAGCCGGGCGGGGAAATCAGCAGCAACAGTCCGGATTGGTCGACCCGCTTGCCCTCACCGGCCGCACCCACCTGCCGAGCCAGGTTGTCGGCGATCAACGGCAGGTAGACCTCGTCGAGCAGCCGGTTGCGGACGAAGCCGGCCATCACCCGCGGCTTGTGCTCGTCGAGCCGCAGCCGCTCGCCGGCCCGGGCCGTGACCGCCGCGCGCTTTCGCTGGTAGTCGCGGAAGGCGGGGACCCGACGGTCACGGAACTCGCGGGTACGGGTCAGCGCCTCGTCCAACCGCAACGCCAACCGCCGCTGGGCGATCCGCGGATGGGTGGCGAGCAACCCGTCGACGGTGGCGGTCAGCTCGGCCGATGAGTCGTACCGGGGCAGGTCGCCGCCGCACAGCTCGATCGCGACCGCCTCGGCGAGGTCGTCGTGCGCCCCCGCGAACGCGGCCAGCCACGCCGACGCGAGCTGGTGCCGGGCGGGCAGGTCGGCGCCGAGCGCCCGCAGGTCCTCGTCGAGCTCGCGGGCCTTGGGCCGGCCGAGCCGCTTGCGGAAGTCGGACACCAGCGCCCGGGCGCCGGCGCTCGTGACGAACCCACCGTTGCCGGCGGCCAGCTCCTCGAAGAGGTACTCGCCGGCCAGCGGGTCGTCCACCAGACCGAACTCGGTGATCGCCGCACCCAGCTCGGCTTCCAGCTCGTCGATCGCCGGTGAGCCGCCGAACACCGCGCGGGCCCGGGCCAGCGAGGCGGCCCGGCGCTGCCACGCCGGCTTCGCCGCCTCGGTGGCGCCGAACGCCCAGAAGAGCTGGGCGGCCGACCGCGCCGCGGGCGGATACCGCAGCAACCCGGCGGCCGCGTGCAGGCGCAGCAGCGCGTCCAGGATCGCGGTGGCGTCGGCGTCGTGGATGCCCCGCTCGTAGCCCTCGTCGATGCGCTCCTCGGCGGTCCGCCGCACGAGGTCGGCCAGCGTGCCGCCGGCCGCGGCCGCGTGCAGCGCGTCCAGGTCGGCGGTGGCCAGGATCGAGGTGGCCAGGAACTCGGCCCGGCTCACCGCCGGCGACTCCGAGACCAGCGGCTGGTCCCAGAACTCGCGCGTGGTGGCGAACTCCGGGTCGTCGACCGGTGCGCGGTAGTCGGTGCCGGTCACCGCGACCGCCAGCGCGCCGTCGTGCGGCACCAGCGCGAGCTCGATCGCCTGGGTGTTGACCGCGAACCGGTGCCGGCCGAGCTGGATCGTCTCGCCGCCGTCGCGGAACAGGTCGACCCGGTCGCGCAGCGCCCGACCGGCCTCCTGCCGGGCGGCCTTGACCCGCCCGTCGAGTTCCTCACCGCGGACCGCGTCGCCGAGCGCGCGCAGCTCGTCGGCGACCGAGCGGAGCTTGGCCACCATCGGGTCGGCGGCGAAGTACGTGTTGACGTCGTCCAGTGTGTCCATCGTGGACGCCCGGCGGCGGACGCTGGTGAGGATCCGGTCCGCCGACTCGACGAGCCGGTCGGCCCGCCGCGCGCGGTCGTCGACCAGCGCCTGCTTGCGGGCCGAGAACGCCTCGTAGACGTCGGTGCGCTTGGTCGACAGCTCGGTCAGGAAGTCGTCGAACTCGCCGTACCGCGACTCCAGGTTCTCCACCTGCAGCAGCAGCCGGCCGAGCTGGTCGTCGCACGCCTCGGGGGTGTCCGCGGCGGCCAGCGCGCCGGTCACGGCCTGGTTGAGCAGAGCGAACTCGGCGGCGAAGCCGGCCCGGCCTTCGATCGCGGCCAGGTCCCGGCGGCGGGCGTCGAGGGTGGCCCGGGCCCGGTTGACCCCGCCGAGCACCTCGCCGATCCGTTCCAGGATCGCCGTGCGCACTGTCGCGTCGGCGATGTCCAGCGTGCCGACCACGTCAGTGACGAGCCGAAGCTCGTCAGACTGCTCGGTCAGCTTCTCGTTGACCGGCCCCACCGCCGCCACCGTGGGCGCCTGCGCGCCCTCCGCGGCCAGGCGCTCGACCTCGTCGCGATAGCCGGTGAAGGCGTCGTCGCGCTCGAGGAACGCCACGGCGCGCCGGGCGGCGGCGTCGAGCTGGCCGGACAGGTCGGTCGCCAACGTGTCGATCCGGGCCACGTCGACGTAGCGCAGCTCGCGCAGCGTCTCCAGGTGACCCTGCGCCCGGCGCAACTCGGCGAGCTGGCGGATCCAGCCGTCGGTGCCGGCCGGCGCCTCACCGTTGACCCGGCGGACCAGCGATGCGATGTCGGCGGCGGCGGTCTCCAACGCGGTGGCCGCGGCGGCGGTGAGCGCCTGCACCTTCTCGTACTCGTCGAGCACCTGCTCGGCGGTCGCGCGTACCTCGGCGAGCGGGGTGCGCAGGTCGCACAGCTCCGCCTCGCCCAGCCAGTGGTAGTGGTCGAAGACCCGGACGCAGGTCGCGATCAGGGCCTCGTACACCGGGATCGACGGGCTCATCTCGCCGACCATCCGGGCGACCGAGAGCGCGTCGGAGATGCCGCGGACGAGATCGGCGTTGCCCACCCGGGCCAGCGCGCCGGTGCCGGCCGGCTGGCGCGCGGCGTACGCGTCGGACTGGAACGGCGTCTGCCACACCTGCATCGGGTGGACCCGGGTCGGCTCGTCGGAGGTGGCCCGGAAGATGACCAGCGTGCCGTCGTCGAACAGCGAGTATCCGTGGCAGGACAGCGGCGTGGCCACCTCCTTGCGGATCACGTTGTACGGCAGCAGCAGGCTGCGCCCCTCGACCAGGGCGTGGAAGACGTAGAGCACGTCCTCCCCGTTGGGCGACCGGATCACCCGCTCGAAGACCAGGTCCGTGGTGTCGGTCTCGAAGGTCTTCACCACGCCGGTCGTCAGATAGAAGCCGCCCGGGAAGACGAGGCCGTGGTCCTCGGGCAACCGCTGGCAGGCCTGGCCGATGCCGTCGAGCCGGACCACGCCCTTGGTGCGGGTGTTGAAGACCAGATGACGCCAGGCGCTCTCCTTGTACGGGCGGATGCGCAGCAGGATCAGCGGACCGACCCGGGCCCAGTGCACGTCGGCGTCGGCCAGGCTCTGCAGCGGCTGCTCGACCGGCTCGGAGTAGATGCCCTCGCCCGACTCGGTGTTGTCCTCGACCTTGAGCGTGAGGTCGCCGCCGACCGTCTCGACGAACACCTCGCCGGCGACGGAGATGTGTGGGTGCCGGCCGAGCACGTGGTCGTCGCGGGTGGTCTCCACCCACTCGAAGTCGTGGCTGGGCGGGAAGACGTGGTCGCGCTCGCCCCGGTTGTCGAGATAGGACACGCCTTCTTGGGTCGCGGCCCAGCGCAGGACTTTGACGTCCTCGGTGCGCGGACCGGTCTGGAAGACGGCGAGCAGCTTCCCGTCGACCTCGCGGAGCGTGGCCAGCCGGGTTTCCTTGTAGTAGCGATAGAGCTCGGCGAAGTCGCGCTGGAACGTCTCGTCGTCGAGCAGCCCGGGCACCTCGCCGGCCGGCACGTCGTCGAACCGGAACGCGTCGCCGTCGCGCAGGAACCGGTGCAGCGAGAACACGTCGCCGACCGTGGTCTCCGGCTTGAGGCCGAGGAACACGTTGTAGCCGAACAGCATCACGCCGGCGGCGGGGACGATGTCGCGCGGCACGCAGTTGTGCTCGGTGCGGACCCGGTCGGTGCCGACCAGGCGCAGCTCGGTGCTGCCGAACTCGGCGAGCCGCCGGGCGTTGAGCTCCTCCGCCCGGCGGGCCAGCTCGGCGGACCGCGCCGCCAGCCGGTCGCGCAGCACCTCGTAGGTGCCGGCGTCCAGGCTGGCCGGCGCGGTTTGCGTGTCAGCCACGGGCGACCGGGAGGGACTTGGCGTTGAGCGCGGCCAGCGGTGCGTCCGCGACGCCGAGCTTCTCGGCCGCCGTGAGCAGCTCGCGCAGCTTGCCCGCGTCGTCGCCGCCGGCCCGGATCTGCTGGAGCAGGAACGCCGACAGCGTCAGGTTGGTGATGTCGGCCGTGCTCACCTTGCCGAGCAGCTTGCCGAGGTCGTCGGCGAAGCTGGAGTCACCGTTGAGCCACGGCTCGGCCAAGGACGCCGCCACGGTGGAGTGCTGCATGAACCCGTCGACGCTCTTGCCGACCGAGATCGCACTGAGCAGGCGGTCGAAGAAGATGCTGTCGCCGCCGACGATGTCGATGTCGGCCTTCTCCAGGCCCTTGCCGACGATCGTCGCCTGCGCCTCGGCGACCTGCCGCTGCACGTCGATGCCGGCGAGCCGGATCTCCTTCTCGGCCTCCAGCCGCAGTCGGTATTCCTCGTGCTCGCGGGTCGCGTCGTCCAGCGCCGCCATCGCGGCCGCCTTCTCGGTCAGACCCTCGGCCTCGCCCTTGAGCTTCTCGCGCATGCCCTCGGCCGCCGCGATCGCCTTCTCCCGCTCGACCGCGGCCTCGGCCCGGCCGACCTTCTCGATCGCCTCGGCGTCCCGCTCGCGCACCTGCACGTCGGCCAGGCCCGTGGCGGCCGCCTCGGCCTGCGTGCCCTCGGCCAGCCGGATCTTCGCGCGGGTGTCGAGCTCGGCCGCCTGCTGCCGGGCCTCGGCGAGGACCAGTTGCTCGCGGGCGCGGTGCTTGGCGGCGGCCTCCGCGGCCTCGGCCGCCTTGATGTCCTTGACCAGGTTCTCCTGGGCCATCGCCTCGGCCTGGATGATCGTCGACTGGCGCAGGCGCTCGGCCTCCTCGACGACCCGCAGGCGCTTGATGTGCTCCTCCTGCTCGGCGACCGTCTTCTCGACCGCGATCCGCTCGCGGACCACCTCGGCGATCGCCCGCTTCTCGGCCTCGACCTCTTTGTTCTTGGCGATCGTCGACAGCTCGGTCTCCCGCTCGCGGCCGATCACCTCGAGCATGCGGTCCTTCTCGATCCGCTCGGTCTCGATCGCGATGACGCGCTCGCGGTTCTTCTCGGCGACCGCGATCTCCCGGGCCTGGTTCTCCCGCTGGACGCCGAGCTGCTCGTCGGTGCGCAGGTTCGCGGCGTTGTAGCGCAGCCGCTGCTCGGCCCGGACCAGCTCGGTCTCGGCCTCCTCGCGCGCACGAACGGTGTCGATCTCCCGCTTCTGCTTGATCTCGGCGTCGGCCTGGCGGCGCTCCAGCTCGAGAATCGCTTCACGCGCATCAACATTTTGGCGCGTGATCTCCTTCTCCTCGCTGCGCCGGAACTCGTTGGTGCGCACGTGTTCGGCGGCGGTCAGCTCGGTGATCTTCCGGATGCCCTGCGCGTCGAGGATGTTGCGCGGGTCGAGCTGGTCGAGCGGAGTCTGCTCCAGCACGTCGATCGCGGCGTCCTCGAGCGAGTATCCATTGAGGTCGGTGCCGATGACGGCGATGATGCGGTCGCGGAACTCGTTGCGCTTGGTGTAGAGGTCGACGAAGTCGAGCTGCTTGCCGACCGTCTTGAGGGCCTCGGAGAACTTGGCGCTGAACAGCTCCTGGAGCGTCGACTGGTCGCTGGCACGCGCGGTGCCGATCGCCTGCGCCACCTTCACCACGTCTTCGGCGGTCTTGTTCACGCGTACGAAGAAGGTGATTTTGATGTCGGCCCTGATGTTGTCCTGACAGATCAGCCCGTCGTTGCCGAACCGCTCGATGTCGATGGTCTTGACCGAGATGTCCATGATCTCGGACTTGTGGAACACCGGCAGCACGACCGCGCCGGTGAACGTGACGTCGACCCGCCGGGTCTTCGAGATGATCAGCGCCTTGCCCTGCTCGACCTTGTGGAACAACCGGCTGACCAGCAGCAGCACGCCCAGGAGCACGAGCATGAGCACCAGGACGAGCACGAGGAACCCGAGCGAGATAACGTCCATCAACGGTCCTTCGTTCGATCCGAGAGGTCGGCCGGCACGACCCAGAAGAACTCGCCGGCGGAGTCGTAGTCGTAGATGACCGCGCGGGTGCCCGCGGCGAACGTGTCGGCGCCGGTCTGGCGCACCTGCACGATCGCGGAGGACCCGTCGGCGGCGTGCACCTCGGCCTGGCCGAAGTCGATGGCGACCCGCCCGGTGCGGATCACACACTCCCGACCGACGAAGTCATGCCGCGACGCCTCGGGCGCGGTCGGGAAGAACCGGCGCAGCGGCCGGCGAAGCTGGTTGGCGACCAAAGCGCCGAGGGCGATGCTGACGATCAGCACCAGGGTCTCGAGCAGCGCGTGGTCACCGAGGAGCACGCTGCCGACGAGGCTGGCGAACCAGGCCACAGCCACCACAATGGACAGCACGACCGTGGCCGGCGTGCCGCCGAGCCCGATCCGGTCGAGCGCGCCGTCGAGCCAACCGTCGCCGTCTGGGTCCAGACCGCCGGCGAGCACCAGGATCCAGTAACAGACGACCACGGCGAGCAGGACGGTGAAAACGACGGCCGGAAAGCCTAGTGCGGTGTCAATGAAGTCGCCCACCTGTCGCTTCCACCCCCATGAATGTTCACCAGGATGATGGCATGGAGGCACAAGTGTGGGCTCATCCGATCGTTGGATGCCTCCTGCGCCGAACTGGCTAACCGGCGCAGCCCGGAGCCTACGCTCCAGGGCTAACGAGGCGGATCCAGGTGCGCCAGGACGGCGAGCCCCAGCGTGCCGGTCGCGAGGAAGGCCGCGCCGCCGGTTGCGAGTGCCCCGGCCAGGTTGGCTCCATCCGCATAGCTGAGCAGCCCGCCGATGATGCTGACGACGGCGCTCAGCAGCAGACAACAGGCGACCCAGAGGCCGCGGTCAGAAGGTGGGTTCATCGGTGTTCCCCTCGCTCGCGTCGTTTCAGGCGGTGAGTGCCGCTGACGTTGAGCGTCGGTGTTCAACCGTTCAACCGGGGTCGGGCTGGACGGATTGGATACCCTGATGGCCCGTCGATCAGGCCCACGGAGATGACGTCGCCATGGCCGCAGAATCGCAAGTGCCGCTCGACGCAGGAGCGGTGACGAACCCCGCTGATTTCGCCGCGGCTCTGCAGCGACTGATGAGCGAATCGGGTCGTTCGCCGGACGGTGTGGCCAAGGTCAGCCGGAGTTCTCCGGAACCGATATCGCGTGGCACCGTCTACAACCTCCTCAGGGGACAAGGTGTCCCCAAGCAGGCGTCGCTCGAGGGCTTTCTCTACGGATGCGGGCTGCCGGCGGCGGCACATCGGGTCTGGCTGGCCAAGCGCGATGCGATCTTTCTGCCGGCCCGCCGATCCCCGGCACCCGTTGTCCGGTCGACTGCTCGACCCAAAGGCGACTCGTTCGTGGAGCTGGCGATCGAGGTCGAGGTTCTCGAGCGGCTTCCGGCTGCCGTCGCCGCTGAGCGGCTGGAGCGGCTTCCGGCCGGGCGTGCCGCCGAGCAGCTGGCCTTCATCGATGCCGACCTCGCCCGGGAGCGGCTTGCCGAGATGCGCCCCGACCGCGCGGGTGCGGTGCTGGCGGAGCTGAAACCGGACCTGGCCGCGGACCTGGTGAGCCGGGAGTCGGTCGCGGTCGCCCGGCGCCAGTTGGCGGCGATGTCCCCGGCGGGCATCACCCGCATCTTCGCCGGCATGGCTGGCGACCGGATCGCCGAGTTGCTCGAGGATTTCGGTGCTGTCGCGGGTCCGGCGGAGGATGTCGAACGATGGGGGCGGATTCTCGCGCCTTTGGATGCCGAGATCGGGGTGGAGGTTCTGTTCACCGTGCCCGCCCAGGCCGCGGGCATACTCGAAGTGATCGGCCCGGCGACCAGCGCACAGCTCTTGATTCTGATGGGTCGCCGCTCGGCGGCCACGACTGCGTCGGTGTTCGGTCGACTTCCGCCCGCCATGGCCGAAGACATCCTCTACTGGCTCATCCCCAGCACCGACGAGATGCGCGCGACGCTGCCCACGCTGGAAGGGTTCCTGGCCGAGGCAGATCCCGCATATATCGGGATGTTGCTCAGGGACATGATGCCTGGACCGCGAGCCAGGCTGTTCGTCCTGATGACGCACGAAGTGCGGCTGCGGTATCTGGTGGCGTTGGACGACGAAACCGCCATCTGGATCCTCGGCGGCATCGACGCGGAGCTCCGAGCCAGCCTGCGGAGCCCTAGCTACGGGACGACCAGCAAGACCCTCGGCAGCCACCTCTACAACGCACTCCCTGACGAACAGGCCATGCGAATCGCGCGCCTCATCGAGCCCGACGACGTGGATCTGATCGCCAGGATGCCCGAATCCAGACGCCGAGTCGCACTCGCGGCGATGGATGTGGAACGGATCGTCCTCTTCCTGGCCGAGCACGACCAACGTCAGGCGATCGTCGACGCCCTCGACGACAATCGGCTGCGCGAGGTCATGGCGATCGTGCCGCGGGAAGTTCTCGAACCAACGCTGCGCAGAATGCCGCTGGACCGGCTCGCTCAGGTCTGGCGGCCGGACGAGCTCCGCGCGCTGCTGGCCCGGCTCCCAAGAGCGGTGGCGGCGGAGATTCGCTGGGCGTGGCGTGCCGCCGCTCCCCAGCGCACGCGTAAACCGGCCAGACGCAAGCCGGCGAGATAGCCGGCCCGCGCCCTCAGCTGCCGGGGTAGCGGTCGGTCCAGCCGGTGTAGGGGCCCAGGTCGCCGTGTAGCTGGTCGCCCTGGGTGCACTCGAAGACCAGGTCGTCGGCCAACTCCAGGATCGTGCCGCGGCCCTCCAGCCGGAACACCCAGTCCGGCGGCAGGGCCTCTTCACCGCGCCAGGCGCCGAGGAGGTTGCCTGCGATCGCGGCCGTCGAGTCGCTGTCGCCCGAGTGGTTGGTCGCGGCCAGGAGGGCCCGGCGCACGTCCGTCGGGTGGGCCAGCGCCGCGTAGAGCGCGATCGCCAGCGCCTCCTCCGCGATCCAGCCGCCGCCGAGCGTCTCGACCCGCTCCGGTGTCACCGCGCGGTCCAGCGCCAGCGCCCGTTCCAGCGCGGTGGTCACCTCGTCGTGCTTCGGCTGCCGCCGGAGCAGGCCGAGGGCGACCTCGACCGCGTCCGGCAGGTCGCGCTCCCCGACGACCAGAGCGTGCGTGATCGCGGCGAACGCGCCGGCGGCCAGGAAGCCGGACGGATGCCCGTGCGTCTGCGTGGCGCACTCGGCCGCGACGTCGAACGCCCGTGAGACCGTCCATCGTGGATCCAGGCCGAACGGCGCCGAGCGCATCACCGCGCCGCAGCCCTTGGAGTGCGGGTTCGCCGGGGACGCCGGTGTGCCCATCCGGCCGGCCGACAGCCCGGACATGCAGGCATTGCCGGGCGCGCGGCGCGCGTACAGGAAGGCGTGTCCGGCGAGCCAGCCGTCGGCGCTGTCCGGCGGCCCGGGCCGGCGCTGGGTGTCCAGCCAGCGGAGGTGCGCCTGATAGACCATCGCCGGCGGCTCGACGCCCGCCACGCTCGCCCGGATCAGCCCCTCGGCGGTGAACAGGGTCATCTGGGTGTCGTCGGTGATCAGCGCCGGGTCGCCGAGCAGGTCGGTCAGTCCGTCCGGCCCGTATTCGTCGCGGATTCGAGCCGTATGCAGGAATTCCACGGGATTTCCCAGTGCATCCCCTATTGCGCCGCCCAGCAGGCAACCCCGTACCCGCGCCCGAAATGACATCCATGCAGCCTAGATCTCGAAGTAGTTGCTGCCAGGCATGGATATGACGGACGGGTGGTACGGTCTGCCGGCTGGCCCACATCCCGACGGCCGGCCAGGGGCCCGGGGAGGGTATGGATGGGACTCACCGCGGAGGAGAGCGGTCGTCTTGCGGCGCTGCTCGAAACCCACGCCGACAAGCTGACGGCGAGCTGGACCGACGCTGTCGCGGCGCCGCTGCGCGGCCGGCTGACCAGGGCCGAGCTGCTCAGGCAGGTGCAGGATCTGCACCGGACGCTCGTCGAGGCGCTGCAGGCCGGTGACTTCGATCTGAGCGCCGAAGCCGCCGCCTCGCTGCGCGCCACGCTCGTGGAGATGTCCCGCAGCCGCGCCCGACAGGGTTTCAGCGCCGCCGAGACCGCGGTCACCGTGTTCGGGCTCAAGAAGGCCCTCTTCGACGTCGTCGACGTGCGCGGCGCCGACCCGCAGGTGCTCGCCGACCTGCTCGCGCTCGGCCTGGTGATCGACGACCTGGGCCTGTTCACCTTCGAGACCTACGCCAAGACCCGCGAGGAGCTGATCGCCGACCAGGCCGAGCAACTGCTCGAGCTGGCCACGCCCGTGGTCAAGCTGTGGGAGGGCGTGGTCGCGATCCCGCTGGTCGGCACGCTCGACTCGGCCCGCGCCCAGGTCATCATGGAGCGGCTGCTGGAGACGCTGGTCGAGACCGGCTCCCCGTACGCCATCATCGACATCACCGGCGTGCCCGCGGTCGACACCCAGGTCGCGCAGCACATCCTCAAGACCGTGGTGGCCGCCCGCCTGATGGGTGCCGAGTGCATCATCTCCGGCATCCGCCCACAGATCGCCCAGACGATCGTCGCGCTCGGCATCGAGTTCGGCGACATCGCCACCAAGGCGAGCCTGGCCGACGCGCTGCGCCACGCGCTGCGCATGATCGAGGCGAACCGCAAGGCGCGGAGCAACTGATGGAACGCGTCCCGGTCCTCAAGATCGGCGACATCCTGCTCGTCTCCATCCAGGTGGACATGCAGGACCAGACCGCGCTGGCGCTCCAGGAGGACCTGTCCGACCGGATCGTCGCGACCGGCTGCCACGGCGTCATCATCGACATCACGGCGCTCGACATCGTCGACTCGTTCGTCGGCCGGATGCTCTCCTCGATCGCCGCGATCTCCCGCGTGCTGGACGCCGAGACCGTCGTCGTCGGCATGCGTCCCGCGGTCGCGATCACGCTGGTCGAGCTCGGGCTCTCGCTCGACGGCATCCGCACGGCGCTCAACGTCGAGCTCGGCATGGAGCTGCTCGCGCGGTCCCGGGCCGACGAGCCCGAGGACCTCGGCATCGACGGTCTATCGGCGACGACGTGACCACCGACGTCGGGCCGCAGATGGTGACCATCGCCGCCGACGAGGACGTGGTGCGCGTGCGGCAACTCGTGCGTATCGTCGCGGTCGGCGCGAAGCTGTCGTTGGTCGACCAGACGAAGCTGGTCACGGCCGCGAGCGAGCTGGCGCGCAACACCCTGGTGTACGGCGGTGGCGGCGGCGCCGAGGTGACCGTGGTGGACAGCGGACGCCGCACCGGCATCCGGATCGTCTTCGCCGACGACGGACCCGGCATCGCCGACCTCGACCTGGCCCTGACCGACGGCTACACCACCGGCGGCGGGCTCGGCCTCGGGCTGTCCGGCGCGCGGCGGCTGGTCGACGAGTTCGAGATCGACACGGCCGCGGGCCGGGGCACCCGGATCACCATCACCAAGTGGGCGCGGTAGCGGTGAGCCGCGCGAGCGGGCTCGTCGACGGTGGACTGTGGTTCCGCCTCGAGGAGGCCAGCGCGGTCAGCGCCGTCCGGCGGGCGGCGCAGGACGTGGGTGCCGAGGTCGGGCTCGACGAGGGCCGGCTCGGCGGGCTCGCGATCGTCGCCACCGAACTAGCCAGCAACCTGGTCAAGCACGCCGACGAGGGCCGCCTGCTGGTCCGCCCGGTGCGGTCCGGCGAGGTCGCCGGCGTCGAGCTGCTCGCGGTCGACTCCGGGCCCGGCATGGGTGACGTGACCGCGTCGACCCGCGACGGTCACTCGACCGCCGGCACGCTCGGCATCGGCCTCGGCGCGATCGCCCGCCAGGCCGGCTGGCTCGACCTGAGCTCGGTGTCGGGCCGCGGCACGGTGACGGTCGCGCAGATCTGGCCCGGCCCGGCGCCCGGGCCCGCCACGGTCGCCGCGGTCAGCCGGCCGATGAGCGGCGAGGAGGTCTGCGGCGACGGCTACGCGACGCGCACGGCCGACGGGCGCACCCAGGTGCTGGTCTGCGACGGTCTGGGCCACGGCCCGCTGGCGGCCGCGGCGACCGCGGCGGTCGTGCAGGGGTTCCGGGCCGCGCCCGCCGGCCCGCCCGCCGTGGTGGTGGAGCATGTGCACCGATCGGTGCGACACACCCGGGGTGCCGCCATCGCGGTCGCCCAGTTCGACGAGGGGCAGGTGCGGTACGCCGGGCTCGGCAACATCGCCGGGTTCCTGGTCGACGACGCCACCCGGCGCGGCCTGGTCTCGCTGCCCGGCATCGCCGGCCACCAACGCCGGGTCGTCCGCGAGTTCAGCTATCCGATCGCACCCGGCGCGCTGCTGGTCATGCACTCCGACGGCGTGGTCGACCGGTGGAACGTCGACGACTACCCCGGCTTGCGGGGACGTTCGCCACAGGTGATCGCCGCCACCGTCCTGCGCGACGCCGGCACCCGGCGTGACGACGCGTGCGTGCTGGTGGCCCGCGCATGAACACGCGCCTGGTGCACCTGTTGCTGCGTACCGAATCCGACGTGTTCGTGGCCCGGCAGCGGGCTCGCGAGGTGGCCGCGGCCGTCGGCCTGGAACGGCAGGACCAGGTGCGGCTGGCCACCGCGCTCAGCGAGATCGGTCGCACCCTGTTCACCGACCGTGGCGGACCCGCGGCGACCGCCGCCGAGGTTTGGTTCGGTGTCTCCGCCGGGAAAATTCAGGTCGAGGTCGTCGCCATCGGCCCGAGCCAGGCGGACCAGCTGCCCAGCCTCGGCCGGTTGGTCGACGATCTCACGATCGACGACGGACCGACTACGACGGTGGTGAGGATGAGCCGGCGGATCCCGGCCGGAGGGGAACTCAGCGAGGCACGGCTCGACCGCATCCGCGGCGAGCTCGCCGCCTCGGCACCGCGCTCCCCCCTCGACGAGATGGCCGAACAGAACGAGCAACTGCTCACCGCGCTGGAGGAGACCCGCGCGCACCGCGACGAGCTGGCCCAGCTCAACGCGGAGCTGGAGGAGACCAACCGCGGCGTGATGGCGCTCTACAACCAGCTCTCCGGTGAGCTGGAGGAAACCAACCGCGGCGTGGTGGCGCTCTACGCCGAGCTGGACGAGCGGTCCGCGCAGCTGCGCGCGGCGAGCGAGGCGAAGACCCGGTTCCTGGCCAACGTCAGCCACGAGCTGCGGGCGCCGGTCACCGCCGTGATCGGGCTGGCCCGGCTGCTCGACGACCCGGAGTCCGACCCCCTGACCGAGGACCAGGCCCGCCAGGTCCAGCTGATCCGCGGTTCGGCCGCGGACCTGCTGCGGCTGGTCAACGACCTGCTCGACCTGGCCAAGGCCG
This sequence comes from Asanoa iriomotensis, assembly GCF_016862515.1. Classification (GTDB taxonomy): domain Bacteria; phylum Actinomycetota; class Actinomycetes; order Mycobacteriales; family Micromonosporaceae; genus Asanoa; species Asanoa iriomotensis. Next base: position 137,762 of record NZ_BONC01000003.1, read on the forward strand.
AGTCCGGCACGATTCAGCCTGACTGGTCCGATGTGGACCTGCGCGGGGTGTTCAGTCAGCTGCGCGGCACGGTGCGGGCCATGACGACCGGCGACGTCGAGCTGGTGGTCGTCGACCCGGCGCCGCCGGCGGAGATCCGCACCGACGAGGTGCTGCTCGCCCAGGTGCTGCGCAACCTACTGCACAACGGGCTCAAGTTCACGGCGGCCGGCGAGGTCCGGATGGCCGCCACGCGGGCCGGCGCGGACTGGCTGATCCAGGTCACCGACACCGGCATCGGCATCCCGGCCGAGCTGCACGACCGGATCTTCGAGGAGTTCTACCAGGTGCCGGGCCGTGCACCGACCGGCGCGACCGGCACCGGCCTGGGACTGCCGTACGCCCGCCGCCTGGTCACCCTGCTCGGCGGCGAGCTGACCGTGGCGAGCGAGCCCGGCGCGGGGAGCACCTTCACCGTGCGGCTCCCGGTGGCGGGTGGCGATGGAACATCCTGAGGTCACCACGGTGCTGGTCGTCGACGACAGCGACGCGAAGCGCTACCTGCTCGTCCGCTGGCTGACCCGGGCCGGCTTCACGGTCGTCGAGGCCGACAGCGGCACGGCCGCGCTCGACCGGGTCGGCGCGGGCGACATCGACCTGGTCGTGCTGGACGTGCGGCTGGGCGACCTGAGCGGCTTCGAGGTCGCGGAACGCATCAAGGCCCACCCGGCGCTGGCGGCGACGCCGGTCATCCACGTCTCGGCGCACGCGGTCGACGTGGCCGACCGGGCGCAGGGGCTGACCCGCGGCGCCGACGCCTACCTGGCCGAGCCGATCGAGCCCGACGAGCTCGTGGCGACCGCCCACGCGGTACTGCGCTACTACCGCGCCCGGCGGCACGCCGAGACGCTCGCCGCGGGGTTGACCCGGCTGGCCGAGGCGACGGTGGTGGTCAACACCGCGCGTACCCTCAGCGAGCTGTTGACCGCCGCGGCGACGGGCGCGGCGGAGATCTTCGGCTCCGGCGCGGTGGTGGCCGCCGACACGGTCAGCGCCGTCAGCTCCGCCGGCGAGCGCCTGGTCGCGGCCGTCGCCGGCCCGGGCGCGGAGCCGGTGATCCGCGAATGGCCCGCGGCCGCGGTGGTCGTGCCCGTCGGCGCGCTCGTCCGCACCGACTCCCGCGAACAGTGGCCACAGCTCGACTGGGCGACCGACGAGGTCGCGGTCGGCACGGCCCGGCTGCGCGACGACCGCCCACCCGTGCACGTCACGGTGCCCGAAACCGTGCTGCGCGAACAGGCCGACGTGCTGCGCCTGCTGGTCCAGGCGGTGGCGTCCGCGGTCGAGGCACAGCGGACCTTCGACGAGGAGCACCGGATCGCGCTCACCCTGCAGCGCAGCCTGTTGCCGCAACGGATCCCGGCGGTCGCGGGTTACGACCTGGCGGTCCGGTACGTGCCGGCGAGCGCGCAGACCGAGGTGGGCGGCGACTTCTACGAGCTGACGATGATCGACGGGCAGCTGCTGGCCGCGATCGGCGACGTCACGGGCCACTCGCTCTACGCCGCCACGGTGATGGCCGAGCTGCGGCACGCGGTCCGGGCGTACGCGGTCGAGGGCCACCCACCCGCGGTCCTCCTGGCGAAGGCGGACCAACTCCTGCGCACGCTGCTGCCGGGCGAGCTGGCCACGATCTGCGTGCTGATGCTGGACCCGCCGTCTGGCCGGATCCGCCTGGCCAACGCGGGCCACCCACCGCCGCTCCTGGTGGTCAACGGCGCGGCCGCGTTCGTGGAGCACCCGGCGCCGTTGCTGGGCCTGGCCGCACCACGCCCGGGCGACCTGGACCTGTTCCTCCCGCCGGGCGCCACGCTGGTCCTCTACACGGACGGCCTGGTCGAACGCCGCACGCACGACATCGACGACGGCCTGGCCACGCTGGCGGTGTCGGCGGCACACGTCGAGCCCGACCTGGACGCCTATGCGGACCGCCTCCTGGCCGACCTGGCCACGACCCACGTAGCCGACGACATCGCCATCGTCGCCCTCCGCCGCGGCTGAAGGAACGGTCCGTTGTTAACGCTTTCCGCATAGGAACGGACCGTTACTAACACGGGGTGTTAATAACGGTCCGTTCCTTGCGGTTCAGCGCAGGCCGTTGCGGATTGCTACCTGGATCAGGAGCGTTGGGTTGTCGGTGATGATGCCGTCGACGCCCAGGTCGATGACGCGCTGCATGATGGCCGGATCGTCCACCGTGTACGGCACGACCTTGAGGTGGTCGCGGCGCTGGAGGACCGGCACGTCCGGGCCGTGGTAGTAGGTCGGGTCCTGGCGCAGGTACCAGTCGCTGTCGACGACCGTGCCCTGGGTCGGGTCGTGGACCTGCCAGTTGGCGGAGACCGTGCCGGCGCCCGCCGCGCGGACCAGCTTGCCCAGGTCCTTGTACTTCCACCAGTCCAGGCCGCCCGTCCACGGGCTCTTGACCGACTTGTCGCCGTAGACCGCCTGCAGTGAGCACTCGTCGGCCAGCGTCGCGCACTCGGCCGGGCCGTACTGCCAGACCAGGGCGACCGTCTCGATCTTCTTGTTGAGCTCGCGCGCCCGGATGATCGTGCGCCAGTCGAAGGACTGGATCGTCACCCGGTCCTCGAAGCGGGCCTTCTCGATCGCCTTGACCAGCTTGGCGGTGAACGGGCCGAACGCCTCGGTGTCGTTCGCCGTCGGGCTGATCTTGGTCTCGATGTTCATCCGCACGTCGGGCCGGTCACTGCCCTTGACGAGCGCGAAGACCTCGTCCAGGGTCGGGATCCGGGCGCCCGGCACCGGCGTCTGGTTCGGCAGCTCCGGCAGTGTCTTCGTGCCGCAGTCGATGGTCTTGATCTGCGCCAGCGTCAGGTCGTGCACGCGCTTTCCGACGTACGGGAACATCGGGTCGCGCGGGCGCACCGGCACGGTGTCGATGCAGTGCGAGCCGTTGATCGTCCGGTCGTGGATGACGACCAGCTTGCCGTCCTTGGTGACGCCCGTGTCCAGCTCCAGCGTGGACACGGCCTTGTTGGAGAGCGCGCGGGCGAACGCCGGCAGGGTGTTCTCCGGCAGGTCCGCGCGGCCGCCGCGGTGGGCCTGCACGTCGAACGGCGACGCGTACGCCTTGGGCAGCTTGAACCGCATTTGGCCCAGCAGGGTGCGCAACCGGTCCGGGTAGTCGGTGATCATGCCGTCGACGCCGTCGTCGATCAGCTTCGTCATCGTCGGCACGTCGTCGATCGTCCACGGCACGACCTTGATGCCGTTGCGGTGCGCGTGCTCGACCATCGCCTTGGTCACGTACGGCACGTAGTTGGCGTCGTTCACCGTGCCGTTCTGCGGCGTGCCGTGCACCGGCGAGAAGGTCGTCACGCCGAAGCTCTTGATCGCCTTGATCGGGTCGCCACCGAAGTCGTCGATGTCGATGCCGCCCAGCCACGGCGACGCACCCGGCTTGCCGGTCTGCAGGAAGTCGATGTTGGTCAGCGCGACCAGCGGCAGCCGCGGCTCGACCTGGCGCATCCGCATCAGCGCGCCCCAGTCGAAGCTCTGGATCGTGACCTGCCCTAGCAGGCCGGCGTTGCGCACCTCACGGGCGGTCACCTGGACGAACTGCTCGCGCGGCGCGGTCTCGGTCGGCGCGCCGGCCTCGACCTTGGTCTCCACGTTGAGCTTCACGTCCCGCGCCTGGTAGCGGTTGACCAGCGCGAAGACCTCGCTGAGCAGCGGCATCCGGGCACCCGGCACCGCGACCTGGCCCGGCTTGTCGGCCAGGGTCAGGCTGCCGCAGTCGAGCGTGCGCACCTGCGCCAGCGACAGCGTGTTGATGTACTTGCCGATGTACGGGAACTCCGGGTCACCGGGGAACGCCGGCGCGGTGTCCTTGCACTTCGAGCCGGTGGTCCGGCGGTCGTGGGTGACCACCGCCTGCCCGTCCTCGGTGATCTGCACGTCCAGCTCCAGCGTGGACACGCCGAGCCGGAGCGCGTTGCCGAACGAAGCCAGCGTGTTCTCCACCCGCAACCCGAGGCCTCCGCGGTGCGCCTGCAGGTCGAAGGTCTTGGCGGGTTTCGAAGCCGCGGCGGGGCTGATGCCGGCGGTCAGGCCGGCCACCCCGCTCAGGGCCACGGTGGCGGCGAGCGCCGTCACGGCACGTCGTTGCCATCGGGACATCGAGTTCCTCCTGGGATCGGTGGTCCCGCCGATCCTGAAGACCCGTTACGGCCCGTGAGCATGCAGCAGATGAACAGATGGAAATGTCTACGCGACGTAGCGCCCGCCCGGTCGCCTGAACCGCGGCGCCGGCCTACGCGGCCCGGCAACCGGTTATCGGTCGGTAAGGTCACCGCGGGGTTGTCGACCGCCGGTCGGTGACATGTTCGAACGGAGCGCGGCCATGGCCGTTTTCGACCGTTTCTTTCTTCGCGCCACCGTCGCCGACAACGCCGCACTGACCGACCGGATGCGCGCCATCCGGCTCACCGGTGACGGGCTGCGTGGCCTCACCTGGCTGCCCGGCCAGCACGTGCGGGTCAACGTGACCCCGCCGGGCCGATGGTTGCGCAACCCTGGCGACGCACGCCGGACGTACTCCATCTGGAATCTGGATCCGGGCCGCGGCGTCCTCGACCTCGCCGTGCTCGACCACGGCGACGGCCCGGGCAGCGCGTGGGCACGCACGACCGGCCCGGGTGACGAGGTCACGCTCAGTCGGCCCGAGGGCAGGCTGACGTTGCGCTCCACGGCGTCGCACGTGTTCGCTGGTGACGAGACCGCGGCGGTGCCGTTCGCGGCGATGCTCCGGGCGCTGCCCGACGACGCCCCGGCGATGGGCGTCCTGGCGACGGCGGGCGACGAGATACCGCTGCCGCGCAAGCTCACCTGGGTCCGGAGTGGACAGCTGCTGGACGCGGTGCGCGCGCTGGAGCTGCCGGCCGTCGGCACGGTCTACATCGCCGGCGAGGCCCGTGACTGCCAAGCAGTGAGCCAACACTTCCGGAGCGACCGCGGCTGGCCCCGTTCAGCCCTGGTGATCAAGCCCTTCTGGACACCGGGCCGTCGCGGAATGGACTAGGTGAGGATTTCCCTACCGTCGATACGCCCGCTCACGGCAATGACCCCGACCCGTCGCCCGGGAGATCGTGAAGGCACGTCATCGACCGCGAAGGGGTTTCCCATGCAGCGCAACGCCATCTCCCGCCGTTCGGTTCTCGCAGGTGCCGTCGGGCTCGCCGCGGGCGCGGCCGTCGGGGTCGGGCGGGCCAGCGCCACGCCGCGCGTGCCGGCCGCCGCCGACCGGATGACCGCGATCACCCACGTCACCGTGATCGACGCGACGGGCGCGCCGGCGCAGCGGGACATGACCGTGCTGCTGCGCGGTGGGCGGATCCTCGCGGTCGAGCCGAGCCGCCGGGTCGGCGCGCTGCCCGGCGCCCACGTGATCGACGGGCGCGGCAAGTTCCTGATACCGGGCCTGGCCAACATGCACAACCACACGTTCGACGGCGCGGCGATCGAGCTGCCGCTGCACATCGTCAACGGCGTCACGACGGTCCGGGACATGAGCGCCAACGCCGATGTCACGCAGTGGCGGCGGGAGATCGAGGCCGGCACCCGGCTCGGGCCGCACTGGACCATCGGCAGCCCGATCGTCGACGGCTCGCCGTCGCTGTGGGAAGGGCTGGGAGCGCCGTACATCGGTGTCGCGACCGCCGCCGAGGCCCGCGCCGCGGTGCGCGCGCAGAAGGACGCCGGCGCCGACTTCATCAAGGTCTACACACGACTGTCACGCGGGTCGTTCTTCGCGATCGCCGACGAGGCCCGCCGGCAGCGGATCCCGTTCCTCGGCCACGTCTCCGACTTCGTGCAGCTGACCGAGGCCAGCGACGCCGGCCTGGCCAGCGTGGAGCACCTCTTCCAGGTCTGGTACGACACGTCGAGCCGCGAGGACGAACTGCGCCGGGCGATCACGTCGGTGCCGATCGCGGGCGGCGAGTACAACGGGTGGCTCAACAAGATGCACCCCTACGAGTACGCGGCCGCCCGCAGCTACGACCGCCACAAGGCGGCGGCCGTCTTCGCCCGGCTGGCCCGCAACGGCACCCGGGTCACACCGACGCTGGTGCTGCACACGTTCACGGACCTGCCCGGCGACACCCCGATGAACGACCCGCGCTACGCCTACTTCCCGGCGGCCACACGCGAGTTCTGGGCGTACGCCCTCGAACTGATCTACACGACCGGCCGCACACCGGAGCAGGACGCCCGCGGCCGTGAGATCTTCGAGCGCCGGCTGCGCCTGGTCCACGACCTGGACCAGGCGGGGGTGCCGCTGATGGCCGGCACGGACAACGGCACCGCCTACCTGATGCCGGGCTTCAGCCTGCACGACGAGTTGGCCCGGCTCGCACAGGCGGGCCTGTCGAACATGCGGGTGCTGCAGACCGCGACCCTCGAACCGGCCCGCTACCTCGGCGTCCACGACCGCGGCACGATCGCTCGCGGCAACGTCGCCGACCTGGTCCTGCTCGACGCGGACCCACTGCGCGACATCCGCAACACGACGCGCATCCACTCGGTGGTGGTCCGCGGCCAGGTGATCGACCCGATCACCCGAGCGCGGATGCTCGCCGACGTCAAGAAGGCGGCGGCCGCCGCACCGGCGCCCGCCGCCGCACCCACGGCGCGCTGCGCCTGCTGACCAGCAAGGGGGGTCATCCGGCCGACCGGATGACCCCGCTCGCGTCAGTGCGCAAACCTCCCCCGTTTGACCGTTGGAGTCCGTGGTGGACATGCCTCGTTATACTCAGTATGCTACTCGGCATGATATCGAGTGGGGTGATGTCGTGAGCATTCGGCACGCGTTGTTGGCGCTGTTGAGCGAAGGGCCGAAATACGGTCTTCAGCTCCGCGAGGAGTTCGAGGCGCGCACGGGCGAGGTGTGGCCGCTCAACGTCGGGCAGGTCTACACGACCCTCCAGCGGCTCGAGCGCGACGGGCTCGTCGCCTCCGACGACGACGCCGATCCCGGGCCTCAGAAGGGTTTCCGGATCACCGACGGCGGTGCCGCCGAGCTCGACTCCTGGTTGCGTACCCCACCCGATCTGGCATCCCCACCGCGCGACGAGATCGTCATCAAGATCCTGGTCGCCGTGCGGCTGCCCGAGGTCGACGTGCACGAGGTGATCCAGGAGCATCGGCGCTACCTGGTGGAGCTCATGCAGCAGTGGACCCACCTCAAGGAGGAGGAGGCCGAGTTCGACCTTGCGCTCGCCCTGGTCGTCGACGCCGAGATCTTCCGGCTGGACTCCGTGGTGCAGTGGCTCGACAGCGCCGACGGGCGGATCAAGCGGGCCGCGGTGGCGCCGCCCGCGGCCGCACCGGCGGCGGCGAAGATCCGGCGTCGTGCGGTGGTGCGCCGATGAGCGGCGTGCTCGAGCTGCGCGACGTCACCAAGACCTATGTGGACGGCGTGGACGAGGTGCACGCCCTGCGCGAGGTCAACCTGACCGTCGAGGCCGGGAAGCTGGTCGCCGTGATGGGGCCCAGCGGCTCGGGCAAGAGCACGCTGCTCACCATCGCGGGTGCGCTGGAGTCCGCGACCTCAGGCGAGGTGCTCGTGTGCGGGCAGCCGGTCTCGGCGATGTCGCGCGACGAGCGCGCCCGGTTGCGCCGGCGCGCCATCGGCTACGTGTTCCAGGATTTCAACCTGCTCCCAGGGCTCACCGCGGCCGAGAACGTGGCGCTGCCGCTGGAGCTCGACGGCATGCCGGCCGGCAAGGCCCGCGCCGCCGGCCTGCGTGCGCTCGACGACCTCGGTCTCGCCGAGCGGGCGTCCCGCTTCCCCGACCAGCTCTCCGGCGGCGAGCGGCAGCGGGTGGCGATCGCCCGCGCCGTCGTCGGCGACCACCGGCTGCTGCTCGCCGACGAGCCCACCGGCGCCCTCGACTCCGCCAACGGCGAGGCGGTGATGCGGCTGCTGCTGGCCGCCTGCAAGCGCGGTCTGGCCGCCGTCGTGGTGACGCACGACGCGCAGCTCGCCTCGTGGGCGGAACGCGTGGTGTTCATCCGCGACGGCCGCGTGGTCGACCGCACGGCACCCCGGCCCGGGCCGGACTCGCTGTTGACCGGCGAGCCCGCGCGATGAGGCCACTCGACCTCGGCGGCGGCCACGGCGGCGCACCCGCCCGGCGGGCGGTGCTGCGCTGGGCCTGGCGGCTGTTCCGCCGCGAGTGGCGCCAGCAGGCCCTGCTGCTGGCCCTGCTGCTGGTCGCGGTCGCCGCCACCACCGTCGGCCTGGGCCTGTCCGCCAACACGCCACCGTCACAGGCGTCGTCGTTCGGCACCGCCAACCGCCTGCTCACCCTGGCCGGCACGGGCGCCGGGCTTGACGCCGACGTCGCGGCGGTGCGGGCCGCGTTCGGCACCGTCGAGGTGATCGGACATCGGAAGATCCGGGTGCCCGGCTCCGCGAACGCCGTCGACCTGCGCGATCAGGACCCCGCCGGCGTGTACGGCCGGCCGATGCTCCGGCTCGACGAGGGCCGCTACCCGCAGGGTTCCGGCGAGATCGCCGTCACCGGGAGCGTCGCCACGATCTTCGGTCTGCGCGTGGGCGACACCTGGGACGGCCGCACGGTCGTCGGCCTGGTCGAGAACCCGCTCAACCTGCTCGACCGCTTCGCTCTCGTCGCGCCCGGCCAGGCCGCGCCGACCACCCCGGACGAACACGTCGTCGTGCTCGCCCGGGCGACGGAGGAACACACCGCCCTGCCGGCCGGAGCGTTGGTGGAGGTCCGCGCCGAGGAGGAGGGGGACGGCTCCAGCGTCGGCGTCCTCGCCCTGGCCACCGTCGCGCTGCTCTTCGTCGGCCTGCTCGCCGCGGCCGGTTTCAGCGTCATGGCCCAACGCCGCCTGCGGGCGCTCGGCATGCTCGGCGCGATCGGCGCCAGCCACCGGCACATCCGCCTCGTGCTGATGGCCAACGGCGCCGTCGTCGGCGCGGCCGGCGCCCTCGCCGGTGCCGCCCTCGGCGTCGCCGCCTGGTTCCTGCTCAGCCCGCGGCTCGAGCCGCTCGTCGGGCACCGCATCGACCGGTTCCACCTGCCCTGGCTCGCCCTGCTCGCCGGCGTCCTGCTGGCGACCCTCACCGGGGTCTGCGCCGCGTGGTGGCCGGCCCGCGCGGCCGCCCGACTGCCGGTGGTCAGCGCGCTGTCCGCCCGCCCGGCGCCGCCACGCCCGGCGCACCGGTTCGCGGCGCTCGGCGGCGTGCTGCTGCTCGCCGGCCTCGGCGCGCTCGTCGCGGCCAAGCAGACCAAGGCGCCCTTCATCGTCGGCGGCATCCTCGCCACCGCCGTCGGCCTGCTCCTGCTCGCCCCGCTGGGCATCGCGCTGCTCGGCCGGCTGGCCCGGCTCGCGCCGCTGGCACCCCGGCTGGCGCTGCGCGACCTGGCCCGCTACCGCGCGCGGTCGAGCGCCGCGCTGGCCGCCACCGGGCTCGCGGTCGGCATCGCGGCCGCGGTCGCGCTGACGGCCGCCGTGGCCGTCGCGAAAGCGGCGGCGCCCACGGGCGGCAACCTGCCCACCGACCAGATCATCGTCTGGCTCTCGCCGCAGGCACCGTTCGGGCCGGTTCCGCCGCTGACCGCCGAGGAGGCGGCGACCGCGCAAGAACGGGTCGACGCGATCGCCACCGAGCTGCACGCGACGACGACGCTGCCGTTGCAGGCGGCGATCGATCCCAGCGCGCCACCGGTGCAAGGCTTCGAAGGCGCACCCGGCGGCCCGGAAGCCATGCTGCTGGGACGGCCCCACCCCAAGGGGAACGGCGTCAGTTACAGCAGCGCCGACTCCGTGATGCTGTTCGTCGCCACGCCCGAGCTGCTGGCCCGCTACGGAGTCGAGGCGGAACCGGACACCGACATCCTGGCCGTGCGCACCGACCTCGCCGCGTACGACCTCTATCCGGGCCGGCACCGCTTCTGGCGTCCGCGGATCCAGACAGCGCCGCTGCCGGCGTACACCTCCTTGCCCGGCGCGCTGATCACCACCCATGCCATGGCGGAGCTGAAGCTGACCGCGGCGCCGGCCGGCTGGCTCGTCCAGGCACCGCGACCGCTCACGCAGGAGCAGCTCGACCGCGCGCAGCAGGTGGCCCTGGCCGCCGGCCTCAGCGTGGAGTCCCGGCCGACCGGCAACGACGTCGCCCGCCTGGCCGACAACGCCACCGGCACCGGCATCGCGGTCGCGCTCGGCGTGCTGGCCATGACCGTCGGCCTGATCCGCAGCGAGACGGCACGCGACCTGCGCACGCTGACCGCCGCCGGCGCGCGGCGGAGGACGAGGCGCACCCTGACCGCCGCCACGGCGAGCGCGCTGGCGCTGCTGGGCGCGGTGATCGGCACCGGCGGCGCGTACCTCGCGCTGCTCGCGTGGAACCTCCGCGACGCACACTGGCTCGGCCATGTGCCCCTGCTCCACCTGGCCGCGATCCTCGTCGGCCTGCCGGCCGTCGCGTACGCCGGTGGTTGGCTCCTCGCGGGCAGGGAACCGACGATGCTGGCTCGCCAGCCCATCGAGTGACGGCGGGATCCGGGGGCGGCGCCACCCCCGGAGACCGTCGGTCAGGCCGGATGCACGGCGAAGCGCCGGGTTTCCGCGTCGATGGCGGCGATGCGGACCGGGACGACCGTGCCCTCCTCCAGCGGGGTCGGCCATTCACGGGCCGGCGCGAAGCCGTCGACCTCGCCGATGCGGACGAACGCGCCGAACGGCACGACGCTCACGACGTCGCCGTGCACGACCGAGCCGACCGTGAAACGGGCCGCGAACGCGGACCAGGCAGCGTCAGATGCGGGCATGTCAGGAATTCACCTCCTCTCGAAGACGTGCCTGCGAGGCAAGGAGAGGAGGTGCACCGGCGGGCCGCGGGCCCGCGGGGCGATCAAGAGATGGCCGGGTAACCGTTCGAAGAAAGGCCCGTCAGAAGGGCCGACCCGGCAGTCACCCGGCCATCATAGGTGGATCAGAGCGTCAGCGTCCACGAGTTGAGGTAGCCGGTGTCGGCCGACGCCGCGTCGCGTACCCGCAGCTTCCAGGCGCCGTTGCGGGCCTCGCTCGACAGGTTGACCGTGAAGGTCTGGTCGACGTTGTCCGCGCTGCCGCCGCTGCGGTTGAGCAGCGTGTAGAGGCTGCCGTCCGGTGCCACCAGCGTCACGACCAGGTCACCGCGGTACGTGTGCACGATGTGCACCTCGACCGTCGACGTGCTGGACGCGTTGCCGGCACAACCGGACACGGTGATCGTGCTCTCCACGGTGGACAGATCCGGGATCGTCAGGTCCGTGCCGTTGGTGATGGCACCGCAGCCGCCGACCGGGTTGACACTCCAGGTGTACGACGTGCTCCCCGAACCGCCCGCCGAGGCGGTCGCCGTCACCGTGACGCCGTATGAGCCGGCGGTGGTCGGGGTGCCGGTGACCGTGCCGGTCGACGACGAGATCGACAGGCCCGGGGGCAAGCCGGTGGCCGACCACGTGTACGGCGCCGTGCCGCCCGACGCGCTGTGCGTCGCGTTGACGGCGGTGCCGACCGTCGAGGTCCGGTTGCCCGGGTTGGTCACGCTCACGCCGCCGCCACCGGGGCCACCGCCCAGGGAGACCGCGGCCGCGAGGATGTCGGCGGCGAAGTAGCGCACCTCGGTGTAGACGCCCGGTGCGTTCGGCTGCGCGCAGCCGATGCCCCACGACGTGATGCCGACCTGCACCCACTCGTTGTTGGCGTCCCGCTTGAACATCGGGCCACCCGAGTCGCCCTGGCAGGTGTCGATGCCGCCGCCGGGCAGCACGCCGGCGCAGATCTCCTCGTTGGGGATCAGACCGGCGTACGAGCCGCCCTGTGCCGCGCACGTGCTGTCGTTGATGAACGGGACGGTCGCCTTGCGCAGGTAGCGGGACTGGCCGCCGCCCTGCACCGTGGCGCCCCAGCCGGCCACCGTGAACGATCCACTGTGTAGCGACGTGTCGGTGGCGATCTTCAGCAGCGGACTGCTGATCGGGCTCGACAGGCGGATCAACGCCCAGTCCTTGCCGTCGCCGTTGTAGCCGGGTGCCCGGTAGACGTAGTTGGACGTGCGGGTGGTCCGGGCCGGGTCCTGGAGGTCGACGACGCCCCAGGTCGCGGTGATCGACGAGTTGTTGCCGGTGGCGCCGACGCAGTGCGCTGCGGTCAGCACCAGGCTCGGCGTGTACATCGCGCCGCCGCAGCCCATCGACAGCCGCACCATCCACGGGAACTCGCCCTGTGTGGCCAGCGTGCCGCCGACCACCTGGTTGGGACCGTCCGGGACCGGATCGGGCGACGCGCTGGCCGGGCCGGCCAGCGCCCCGCCGCCGGCAGCCAGTGCCGCGGCGGTCACCACACCGAGCAGCATCCTTCTTAGTCGGGACAAAGCATCCTCCCCCAAACCTCGTGAGTTTCGGGGAATTTAACGCCTTCGATGCCTTGTCCGGTCATACCAGAAAGACAGGTAGGCGGACGTGATGGATCAGTTCGGGGCGATGTTCTGATTGAGGTGGAAGACGTTGGCCGGGTCGTACGCCCGCTTCAGTGCGGTCAGCCGGGCGAGCTTCGCGGCGGGAAAGGCCTGCCGGACGCCGTCGGCGCCCTCGTCGCTGATCGTGTTGAGGTACTGCCCGCAGGAGAACGCGGTCAGCGGCGCGGCCGCGGTCCGGGCGGCCGCCATCCGGTCGGCGTCCTCGGCGGGGTCGGTCCACCTGGCCGCCGCGACGAGCTCGAACAGCGTGCCGCGCTGACCGTAGGCCGCGTCGTCGTCCGGCACGTCCTGGATCGCGCCGCCGTAGGCCTGTAGTGAAACACCCGGCCGCAGCGCCTCGTCGCCGCCGCCCCGCGCCGCGAACGCCGCCGCCGCGTCCGCCGGGAACCGGTCGAGGAAGAGACCTTTCCAGTAGCGCCGGAAGTGATGGCCGTCGACGGTGTCGTCGATGGTCTGCAGCTCCAGATAGGACAGTTCCCGGACCGACTGCCGGCGGGCGCGGCCCAGGTCGGCGAAGTCGGCGGTGAGCCGCCGGCCGGCCGCGGGGTCACCCACCCAGACGAAGCCGACGTCCACGGTGCCGGCGCCGCCGACCATCGCGGTGAACGTGGCCTGCCGCGGCGCGGCCGCGCTCAGGTCGCGCCAGCCCTCCAGCACCGCGACGGCGTCGGCCTGGTCGAACGCGTACTCGGCGATCAGTGCCCGGGTGCCGATCTCGTGCAGTTGGAACTCGAAGGACGTCACGATGCCGAAGTTGCCGCCACCGCCGCGCAGGCCCCAGAACAGCTCCGGATGCTCGGTGCGGCTGGCGGTCAGCACCTCGCCGGCGGCGGTGACGACCTCGTACGACAGCACGTTGTCGCAGGTCAGCCCGTACTGCCGGGCCAGCCAGCCCATGCCGCCGCCGAGGGTGAGGCCGCCGACGCCGGTGTGCGAGACGTTGCCGGCCGTGGTGGCCAGGCCGTGTGCCTGCGCGGCCCGGTCGAGCGCGCCGAGCAGCGCGCCGCCCTGGACCCGGGCCCGCCTCGTACGCGGGTCGACGGTCACGCCGCCCATCGGGGTGAGGTCGATCATCAGACCGTCGGCGGGCACGGCCAGGCCCAGCACGCCGTGACCGCCGCAGCGGACGCCGATCTCGAGGTCGTGTTCGCGGGCGTGGCGGACGGCGCTGACCACGTCGGCCACCGTGCCGCAGCGCACGATCAGCCTGGGTCTGCGGTCGACCATGGCGTTCCAGACGGAACGCGCGTCGTCGTAACCGTCGTCGGTGGGGGTGAGGACCTGGCCGGTGAGGGATGTCGTCGTCATGGCACACACGGTGCCAAGAATCGGTACTGCCGATAAGCTCCGATTCCATGGCGGAATCCTGGACCAATTCGTCGGCTGCCGCGGACCTGCTGATCGGTCTGGACCGGGCCGCGCCGCAGGCGCTGCACCGCCAGATCGAGACCGCCATCCGCGAGGGCATCCGGTCCGGCCGGCTGCCGCTGGGTGCCTCGCTGCCGCCGACCCGCGCGCTCGCGACCGACCTCGGCGTCTCCCGCGGCATCGTGGTCGAGGCGTACCAGCAGCTCGTGGCCGAGGGCTACCTGAGCAGCCGGCCCGGCGGGTATACCCGGGTGGCCGCCGGCCCGGCCCCGGCGTCTCCTGCGGCGGCGGTCGAGCCCGCGACGGAGGTCCGGATCGACTTCGGGTACGGCCGGGCCGACGTCGCCCACTTCCCGCGCGCGGCCTGGCTGCGCTCGCTGCGGCGGGTGCTGACCCAGGCGCCCAACGACCGGTTCGGCTACTCCAGCGGCCGCGGCGTGCCGGAACTGCGGCTCGCCCTCGCCGACTACCTCAACCGGGTCCGCGGCACCGTGGCGACCCCGGACACGACGGTGGTCACCAACGGCTTCGCACAGGGCATCGCACTGCTCGTCCAGGTGCTCGCCGCCCGCGGCGCCCGCCGGCTCGCCGTCGAGGACCCGTCACCCGACGACGACGCCCGGCTGCACGCCCGCGCCGCCGGCCTCGAGGTGATCGGCGTGCCGGTCGGCCCGGACGGCATCGACGTGACCGCGCTGGCCGCGGTGCGGGCCGACGCGCTGGTGCTGACGCCCTCGCACCAGTGGCCGACCGGTGGCGTGCTGCCGGCGCCGGCGCGGGCGGCCGTGCTGCGCTGGGCCCGCGCCAACGACGCGGTGGTGGTGGAGGACGACTACGACGCGGAGTACCGCTACGACCGCGCGCCGGTGGGCGCGCTGCAGGGCCTTGACCCGGATCATGTCGTGTACGCGGGCACGGCCAGCAAGACGCTGGCACCCGGGCTGCGGGTCGGCTGGCTGGTGGCACCGCGCGCCCTGGTCGACGACCTCGCGGCCGCCAAGGTCACCGCCGACCGCGGCGGCTCGGCCGTCGACCAACTCGCGTTCGCCGACTTCCTGGCCGGTGGCGAGTTCGACCGGCACCTGCGCCGGATGCGCCCGGTCTACCGGCGCCGCCGCGACACCCTGCTGGCCGGCCTGGCCCGGCACCTACCCGAGTTCCGGCCCGCCGGCGTGGCGGCCGGTCTGCACCTGGTCACCTGGCTCCCGCCGCACCTGGACGAGGACGCCGTCGTCCGCACCGGCCTCGCCCGCGGCGTCGGCGTGCACGGTGTCGGCCCGTACCGGCTCACTCCGGGCCCGCAGGGGCTCATCTTCGGGTACGCCACGCTCGACCCGCCGGCGATCGACGAAGGGCTCGGCCTGCTCGCCGCCGGGCTGCGCGCGCACTAGCTCGGCGACCTCGGCCGCCGCGATGTCGTGCGCCACGTAGGCGCCCTGGCCGGCCGCCGTCGTGGCGATCACCGTGGCCAGCCCGAGCCGGCGCTGGAAGAAGGACTGCTTCACCCGCCACCCGATCACCGCGGGTTGCCGCAACGCCGCCGTCGACCGGGTCGCAAGCCCGGACCGGACCACGAGATAGCCGTCGTGCACCGCGTGACCGAGGCTGCGGTAGGCCAGGACCGCGCCGGCCGTGGAGACGACCAGCAGCGTGGGGAACAGCCAGGCGGCGTCGGCGGGGGAGAGCCGGCCGGTGAACCGGGCATCGACCAGCAGGGCGGCGGTCGTGCCGACGGCAGCCCAGAGGAACGCCTTGACCAGCCGCCGGCGCAGCGCGGCGGGCGGCGCCGGGCGCAGCGGGCGGGTCAGCACGTCGCTGCCGAGGATCTTCGTCGCGGTCGACCGGGCGACGGAGACCGGGCCGCGCGGCAGGATGGTCGCTCCGCCGGTCGTGCTCCACAGGCTGACGCCGGTGGTGATCAGCGTGGTGTCGGCGACGCCGAGCCAGCGCCAGGCCTGCGGCTGGCTGATCTGCATGCCGCGGATCCGGTGCTCCTCGCGGTCGACCGAGGTGGTCCGCAGCAGTCCCTGTGTGGTGCGCAGGCTGCCGGCGGCGGTGCGGGTCAGCCGGAAGTCCCAGTGCGCGGCCACGAAGCCACCGACGAGGCCGATGCTGGCGATCGCGGCGAACCCGAGCACCGCGACGGCGAGGATCCAGCCGATCGGCGCACCGTCGGCCAGCTCCCGGGCGTGGTCGTACGCGTCGTAGCCGAACAGCCGGCCCAGCCAGTAGCCGCCCCAGATCAGGCCGGCGCCGCTGAACAGGCCCCAGATGCTGAGCACGTTGTAGAGGATCCAGCTCGGCCGGAAACGGGCCAGCAGCTCGCCGTCCGGTTGCGCCGGCCCGGCGGCGGCGGGGTCGAGCAGCTCATGCAGCCGCCGCGCGGTGGTGGTCGAGACCGCGTCGATGCGCAGCGCCGCGGTGGCGCCGGCGACCCCGGTCAACCCCGCGCCGACCGTGACCACCCGCAGCCCGAACAGCCGGTGCGTCAACCGGGCGTCGCTGCCCACGCTGCGGATCCGGTCGCGGGCGATCCAGCGCTCCTTGCGGGTGAACAGCCCGCCCCGCACCTCGACCCGCTCGTCGGTGATCCGGTAGCGGGTGGTCGCCCAGCGGGCCACGTCGGCGGCCGCGCGGGTCACGCCGAGCACGGCCACCACGAGCGCGGGCCAGGCGTCGCTCGGCTGCAGGCCGAGCACGCCGGCCGCGATCGCGGTGGGCACCAGCGAGATCGCGGCGCGCACCAGGTCGACCGCGATCACCTTGCGGTCGAGCCGGAGCCACGTCACGTCGCATCACCGGCCGTGCGGCCGACCGTCGCGGTGAGCCGGGCCGCCACCTCGGTCGCCTCCGCGTCGGGCAGCGCGACGAGTTGCACGGGTCCGCTCGCGGACGCGGTGGTCACGGTCACGGTGGCCAGCCCGAGCAGGCGCTGCAACGGGCCGCGGGTGGCGTCGACGGTCTGCACGCGGGACAGCGGGGCGACCCGCCACTCGCGCACGAACCAGCCCGACAGGGCGTAGACGGCGTCGTCGGTCGCCTCCCAGCGGTGCACGCGGTAGCGCCAGGACGGCACGACGGCGGCGTGCGCGGCCGTCAACACGACCAGCGCGACGAGCACCGGGCCGAGCCACGGGCGCCACGACTCGACGGACACGAAGACGACCAGAGCGGCGATCAGCGGTATCCCGCCGCCGAGCACACCGCGCAGCGTCCACCAGGCCACGGCCCGGGGCGCGACCCGGTGCCGAGGCGGGTGCAGTCCGAGATCCCCCATCGACTCAGCGTGGCGGTCCCGTGCAAGTGGTGCCACTGTCCATGGTCTATTCGCGTTGGCCGGTCGGCCAGGATTACTGGTCGGGCGGCGACCGGGCGGCGTCGTACCCTCGCGGCATGCCCACACACCCGTTCCACGCGCCGCGGTGGCTGCTGCCCGCGGAGCTGGCGGGCCTGTCGGTCGACGAGCCGCGTCGTCGCCGCACCGTCCGCGACTGGGCGGCCGACACCGCGCTGTTCCTCGTCGCGCTCAGCTTCATGGTGGTCAACGCGGAGGAGAAGCCGTACTACGCCGGCACGGTGCCGGAGTGGTTCCACACGGTCGACCCGTTCGTCACCCTCGCGGCCTGCCTCGCGCTGTGGCTGCGGCGGCGGCACCCGGTGGCGGTCGCCGGCTTCGTGTTCGTGGCCTACCTGATCGGTGACAGCGCGAGCGGCGCCGCCCTGGTCGCGGTGCTGACCGTCGCCGTGCACCGCGGGTGGCTGGTGTCCGTGCCGGTGGCACTGGCGTTTCTCGTGCCCTCGCTGTGGTTCAGCTTCGCCAACCCGCCGCCCGGCGTCCCCTGGCAGGCGATGTCGGCGATCGTGTTCCTCATGTTCGTCGTGCCGCTCGTGTGGGGGATGGCGGTGCGGTCGCGCCGGCAGGTCGTGGCCGGCCTGCGCCGCGACGCCGAGTGGACGGCGCGCGACCACGAGCACCGGCTCGCCGACGCGCGCCGGGCCGAGCGCGCCCGGATCGCCCGGGAGATGCACGACACGCTCGCGCACCGGATCTCGCTGATCTCGGTGCACGCCGGTGCGCTGGCCTACCGCACCGCGCAGGCCGAGGCCGGCGCCGGGCGCCCGCTGGAGGCGGGCGACGTCGGCGCCGCGATCGACGTCATCCACGGCAACGCCCGGCGGGCGCTGGTCGAGCTCGGTGACGTGCTCGAGGTCCTGCGCGCCGGCGAGGAGGAGCCGGCCGGGCCGCAGCCGCGGATCGCCGACATCGACCGGCTGGTCGCCGACGCCGAGGCGGTCGGCCAACGCGTGTCGATGACGGTCGAGTGCGAGCCCACCGAGACGCTGCGCGCCGCCGTGCAGCGCACGGTCTACCGCACTGTCCAAGAAGGACTCACCAATGCCCGCAAGCACGCTCCTGGCGCCAAGGTCGAGGTGCGGGTCGCCGGTGCGCCGGGCGAGGGCGTGGTGGCCACGGTGAGCAACCCGCTCGCGCCGGGCAGCGCGCCCGGCAACGCCATCCCCGGTGCCGGCGTCGGTCTGGCCGGGCTCGCCGAACGGGTCGCGCTCGACGGCGGCACGCTGGAGCACGGCGCCGAGCGGGGATGTTTCCGGCTGGTCACCCGGCTACCGTGGCCGGCATGACGGAGCCGGTGCGGGTGCTGCTCGTCGACGACGACGCGCTGGTGCGGGCCGGGCTGCGGCTGATGCTCGGCGGGGCGCCCGACATCGAGGTGGTCGGCGAGGCGGTCGACGGTGCCTCGGTGCCCGACCAGGTCAACCGCACCCGGCCGGACGTGGTGCTGATGGACGTGCGGATGCCGGTGGTCGACGGGATAGCCGCGACCCGCGCCCTCGCCGGCACCCGGCCCGCGGTCATCGTGCTCACCACGTTCGACGCGGACGCGACCGTGGTCGAGGCGCTGCGCGCCGGTGCCGCGGGCTTCCTGCTGAAGCACACGCCGCCGGAGCAGATCGTCGAGGCGGTGCGCCGGGCGGCGGCGGGCGAGCCGGTGCTCTCGCCGAGCGTCGCGCGCACGCTGATCGACCATGTCGCGGCCGGCGGCGACACGACCCGCCGTGACCGCGCCCGGGAGCGCCTGGCGGCGCTCTCCGAGCGCGAGCGGGCGGTGGCGTCGGCGGTGGCCGAGGGACTGTCCAACGGCGACATCGCCGAGCGGCTGTTCATGTCGGTCGGCACGGTCAAGGCGCACATCTCGAGCGCCCTCGCCAAGCTCGACCTGACCAACCGCATCCAACTCGCCCTGCTCGCGCACGACGCCGGCGACAGCTAACGCGGCCGGCGCGCCACCACCTCGTCGTCCTCGTGCTCGCCGGTCTCCGCGAAGCCCAGGCTCGCGTAGAGGGCGCGGGCGACGGTGTTGTCGGGCTGGTACGACAACGCGAAGCTCGGCGCGTCGATCTCGACGAGGGCCGCGCTGACCGCCGCCCGGCCGTAGCCCTTGCCCTGCTCGGTCGCGTCGATCGTGATGCCGCCGAGCCACGCGGCGCCGTCGGCCGGGTCGATCGCCCACATCAGGAAGCCGACGACGGTGCCGGCGGCGTCGGTGACCGCGAGCGGCTGCCAGCCGACCGGGCTGTAGTGGCACAACGCCAGGTAGTAGGCGGGATCCGCGACCCAGGCGCGTTGCGCGTCGGTGACAGCGAGGGCCGCGACCGCGCGCCAGTTGTCGGCGTCGACCGGGCGGAGCGTGACGGAGGAATCCATGCCCGCGATAGTGCCATCCGTAAATCCGGTTGCGGGGGCTGTTAGACAGGTCGCATGACTACCGTCCGGCCCGGCACCGCCGACGACGCTGCCGCCCTGCTCGCGATTCGCAACCAGGTCTTTCCCTGGCAGGTCAACACCGTCGCGGGGTTGCGGCACGGTTGGGAGTTGGCCGCGCGCAACGCCAAGGGTGCGTTGTTCGCCGTCGACGACGAGCAGGGGCTGGCCGGCTTCGCCCGGGCCGACCTCAATATCTTCACCTCCGAGGCCGGCGCGGCCGGCGCCACGACGATCGTGCGACCCGACGTGCGCGGGCGGGGCATCGGCAACGCGCTGCTCGCCGCGGTCGAGGCCCACCTGCGGTCCGTGGGTGGCCGCAAGCTGGTGGTCCACGCCGTCGACGAGCCCGACACGCTGCGCTTCCTCGAAAAGCGTGGGTTCACCCTCACCTACGACGTGCGTTACCAGCGGCTCCTGCTGGCCGACCTGCCGGAGGCGCCACCGATCCCCGCCGGCGTGACCGTCGCGACCATGGCCGAGGCCGGGCCCGAGGCGGTGTTCGCGGTCGACGTCGAGTCCATGGCCGACGAGCCGTCCGACACCCCGTTCGACAAGATCGAATACGACGACTGGTTCGAGGACATCTGGCACGACCCCAACGTCGACAAGGACCTCAGCCACGTCGTGCTGGTCGACGGCGAGCCCGCGACGATGACCTTCCTCTACGCGGATCGCGAGTCCGGCCGGTTCATGTCCACCGGCACGGGCACCCGGCGCGCCTACCGCGGTCGCGGTTTGGCGAAGATCGCCAAATCAGTCGCATTCCGGGCAGCGCGGGACGCCGGGTTCACCGAGGGATACACCGGCAACGACGAGATCAACAAGCCGATGCTGGCGATCAACGAGTGGCTCGGCTACCGGCCGATCGGCGCCGAGCGCTCCGCGGTCAAGGAGCTGTGAGCGGAGGGTAACCGGGGGCCGTCGATTCCGGCCCGGATCCCGGGTTCACACCGAGGCGAGAGCCGGTCTTCCTACCGTGGAAAACGGGGGGAGATCGGCCATGCTTCGTACTGCCTTGTCTCTCGCGCTCCTGGCACCCGCGTTGCCCGTGGCGGCGGCGCCCGCGGCGGCGGCACAGCCCGACGCCAGTCAGGTGGACGTGGCGGTGACCAGCACGGGACATCGGGACGCGGAATATCACGTCGTCGTCCGCAACTTCACGGCCGCGCCGACCGAACTGTCGGTCCGGCAGAGCATTCCGGACGGCGCCGGCGTGACGGCCACGAACCCGGCACCCGGGCCGGGCGGTTCGCCCGGCCCGGGGTCGCCGAACGAGATCGTCTGGCCCGTGCGCCTCGGCCCGTACGAGGCGACCACGCTGACCGCGACCTTCACGCCCGCACACGGCGGCACACCGGTGTCCGGCGCGGCGTGCGCCTACGTCGGCCTGGCCGGTGAGCCCATCGACTGCGCGGCGTCGGTCTGGACACCGGCCGGACCCGCGGTCCTCGACCCGCAACCCGAGCCGTGGTGGCGGCACTGGTGGGTCCCGGTGTTGGGCATGCTGCTCGTGGCGGCCACCGTCCTCTTCGTCCGGTACGGCTGGCCGCGCGCGGCCGCCCGGGTCACCGCGCTCACCGACCGGGGCCGCGCCGGCGTCGCCGTGGTGACGGCGCTGGTGCTGCTGGCCGGCCTTGGCGTGCTGGTGGTGGCGCTGGGTCTGCCCAAGCTGGCATCGGCCACCTCGGAGACGGCACAACGCGGGCCCGGATCGGGCTGGATCGGGCCGACGTCGTCCGGCGCGCTCGGCACGCCGTTGCGGGAGAACGCGTTCGAGTTCACCGCGTACCGGTTCGTCTGCGTGCCCGAGGGCTCCGGCCAGCGCTGCACCGCCGTGGTCGGGCTGACCAACCGGAGCACGACGCCCGAGTTCTGGCACCCGCACCTGCAACGGCTGGCCGTCGCCGGTGACCTGGCCGTGCACACCGACGAGATGGCGACCCGGGCGGCCAACGGCGGCCGCGACGTGTTCGCCGCGCCACTGGCGCCCGGTGACCAGCGGCTCGCGCAGGTCTCCTGGGCGATTCCGGCCGGCGCCACGCCAACCATGATCGAGCTGCACAGCGGCGCGTTCGCGAACGGCGTGCGGGTCAGGGTGTGAGAGCGAACCAGCTCAGCTCCTGGCCGTGCCCGCGCGCGTACGCCAGCGGCGTGCCGTCCAGGGTGAGCACGTTGTGCAGCCCGGGAGCGGGCGGCGGGGGCAGCGCGGGCAGGCCCAGCACGTCGGGTGTCTCGAGGCCCACCCAGTGCCCGGGCAGGTCGCGGACCAGCGCGACGAAGGCGTCCCGCCGTGGCTGCGGCACCTGGTAGAGCACCGAGGTGTGGAAGACGACCAGCGTCGCGCCGGGCGGTGCCTGCGCCGCCAGCGCCGGCAGGTCGTCGACGAGGTCGCCGCGGACCAGCAGCGGAGGGTCGGCGGCAGCCACCGCGGCAGCGGCCCGCAGCCGGTCGCGGCGGTGCTGGTGCTCGGGCCAGATCAGCGCGTCGAGCCAGGCCACGTCGGCGGGCTCGGTGACGTCGAGCGGGTTCAGGTCGAGTCCCGCCCGCCACACCACCTCCGGCAACGCGGTCGGCGGCGTGAGGCCGGTGGCCGCGCACTCCAGCAACGGCTCGCCTGACCCCACGACCTGGTCGCCGTAGCGGTACGCGTACCGGTCGGGATAGAGGCCGAGGCCGGCGGACGCGCCCACCTCCAGCAGCGCGAGGGGTTGCGGCAACGCGGCCAGCACCGGCAGCAGCACCGCGCACCGGCCTGCCTCGTTGGTCTGCGTGGCCCGGGTGCGCATGGCCGCGGCGATCGTCGCCCAGTTGGCCAGGGCGTAGGCCCGGAACTCGGCCGGGTCGCCGACCGGACCGCCGAGCCAACGGACCACGCCGAACAGCAGGTTGGGTTGGCGCTTTGCCTCCGGAAGCCCGTCGAGCAGGGCGATCAGTTCGTCGTCGCGGGACACCGCGTCCGCCAGTCGTTCGTAGGCCGGTGAGACGCCGCGCGCCTCAGCCGCCGCGAATTCCGCGTACCACAGTGCGGTCGTCATGCCCGTCATCTTGCCGCAGGGCGGCGGTCAGGAGGCGGTGCGGCGGATGCGGCCGGCGTAACGCGCTTCAAGCTGCCGGTTGTGTTCGTCGCCGCCGGGCACGTTGTAGGAGATGTAGATCGGCGGCGTCTCGCCCGACGCGACGATCCGGGCGACCACCTCGCAGACCAGTTGCTGGGCGAGCAGCGCGCCGGTGATCGAGGAGATCGCGCCGACCTTCGCGCCGCCGTCGCCGACGGGCAGCGCCGCGTCGCCGTAGGGCGCGCCGTTGTCGAGCACCACGTCGGCCAGGTCGGCGAGGCGCCGGCCGGACGGGTGCTTGGGCGACACGGCCATCGTGTGCGCCAGCGAGGTGACCGCGATCAGACCGTGCCCGTGCTCCTTGACGATCCGGGCCAGCTCGACCACGACGCCGTTGACCCCGGAGCTGGAGGCGATCACGAAGACGTCGGCGGGCTCGACCGGCACCAGCTCGAACAGCCGGTGGGCCACCGCCGGGTCGCGCTCCAGGAACGGGTCGTTGAGCACGGTCCGGTCCGCGCCGCCGAACAGCACCAGGTCGCGCAGGGCGATCTTGTTGGCGGGCACCAGGCCGCCGGCCCGCCCGGCGATCTCCATGGCCAGCGCCTCGGAATGGCCGGCGCCGAACGCCTGCACCACGCCACCGGCGCGCAGCGCCGCGGTGACCAGGTCGGCGGCCCGCCGTACCCCATCGGCCTGGGTCGTCGCGACGTGGTCGATCGCGGCCCTGACGGCCGCGAGATAGCTATCGGCGCCGATCGTCATGCGGTCATTGTCGTCCTGGCTTTCCGGGCGGGTGCGGCGCAGCATGTGTGTCGTGAACGAGCCGTTGGTGATCGGTGGCGACTGCGGTGGCACCAGCACGCGCGTCGTGGTGACCACAGTCGACGGAACCGTGGTCGGCCGTGCGCGCGGCGGGCCGGGCAACCCGGTGGCGCGCCCGCCGGCCGAGGCGGCTTCCGCCCTCGTCGGCGCGGTCCGAGCGGCGCTGGGCGACCTCGACGCGGCGCGGGTGGTGGGTGCGGTGGTCGGCGTGGCCGGCTACAGCCGTCTCGCGACGCCGGAAGGAGCCGCGGCCTACGCGGCGGCCTGGTCGTCGACCGGGGTGCCGGTGCCGTTGCGCACGGTCGCCGACACGGTGGTGGCCTATGCGTCCGGCGGCCACGACCGGCCGACCGGGTCGGTGCTGATCGCGGGCACGGGCGCGATCGCCTGCGAGATCGTCGACTGGTCGGTGCGCCGGCGGGTCGACGGGATCGGCTGGCTGCTCGGCGACGAGGGCTCCGGCTTCTGGTTCGGCGTGGCTGCGGCCCGCCACACCGCACACGCCCTGCACGCCGGCGCGACCGGCCCGCTCGTCTCTTCGGTGCACGCCGCCGTCGGCGGCGCCGGGCCGGAGGGCTTCGTGAGCGCCTTCTACGGCCTGGCCCGCGACAAGATGGCCGCCCTCGCCCCGCTGGTGTTCGAAGCGTCCCGCACCGGCGACCCGGCCGCCGAGGCGATCGTCGCCGACGGCGCCGACCGCCTGACCCGGACCCTGCTGGCGCTGCCACCCGGCGCCGGCCCGATCGTCCTCGCCGGCGGCCTCCTGACCGCGGTCCCGGAGCTGTCCGCCGCGGTGCGGGAGCGTCTCCACACGGCCACCGGCCGCACGACCCTCCTAGCCGGCGACGCGGCCTCAGCCGCGGCCCGCCTAGCGGCTTCAGGCGAAGGAACGGTCCGTTATTAACGCTTTTCGCATAGGAACGGTTCGTTATTAACATCGCCTGCGGCCACGGCTGCCGACGTGCGTTAACAAGGGACCGTTCCTATGCAGAAACCGTTAACAACGGACCGTTCCTTACATGCGGATGCGGGTGTTGGTGGGGTCGTAGAGGGGGCGCAGGGAGCAGCGGGCCGGCACGATCCGGTCGGCGACCTCGACCGTCCACTCGCCGCTGTCCAGCCACGCCTGGTCCAGGCCGGCGCCGTCCGCGCGGGTGAGCATGGCCAGGCCGACCGCGCCGCCGAGGGTGAAGCCGTAGGACGCCGCGCGGATGTAGCCCACGGCGACGCCGTCGCGGCGGACCACCTCGCCGTGGAACATCAGCGGCTCCGGATCGGTCAGCAGCACCTGGACCAGGCGGCGGTGCAGCGGGCCTTCGGCCTTGCGGGCCAGAACCGCGTCGCGGCCGACGAAGCCGCCCGGCTTGTCGAGCGCGACCGCGAAGCCCAGCCCCGCCTCCAGCACCGAGTCGGTGTTGTCGATGTCGTGCCCGTAGTCCCGGTAGCCCTTCTCCATCCGCAGGCTGGACAGCGCCTTCAGCCCGGCGTGCCGCAGCCCGACCGCCGCGCCGGCCGCCGTCAGCCGCTCGTACACGTGGATCGCCTGTTCGGTCGGGATGTAGAGCTCGTAGCCGAGCTCGCCCAGGTAGGTGATCCGGACGCAGAGCACGCGCGCGAAGCCGAGGTCGATCTCGCGGGCGGTGCGGAACGGGAACGCCTCGTTGGACAGGTCGGCGCTGGTGACCGACTGCAGCAGCTCCCGCGAGCGCGGCCCCTGGATGTTGAGCTGCGCGTAGCCGCCGGTGACGTCGGTGACGAAGGCGTGCCGGCCCTTGGCAGAGCGCTCCATCATGGACAGTGCGTGGCGATGGGCGGTGTCGGAGGCGACCACCCAGAACCGGTCGTCGGCGAGCTTCGTGACCGTGAGGTCGGCCTCCAGCGTGCCGCGGTCGTTGAGCCACTGGGTGTACGTGATCTTTTCCGGGTCGCCGTCCACCGCGCCGGCCGAGAGGTGGTCGAGCATCGCGCCCGCCTCGTCGCCGCGCACCAGGTATTTGGACATGAACGACATGTCCATCAGGATCACGCCCTCGCGGGCGGCCTTGTGCTCCTCGGCCCAGTAGGGGAACCAGTTCTGCCGGCCCCAGGAGAGCTGTGCGACCCGTGGCTCGACGCCGGGTGGCGCGTACCAGTCGGCGCCCTCCCAACCGCTGACGTCGCGGAAGTAGGCGCGCTGCGCGACCAGCCGGTCGTGGAACGGCGAGAGCTTCGCGCCGCGCGCGGTCTTCATCGACAGGCCGGGGAAGTGGGTGGCATAGACCTTGCCGAGCGATTCGACGGTACGCGTCGCGCGATAGTCCGGTGTGGACTGATAACGCTCCAGCCGGTCGATGTTCATGCCCGTCACGTCGATGTCGGGCTGCCCGTCGACGATCCAGTGCGCCAGCGCCCGGCCGATGCCGCCGCCGGTCAGGATGCCGATCGAGTTGAGCCCGGCCGCGACGAAGTAGTTGCGCAGCTCCGGCGCCTCACCGAAGACCGGCGACAGGTCGGGCGTGAACGACTCCGGGCCGCAGAAGAACGTGCGGACGCCCACCTCGCCGGTGATCGGGACGCGGGCCATCGCCTTCTCCAGGTACGGCGCCATCCGGTCCCAGTCCGGTGGGATCGTGCCGAACGAGAACGCCTCGGGGACCCGGTCGACGTGCCAGGGCGCGCACTCCGCCTCGAACAGCCCGACCATCAGGCCGGCGCCCTCCTCGCGGTAGTAGCCGTAGGAGGACGGGTCCTCCAGCACCGGCAGGTCGCCCGACACCCCGGCGATCGGTTCCGTGATCAGGTAGTAGTGCTCGGCCGCCTGCAGCGGGATGCTGACGCCGGCCTGCTCGCCGAGCTGCCGGGCCCACATGCCGGCACAGTTGACGACGTACTCGGCCTCGATGTCGCCCTGCGGGGTGCGCACGCCGGTCACCGTGTCGCCGCGGCGCAGCACGCCGGTCACCGGCACGCCCTCGATGATCGTCGCGCCGCGCAGCCGGGCGCCCTTGGCCAGCGCCATCGTCACGTCGACCGGGTTGGCCCGGCCGTCCTCGGCGACGTAAAAGCCGGCCAGCAGGTCGTCGGTGTGCGCGAGCGGGAACAGCTCCTTGATCTCGCCCGGCCCGATCTCCTGCACGTCGATGCCGCAGAGGCGGTTGAAGGCGGAGACGCGGCGGTATTCCTCGAGCCGGTCCGCGTCGGCGGCCACCTCGATGAAGCCGACCTGCTTGAGCCCGGTGGACTGGCCGGTCTCGGCCTCCAGCCGGGCGTACAGGTCACGGGTGTATTTCCGCATCTCGGTCGAGGTCTCCGACAACGACCCGAACGTGACCATGAGCCCGGCCGCGTGCCAGGTGGTGCCTGAGGTCAACTTGTCCCGTTCGAGCAGGACGACGTCGGTCCAGCCCTGGGCAGCCAGATGGTAGGCGACCGAGGTGCCGATCACCCCGCCGCCGATCACTACTACCCGCGCACGTTCCGGAAAAGCCACTTCCGCCACCCCAGTGCCTACTAGATTCCTCGGACGTGGTGCGGCGAATGCCGCACCACGTCCTCCGGCGAATCCGACGATGGTAAACACAGGCCCGTGCGGAATGAGGTGGCACGGTGAAGATCACGACGCGGAACGCGACGTTCCAGCAGTGGCAGGCGCTGTTGACCAATCGCAACAAGCGGCAGCGGGCGGGTGAGTTCCTGGTCCAGGGCGTACGCCCGATCAGCCTCGCGGTCGAGCACGGGTGGGAGGTCCGTCAGTTGATCTTCCCGGCCCGGCGGCGCCTGTCCGAGTGGGCGACCGCGCTGCTCGACAAGGTCCCGGAGCCGGTCGAGATGGCCGCCGAGCTGCACGCCGAGCTGGGTGAGAAGGAGGACGCCGAGCTGGTCGCCGTGGTCGGGCTGCCGCCGGACCGGCTGGACCGGCTCGGCCACCACGTGCCGGACCGGGCCGGGGCGCCGCTCTACGTGCTCTTCGACCGGCCGACCTCGCCCGGCAACCTGGGCACGCTGATCCGGTCCGCGGACGCGTTCGGCGCCGAGGGGCTGGTGGTCTGCGGGCACGCGGCGGACCCGTACGACCCGCGGGCGATCCGGGCCAGCACGGGGTCGATCTTCGCGCTGCCGGTCGTGCGTACGTCGGCGACGGCCGAGGTCATGGAATGGGCTTCCCCGTTGCGCCTGGTGGGCACCGACGAGCGGGCCACGGTCGACGTGGCCGACGCCGACCTGCGCGGGCCGACGCTCCTGCTGGTCGGCAACGAAACGGTCGGGCTCAGCGGTGCCTGGCGGCAGGCCGCCCACGAGATGGTGCGGATCCCGATCGGTGGCGCGGCGTCGTCGCTCAACGCGGCGGCCGCGGCCACGATCGTGTTGTACGAGGCGGCCCGCCAACGCATGCGCCGGGAGGAATGAGCCTGGTCTAGCGCACCCCGACCACCGCGGCGTCGGTGCCGCCGCGCCAGGCCAGGCCGACCTCGGTGAAGCCGGCATCGCGCAGGGCCGACTCGTGCCAGGCGGCCGGCGGGGTCCAGTCGTTGTGGTGGGTGCTGTCGAAGATCTTCGTGCGCTCCGCGTAGTGCGGTGCCAGGATCTCGTCGCCGGCCACCAGGTCCCACCAGGCGGGCCACGAGATCGCGGCACCCGCGGCGTAGCGGGCGTTGCGGCGCTCGCGGGCCCGGTCGCGCAGGGTCGCGCTCAGCACCGGCAGGCCCTCGTCGGGCATGTGGTCGGCGTTGACCAGCACGCCGCCGGGCCGGAGCAGGCCGGCGACCTCGCCGTAGAGGGCGGCCAGCCGCCCGCCGTCGAGCCAGTGCAGGGCTGTGGCGGACAGCACGGCGTCGTAGCCGTCGTCCGGCAGGTCAGCGGTCCAGGACGGCTCGCGCAGGTCCGTGGCGACGATCGCGGTGCGGTCGTCGAGGCTGGCCCTTGCGATGGTCAGCAGCACCGGGTCGACGTCGACCAGGGTGGTGGTGCCGCGGGGGAAGCGACGCAGGGTCCGCAGCGAGATCGATCCGGTGCCGCCGGCCAGGTCGAGCACCCGGGGTGCGGGGCCGGCGACGGCCTCGACGATGTCCAGCATGGCGGCGAACCGCTCCTCGCGATCGGGGAGGAACGCCTCTTGCTGACGGTCCCAGCTCTCCTGCCAGGCGGCCGCGTCAAGGTAAGGACTCATGTGCGTCACACTAGTTACATCGGGAACATCCTGTCCACCCGTTGTTCGCCGTGAGCGATACGCGCCCGGAACGATCGCGAGATAGCGTCGGTCGGGTGACAGAAAACCTGCCTCGTACGGTCGGGGAGCTGCGGGCCGCCGGCTACACCTATCGGACGGTCAAGGAGGAGCTCCGGGCCAACCTGCTGGAGCGGATGCGCACCGGCGAGCCTCGTTTCCCCGGCATCGTCGGCTACGACCAGACGGTGCTGCCCGAGGTCGAGCGGGCCATCCTGGCCGGTCACGACATGGTGCTGCTGGGCGAGCGCGGCCAGGGCAAGACCCGGCTGATCCGGTCGCTGGTCGGGCTGCTCGACGAGTGGACCCCGGTGCTGCCCGGGTCCGAACTCAACGAACACCCGCTGCGCCCGCTGACGCCGTCGTCCCGGCGCGCGGTCGAGGAGAACGGCGACGGTCAGCCGGTCGACTGGCTGCACCGGTCGATGCGCTACGGCGAGAAGCTGGCCACTCCCGACACCAGCGTCGGCGACCTGGTCGGCGACGTCGACCCGATCCGGGTCGCGCAGGGCCGCACCCTCGGCGACCCCGAGACCATCCACTTCGGACTCGTGCCGCGCACCAACCGCGGCGTCTTCGCCGTCAACGAGCTGCCGGACCTCGCCGAGCGGATCCAGGTCAGCCTGCTCAACGTGCTCGAGGAGCGGGACATCCAGATCCGCGGCTACCAGCTCCGGCTGCCGCTGGACGTGCTGCTGGTGGCGAGCGCGAACCCCGAGGACTACACCAACCGCGGGCGGATCATCACGCCGCTCAAGGACCGGTTCGGCGCCGAGATCCGCACCCACTACCCGCTGGAGCTCGACCTCGAGCTCGACCTGGTGCGCCAGGAGGCCGACCTGGTTGCGGCCGTACCCGATCACGTCCTGGAGGTCGTGGCCCGGTTCGCCCGCGCGGTCCGCGAGTCGCCATCGGTCGACGCCCGGTCGGGTGTCTCCGCCCGGTTCCCGATCGCGGCGGCCGAGACGGTCGCCGCCGCCGCGCTGCGCCGCTCCGGCCTGCTCGGCGAGACCGAGGCGGTGGCCCGGATCGGCGACACCGAGTCGGTGACCAGCACCTTGCGCGGCAAGGTCGAGTTCGAGAGCGGCGAGGAGGGCCGGGAGATCGAGATCCTGGCCCATTTGCTGCGTACGGCGACCGCCGAGACGTTCCGCGCCCGGCTGGCCGGGCTCGACCTGTCGAGCTTCGTCAACCTGGTCGCCGAGGGCGACATCGTCGAGACCGGCGAGCTCGTGCCGGCCGAGGAGATCCTCCGCCAAGTCGGCACGCTGCCCGGGCTCGCGAAGGTGCTCGACCGGCTCGGCCTCGGCGACGCGCCCAACCGTGGCGAGGCCGCCGCCGGCATCGAGTTCGTGCTGGAGGGGCTGCACCTGACCCGGCGGATGTCCAAGGCCAGCGGCGACGGTCGCACGATGTACGGCAGCCGGGGATGAAACGCAACCGCTACGGCGCGTGGGAGGGCGGGCCGGACCCGCTCGCGCCGCCGTACGACGTCCGCGCCGCGGTCGACGAGGTCGGCGCCGACGTGCTGGAGGGCGGCTCGCTCCGGGACGCCCTGCGCAACCTGCTCCGCCGTGGCCTGTCCGGTCGCGGCGGCCTCGACGACCTGCAGGCGCGGGCACGCCGGATGCGCCGGGACGCGATGCGCCGTGGCCAGCTCGACGGCGCGGTGACCCGGGCGCAGCAGCTGCTCGACCAGGCCTTGGCCGCCGAGCGCGACGAGCTGTCGGGCCGCGACGACGAGGCGGCGGCCTTCAACTCGGCCATCCTGGACAACCTGCCGCGGTCGACCGCGCGGGCCGTCGAGGAGCTGCGCGAATACCAGTGGGCCAGCGACGAGGGCCGGCAGCTCTACCAGCAGATCCTCGACGGCCTGCGCGACGAGGTGGTCGAGCAGCGGTTCCGCGGGCTCCAGCAGAGCCTGCAGGACCCGGCGGCGCAGCAGGCCGTCGCGGAGATGATGCGTGACCTCAACGCGCTGCTCGCCCGGCACGCCCGTGGCGAGGACACCACCGACCAGTTCGCGGAGTTCATGCGCCGGCACGGCGACTACTTCCCCGAGCAGCCGCAGAGCGTCGACGAGCTGGTCGACGCGCTGGCCCGGCGGGCGGCGGCCGGTGAGCGGCTCATGCGCTCGCTGTCGCCGCAGCAGCGCGAGGAACTGGCGTCGCTGATGCAGCAGGCGCTCGGCAACGGCGACCTGGCCCGGGAGATGGGCGCGCTCACCGACAACCTGCGGGCGTTGCGCCCCGACCTGGGCTGGGACCGCCGCGAGCGGATGAGGGGCGAGGAGCCGCTCGGGTACGGCGAGGCGACGGGCGCCCTGGAGGAGATCGGCGAGCTGGACGACCTGATCGACCAGCTCGGTCAGGAGCACCCCGGCGCGACGCTCGACGACGTGGACGTCGAGGCGGTCGAGCGGGCGCTGGGCCGGTCGGCGGCCGACGACGTGCGCCGGCTCCAGGAGCTGGAGCGCGAGATGCGCCGGCAGGGCTGGGTCACCCGTGACGCTGACGGTCTGACGCTGTCGCCGAAGGCCCTGCGCAGGCTCGGCGGCACCGCGTTGAACAGGGTGTTCGCGGACCTCGCCGGTGGCCGGCGCGGCCAGCACGACCTGCGCGACGCGGGCGCGGCCGGCGAGGTGACCGGTGCCTCCCGGCCCTGGGAGTACGGCGACGAGCAGCCGCTGGACGTCGTCCGCACGGTGACCCGCGCGGTGGCCCGGCGGGGTGCCGGCGTGCCGGTCTCGCTGGCGGTCGAGGACTTCGAGGTCGTGGAGACCGAGCGGCGCGCCTCGGCGGCCGTCGCGCTCTGCGTCGACCTGTCGTTCTCGATGGTCTCCGAGGGGCGCTGGGGCCCGATGAAGCAGACCGCGCTGGCCCTCTCGCACCTGGTCGCCACCCGGTTCCCGCAGGACGCGCTGCAGATCATCGGCTTCGGCCGGTCGGCGGCGCCGCTCTCGCAGGCCGAGTTGGCGGCGATCGAGCCCGACTACGAGCAGGGCACCAACCTGCACGACGCGCTCCGCCAGGCCGGCCGGCACCTGCGCAAGCACCCGGAGGCCGAGCCGGTCGTGCTGGTGGTGACCGACGGTGAGCCGACCGCGCACGTCGACGAGGACGGCTACCCCGTGTTCATGTGGCCGCCGACCCGGGAGACCATCACCGCGACCGTGCAGGAGGTCGACCGGCTGACCCGCTACGGCGCGACGCTCAACCTGTTCATGCTCGGCGAGGACCAGGGGCTGCGGCGGTTCGTCGACGCGGTGGCCCAGCGCAGCGGGGGACGGGTGTTCACCCCGTCGTCCGGCGACCTCGGCGCGTACGTGGTCTCCGACTACATCCGCGCCCGGCGCGGTCGCCGAGGCTCCCGGGCGGCTTAGCTCTCAGCCGCCGGCGGTGGTCGGGGCCGGTGAGGCCGGTGCCGTCGCCGGCGGTGGTGCGGGCGGGGTCGGGTTGTCGCCGGCGAAGACGCCGGTCGCGAACAGGATGCCGAGGATGACGCCGATGACGCCGATCGCGACGGCGGCGACCATCATCGGGTCGCGACCTGTGCCGCCCCGGCTCGACCGCCGTGGTCGCCCGCCGCCGTAGTTCGTCGGGCCGCTCGGTGGGCCGCTGGGCGGGCCGCTCGGTGGGCCGCCGTAGCTGGGTGCACCGCTGGTCGGCGCGCCGTAACTCGGCCCGCCGCTGGTCGGCGCACCGTAGCTCGGGCCGCCGCTGGTCGGCGTGCCGTAGTGCGGTCCGCCGCTGGTCGGTTCGCCATAGCTGGGCCCGCCGCCGTACACGCGGCCGCCCGGTCGCTCCTGCGGTTGCATGGCAGGCATAGTCGCCTATACCGGCACCCGATCGCCAGTGGGGGGCCGGAACGTGCGACGGTACGTGGTCGGCGACACACCGATCGCGGCGTGCAACTGCTGCCGCAACGCGGCCGCCGTGCCGAATCCGGCGTGCCGGGCGACCTGGTCGACGCCCAGGTCGGTGGTCTCCAGCAGGCGGCGGGCGTGGTCGGTGCGCTGACTCAGCAGCCACCGGGCCGGGCTGACCCCGGTCTCGTCCCGGAACCGCCGCGTGAACGTCCGGACGCTCATGTTGGCATGCGTGGCCATCGCCGACAGCGTCAGCGGCTCGCCGAGCCGCTCCAGCGTCCAGGACCGGGTGGCCGCCGTGGACGCCGCACCGTCGCCGGCCGGCAGCGGGCGCTCGATGAACTGCGCCTGGCCGCCGTCCCGCCACGGCGGCACCACGCAGCGCCGGGCGGCGTGGTTGGCCACGGCCACGCCGTGGTCCCGGCGGATCACGTGCAGGCAGAGGTCGATGCCCGCGGCCACGCCGGCGGACGTGAGGATGTCGCCGTCGTCGACGAACAGGACGCCGGGGTCCAGGTCGACGGCGGGGTGGAACCGGCGGAACCGGTCCGCGTACGCCCAGTGCGTGGTGGCCCGGCGGCCGTCGAGGAGGCCGGCGGCGGCCAGCACGAACGAGCCGGTGCAGATGGACATCAGCCGGGCGCCGCGGGCGTGCGCGGCCCGCAGCGCGCTGGCGACCGCCGGGTCGACCGTGCCGTCGGTCAGCGCCGGACCGTCGTGGATCCCGGGCACGATGACCGTGTCGGCGGTCTCGGTCAGGGCCAGGTCGTGGTCGGGGTGCACCGTGTAGCCGGCGGTGCAGCGGACCGGCAGGCCGCCGGACGTGCACATGTCGACCTGGTAGAACTGCTGGCCGTCGGCGTCCCGGGCCGTGCCGAAGACCTGCGCGGGGGTGCCGAGGTCGAGGCCGACCACCTGGTCGACGGCGAGGACGGCGATGCGGTGGGGCATGGCCGAATTATTGCGCATGATGGCTGCCCGGCCACTCGCGGCGCGTACCCCTGGTCACGCATGCTCTTCTCCGTGCGCCGTCTCGTTCACCCTGCCTGGCTCGTGGCCGCCGTCGCCTTCGTCGCGCTGATCGGCGCGGCCGGCTTCCGTGCCACGCCGAGTGTGCTCATCCACCCGCTGCACGCGGAGTTCGGCTGGCCGCTCGCGACGATCTCCGCCGCCGTCTCGGTCAACCTGCTGCTCTTCGGGCTCACGGCGCCGTTCGCGGCGGCCCTGATGGACCGGTTCGGGATCCGGCGGGTGGTGGCGGCCGCGCTGCTGCTGGTCTCGCTGGGCAGCGGGTTGACGGTGTTCATGCGGACGAGCGCCGAGCTGATCCTGCTCTGGGGCGTGCTGGTCGGTGTCGGCACGGGCTCGATGGCGCTGGCGTTCGTCGCCACGGTCACCGGCCGCTGGTTCGTCAAGCGCCGCGGCCTGGTCACCGGCGTGCTCACCGCCGCCGGCGCGACCGGGCAGCTCGTGTTCCTGCCGGTGCTGGCGTTGCTGGTCGAGCGGTCGAGCTGGCGGACCGCCTCGCTGGTGGTCGCCGGTGCCGCGCTGGCCGTCGTACCCCTGGTGCTCTGGCTGTTGCGTGACCACCCGAGCGACCTCGGCATTCCGGCCTACGGCGGCACGGAGGTCGTGCCGCCGGTCGTCTCGGGAGGTGCGGCCCGCCGAGCGGTCTCGGCGCTCCGTGACGCGTCGAAGACCCGCGCCTTCTGGCTGTTGGCCGGTGGGTTCGCGATCTGTGGGGCGACGACCAACGGGCTGGTCGGCACACACTTCATCCCGGCGGCGCACGACCACGGGATGACCGAGACGACGGCGGCGTCGCTGCTCGCGCTGATCGGGCTGTTCGACATCGCCGGCACGATCGCCTCGGGTTGGCTCACCGACCGGTTCGACAGCCGCGTGCTCCTCGGCGGGTACTACGCGTTGCGCGGCGGCTCGCTTTTGCTGCTGCCCGCGCTGTTCGGCGACGCCGTGCGCCCGTCGATGGTGGTGTTCATCCTGTTCTACGGGCTCGACTGGGTCGCGACGGTGCCGCCGACGGTGGCGCTGTGCCGCGAGTACTTCGGCGACCGCGGTGCCGTGGTGTTCGGCTGGGTGTTCGCGTCGCACCAGTTCGGCGCGGCGCTCGCGGCGTCGGCGGCCGGCATCGTCCGCGACCAGCTCGGCAACTACGACCTGGCCTGGTACGTCGCGGGCGTGCTGGCGATCGGCGCCGCCGGGCTGTCGCTGATGCTGTTCCGGCGGCGCGGCGGTGTTGGCTTCGCCTCGCCGGCTATGGCTGGAGCACCCGGATCAGCGCCACGGTGACGAGGGCCTGGAGCCGGCCGAGCGGCGTGCCGTCGCGCGCGAGCTGCTGGCCCTCGATCCACAGCTCACCCTCGTAGAAGCCGCTCAGGTCCGCCCGCACCTTTTCCACGCGGAGGAACAGGGTGT
The DNA here is from genome assembly GCF_016862515.1 of Asanoa iriomotensis. Classification (GTDB taxonomy): domain Bacteria; phylum Actinomycetota; class Actinomycetes; order Mycobacteriales; family Micromonosporaceae; genus Asanoa; species Asanoa iriomotensis. The sequence goes on from NZ_BONC01000003.1 coordinate 172,865, forward strand.
GCGGCGATCCGGTGAACTTCCAGCTGCCCGGCGGGCATTCGATCACATTGCCAGCGTCGATCATGATTGCCGCCCCGTGACTGCCGGTTGATTTCGCCGCTTCCGACTGGTCATGAGTTGAATGTTGGGCGTGACCCTTCCCAAACGCAATGTTGCGGAGCAGAATTCCGCCCACGCGGTATGAAGACGCAATGATCTGTGGGTGTCCACTACGGAAACGCTGTTCGGGAGAGGAACGAACATGCCGACCGAAGACCACGGTTCGACAGTTCCACGACGTCAACTCGGCCGATACCTGAGAAGGGCTCGCGAAGACGCCCAGGTCACGGTCAAGGCGGCGGCCGACGCGTTGGAATGGTCGACGCCACGGATCTGGCGGATCGAAAACGGAACTGTAGGGATGCGCGCCCTCGACGTCAAGGCCATGTGCGAACTTTATGACGCGTCGGCGGATCTGACCGAGGCACTGATGGGCCTGGCCCGCGAGACCAAAGCGAAAGGCTGGTGGCAGTCGTACGGCGACGCGCTGCCGTCCTGGTTCGAGTTGTACGTGGGCCTCGAGGCGGCCGCCCGGCGGCTGCGCTATCTGCAGACCGACATCGTGCCGGGTTTGTTGCAGACGAAGGCGTACACGCGGGAAGTGATCGCCCTGGACGACCCGGAGCTGTCCGGGGAGGAGCAGGAGCGGCGGCTCGCGGTGCGGATGGAGCGGCAGAACCTGCTGGACCGGCGGTTGCCGCCGCCGCCCGCGTTGGAGGTCATCATCAGCGAGGCGGTGCTGCGGCGGCCGTTGCGGTCGCCCTCGGAGATGGCGGGCCAGCTGCGCTATCTCATCGAGGCGAATGACCGGCCGAATGTCGCTGTGCGCTTGCTCCCGTTTTCCGCGGGTTTGCATCGCTGGGCCTCGGGCGGCGGTTTCGCGATTCTCGACTTCCCCGACCAGCGTGGCCGGGATCCGGAGCCGCCGACCGTCTACAGCGACGGCCCGACCGGCGCCCTCTACCTCGACAAGACCCGGGAGGTGGATATGTACGAGTCAATCTGGCAAAGCGCTTCCGAGCGGGCATTAGACAGTGCACAATCGACTCGCGCAATCCGGGCGCTCTCGGAGGAGTTGTACAATGAGTGACGAAGCAGTCACCTGGACGAAGTCCACTTACAGTGGTGCTAACGGCGGATGCGTCGAATGGGCAACGCTGGGCGGCGAAATCGGCGTCCGCGACTCGAAAGACAAATCCGGCCCTGCACTGACCTTCAGCCGCACGGCCTGGCAATCCTTCGTGGACGCCACCAGCCGCGGCGACTTCCAGCCGTAATCCGCCTTGTGACCGCCGGGCCTCTTCGCGGGGTCCGGCGGTCGCTTTTTCTTCGGCGTTGGAGTTTCTTCGGCGTCAGAGCAGGTTCCAGGTCTGCTGCTCGGTGGCGACCAGGAGGCGGACGTCGACCTCCGCGCAAATGGCGTGCCATTGGCGGTCGTCGAGGGTGCTGACCAGCAGGTACGCCTGAGGGCGGCCGCTGGTGTCCAGGCGGTGGCGGTAGTCGAGGACCTGGCCCAGGCCCAGTCGCAGCCGGTCGGCCTCGGTCGGGCCGAGGATGCTCCTCGCCTCGACGACGTGCAGGCGCCCGTCCGGGGTGCGCCAGGCCAGGTCCGCCCGTGGGCTGGTGGGCTGGAACGGTTTGATGCCGACCTCGTTGAGCTTGGTCATCAGCTGGACCAGCAGGCGGTCGTGCTCGTCGCGGGCCGCTTCGTGCGCCTCAGCGTTGACCGCCTGCCATTCGGGGAAGGCGCCCGGGGTGTGTCGGCCCTGGTACTTCGCTTCGATCGGCCGGTCCAAGGGGTCCGGCAGCGACAGGGCCTCGGCGGCGGCCCACGCTTCCTCGGCCAGGTCCGGGTCGTAGCTCCTGTGCCAGGCGAACTGGCCGCTGGCGACCAGGCGGGCGTTCATCAGACGGATGGCCTCGCCGACCGCCGGCTGGTCGAGGAACCAGAGCAGGCCGTCGATGTCGGGGCAGTGGTAGACGATCGCGTCCTCGGCGAACGTACGCAGGTCGGTGGTGCGTTTGGCGATGCCGAACTTGTCCAGGTCCTCTTTGCGCAGCGTGCCGTCGGTGAGGGCGCGGCTGATCGGTGACTCGGCCATCCGGAAGGCGGTGGTGATCCGGCCGTCGTCGAAGTAGCTGACCTCGGCCGCCCAGCACATGCCGACGGTGAGGCGGAACCAGCGTTCGGCGCCGTTCGCGTACGGGGTGAGCAGCCAGTGCTGGCCGGCGGACTCGGCGGCGGCCGGCACCGTGGTGCGGATGACGATGCCGGCGATGCCGAGGGCGACCTCACGCAAGCTTTTCGCGTCGGCGTCGTTGATCGCGCGGATGAGGCCGGGCAGCCGCGGCACCGCGGACGGGAGCGCGCCGAACGGCTGTGGCTCGGCGTCGGCGCGGACCACCCAGTCAGCCAGCGCCTCGCGGGTCATGGAGGACCAGAAGCCGGAGGTACGGGTCGCGAACTCGGCCGCCAGCGACTGGCTGTTCATGGCACTCCAGAGGGGCTGGGAAACCTGGACGTCGAAGACACGGGAAATGCGATAATTACAGGCAGACTCCCGGTCTCTCCATATTGTCCTCCCTTTGGGGGACTGTCGTTTCATCGTGGCCAGGCGGCGAAGTCGAACGTGTTGGCGCAGAGGACGTGCTGTGGGTCCATCACGCACGTGGGCGGGGAGACCCAGCCGTCGGCGCGGCCGATGACCCGTGTGCGGCCCGACAGCGCGTCGAAGAGGCCGATGAGCTGGCGACGCGGGCCGTCGTACCGCCAGACCAGCAGTTCCGGACCATCGATCGCGCCGAGCGCCCGCCACGGCGCGGTCTCGGCGCGGACCTGGCCGTTGCGGGGGTCGACCACCGCCGTGCCCGGTCCGTCGAAGCCCTCGAACGTCTCCGCGACGAACATGTGCTCCTCGTCGACCGGCATCGACAGGTAGCGTTTGTCGGCCGTCCAGGCCTGGCGGCCACTCAACCGGTCGAGCGCGACCGTGCCTCGGTCGTTGAGGTGGCAGATGTAGCGGCCGCAGTCGCCGAACCCGGAGAAGATCCCGATCAGGGGCGTCGGCCGGCGCCAGAGGAAGCGGCCGTCGCCGGCGTCGTGCGCGGTGATCATGCCGGTCTCGTCGACGACCAGCGCGGTGCCGCCGACGACGGTCGCCCTGGCGGCGGTCGCCGGCTCCGGGACGTCGACGACGATCCGGCCGCTGGTCAGGTCGCGCACGCGGAGGTGGCCGGGCAGCACCTCGATCTGGTCGGTGTGCCGGGTGCCGGCGACGGTGGCGGTGGGTTCCATGTCGACGCTCCAGCGTGGAGTGCCGTCGGCGATCGCGAGCCCGCGCAGGGGGATCTGGTTGCCGCTCAGGGGGCCGCTGACGACGAGCACGTCGCCGGCGCGGGCGACGAAGCGGGTCTGGCGCTGCCAGACGACGTCGCCGGTGCGGGCGTCGAGGACCTCGACCAGGGGCCGCTGGCCGACGTCGACGGTGGCCACGGCGAGCCGGTCGCTGCCGAGGACGAGCAGGTTGGCCAGGCCGATGACGGGCCGGGACCAGAGGTACGTGCCGTCGGCGAGCTGGTAGGCACGCACGGAGCTGTCGCCGGAGACGTACGCCCGTGTGCCGTCGAGGGCCATCACCTCGGCCGCGCCGGGCCGCTGGAAGATCGGCGCGAGGGAGGTCGGCCGGGCGATGCCGGCGAACCAGACCCCGGCGGCGACGGCGATGGTGAAGGCGGCGGCGGCGATCCGGGTCAGGGTGCTCCAGGGCCGCGGGTCGGGCGGTTGCCAGTCGCCGTCGCGGTCGATCTCGATGACATGGGCGAACCGGCCGGATGCCGGGCCGGTGCCGGCCGCCGGCCAGACGTCGACCTCGCCGCTGCTGGCCATCTGGGTGCAGTTAAGCGCGGGGAACGACGGGGGTCCATTCGCCGAACGGGGGACTCCCGCACCGCTTAAAACTCCCGCACCGCGGCGCCGGTGCTCGCCGCGGTCGGGAGTTTTGACCGTCTCCCGTCGGTGCAGCCCGAGGGCGGTACATCGACGAGGACCTGGTTATGCCATCCACTGCCCGGTGAACGGATGTGCCAAACCTCGTTCGCGGCATTAATCGGCCGGGTATGGATGGTGCATGGAGCACTTCACGATCGCCGCGGTCGCCGACAAGAACCCGGATTTCCGCCGGGTGCTGGCGACCGGCAAGCACACGCAGCTCGTCATCATGACCATTCCACCGGACGGGGAGATCGGTGAGGAGGTCCACGAGCACACGGACCAGCTCCTGACCTTCGTCAGCGGGGTGGGTGAGGCCCGGGTCGCGGGAGAGCGGAAGCCGGTCAACCCCGGTGATCTCGTCTTCGTGCCCGCCGGCACCAAGCACAACTTCGTCAACAAGGGCCCCAACCCGTTGGTGCTCTACACGGTGTACGGGCCGCCGGAGCACGCTTCGGACGCGGTGCACCGGACGAAGGAGGAAGCGGACCGGTTGGAGGAAAGCGGCCAGGACGAGCCGCCTGCGTAGTTTTCTAGGTCGCGTCGATTCGCAGCCAATCGGTGGTGCGGCGGCCAGGTGTGTATTTCGCGTCCAGGCGTTTTGCGACGATGCCCGGTAGGCCCTGCTCGCGAGCGGCGTCCAGGGCGAACTCGCCGCCGCCGTGGAAGGCGGGCGGGGTCTGCCAGGCCGGGCCGGACAGCGCGAGGCCGTCGAGGAGCTCGCGTCGCTGGGTGTAGGGCAGGTCGGTGGTGCGCTTCCCCTCCAACCAGAGCAGGTCGTAGACGAGGTAGCTGACGACCAGCCCCGGCGGCGGCCGGCGCCCAGGTGCGGTGGCCGGGGCCTGGCGGACGCGGCCCTGCCGGTCGAAGGCGATGATCTCGCCGTCGAGCACGGCCTCGGTCGGAGCCAGGGCTTGACCCATCTCCCGTACTCCCGGGTAGGCGCCACTGATGTCCTGGTCGGACATCGACATGAGGCGGACCCGGCCGCCGGACACGTAGGCGACCGCCCGCGTGCCGTCCCACCGCATCTCGAACGCCCAGTCGTCGTCGTTCTCGGGCAGCGTGTCGGTCGGAGTCGGCCGTGACGGGCGGATCAGCTCGGGCAGCGGCTCCCACCCGTCGGCCGGCGGCGACATGCGCCGGATCATCCAGTCCTCCCGCTTGCCGGGCTCGGGCCGCCCGGTGCGGAACAGCACGTAGCGGCCGGACACCCGGGACCCGTGCAGCGTGAACATGACCTCGTCGGGCTTCCACTTCTCCGTTTCGTAGGTGCCGGTGTCGAACACCTTCATCCGGCCACCGCCGTACTCACCCGCCGGGATCTCGCCGTGGAAGTCGAGATATTCCATCGGATGATCTTCGGTGTGGACGGCGAGGTGGTTGCGCACCTGGTCCCGCGGCAGCCCGCGCGGCACGGCCCAGCTGACCAGCACACCGTCGCGCTCCAGGCGGAGGTCCCAATGCAGCGCGCGGGCATGGTGCTGCTGGATCACGAAGCGATCGTTGCCGCCGGGCTCGGGCGCCGCCTCGGGCACCGGCTCGGGGGTGCGCCCCGCGTCACGCTTACGGCGGTATTCCTCCAGCCGGTCGGCCATGACGATATTGTCCGGGATGGGCCGCCGCCGCGCACCGCGGGCTTCGGGCATGCCAACCTGATGGACGGGTAGAAAAGGTCATGACCTCATCCACCGCACAACCAACCGTCAAGCTGCCCGGCAACGTGCGGATGCCGCTGCTCGGCTTCGGCACGTGGCAGGCACACGGCGAAAGCGCCCACCGGGCCGTGTCGGTAGCGCTCGACGCCGGATACCGTCTCATCGACACGGCGACGGCATACGGCAACGAGGACCTGGTCGGCCGCGCGATCGCCGAAAGCGCGGTGCCCCGCGAAGAAATCTTCATCACCACGAAACTCCCTCCGGAACGCGCGGGCCGCGAACAACGCACAATCGACGAAAGCCTGCGCATGCTGGGCGTCGACCAACTCGACCTCTGGCTCATCCACTGGCCACCGTCCCGCGGCAGCCTGGTAGACCTCTGGCGCCGCCTGATCGAAATCCGCGACGCGGGCCAGACCCGCACGATCGGCGTCAGCAACTATTCGCTCGCCCAGATCGACTCGCTGATCGCCGAGACGGGCGAAGCCCCGGCGGTCAACCAGATCAAATGGGGTCCGCGCCTCTTCAACGCGGCCGAGGTAAAAGGCCACCACGAGCGCGGCGTAGTCCTCGAGGGCTACAGCCCCTTCAAAACCACCCGCCTCGGCGACCCGGTCCTCACCCGGGTCGCGCAGGCGCACGGCGTGTCACCGGCCCAGGTCGTGGTCCGCTGGCACATCCAACATGGAATCGTCGTGATCCCGAAGTCGGTGACACCGGCCCGCATCCACACGAACGGCGACGTCTTCGGCTTCAAGCTCTCCGCCGAAGAGATGGCCGCCATCGACGGCCTGGGCCACTAACCGCCACGCTCTCCGCGCGCCGCGCTCTCCGTGCCGCCACGCGCCGTGCCGCCACGCGCCGTGCCGCCACGCGCCGTGCCGCCACGCGCCGTGCCGCCATGCGGCGCGCCACCACGCGGCGCCGCGCCGCCTCACGCCGCGTCGCGCTGGCCCGCGTCGCTGGCTCGTGTCGCCCGGAGCCACGCCGGTCCGTGCCGCCCGCCGCGTCGCCCCGCCCGCCGCGTCGCCCCGCCCGCCGCGTCGCCCCGCGCCGCGCCGGTCCGCGCTGCCCCACGCCGCGCCGCGCCGTCCAACGCTGCCCCGCGCCGCCCCGCCCAACGCTGGCCCGCGCCGCGCTGGCGCGCGCCCGCCTCGGGTCGCGCTGCGTCGGGCCGCGCCGGCTGTCGAAGCGGTCAGGGCGTCGTCAGCTGGTCGCTGGTCATCGGGTAGTCCTTGAGCGTGATGGCGTTGGCGGACGCCTGGAGGTTGCCGGTCATCGCGCTCTTGCCGGGGAGCTTGGTCATCGTGCGGATGACCTGGTTGCGTAGCCAGATCCCGGCCCGGGACGCCGGGGCGAAACCGCTGTCGCCGCCCGGCGGGCGCTTGAGGTTGCGGGTCACGAAGTCGTGCATGCCGCTCTCGTAGCCGCTGAATGCCGTCGCCGGATCCGGTGCCGTCGCCAACTCGCCGGCGAGCACATAGGCACCGACCAGCGCCATGCTCGTGCCCATGCCGATCGAGCCGGCGAACGCGGCGTCGCCCAGCAGCGTGACGCGGCCCTGTGACCAGCGGTCGAGGCGGGTGGCGCCGCTGCGGTTGAAGTAGAAGTCGTCAGCCGGCCACATCTGCTCGATCAGGTGGGGGATCTGCCAGCCGGCGCCGGCGAACACCTCCGCGACCAAGGCCTTCTGTGTCGCTGTGTCGCGCCGGTCGTGGCCCAGGTCGGGTGAGTGCCAGGAGAACATCGCGCGTACCTCGCCGTCGCGACCCACCGGATAGAGCAGCAGCACCCGGCCACCGACGCCGTTGCCCGCGGGCAGGTTGTACATCATCTCCCAGCCTTCGAGGTCGAGCGAGGTGCGGGCGGCGAAGAACGAGCCGTACATTCCCAGGTCGCGTACGGTCTCCCGGTCGCCGCCGAAGGTCAGCCGGCGGACGCCCGAGCGCAGCCCGTCGGCGCCGACGACCACGTCGAACATGCGCGGCTGTGCGCGGTGGAACGTGGCCGTGACGCCCTCCAGGCCGTCGTGCAGCGCGGTGATGTGGTCGTCGAACAGGAACTCGGCCGCGGGCGCCGCGTCGCGCATGATGCGCACCAGGTCGCCGCGGAGGATCTCGATCTCGGCAACCACGCCGCCGGAGTCACCGAAGTCGTCGCCTGACATGCGGGCGACGGGCGCACCCGCACGATCGACGTACACGATGCCGTGTGTTCCGGTGTGTCGCGCCCGAATGGCGTCGAGGATGCCCATCCGGTCGACGACCGTGCGGGCCGCGCCGCGGATGTCGATGGCCTGGCCGCCGGAGCGAAGAGCGGGCGCGCGCTCGACGACAGTCGCCTGGATGCCGTGCCGGCCGAGCCAGTGCGCCAGGGCGAGCCCGCCGATGCCGGCTCCGGAGATGAGGACGTTCATGGTCTGCCTCCCGTGTCGCGGTGGGACGCGTACAACGTACAACACGCGTGCGTACGTTGTATAGCGCACTACTCAGCACGTGATACGGTCTTCATGCGCACTAGTACGGAGGAGGCACGAGAGCCATGCACGAGGAAGCGCCCTACCGGCGGATCGCCGCGGAGATCCGTGAGCGCATCGCGCGTGGTGACCTGGCTCCCGGCGATCGGATCCCATCCACCCGCGAGATCACCCGCGACTGGGGTGTCGCGATGGCGACCGCGACCAAGGTGATCAACGCGCTCCGCGAGGCCGGTCTGGTGGAGACCCGCTCCGGTGCGGGCAGCGTCGTTCTCGACCGCGGCAGCCCGCCCGTCGAGATGGTCATCGAGCTGGGCCTCCCGGCGCACGCCGGCGGCTTCCACGGCGACCCGACCCCGCGGCTGCGCCGACCCGCCGACGCCGAGCTCAACCGCGACCGCGTCGTCCGGTCGGCGATCGCGATCGCCGACGCCGAGGGCCTGTCCATGCTGACCATGCGCCGCGTGGCCGCCGACCTCGGCGTGGCCACCATGTCCCTTTACCGGCACGTCCCAGGCAAAGAGGAGCTGATCCTCGCGATGATCGACGCGGTGTTCGGTGAAGCCCCGCTTCCCGACGAGCTTCCCGCACACTGGCGCACCCGGCTCGAAACCGCGGCGCGGCAGATGTGGCGGTCGTTCGAGGCCCACCCGTGGGCCGCGGATCCGCTGTCGCTGACGCGCCCGCAGCTACTACCGAATCTTCTGCCTTATTCGGAATGGAGCCTGGGCACGCTACGCGCGCTGGGATTCGGCGTCGACGACATGATGCACATCCACCTGACCCTGTTCGGCCACGTGCGGGCCAGTGCGCTCAGCCTCGACACCGAGCTACGTGCGCGCGCGGACACCGGCGTCACCAACGACGAGTGGGCCGACCAGCACGGCGGCGAGATCGAGGCTGTGCTGAACGCGGCACCCGAGCGGTCCTCGGCCCTGCGCTATGTGGCAGAGCAGGGTTTCGACTACGACATCGAGGCGGTCTTCGAGTCGGGCCTGCGCCTGCTGCTCGACGGCGTCGCCGCCGCACTGGCCCGCCGGGAGGTGAGCGGCGATGACCAGATGGACCTGTCCGTCGTGTGAGCGCGAGTTCGGTCGCACCCGGCAGTCGCACGTCTGCGTGCCGGCCGGCACGATCGACGAGACCTTCACGCCACACCGTCCCGAGTGGCGCGCCATCTTCGACGCCATCCTGGCGCACGTGCAGAGCCTCGGTCCGGTGCACACCGACGCGGTCAAGGTCGGCGTCTTCCTCAAGACCGACCGCACGCTGGCCGAGGTCCGCCCACGCGCGCGGGCGGTCGACCTGATGCTGGTGCTCCCGCACAAGATCGACAACGAGCGCGTCCGCCGCACGATGCGAGTCTCGGCCGACCTGATCGCCAACGTGGTCGCCTTCACCGAAGCACGACAGGTCGACGAAGAAGTCCGCGCCTGGCTGACGGAGGCCTACGATGCCGCCTCGGGCTAGCAGCCCGCCTGCGGGCGGCGGACGCGGTTTCGGTGGCTCCGCAGCCGGCGGGCGTGCGCCGGTCGCGGGTGGCGTCAGCGGCGAGGTTCGCCGCAGGCGCGCGCCCACGACCGGCGCGGTCGACCGGTCAGCCGATCGTGCAGGCCGAGCCGTTGAGGGTGAACGCGGACGGCGACACGTACCCGCCGCCATGCGTGCCCTGGTAGCCGAAGGCGGTGCTCGCACCGGCCGCCAGCGTCCCGTTCCAGGTCAGGTTGCGAGCCGTCACCGCCGAGCCGGAGGTGGTCACCGTGGCGTTCCAACTGTTGGTGATCGCCTGCCCGCTGGGGAGCGTGTAGGTCAGGGTCCAACCGTTGATCACGCTCGTGCCGGTGTTGGTGATCGTCACGTCCGCGGTGAAGCCGTTGTTCCAGACGTTCGCGGCGTAGCGGACCCGACAGCCCGACCCGCCGCCTCCGCCGGATCCCGCGGTCGTCACGGTCCGGCCCGGCGAGGCGGCCGAGACGTTGCCGGCAGCGTCGCGGGCGCGCACCGAGAACGTGTACGACGTCGACGCCGACAGCCCGCTCGCGGTGAACGAGGTGCCGGCGGTGCTGCCGACCAGCGTGGCCGCGCCACCGCCCTGTTGGCGATAGACGTCGTACCCGGTAACCCCGATGTTGTCGGTCGAGGCCGCCCACGACAGCGCGACGCTCGACGCGGTCACGGTGCCCGCGGTCGGCTGGCCGGGCACCGATGGTGCCTGCGTGTCGGGGCCCGGGCCGGTGCCACCGCCGTTGACCGCCGCCGAGAAGCTGGTCACGCCGAGGCCCACTCCGCCGTTCCAGGGCTCGAAACCGGCCTGGATGCTGGTGAGATACCACGAGTTGGTGATCGCTCCGCGCGAGCGCACGTCCGCGATGAAGTCCAGCACGCTGAAGTTCCAGGAGCTGATCGGCGACGGAGCCACGTAGGAGATGACGTTGTTGGCCCCGTTGCTGCCGCGCCAGACCTCCCAGCTGCGGCCGCCGACCGTCGCGGAGCCGACCGGGCTCCCGATCGGCTGGATCGGGCCCTGGCGGTTGAACCAGATCATGATTTCCATCTGGTTGACCCCGTCGGTTCGTGGCGTGGGGTCGAGCCAGATGTCGTAGGACGCGTTGTAGGTGCCACTCGCGAACGTGTAGTTGATCGAGGAGCTCGCACTGCTGATCTGGCTGACCTGGATCGGCAGGTTCGTCCCCGGCGAACAGTTCGTGTAGTGGCAGCCGAGGAAGACCGACGGATACGACAGCGGCGCGCCGTTGGTGGCCGCCGAACCCTGCTGCGCGGTGATGCTGAAGCCGGTGTCCGTGACGTTGATGCACTGCTGCGCGCTCGAGCCCCAGCGGTTGTTCTGCACCACGTATCGGCCCTGGATGGTGGTCGAGCCGTACTGCTCGCAGATCTGCGTGTCGGCCTCGGCCGGCGACGCCACGGCGACCATGCCGCTCGCGACCAGGACGGCGGTCACGGCGGCGCGGACAAGTCGGCGCATGCTGCTCCTTCCAATGTCGAGGGAGGAGATGGGAGCGCTTCCATCGACATTAGTTCATGTTCAGGGCGCTGGATAGAGGTCCGGACAGCGAGTAATGTTCTGGCTTCAGTGCGTGGCCCCTCGACCACCTCGGAGGCTTCGTCCACATGCTCCCGTCTACGCTGCGCGTCCTCGTCGTCGGCGCCGGCATCGCTGGTCTCGCCGTGGCCCGGGCGCTGCGCCTGGTCGGCTACCGTCCCGAGGTCGTCGAGAAGCTGCCCGCCACCACCCTCCCCGGCGCCGGCATCTTCCTGCCCGGCAACGCCGCGCGGGCGCTGCGCGAGCTGGGCCTCGACGAGCCGGTCCGGCCGCTCGGGCAGGTGGTCGAGCGGCAACGTTTCCTCGACGAGCGCGGCGGCGAGCTGTGCGAGGTCGACCTCGGCAAGCTCTGGGACGGCGTCGGCGAGTGCCGCGCGTTGCCCCGCGCCGAGCTGCAGCGCGTCCTGTTGGCCTCGGTCGACGGCGAGGTCCGCTACGACACCGCGCTGGCCCGGCTCGACGTCGACACCGAGGGCGCAGCCTCGGCGACGTTCGGTGACGGCTCGACCGCCTCGTACGACCTGGTGGTCGGCGCAGACGGCCGCAAATCGGCGGTCCGTGCCCTCGCCGCCCTCGGCGGCCCGGCCCGCCCCGTCGGCCAGGTCGTCTATCGCAGCGTCGTCACGGGCGGCCCCGCCATCACCGACTGGACGGCGCTGCTCGGCCTCCGCACCGCCTTCGTCGTCACGCCGATGGGCGAGGGCCGGCTATATCTCTATGCCGACGAACCGGGCACCAGTGCACCGGCCGACCCGCTCGGCCGGCTCCGCGAGGTGTTCGGCGGGCACGGCGCTCCGGTGCCCGACATCCTCGACGCGGTCGACAAGGTGCAGGTCGCCCTGACCGACGAGGTCGAGATCGCCTGCTGGTCGCGCGGGCCGGCGGTGTTGGTCGGCGATGCCGCCCACGCCACCTCGCCCACCCTGTCCGAGGGCGCCGCGATGGCGTTCGAAGACGCGGTGGTCCTGGCCGAGGCGCTCACCGAGGCGACGTCGGTGCCGGAGGCGCTTCGCCGCTACGAGAGCCGCCGCCGCCCGCGCACCAAGTGGGTCCTCGACCGCACCCGCGACCGCGACCGCACCCGCGACGTGGCCCCGGCCCTGCGCGACCCGCTCCTGCGCGGCCGTGGTGACCGCATCTTCCGTGACCACTACCGCCTGCTCGTCGACCCGGCCTAGCCAGGCACGAGGCCGACTTGTAACGCTCCACGAACGTTGCGTGATCGTCTGCGCAGGCAGACAGGGGGCCGTTCTCAACCGCGCAGGGGTTCAGAGAGGTTTTCACCACCCAGCGCGGGATCCCTGAGATGCGAGGACTATTCTGCCTCCGACACAGACGACGATGCGGAGGCCTGTGGTGACCACCGTTGCACCGAAGCCGATCGTGACGCGGCCCTGGCCGGTCCGGCAGCCGGTGAAGGGCTCGGCGTTCGCGCGCATGCTGCGCACGACGGACGCGAAGCAGATCGGGATCATGTACATGGTCACGAGCTTCGTGTTCTTCCTCATCGGCGGGTTGATGGCGCTGCTGATGCGCGCCGAACTCGCCCGGCCCGGCATGCAGTTCCTATCGCCGGAGCAGTACAACCAGCTGTTCACGATGCACGGCACGATCATGCTGCTGTTCTTCGCGACGCCGATCGTGTTCGCGTTCGCGAACTTCGTCGTCCCGCTGCAGATCGGCGCCCCGGACGTCTCGTTCCCGCGGCTGAACAGCTTCGCCTACTGGCTGTACGCGTTCGGCGGCACCATCGCCCTCGGCGGCTTCCTCACCCCGGGCGGCGCGGCCGACTTCGGCTGGTTCGCCTACACGCCGCTCAGCGACATCGAGCACACGCCGGGTGTCGGCGCCAACATGTGGATCGTCGGCCTGGCCATCTCCGGTCTGGGCACGATCCTCGGCGGCGTCAACATGATCACGACGATCCTGACGCTCCGGGCGCCCGGCATGACGATGTTCCGGATGCCGATCTTCACCTGGAACATCCTGGTCACCAGCCTGCTGGTCATCATGGTCTTCCCGCTGCTGGCGGCGGCGCTGTTCGCGCTCGCGGCGGACCGGATCCTCGGCGCTCACGTGTACGACGCCGCGACCGGCGGACCCATGCTCTGGCAGCACCTCTTCTGGTTCTTCGGCCATCCAGAGGTCTACATCGTCGCGCTGCCGTTCTTCGGCATCATCAGCGAGGTCATCCCGGTCTTCTCCCGCAAGCCGATCTTCGGCTACAAGGGTCTGGTCGGCGCCACCATCGCGATCGCCGCGCTGTCGATGAGCGTGTGGGCGCACCACATGTTCGCCACCGGCCAGGTGCTGCTGCCGTTCTTCAGCTTCCTCAGCTTCCTGATCGCCGTGCCCACCGGCATGAAGTTCTTCAACTGGATCGGCACGATGTGGCGCGGCCAGCTGAGCTTCGAGACGCCGATGCTGTTCGCGGTCGGCTTCCTGGTGACGTTCCTCTTCGGCGGCCTCACCGGCGTCCTGCTCGCGAGCCCGCCGGTCGACTTCCACGTCTCCGACTCGTACTTCGTGGTCGCGCACTTCCACTACGTGCTCTTCGGCACGATCGTGTTCGCCGTCTACTCGGGCATCTACTTCTGGTTCCCGAAGATGTTCGGCCGCATGCTCGACGAACGCCTCGGCAAGATTCACTTCTGGCTGACGTTCATCGGCTTCCACACCACGTTCCTGGTGCAGCACTGGCTGGGCAACGAGGGCATGCCGCGCCGGTACGCGGACTACCGCCCCAGCGACGGCTTCACGACGCTCAACGAGATCTCGACGGTCGGCGCGTTCATCCTTGGCGTCTCGACGCTGCCGTTCCTCTACAACATCTGGAAGTCCTACAAGGCCGGCCCGATGGCCCTGGCCGACGACCCGTGGGGCTACGGCAACTCGCTCGAGTGGGCGACCTCGTCGCCGCCGCCGTTGCGTAACTTCGACCGCATGCCGCGGATCCGGTCCGAGCGCCCGGCGTTCGACCTGAAGTTCCCGGAGCTGGCCGCGGGCCACTCGCTGGCCGGGCCGCCGGAGGGCGGCGCCAAGCCGCTGACCAGCGAGTCCGACGGCGGCGCCAGCTACAAGGAAGACACGGCGAGCAACGTCGACCGCTAGCGACAACAAGAAGCGGCGCGCCAGGACCAGGTCCGGCGCGCCGCTTCTTTGTTTGGTCCCGGGCCTGCCGCGGGTCGGCGGAACAGCCTAGAAGATCAGCACGAGTGCGGCCACGCCGACGATGACGTCCAACACGGCGCACCACTCGGCGAACGAGCGCGGCACGACCCGGTTCAGCCGGTGGTGGTAGACGTCCCACGCGGCGTGGGCGAGCAACCCGAGCGAAATCAGGACGCCGCCGAGGACCAGGGACTCGCCCTCGATCGCCACCACTGCCAGCAAGGCGAACAGCACGGCCGCGATCGCCTGGACACCGAAGCCAGGAGCGCGACGCACGGTGCCGATCACGACGAAGACCGCGGAAGCCACCAGCAGCGCGTACGCCGGATTCAGCCCGAGAATCTTGAACGGCGCGATCGCCACGGAGCCGATCAGCACCGCGGGCCAGGTGATTCCGGGCCGGTTGACCGATGCCGGCACCAGGTAGCCCAGCGGCGACAGGACGAGCAGGAACGCCAGTCCGCGCACGTCGGCCAGGCCGAACAACGAAGCCGCGACGACCGGGATCGCGGCGAAGGTGGGCCAGCGGTGGGCGACCCACCGCAGCAGCGAGGGGTTCTCTTGGATCGTCGTGGGAGTCATGCCCCGACGGTGGCAGCGGCGGCGGCCCGCCCGGAACGGCCGGAGAAATACAGGTCCGAATCCCAGGGATCGGCGGCCTAAGGTCAGGGATATGGATCCGCGGCACATCGTCATGGTCGGGTACGACGGCGCCGAACTGCTCGACATCGCCTGCGTAACCTCGACGTTCGGCCTGGCCAACACGATCGGCCAGCTGAGCCCCGGCTACCGAGTATCGCTGGCAACCCTCGGCGGCCGCCCGATCCGCTGCGACAGCGGCCTGGTGGTGGAAGCGCAGCTCACCCTGGAACGCCTGACAGGCCCGCTGGACACGGTGATCGTCTCGGGCGGCTTCGGCCACGAGAGGGCGGCCGACAACGCACTGGTAGTCGCGCACGTCCGCCGGCTGGCCCGCGAGAGCCGCCGGATCGCGTCGGTATGCACGGGTGCGACGGTGCTCGCCGCGACCGGCCTGCTCGACGGCCGCCGCGCGACCACCCACTGGCGCTTCGCACCGCGGCTGGCCAGCCGCTACCACGACGTCCGCGTCGACTCGGCGCCCATCTTCATCCGCGAGGGCCGCGTAGCCACCGCCGCCGGCGTGACCAGCGCCCTGGACCTGACGCTCGCCTTCGTGGAGGAGGACCACGGCCCGGACCTGGCCCGCCAGGTCGCCCGGGACCTGGTCACATATCTGCAAAGACCGGGCAACCAGGCCCAGATGAGCGTGTACGTGGCGCCGCCCGCCCCCGACAACGACGTGGTCCGCCGCGCGGTCGACCACGTCCTCACCCACCTGGACGGCGACCTGTCCACGGCCCGCGTAGCGGACGCGGTCGGCGTGAGCCCCCGCCACCTGACCCGCTTGTTTCTACGCGAACTGGGCGACCCACCGGCCCGCTTCATCCGCTGCGCCCGAGTCGACGCGGCGGCCCGCCTGCTGGACTCGACCGACCTCCCGATGCCAGAGGTAGCCACCCGCTCAGGCTTCGGCTCGGCCGAAGCGCTACGCCAAGCTTTCGTGGCCCGTTTCCGCATGCCACCGGCCAAATACCGCGCGGTCTCCCGCCGCCCAGCGCCCGAGACCCCCGAACCCGAAAGGGCAATGTCAGGCTAGGGACCGACGAGGCTTCATGCTTCGGCCCGGCCGAGCCGCTGGGCTCGGCCGTCGTGGTGGGTTCCGCCTGCGATGGGGCAGGTTTCATGTGGTCTCCCCGCCGCGTGTCCTGGGCCCACTAACTGGATCGGCGATGCCGGGTTAGAAGCCGAAGCGGATCACAAGCTGGGTGGTCACGTCTTCGCCCTTCGGCTCGTGCGGGGTGTTGCCGCAGGCCTTCGCAGCTCGTGTCCGGATGCTGTGGAAGAAGCACGGTGCGGTTTCCGTTGCCTGGCCGCTGCGGGGTCCGCTGACCCAGGTCACCGAGAGGGCAACGTCTCTGGATGTGGTTCGCGGACGCAGCGCGGCACGCGCCGCATGCCACCGGCCGAAATCAGGCGGGGTCTTCCGGCGCGCAATCGGTGGGCACGAGCCCAGCTCTGTCGAGTTAGGACGCGACCTGGGTCACAAACTTGGCGACCACTTCCCGGAAACCCGCCGGGTCCTCGGCCCAGGGGATATGCCCGGCGCCAGCCAGAGTGACCCGCTTGACGTCGGGTAGCGACCGCTCCAACGAGTCGACCGCCCATCGCGGTCGGATGTCGTGTGCGCCATCCACGATGAGCGTGGGCGTGGTGAGCGCGCGGCAGAGCGCCGGCACGTCGTGATCCCGCAGGAAACGACGCGACTCGGCGTTGATGGCCCGTGCGCAGGTGTAGTTGATCCCGAGCCACGGCGTTCCGAGTCGTTCGGCGTGGCCGCGGGCCGTGACCGGGTCGACGAAGTCGGCCTGCCATTGGAGGATCGCGTGCTCGCGGTCCTCCTCGGGCGTCCGCTCACGCTCGTCCAGCTCGCGCCAACGCGCCGCGTCCGCTCCGATGCCGTGTGTGAGGTTGCGATGAAAGGCATCACGCCAGGTCAGATCCGGGTCGACTCCGGTGCCGGAAACGTAGATCAGGCTGCCAACCCGGGAGGGGTGCGCCAACGCGTACCGCAACGCGAGCATGGCGCCCCACGAGTGCCCCAGCAGATTGACCCGCTCGGCGCCGAAGTGCCGACGCACGGCGTCCACATCGCCGACGAACCGATCGACGGTGTACGGCCCGCGGCGCTCAGAACGCCCGCAACCCCGCTGATCCCAGCGAATGCTCCGAACGAAGCCGCCCAACAGCTCAGCGACCCCGTCGAAGTAATCCCAGAGCCCCGGCCCACCATGACAGAGCAGAAGCGGCGGCCCATCACCGGCGACCGCGGTCCACAACCGGCAACCATCGTCAGCGAGAACATGCGCGCCCATGATCGCAAGGTACGACGGCGCCTCTGGCACCAGCCAGACGCGGCCTGCTCCGCTCGGCAAGCGGTTGCGTGGCCGAGGGCAGGCTGTGACCGCTGACGACCCGGGCCGATGCGGCTTGGCCGTCGGTCGACGCCGGCGGATTGCGGCGCGAGGGTTGGCCTGTCCGCTTCGGCATGGCACGTGGCGGCAGGTCAGGCGCGGGTGGCGCGGGAGCGCGAAGCGGCCGCACCCAGGGCGCTAGTCCGTGGCGGCCAAGGAAGGCTCTGCCGCGCGCTGCGTGGGCGGGACCGACAACGGCGGTCGTCGGCGTGACAGGTAGACCGGCAGCACCGCGACAGCGACCAGCAACCCCGCGACCCCGGTCGCCACGAAGCCCCAGCGCGGCGATGACGCGTCGATGACCCAGCCGGCCAACGGGGCGCCCAGCGCCAGACCGACCGTGATGGCCGACCCGTGTAAGCCCATCGCCTCGCCGCGGACCGATGGCGGCGCCAGGTGGCTCACCGCGTCGGCGGCCGCCGCGAGGGCCGGGGCGCACAGCGCCCCGGCCGGGATCAGCGCCACCGCGAGCAGGAACCACTCCGCGCCGGCCAGGGCGACCAGCACGGTGCCCAGGGCCAGCACCGCGAGCAACACCAACGGCGACGGCACCCGCGACAGCGACCCGTAGACGAACCCGCCGATCAGCGAATAGACCCCCCACAACGCCAGCACCAGGCCCGTCCAACCGACCTGGTCCGACTCGCGCAGCACCGCGACCACCGTCACGTCCGTGCCGCCCAGGACCAGGGTCGTCGCTGCCGCGATGGCCAGGATCGCCAGCATCCGCGGCGTCAGCCACGAGCGGCGCGGTGGCACCGGGCCGTCGGCGGCGACCGACTCCGACTCCGCGCGGACCGGTGGGTTGAAGACGAACAGGGCCGTGCCCGACAGGACCACGCCGACGCCGACCGCCCACATGGTCGCCTGCGGTGAGACCGCGGTGGCCAGCAGCACCGCCAGGGCCGGGCCGACCATGAAGGACAGCTCGACCGACATCGAGTCCAGGGCGTACGCGGGCCGGCGCTGGTCGGGCGGCACCAGCGCCGCCAGCGACTGCCGGACCACCGAGAAGATCGGCAGCATCAGCACGCCGGCGAGCAGGGCCAAGCCCAGCAGCATCGGGTAGGGGAGCCAACCCGCCACCGACCAGAAGACGCCCTCGGCGACAGTGCAGACCGCCAGCACCGGGCGCAGGCCGCGGCGGTCGACCATGCGGCCCAGCAGCGGCGCGCCCACCGCGGCGCCGATCGTCGAGGCCGTGGCGACCAGGCCCGCCGCGAGGTAGCCGCGGTCGAGCTCCAGGACCACGTGCAGGGTCAGCGTCACGCCGGCGGCCACCGACGGGATGCGGGCCAGGATTGCGACGACGAGCAGCGTGCGGACGCCGGGCAGCCCGAGGACCGACCGGTAGGGCGTCAGCCTCACGCCGGCTTGACGATGGGCTCGCCGACGAGCGTGACGCCCGCCTCGCGTAGTCGCTCGACCGCCGCCGCCGTGGTGTCGGGTAGGACGCCCGCGGTCAGGTCGAGCAGCACCGTCGTGTGGAAGCCCTCGCGGGCCGCGTCGAGGCTCGTCGCCTGGACGCAGTGGTCCGTGGTGAGGCCGACCACGTCGACCGCGTCGACGTCGTGGTCGCGCAGCCAGGTCGCCAGGCCGACGCCGTCGGCGGTGTGGCCCTCGAAGCCGCTGTAGGCGGCCGCGTGCTGGCCCTTGTGGAAGACGGCCTCGATGCGGCCGGTCTCCAGGTTGGGGTGGAAGTCGGAGCCCGGCGTGCCGACCACCGTGTGCGCGGGCCAGGTGGTGACGAAGTTGGGGCTGTCGCTGAAATGCGCGCCCGGGTCGATGTGGAAATCCTTGGTGGCCACCACGTGGTCCCACCGGTCGGGCGACCCGGACAGCGCACGGGAGATCTCCGTTGCCACGCCGGCGCCGCCGGCCACGGCCAGCGAGCCACCCTCGCAGAAGTCGTTCTGCGTGTCGACGATGATCAGTGCGCGGGTCATGGGGTGAACACTAACGCGCGGGTACGACAGTAACGGGGATCGCCGGATCGCCCGCCGACAGCTTGAGGCCCTCCCACGGAATCGAGATCAATCCCTGCCGGAGGTGCTCCCGCGACTCGTCCAGCGACGGCAGAACAGCAGCCTCACCACCAACGAAGTACGGCCGCTGCAACAACCGGTCGCCCGTACGCGACTCGGGTGTGCCCTGCGACACCACGATCTCCTCGATCGCCGTGCCGGTCGGCTTGTGCCGCCGCACCGCCGTCTTCCGCCCGCCGATCGTCGCCTTGTGTTCCGACCGCTTGACCACCGACCGGCCGTCGACCTCGACCAGCTTGTAGACCAGGCCGGCGGTCGGCGCCCCCGACCCGGTGACGACCGAGGTGCCCGCGCCGTAGATGTCGACCGGCTCGGCGGCCAGCGCCGCGATCGAGAACTCGTCGAGGTCGCCCGACACGATGATCTTCGTCTCGGTGGCGCCCAGCGAGTCCAACAGCTCCCGCGAGTGCCCGGCCAGCACCGACAGGTCGCCCGAGTCGATCCGGATCGCGCGCAAGTCGGTGCCCGCCACCTTGATCGCGGTGCGGATGCCCTGCGCGATGTCATAGGTGTCGACGAGCAGCGTGGTGCTCTTGCCCAGTGCCGCGACCTGTGCGGCGAACGCGGCCGCCTCGTCGTCGTGCAGCAGTGTGAACGCGTGCGCCGCGGTGCCCGCGGTCGGGATCCCGTACCGCATGCCCGCCGCCAGGTTCGAGGTCGAGGAGAAGCCCGCGAGATAGGCCGCGCGCGTCGCGGCGACCGCCGCCTCCTCGTGCGCGCGCCGCGAGCCCATCTCGATCAGCCCGCGCCCGCGCGCCGCGGTGACCATCCGCGCGGCCGCCGCGGCGATCGCGCTGTCATGGTTCAGGACGGACAGAATCAGGGTCTCCAGGAGTACGCACTCCACGAACGTCCCGGAGACCGTGAGGATCGGGGATCCGGGAAAGAACAGCTCGCCCTCGGCGTAGCCCTCGATGTCGCCGGTGAACCGGTAACCGGCCAGCCATTCCGCGGTCTGGTCGTCGACCACTCCCCGCGACAGCAGGTGGGCGATCTCCTCCTCGTCGAACCGGAACGAGCGGATCAGGTCCACCAGCCGGCCCGGCCCGCCCACCACGCCGTAACGACGACCCGGCGGCAACCGCCGCGCGAACACCTCGAACACGGACTGCCGGTCGGCCGTGCCGTCCTTGAGCGCGGCACTGACCATGGTCAGCTCGTAGTGGTCAGTCAGCAGAGCGGGGTGGCCCTTGGTCATCCCACCAGACTAAGAGGAAGAGGCGTCAGCTGTCGGGAAGCATGCGCAACGCGGCGCTCAGCTCCGCGCGGCCGGCGACGCCGAGCTTCGCGTACACCCGTTGCAGGTGGTTTTCGACCGTGCGGGTCGACAGGAAGAGCTCCGCGGCGATGTGCCGGCTGGGCACCCCGTTGGCGGCCAGCTTGGCGACCTGCCGCTCCCGGTCGGTAAGCGCCGGCCGGGACAGGCCGAGCGCCGGCGTGCGCAGCATGTCGCATTTACTCAACAGGTCGTTCATCAGCGCCTTGGCGTTGCCCGCCGCCTCGGTCGCCCGGGTCTCCCGGAAGCGGCCCGCGGCCGCTGCGGCCGCCTCGGCGGCGTACACCCAGAGGCCCTTGACCTTGAACAGGTCGGCGGCGATCAGCAGGTCAGGGCCGGAGCGCTGGGCCGCCGCCGTGGCGTGCGCCGCCATGATGCCCGGCAGGTCGCCCTCGAGCGTCGGCGCCAGCGCGGCGAGGCGCTGGGCGACCGTCTGCGCCGGGTCGTGCTCCTCGGGCCAGCCGATCGGCTCGGCCGCCCGGCCCAGCCGGACCAGGTCGTGCAGGGCCAGCACCTCGTGGCCGGCGAAGCCGTCGCCGCGCAGCCGCCAGACCAGGCGGCGGAGCACCTCGACCGCGCCCGGCAGGTCGTCGGCGACCGCGAGGACCGCGGCCCGGGCCTGCTCGCGCCACGGGTAGACGATCGACATGATCGGCGACTGCGACTCGTCGGAGTCGGCCATCGCGTCGCGGGCCTCGTCGACCTCGCCGCGCAGCGCGTGCGCCTGTGCCCGCTCGGCGTGGGCCAGCCCCGCGTAGATCCGGCTGGTCGCCAGCGCCGCGCAGGCCTGCACGCTGGTGCGCAGCGCCTCGCCGGTCTGGCCGCGGAGCCGGGCCGCCTGCGCACGCAGCACCGAGAGATAGCCGGAGCCGAGCCGGAAGTCGCCGGCGTCGGCCAGGTCGGCGAACTCGTCGGCGACGATCGCGTCGATGCCGGTCAGGTCGCCGGCGATGGCCAGCCGGGTGCCCCGGGCCAGCTCCAGCGCGAGCTGAAGATAAGGCATGTCGGTGCGCCACAGTGGCGCGTCGGCCTGCACGCTGGCCACGGCCCGCTCGCTCGCCCGCGACTCGCCCTGTGCCGCCTGGAGGTGGGCGATCATGCACAGCGCCAGGCCGCGGGCGGAGACCGGGGCGGCCGGGCGGTCGAGGATCGAGCGGGCGATCCGCAGCGCCTCGGCGGACTCCAGCTTGTGCAGCCGCATGATCGCCTCGAACGAGCGGACCCGCGCCTGGTCGGCCGGGTCCGACAGCGCCTTGGCCTCGACGGCCAGCTCGTCGGGAGTCGCCTCGCGGCTGAGGCCCCAGTAGGAGACCAGGCCGCGGACGACCAGCCAGCGGGCCCGCAGCGACTGCGAGGTGGCCTGCTCGCCGACCGCGTCGAGCACGGCCAGCGCCTCGGAGGGCTGGTCGCTGAACATCATCATCGTGGACAGCAGCTCGGCGGCGCCGAACCCGCCGCCGGCGTCGAGCGCTGCCCGGGCCAGCCGGGTGGCCAGCGGCACGTCGAAGCCCGCGAACGCCTGCGCGCCGGCCATCAGCAGCTGCATCGGGTCCTGTGCGGTGCCCGAGTCGAGGCGCCACACCGCGACCCGGAGGAGGTCGTCGCGGCGCCGGGCGCCGACCGCCTCGACCAGGTCGGCGAGCTGGGCCTCGAGCCGCCGCTGGCGCACCACCGGGCACCGGCGGCGGACCACCTCGCCGTAGAGCGGGTGGGCGAGCCGCACGTTGGAGCGCCGGTCGCTGGTCACCACGCGGATGAGCTGGCGCTCCTCGGCGGTCTCGACGTCGACCGGGTTGGTCGCCTTGATCAGCAGGTCGATGCCGATCGGCTCGCCGAGCGAGGCCAGCTCCACGACCGTGCGTACGCCCGGCGTCAACTGCCCGATCCGGGCGTCGATCAGGTCGAACAGGCTGGGTGCCAGCTCGAGCCGGCCCGTCCACCGGTGGACGCCGAACTGCTTGGTGAACTCGCCTGCCTGCCGGGCCGCCATCACCAGCTCGCGCAGCAGCAGCGCGTTGCCCTCGGACAGCTTCCACAGCCGCTCGGCGCTGGCCTGGTCGACGTCGCCCTCCAGCATCTGCACCAGCAGCCGGCTCACGTCGTCGACCGACATCGGCTCGAGCTCGACCAGCTCCACGAAGTCGTCGGTCCACAGTGCCCGGATCGGGTGCGGGAACTGCTCGCCGCTGCGCAGCGTGCCGAGCACGGTGGCGCCCTCGTCGCGGGCCATGAGGTAGACCAGTGCCGAGGACGACGGGTCGAGCAGGTGCGCGTCGTCGATCGCGAGCACGATCGGCCGGCCGGCGGCCTGCTGGTTGAGCGCCTCGACGGCCCAGCGCAGCAGGCCGGCCGCGGTCAGGCCGGGCGGTTGGTCGGTGGGCAGCACCTGGGCGAGCCCACCGAACGGCAGGGAGGCGGTCGCGGCGTTGGCGGAGGCGGTCCAGACCGCCAGCCGCTCGGTCGGCAGCGCGGCGACGCCTTCACGCAGCAGGCGGCTCTTGCCGATGCCCGCACTGCCGCTAAATATGAGCCCTCTTCCGCTTCCGCCCGAGGCGGTCGAGATGAGACGGTTGAGTTCGGCGGCACGCCCGACAAATCTCCACGGACTCATCAGCGCAGCATATAGAGAGTAACGGCGATGGGTACTCCCCGTAACGGGTTGAAGTTGAGTATCTGGCCAACATGGCATGAGTACCCCGTCGCCTGTCATGTTAGGTGGCGGGTCGCATAGCGTTCCGGTGCCCGGCGGAATGCGGTCCGTGATCGCCGCGCGCAAGACCAGCAAAACAGCCAGGGAGGCGCAGGCTAATGGGTTCGAACACGCTCGATCGGCTGACCGGAGCGCAGATCATCTCCTTGCCGCAGCAGCGGCGGACGCCGACCCGGACGCGTGGTCCGATCCTCGAGCCCATCCCCGACGAGCCGCTGGCGGTCGTGGCGCTCGGTGCCCGCGGCAGTGGCCACAGTGACGTGATCTCCGCGCTGGTGGGCTCCGTCGGCCCGCTGCTCGACGTCCCGCCGGCCAGCTACCTCGTGGTCAACCACGGCCACGGCAAGGACGTCTGCTCCTACCTACCCGGTGCCCGCAAGGCGCACCCGTTTCGTTCGGCGTCCGCGCCGGTCGACGAGCCGGCCGCGGCACGCCCGCCCCGCCGGGTCGAGCTCAGCCTGCCCGACCCGCTGCTGCGCCACTTCACGCTGGTCGACGCGCCAGACACCGAGGTGCTCGGCGTGGCCGGCGGCCGGGTGCTGCACGACGCGGTCGGCCGCGGCGGCGCGGTGATGTACGTGCTCAGCGCGGGCCAGCTACCCGGCCGCTTCGAGCTCGACATCCTCGGCGAGATCGCACAGACCAACGCCGCCGTCTTCTTCGTCGTCACGCCGCGCTCCGACGGCACCTGGTTCGCGCCCGCCACCGCCCTGTCGACCGGGTCCACCGCCGACGTCGACCTCCTGCACCTGAGCGAGATCGCGCCCGGCCTCGGCGACGACGACCCGGCCGCGGGCGCGGTCGAGGCACAGCGGCTGGCCATCGCCACCGCCATCCCGGCCCTAGCCGATTCGCCCTGGTTCGCCGTCGACCCCGCCGCCGGCGACACCGCCTACCTGCGGCGCGCGCTGATCGACTGGGCGTCGGCCGAGGGCATGCAGCGGGCCAGCCACAACCCGCCCGTGCCGCCCAACGCGATGCGCACGGTCCGGGTCGCCGAAGGCGTCCACGAGTCCAACTGGGCCGAACGACTAGAGACGGCCGCGCGCGCCGAGACGCACCTCGTCCGGCAGCGCCTGGCCATCGAACTCGCCAACATCCACCTGCGCTGCGTCCAGGAGATCGTCTTCGGCACCGGCCCCAGCGGCCTGCCCGAGACCCTCGACCGCGAGATGCACGCGCTGTCCCTCCGGGCGGTCGCCGAGTGCGACGAGGTCGTCGACCGCCTCCTGACCTCCGCCGCCACCCAGGTGCTGGGCGCCCCACCGGATGAGGGTGTCCGGCGCCGGGTGGCGGCGGGCGTACGCCGCGCGCTGGCCGACGACCGCGCCGCCCGCGATCTCGACAAGGTCCTGCTGATCACCAGCACCGCCGGGGTGGCCACGGTCGCCGGCGGCGGCGCGGTGGCCGGGCTGGGCGCCTACCCGGTCGAGCCGGGCCGCACGATCCTGCCGTCGGTCGGCGTCGGGCTCGCCGGCGGCTGCTACGGCCAGTGGCGCGCGGCCGGCCCCGCCGACACCAACCGGGCCCGCTCGTGGGCACAACGGTCGATCCGCAGCGTCGAGCTGGAGCTGCTCCGGGAGGTCTCCCGGCGGCTCGAAGCCACCCACCGGGCACTCGCCGGCGTGCTGGCCGAAGCCGTCGATCACGGCATCCTGCTGGCCTGACCAGCGCACACAACAGATGAGAGTTAGTGAGACGCATGTGGCGGTCGTCGGTGCGTCGAATTGCTCGTACGATGGCGGGGTGGCAGCCCCGCAGACGACCCCCGTGCAGGTGCCGGACGTCGAGACGGTGCCGGCGACCGACCGTCCCTGGATCACGATCGTCCACGACGACCCGGTCAACCTGATGACCTATGTGACGTGGGTTTTCCAGAAGCAGTTCGGCTACAGCCACGACAAGGCCCAGTCCCTGATGCTCGATGTGCACAACAAAGGCCGCGCCGCCGTCTCCTCCGGCGCCCGCGAGCGGATGGAATACGACGCTTCGTGTCTCCACGGCTACGGCCTCTGGGCGACGGTCGAGCAACCCTGAACCATGTTCCGGCGTTATGGCGAGCACTGCATCGCGACCTTCGCACCCGACGAGGTCCGGGTGCTGCGGAAGGTCGCGACAGAGGTGGTCGGGCTGCTGACCGACGGCTTCGACCACGGTGACCCAGTGGTCGACCGGCTGTTCCCCGACATCTATCCCACCAACGCGGAGGACTCGGCCGAGTTCCGCCGGTTCACTGAGGGCGACCTCAAGACCGGCAAGATTGACGCCGCCGGCGCCATCCTGGCCGCCCTGCCCAGCGCCGCGGGCGGCGAGGTCAAGCTCGACGAGGAGGCCGCCGAGGCCTGGCTGCGAGCGCTCAACGACGCCCGGCTGGCGATGGGCGTGCGGCTCGACATCAGCTCCGACACCGACCTGGGCGAGGAACTCGACGACGCGGTGCTGAGCGACCCCTCGTCGTCGCGGGTCTTCCAACTCTCGGTCTACGCCTACCTCGGCTACCTCCAGGAATCATTGCTCACCGCGCTCACTGAGTAACAGTGGTGACCGCTGCCACGTCCCGGGGCGGACCGCTCAGACGGTAGGCTTGGACCGTGCTGAGCATCGACCGGTCGATCATCGACGCGATCATCGCCCACGCACGCCGCGATCATCCCGACGAGGCGTGCGGCGTGGTCGCGGGCCCGGTCGGCAGCGACACCCCGGTGCGCCACATCCCGATGGACAACGCGGCCCGGTCGATGACCTTCTACGAGTTCGACTCGATGGAGCAGTTGCGCGTCTGGCGCGAGATGGACGACCGTGACGAAGAGCCGTTGGTCATCTACCACTCGCACACCGCGACCGAGGCCTACCCGTCACGCACCGACACCGATCTCGCCGGCGTGCCCGAGGCGCACTACATGCTGGTCTCGACCCGCGAGCCGGACACCGAGGAGATCAGGTCATACCGCATCGTGGACGGCGTCGTAACCGAAGAGCCGGTTCAGATCGTTGACCCCACCGTGGACCCGCACGCCGTTCAGTCATACATGTTCGGGCAGAGCCCGACGACGGTCGACTACGAGTGTTCGCCAGGCCGCTGACCCACGCGCCCGCCCGACCACCGTCCCCATCAGACTGTCGTTCTTCACAGGAGCAATGATCATGGCTATCGAGGTTCGCATCCCCACCATCCTGCGCACGTACACCGGCGGCGCGAAGACCGTCGAGGGTTCCGGCGACACGCTCGCCGCGCTGCTGTCCGACCTCGACTCGCGGCACGCGGGTCTGCGCGGCCGGCTGATCACCGAGCAGGGCGGGCTGCACCGGTTCGTCAACATCTACGTCAACGACGAGGACGTCCGCTTCCTCGGCTCGCTCGACGCCAAGCTCAACGACGGCGACAACGTGACGATCCTGCCCGCAGTCGCCGGCGGCGCCTTCGGTTTTGCCGCCGCGGCCGCCCTGCTGGGTCGCAACACGGCGCGCTGAGGGGGCACCGCCATGTCGCGGTACGAGAGCCTGCTCGAAGCGGCGGGTGACACCCCGCTGGTCGGTCTGCCCCGGCTGTCGCCGGCAGTGCCCGAGGGCGCACCGCCGGTCCGGCTGTGGGCCAAGCTCGAAGATCGCAACCCGACCGGGAGCATCAAGGACCGGGCGGCGCTGTTCATGGTCCGCGAGGCCGAACGCGCCGGCCGGCTCCGCCCGGGCGACACGATCCTGGAGCCGACCAGCGGCAACACCGGCATCTCCCTGGCCATGGTGGCCAAGCTGCGCGGCTACCGGCTGGTCTGCGTGATGCCCGAGAACGTCTCCACCGAGCGCACCCAACTGCTCCGGATGTACGGCGCTGAGATCATCTTCTCGCCGGCCGCCGGTGGGTCCAACCAGGCCGTGGCGACGGCGAAACAGATCGCCGCCGACCACCCGGACTGGGTGATGCTGTATCAATACGGCAACCCGGACAACGCGCGCGCCCACTACGAGACCACCGGCCCCGAACTGCTGCGTGACCTGCCGACGATCACCCACTTCGTCGCGGGCCTCGGCACCACGGGCACGCTCATGGGCACGGGCCGCTACCTGCGCGAGAAGGTGCCGGGCATCGAGATCATCGCCGCCGAGCCACGTTACGGCGAGCTGGTCTACGGCCTGCGCAACATCGACGAGGGCTACGTGCCGGAGCTCTACGACGCGTCGGTGCTGACCCGGCGCTTCTCCGTGGGCACCAGGGACGCGGTGCTGCGGACCCGACAGCTCGTCGAGGTCGAGGGCATCTTCGCCGGTTTCTCCAGCGGCGCGATCCTGCACGCCGCCCTGGCCGTCGCCCACCAGGCGGTCAAGGACGGCATCCGGGCCGACGTCGCGTTCGTGGTCGCCGACGGCGGCTGGAAATACCTGTCGACCGGCGCCTACGGCGGCACCCTCGCGGAGGCCGAAGACGCCCTCGACGGTCAGCTCTGGGCGTAGAACTCCCGCAACGCCTTCGTCAACGCACCTTCCTCGACACCGTGCCAACTGCCGGGCAGGCTCGAGTGACGACCGTGTGGCAGCGCCTCCACGATCGTCACCGCCCAGCCCGGCAGCGGGCCGGTGGTGCCCTCGCTGTCGATGACCAGCGTGGGCTGGCGTACGCGGGAGATCAGGTCCAATGAGGTGTCGTCGCTGATCACGCAGTCGTAGACCAACGTCGGCGCGACCGCGATCAGCCCCGGGTCCGGCGTCGCATATTCCTCCGGCACGCCGATGGCGGCCAGGAAGTGCGCGGCCGCCTCCTCGTGCTGGCCAGCGCCGACGAGCGCCCGCAGCTCCCGCGTCAGCGACGACTCACCGGCGGACGGCTCGCCGAGCGGCGGCTCGAGCAGCGCCATCCGGTCGATCGGCACACCGGCCGCCGCCGCGTGCAGCGCGACGAGCCCGCCCGACGAGAACGCGTAGACGTGCGCCCGTCCGCCCGCGGCGGCGATCACCGCGGCCAGGTCGTCGACCTCCCGCTCGACCGCGTAGGGCGCGGTGTCGCCGCTCTCGCCCCGGCCGCGCCGGTCGTAGGTGAACACGGTGAAACCGTCGGCGAGCGCCGCCGCGAGCGGCCGCATCGGGCCGCGCTCGCGGTAGCCGCCCGCCGCGTCCACACACACCACCGCGGGCCCGTCACCGACCCGCTCGAACGCGATCATCGTGCCGTCGGCGGAACGCGCCGTCTCCGTCACAGTCACCCTCCGATCAGAGACACATAACTTTGCCCGGGTCCGCGGTGGCTGTAAACCGTCGCTCCCGCCGGACACCGCTCCGCTTCGCTGCGCTGCCAGGTCCGCGGGTGGCCACGGTCAAAGCGCGATGATCGTCAGCGCGATCGTCACTGCCAGGGGCAGGGTGGCGAAGGCGAGCAGGAGCCAGGGCAGGTAGCGGCGCTGGATCGTGACGAACGCGCCCACGGTCAGCAGCACCCCGATCACGCCCACGCCGATCAGCGCCGGCTTGTACCAGCCTGGTGCGCTGCCGCCGATGATCGCCGCGAGCCCGCGGATGCCGACACCGACGCCGGCCAGCGCCAACGCCGTGCCCCAGGCGCAGATCCCGAGCATGTGGCTGTTGTCGGGCGTCGGGTGCGCGTCCGAGTGCAGGTCGCCCATGCGGAACATGCCGGTCTGTGCCGACGCCGCGTGCCGGGCCTTGTTGACGCTCAGCCGGGTCGGCAGCCGCTCGACGCTGACCGCACCAGCGTCGCCGTGCGCCGGAGCGCCGCCGTCAGCATCCTCCGCCTTCGGCGGCGCGGCCGGGGAGCGGACGCCACCGTGGAGCGTGTCGTCGCCGGTCGCGACTCCGCTGAGCGCACCGTCGCCGCTCGCCGCGGCCACTGTCTCCGGCCCGGCGACCGTGTCGAGCCCGGTGATCGTGGGCACCACCGTCTGGCTGGGCGCCGGGTTGGCCCCGCTCGGCGGCACGATCGGCAGGGACTCGAGGCCGTCGCCGGCCGCCGGCCCCGCGATCACGCCGGTGGCCGCGGTGGCGTCCCCACCCTTGGCGTGCCGGGGTGACGACGACTCCGCCTGACTGCTGTCTGATTTGTCCGCCGCTGGGATATCTGCCTGGCTCGACACACGTCACCGTCCCGTGCCTGAATCGGCCCGCCGCCTCCCGGCGGGCCCGCCACGGGTTCAACGTCAGAATGTGACTACGCGTAACGGCATGATCTCCAACCGCGATCATCCGGAATTGCCGGAAGGTATCCGACGCTGCGGTGTCACCTTCGCGACAAGTTCGATCAGTTCTTTCATGAGCTTCCGGGCCACGGCGTAGGCTGCGCAGCGTGACAATCTCGTCGACCACGATCTTGTGCCTCCGAACGGTCGGCGGGCCTGTCAACCACATGCCGGGAACGTCCGGATGCGTCTGACGATCCTCGGCTGTGCCGGCAGTTTTCCCGGCCCCGAGTCGGCCTGCTCCGCGTACCTGATCGAAGCGGACGATTTCCGTCTTCTCGTCGACTTCGGCACCGGATCGCTCTCCGCGCTCCAGCGCTACGCGAGCCTGCACGGCATCAACGCGATCCTGATCACCCACCTGCACTGCGACCACGTCTCGGACGCGTGCGACTACATCGTGGTGCGGCGCTACGCGCCCGAGGGTGCCTACCCGCCGATCCCGGTCTACGCGCCCGCGGGCGCGCCGGCCCGGATCGCCGCCGGCTACAACAACGAGGTCGACGACACGCTCGACGACGTCTACACCTTCTACGGCCTCCAGCCGGGCTCGTTCCCTATCGGGCCGTTCCAGGTCGTCGTCGACCGGGTCAACCATCCGGTGGAGACCTACGGCGTGCGGATCGAGCACCAGGGCCGGGCGCTCGCCTACTCGTCCGACACCGCGCCCTGCGACGCGCTGCTGCGCCTGGCGCACGGGGCCGACGTGTTCCTGTGCGAGGCGAGCTACCTCGACGGTGCCGACAACCCGCCCGACATCCACCTGACCGGCGGTGAGGCCGGCGAGGTCGCCACCAAGGCCGGCGTCGGCCGGCTGCTGCTGACCCATCTGGTCACGGCGTGGGGCAGCGAGGCGCTCACGTTCGAGGCGGCGTCGGCGACGTACGCGGGCCCGGTCGAGATCGTCCGGCCCGGCGCCCGCTACGAGATCTGACCCTTCAGGCACTGTTTGCCGGATCGACAACCGGCCTTCGTCCCCCGCACCGGACCGGCGCACACGGTGTGCCCATGCGTATCGCGCTCATCACGGAGTCCTTCCCGCCGGACGTCAACGGCGTAGCGAACTCCGTCGTCCGCGTCGCCGAGCACCTGGTCGCCCGAGGCCACCAGCCGATGGTGATCGCGCCCGCGCCGTCGTCGTCCGCCCGGGGCGTGACCGGCCCCCGGTCGTACCCGGTGGTCCGCATCCCGAGCGTCCCCCTGCCCCGCTACCGGGGCTTCCGGTTCGGCATGCCCAGCGCCCGGCTCACCGACGCGCTCATCGCCCACGCCCCGGACGTCGTGCACCTCGCGAGTCCGTTCTTCCTCGGCGCGCGTGGCGTGGCGCTGGCCAACCAGCGCAACCTGCCGACGGTCGCGGTCTACCAGACCGACATCGCGGCGTTCCTGCGCAACTACCGGCTGGGCTGGGGTGAGGACATCACCTGGCACTGGATCCGCACGATCCACAACGGCGCCGACCGTACGCTCGCGCCGTCCTCGACGTCGGTGACGGACCTGGCCGAGCAGGGCATCCGTCGGGTGCACCGCTGGGGTCGCGGCGTCGACACCGTGCGCTTCCACCCGAGCAAGCGCAGCGCCGCGGTCCGCCGGGCGCTCGCGCCCAACGGCGAGGTGCTCATCGGGTACGTCGGCCGCCTGGCCGCCGAGAAGCGGCTGGACCTGCTGGCCACCGCGGGCCGGCTGCCCGGCGTGCGGCTGGTCGTGGTCGGCGACGGCCCGGGCCGCAAGGACGCCGAGAAGGCGCTGCCGGGTGCCGCGTTCGTCGGCCAGCGGGCCGGCGATCAGCTCGCCCGGATCTACGCGAGCCTGGACGTGTTCGTGCACGCCGGGCCGCACGAGACGTTCTGCCAGAGCGTGCAGGAGGCGATGGCCAGCGGCGTGGCCGTGGTCGCGCCGGCCGCCGGCGGCCCGGTCGACCTGGTCCGGCCCGGCCTGACGGGGACGCTGGTGCCACCGGGCGATGGCGCCGCGATCGCGGACGCGGTGGCCGCGCTGGCGGGCGATTCGGAACTGCGCGCGCGGTACGGCCTCGCGGCGCGGGACGCGGTCGCCGGGCGCACCTGGGCGGCGATCGGCGACGAGCTGATCGGGCACTACACGGAAGTGCTCGCCGCAAGGGCTTCCCGGCCGCGCCTGGCCGTCGCCGCATGAGTTCCGGCGCGGCCGGGCTGCGCATCGTGCGGCTCGCCAATTTCATCATGCCCAGGTCCGGTGGCCTCCGGACGGCGCTGCGGAGCCTCGGCGCGGGGTATCTCGCCAACGGGCACCATCCGATCCTGGTGATGCCGGGGGAGCGGTACGCCGACGAGGAGACCGACCAGGGTCGCGTGATCACGCTGCCGGGGCCGATGGTGCCGCTGACCGGCGGCTACCGGGTGCTGGTCGGCCGCCGGCCGCTGGCCCGGTTGCTGGACAGTCTCGCGCCGGACCGGCTCGAGGTCTCCGACCGCAGCACGCTGCGCTGGACCGGCCGGTGGGCCCGGGACGCCGGGGTGCGCAGCGTGATGGTCTCCCACGAGAGCCTGGCGGGGCTGCTGCGGATCTCCGGGCTGCCGGGTGCGGCGGGACGGCGGGCCGCGGACGCGCTCAACGCCCGCAGTGCGGACGCGTACGACACGATCGTCTGCACCACCGGCTGGGCCGCGGAGGAGTTCGTCCGGATCGGCGTGCCGGTCCTGCGGGCGCCGCTCGGCGTGGACCTGTCCACGTTCCACCCGCGCCGGCACGATCTCACGGTGCGCGCCCAATATGCCCCCGACGGCGAGGTGCTGCTGGTGACCTGCACCCGGCTCTCGCCGGAGAAGAAGCCCGAGTTGGCCGTCGACGCGCTCGCGGCCCTGGTCCGCACGGGCGTGCCGGCCCGGCTCGTGGTGCTCGGCGACGGCCCGCGCCGGCCGGCGCTCGAGGAGCGGGCGGCGGGTCTGCCCGTCACGTTCGCCGGCTTCCTGCCCGACCAGACCGCCGTGGCGGCGCTGCTGGCCAGCGCGGACGTGGTGATCGCGCCGGGACCGGTGGAGACGTTCGGGCTCGCGGCGCTGGAGGCGCTGGCCTGCGGCACGCCGGTGGTGGTCAACGCGGCCAGCGCGCTGCCCGAGGTGATCGGCCCGGCCGGCGCCGCCGCGCCCGGCAACGGTCCCGAACTGGCCGCCGCGGTGGCCGGCCTGCTCGCGGTCGACGAGGGTTTCCGCCGCTCACGGGCCAGGTCGCGGGCCGAGGAGTTCAGCTGGCCGGTGGCGACGGCGGGGTTCCTCGGTGCACACGCGGGGGCGGTGACAGCGGGGCGCGCGCGGGCCGACGTGGAGGCCGCCTAGGCTGGCCCCCATGGCTCGACCAGACGGGCGGCGACCCGACCAACTGCGACCGGTGACGATCACTCGACAGTGGAGCATGCACCCTGAGGGTTCGGTGCTGGTCGAGTTCGGTGACACCCGGGTGTTGTGCACGGCGAGCGTGACCGAGGGGGTGCCGCGCTGGCGCAAGGGCACGGGCCTCGGCTGGGTCACCGCTGAGTACGCGATGCTGCCACGGGCGACCACGACGCGCTCCGACCGGGAGAGTGTCAAGGGCCGGGTCGGCGGGCGTACGCAGGAGATCTCGCGGTTGATCGGTCGCTCGTTGCGGGCCTGTGTCGACCTGAAGTCGCTGGGTGAGAACTCGGTCGTCCTCGACTGCGACGTGCTCCAGGCCGACGGCGGCACCCGCACGGCGGCGATCACCGGCGCTTATGTGGCGCTGCACGACGCGGTGACCTGGATGGCCGGCCGGAAGATCCTCGCGGGCAAGATCGAGGAAGCGGTGCCGCGCTCGGTCTCGGCGGTGAGCGTCGGCGTGATCGACGGCGAGCCCCGGCTGGACCTGATGTACCTGGAGGACGGCGCCGCCGACGTCGACATGAACGTGGTCTGCACCGACGAGGGCGACTTCGTCGAGGTGCAGGGCACGGGCGAGGCCGCGGTCTTCAACCGGGCGGAGCTGGACGCCCTGCTGGACCTCGCGGTGGCGGGTTGCGCGACGCTGGCCGACGCCCAGCGGAAGGCGCTCGCGTCATGAGCCGTCGGATGCTGCTGGCGACGAACAACGCGAAGAAGCTTGTGGAGCTCCAGCGGATCCTCGATGCGGCTCTGGGTGGCGGTGCGATCGAGTTGGTGAGCCTCAAGGACGTGGAGTCCTATCCGGAGGTGCCGGAGACGGGGCTGACGTTCGCGGAGAACGCGCTGCTCAAGGCCCGCGAGGGGGCTAGCCGCACGGGCCTGCCGACGATCGCCGACGATTCGGGCATCGCGGTGGACGCCCTCAACGGCATGCCGGGCGTGCTGAGCGCGCGGTGGGCGGGCAAGCACGGTGACGACACCGCCAACAACGACCTGCTGCTGGCCCAGGTCAGCGACTTCGCCGACGAGCACCGCAGTGCGGCCTTCGTCTGCGCGGCCGCGCTGGTGACGCCGGGGGGCCGCGAGCATCTGGTCGAGGGGCGGCAGCAGGGGCATCTGCTGCGTTCGCCGCGCGGCAGCGGGGGCTTCGGTTACGACCCGCTCTTCGTCGGCGAGGGGCAGGAGAAGACGAACGCCGAGCTGAGCCCCGCGGAGAAAGACGCGATCAGCCACCGCGGCAAGGCACTGCGCGCCCTGGCGAAGGTCATCGCCAAGGAGAACATCCGCTAGGACGACGTCTCGTGGCGGGGGACCTCGCGGCCGTCGCCGGCGGCGAGATAGAGGCTGACCTCGTCGCCGACAGTCGCGCCGCCAAGCGCGGGCCCGGTGCCGGCGAACATCACGGCGACGCGGTCGCTGGCGCCGCCCGGGTCAGCGCACCACGCGCGGGGCCGCCAAGTGCGGGCCTGGTGCTGGTGAATCACGGCGACGCGGTCGCTGGCGCCGCCCGGATCAGCGCACGACGCGCGGTCACGGTGGCGCCCAGGAGCGCGATGAGCCAGATCGGCGCGGTGCCGATCGCACGCTTGGCTTTCATACATCCATGATGATGTGTCTCCGTTGCCGGTGGGGTTCTTGGGGTGAGGGTGACCGGCGGCGGAGATGGCAGCGCAGCGGTGGCTGGCGGGAGCGACGGTCGCGCCCACCGCGGGCCCGAGCAGGGCTCGTTAGCATGGTTCGATGGATGCTCTTGCCGGGCTGCTGGACGGGCCGCGGGCGCGGGAGGCGTTCCTGCTGCGGTGTGTGCTGGACCCGCCGTGGTCGTTGCGGATCCGCGACGAGGCGCCGCTGTCGATCGTGTCGGTGGTTCGTGGCGACGCCTGGGTGATCTTCGACGACGCGGCTCCGGTGCGGCTGCGGCCGGGTGACGTCGCGGTGATGCGCGGGCCTGACCACTACACCGTGGCTGACGATCCCGGGACCGTGCCGCAGATCGTGATTCATCCCGGGCAGCGGTGCACCACGCCCGACGGGCGGGAGCTGCACGACGAGATGGCGCTCGGCGTGCGGACCTGGGGCACCAGCGTGGACGGTGGGTCCGTGCTGTTGACCGGGACCTATCAGGTCAACGGTGAGATCAGTGAGCGGCTCTTGCGCGCCCTGCCGACGCTGCTCGTGGTGCGGTCCGACGAATGGGACACGCCGCTGGTCGGGCTGCTCGGGGATGAGATCACCCGGGACGACCAGGGGCAGTCCGCGGTGCTCGACCGGCTGCTCGACCTGTTGCTGATCGCCGTGTTGCGGGCCTGGTTTTCGCGGCCGGAGGCTGCCGCGCCCGCGTGGTACCAGGCGCAGAGCGATCCCGTGGTCGGCCGTGCGTTGCGGATGCTGCACAGCAATCCGGCTTATCCGTGGACGGTGGCGTCACTGGCCGCGCGGAGTGGGCTGTCGCGGGCGGCGCTCGCGCGGCG
Source organism: Asanoa iriomotensis (assembly GCF_016862515.1). Taxonomy (GTDB): domain Bacteria; phylum Actinomycetota; class Actinomycetes; order Mycobacteriales; family Micromonosporaceae; genus Asanoa; species Asanoa iriomotensis. Next base: position 208,375 of record NZ_BONC01000003.1, read on the forward strand.
GTTCGCGGAGCTTGTCGGCGAGCCGCCCATGTCCTATCTCACCGGGTGGCGGCTGGCGCTGGCGGCCGATCTGCTGCGTGAGCCAGACGCGACCGTGGCGGCGGTGGCGCGGCAGGTGGGGTACGGGAGCGCGTTCGCGCTCAGCACCGCGTTCAAGCGGGTCCACGGGGTCAGTCCCCAGGAGCATCGGCGCCGGTCGGGGGTGCTCGTGTCAGCGGGCCAGGAAGTGGTAGCCGATCCAGCACCACCAGCCGAGGACCAGGACGCGGCCGAGCGGGGTGCGCATGGCGGCGGTCAGCGCGGTCGCGACCGGCTGCGGGCCGCGGCCGCGTCGGCGGCTGACGAGGTCGACCAGGACCATCGAGCCGAAGATGACGATGAAGCCCGTGATGAGGATGTTGCGGGCGCTCATCGGGACGCCACCCAGGCTCCGGTGCTCAGCCAGATCACGTAGCCGAGCGCCCGGGCCGGATAGTTCTCCAGCACCGGGTCGAACGCCAGGCTCAGCGTGGGGTGGGCCTGGTCGTTGCCCCAGAGGAAGGCGACCACCTCCCACACGCAGAACAGGCCGAGCAGGGTGAACCAGGTGACGACGGTCGACCTGGTGGTTTTCACCGATCGATTCGGTACGCGGCGCGCGCCCCAGACGACCAGAGCCAGCCCGGGCGCGAGCACGGTGATCGACGCCGGCAGGGTCAATGGGCGGGCGATGGCGGCGGCCAGTGCGTAGCCGACGATGAGCACGACTACGACGGCGTATCGGTTGAGGAGGAGGGGACGACTGGCGGTCTCCTCGCGATGCTGCGACTCCACCATCACTTCAGTCTGCCGAAGATCGACCCCGCCGGGATGCTCATTCGCGCGTGAGTTGCGGCTCAAGGGCGCATTGGTCGCTACGGATGGTGCGGGACCACTCAACGTGACAGGTGATCAACCTGCGATGGCCTTGATCGCGTCCGCCGTGGCGGCCGGCTGGTCGTGGTGGAGGTAGTGGCCGGCGTCGTCGACCACCAGATGCTGACCCCTCGGGAAGGCGGCCGCGGTCTGGTCGGCCAGCTCGGCCGCGCGGGCCTGGAGCGCGGGCGGCTTGCCGCGGGTCGCGGTCAGGATCGTCATCGGCACGTCGGGCACCGTCATCGCGGCCCGGGCCCGGCGGGCGGCGGCGACCCGGGAGGCGAGCAGGTTCTCGGACCGGATGGACACGACCTGACCGAGCCGGTCGTACGAGGCCCGGTAGGCGTCCATGAACAGCGCCTGGACGGCCGGGTCGGCGCTGCATTTCTCGGCGGTGCCGCGGCCGAACGCGGTGAGCCGCTTCTCGAACCTGCCGACGGCCTTGAGCACCACGATCCAGGCGAGCATGGCATCGGCACCGAGCCGCAGCCGCACGGGTAGCTCGGCCATGATCTCCTCGTGGGTCGGGTCGACCAGCACGAGCCCGGACACCATGCCGGGCCGGGCCGCGGCGGCGTGCTGGACGAGCAGCCCGCCCCAGCTGTGCCCGACCAGCAGCGCCGGCCCGTGCCAGTCGAGCAGCGCGACCAGGTCGTCGACCTGGGCGTCCAACGTGGTCCGCGGCGCCGGGTCGCTGGCACCGAGCCCCGCACGGTCGTAGGCCACGAGATGGAAGTCGGCGGCGAGCGCGGGCAGCACGGGACCCCAGTCGAGCACGGTGTCACCGGCGCCGGCGGCGAGCAGGATCGTCGGGCCGCCGTTGTCGGTCTCCACCCACCGGAGGTGGCGGCCGCCGGGCCGGGCCAGCTCGCCGTAGCCGAAGCGCGCGCCGGGCGCCAGCGCCGAGAGTGCCTTGATCACCAGGTCGCGCTGCCGCCCATTCGTCATCCCGTTGCCTCCTGCTTTCGAGGGAATTCTTTCGAGACGATATTCTCGAAAGGTTGGACCCGAAACAAGAGGGAGCTTCGCGAATAGTGAGCGGACGACTGCAGGGAGCGGCGGCGATGCGCGCGTTGGCGCACCCGACCCGAATCGCGCTGATGGAGGCGCTGCGCCTGCACGAGACGCTGACCGCGACGGAGGCGAGCGCGCTGATCGGGGAAACTCCGACAAACTGCGCGTTCCACCTGCGTGCCCTGGCCAGGTTCGGCTTCGTCGAGGAGGTCGGCACGGGCCCGGGCCGCCGCCGCCCATGGCGGGCGCTGGAAATGCCGCTGGCCTTCTCGGACGTCCAGGACGATGAACAGTCGACGGCCGCCGCGCGGGCCTTGTCCGATGTGCTCATCCGGCATTGGCTGGAGCGGTTGCAATCTGCGCAGGCCAACCGGCACGCCGAGCCGGTCGAGTGGCAGGACGTGCTCGGCGGCTCGAACACCGTGGTGCACGGGACAGTCGACGAGGTGCGCGAGCTGGTGGCCGATCTGCGGGCGGTGTTGAGCCGGTATGACGACCGGCTGCGGGATCCCGCCGCGCGGCCGGAGGGCTCGCGGCCGGTGGAGCTGTTGCTGTTCGCCCAGCCGTACGGGCCGGGGGAGCGCTGAGGGCCGTTGCCTGCGGCGGCTGCGCCGCCGTGCCCTGCGGCCCGCGCTGCGGTGACCCGCGGCTGGGCTTACCCCACACTGACCCGCGCCGCGCGCATGCCCGCGCTCCGCCGGCGGCGCCGCTGCCGACCCGCCCGGGCGGCGCGGTTGCGGTCGGGTTAGCTCAGGGGGCCGAGTTCTGCCTCGATCGCTGTGCGTAGGTCCGTGCCGGCCACCAGGTCGCGGGCCGCCTCGATGGTTGGGGCCAGGAAGACGTCCGGACCCGGCGTGCCCGCGAAGCGGGCTACCGCCGCCGTCGCGATGGTGCCCGCCGGCGACGGCGTGAGCGGCGCCCGTAGCTGGATCCCGCGGACCCCCGCCAGCAGCTCCACCGCGAGCAGGCTCGTCAGATTGTCGAGCACCGTGCGTAGCTTGCGCGTCGCCGCCCACCCCATCGAGACGTGGTCTTCCTGCATCCCGCTGGTCGGCAGTGAGTCGACCGACGCCGGCGACGCCAGGCGGCGGTTTTCCGCGACGATGCCCGCCGCCGTGTATTGCGCGATCATCAACCCCGAGTTGACCCCCGCGTCGGGCGACAGGAACGGCGGCAGGTCGCGCGAGCGGCACACGTCGAGCAGGCGGTCGACGCGGCGTTCGGCGATGGCGCCTACCTCGGCCGCCGCGATCGCCAGGTAGTCCGCGGCGAAGCCCAGCGGCGCACCGTGGAAGTTGCCCGTCGACTCGACACGACCATCGGGCAGCACGACCGGGTTGTCGACCACCGAGCGGAGCTCGCGCCCCGCCACCTGGATCGCGAACTCGAGTGTGTCGCGAGCGGCGCCCGCCACCTGCGGCGCGCAGCGCATCGAGTAGGCGTCCTGGACCGCGTGAGCCAGGTCGTCGCGGTGGGAATCCATGATCGCGGAGCCCTGCAGCAGCCGGTGGATGTTGGCCGCCGACGTGGCCTGGCCCGGGTGCGGGCGGATGGCGTGCAGCTCCGGCAGGAACGGGCGCTCGGAGCCCAGCATCGCCTCGATGGACAGCGCCGCGGTCAGGTCGGCCATCGTGAACAGGTGCGCGGCGTCGCCGATCGCCAGCAGGAGCATGCCGAGCATGCCGTCGGTGCCGTTGACCAGCGCCAGGCCCTCCTTGGCGGCCAGCTCGATCGGGTGCAGGCCCGCGCGGCGCAGGGCCTCGCTGCCGTCGATGCGGGCACCCGACTTGTCGAGCACCCAGCCCTCGCCGAGCAGCACGAGCGCGCAGTGCGCCAGGGGCGCCAGGTCGCCGGAGGCGCCGAGCGAGCCGTGCTCGGGCACCCACGGGGTGACGTCAGCGTTCAGCAGGTCGACCAGCGACTGCGCGACCAGCGGGCGGACGCCCGACCGGCCCATCGCCAGCGACCGGATGCGCAGCAGCATCATCGCCCGGACGACCTCGCGCGGCATCGGGGCGCCGACGCCGGCGGCGTGCGAGCGGATCAGCGCGTGTTGCAGCTCGGCCCGGCGTTCGCTGGCCACATAGGTGTTGGCCAGCGATCCGAAGCCCGTCGACACCCCGTAGACCGGGCGGCCGGACTCCTCGATGCGGTCGACGTGGGCCCGCGACGCGGCCATCGCCTCGATGGCGGTCGGGTGCAGCTCGACCAGCGCGGCCCCGCGGGCCACGGCATGGACGTCGGCGGGGGTGACGCCGGTGGGAAGAACGGTGACAGTCGTCATTGCGGCACTCCGTTGTGCAGGACCTTGGTGACCAGTGGTACGCCAGGCCGGTAGGCCAGGTGCAGGTGGGAAGGCGCGTCGAGCAGCACGATGTCGGCCCGCGCACCAGGGCGGATCACGCCCACGTCGTCGCGGAGCAGCGCCCGTGCGCCGCCCGCGGTGGCCGCCCAGACCGCCTCGGCCGGCGTCATGCCCATCTCGCGGACGGCGAGCGCGACGCAGAACGGCATCGAGGAGGTGTAGGACGACCCGGGGTTGCAGTCGGTGGCCAGCGCGACGGTGGCGCCGGCGTCGAGGAGCCGGCGCGCGTCGGGATAGGCCGAGCGGGTGGAGAACTCCGCGCCGGGCAGCAGCGTCGCGACGGTGCGCGACCCCGCCAGCGCGTCGATGTCGGCGCGGGACAGATGGGTGCAGTGGTCGGCGCTGGCCGCGCCCAGCTCGACCGCGAGCTGCACGCCCTCGCCGGGCCCGAGCTGGTTGGCGTGCACGCGGACGCCCAGACCGGCGTCCTTGCCCACGGTCAGGATCGCCCGTGCGTGGTCGGCGTCGAACGCGCCCTTCTCGCAGAACACGTCGATCCAGCGGGCATAAGGCCGGGCCGCCCGCAGCATCGGCCCGCAGACCAGCCCGACATAGTCGTCGGCCCGGTCGGCGTATTCCGGGGGAACCACGTGGGCCCCGAGGAAGGTGGTGTCGCGGCTGAACTCCGTGGCGATCCGCAGCGAGCGGGCCTCGTCGGCCACGGTCAGCCCGTAGCCGCTCTTGATCTCGATGGTCGTGGTGCCCTGGCGCATCGCCTCGGTGTGCAGGCGGGCCACGTTGTCGCGGAGCACCTCGTCGTCGGCGGCTCGGGTCGCGGCGACGGTCGTGCGGATGCCGCCGCCGGTGTAGGACTCGCCGGCCATCCGCGCCGCGAACTCCGCGGCCCGGTCGCCCGCGAAGACCAGGTGGGCGTGACTGTCGACGAAGCCCGGCAGGACGGCGCCGCCCTGCGCGTCGATGCGGCGGTCGGCGGCCGGTGCGTAGCGGCTCGGGCCGATCCAGGCGATGTCGCCCTCCTCGACCAGCACGGCCGCCTTGCGCCGGATGCCGAGCAGCCCGCCGTCGCCGGTGCCCGGGATGTTGGTCACCAGCTCGCCGATGTTGTCGATCACCAGACTCACCACAAGCTTTGCACCGCCTCTTCGAGCGCCGCCGGGACGTCTATCCGCACATGGTGCCCGTCGCGGACGGTGACCCGCCCGTCGACCACCACCGTCGTGACGTCGGCGGCACTCGCGACCATTGCCGCACCGACCGGCGGGGCGCCGGCCGTGCGCGGGCTCGCGGTGTCGATCGCGACCAGGTCGGCCCGCTCGCCGACCGCGATCCGGCCCACGTCGGCCCAGCCGAGCGCGTTGTGGCCGGCCACCGAGGCGGCCCGGACCAGCTCGGCGGGCGTGAAGTGCCCGCGCCGCTCGGTGCGGAGCCGCTCGTCGGCCTCCAGGGCACGGGACTCCTCGAACAGGTCGATCACCGTCTGGCTGTCGCTGCCGAGGGAGGGCGGGCTGCCGGCGTCGGCCAGCGCCCGGGCCGGGCCGATGCCGTCGGCGAGGTCGCGCTCGGTGGTCGGGCAGAAGCAGACGCCGGTGCCGGTGTCGCCGAGCAGGGTGCGGTCGAGGTCGGTGAGGTGGGTGGCGTGCACCGCCGTCGACCGGGTGCTGAGGATGCCGCTGTCGGAGAGCAGCTCGGTGGGGGTGCGCCCGTGCGTGGCGAGGCAGGCCTCGTTTTCGGCGCGCTGCTCCGACAGGTGGAAGTGCAGCGGACGCCCGACGGTGCGCTCGGCGAACGCGGGCAGCAGCTCCGCCGGCACGGCGCGGACCGAGTGCAGCGCGGCGCCGATCCGCACGGTGTCCTGGTTGTCGGCGTTGGCCGCGTCGAGCCGCTCCAGGCGCTCGAGGTAGGCGTCGAGGTCGTGGTCGGCGAACCGGAGCTGGACGCCCTCGAGCGGGGCGCCGTCGACGCTCGCGGTCAGGTAGAGCGCGTCGAGCAGCGTGATCCGGATGCCGGCTTGTGCGGCGGCCTCGATCAGCACGGTGCCCATCACGTTGGGGTCGACGTAGGGCTCACCGTCGACGTCGTTGTGCAGGTAGTGGAACTCGCCGACGGTGGTGATGCCGGCCAGCGCCATCTCCGCGTAGGTGGCCCGGGCCAGCGCCAGGTAGCGGTCGGGGTCGAGGCGGCCGGCCAGCGCGTACATCCGGTCGCGCCAGGTCCAGAAGCTGCCCCGGTCGTCGGTGGTGCGGCCGCGCAAGGCGCGGTGGAACGCGTGCGAGTGGGCGTTGGCGAGCCCGGGCAGCGTGAGCCCCGGCAACCGGATCGCGTCGGAGGGCGGCGTCGCGACCCCGACGGTGATCGTCGAGAACCGCGAGTCGACCACCTCGATCAGCACCCGCTCGGTCGGCGCCTCGTCGGAACCCAACCACGCAAAATCGGCGAACCACAGCCCGTCACTCATGCCCACTCCTCGAAAATCGAGGAGTGGCAAGAGCTCCAATCACTGAGCCGACTGGTTCGCTCGCTGCGCTCGCTCATGCCCCAGCCACCCCCTCGTCATGATCAACGAGTGGTCGGCGGGACAGTTCCTGGAGCACGCGGGCCAGCGCCCGGACCCCCGCCGCGCAGTCCTCGTCGGTGGCCGACTCGGCCGGGGCGTGGCTGACCCCGGTGGGGTTGCGGACGAAGAGCATCGCGGTCGGCAGGTGCGCGGAGAGCACCCCGGCGTCGTGGCCGGCCCCGGTGGGCAGGATCGGCACGCCGCCGAGCAGGGTGGCCAGGCGGTCGGCGAGACCGGTGTCGAACCGCACCTCGCCGGTGGTCGACTCGGCGGTGAACCGGATCGCGGTGCCGTCGCGCCCGGCCCGCTCGGTCGCCTTCTTGGCGACGGCCTCGACCAACCTGGCCAGCGCCTCTTCGTCGGCGGCCCGGGCGTCCAGCCAGCCCCGGACGGCGGCCGGGATCGCGTTGGTCGCGTTGGGCCTGACCTCGACCCGCCCGACGGTCGCGTGCGCGCCGCGCAGCCGGGCCTCCTTGTTGGCGGCGAGCACCGTGAACGCGTAGGTCAGCATCGGGTCGCGCCGGTCGCTCATCAGCGTGGTGCCGGCGTGGTTGCCCTCGCCCTCGACGTCGAAGCGCCAGCGACCGTGCGGCCAGATCGCGCTGGCCACCCCGACCGGTGCGGTGAGCGCGCGGCCCTGCTCGACGTGCAGCTCGACGTAGGCGTCGAAGCCCGCGACCAGGTCGGGCCGCACGCCGGCCGGCGCGGCGCCGAGCACGTCGCCCAGGCACAGGCCGTCGCGGTCGGTGAGCGCGGCGGCCCGCTGCGGGTCGATCGCACCGGTCAGCAACCGCGACCCGAGGCAGGCCAACCCGAACCGGGACCCCTCCTCCTCGGCGAACGCGGCCACGGTGATCGCCCGCTCGGGCCGGAACCCGAGGTCGCGCAGCAGGTCGACCGCGAGGAACGCCGAAACGATCCCGAGCGGCCCGTCGAAGGCCCCACCATGCGGCACGGAGTCGAAATGACTGCCGGTCAGCACCCCTCCGGGCCCACCGGACGGCGCCAACAGGCCGTCGGCGGTCGCCCGGCCGCCGCCGGGCGCGAGGCCGTCTCCCGCCGGGAACCAGGTGGCGAAGAGGTTGCCGTTGCCGTCGTGGGTGAGGGTCATGCCGCGGGCCGTGGCCTGGGCGCGGAACCAGTCGCGGAGCGCGATCTCGGCCGGTGACCACGCGAAGCGCAGGTAGCCGCCGTCGGGTGCCCGGCCGATGCCCGACAGCTCCGCCCACACCTCCCGGAAGGTGCGCGCCAGGTCAAGGTCGCTGGGCATGGGTCACTCTGCCATCGGGACGCGGACGCCGCGTTCGGTGGCCACCTCGGCGGCGCGGTCGTAGCCGGCGTCGACGTGGCGGATGACGCCCATGCCCGGGTCGTTGGTGAGCACGCGCTCGATCTTCTGGCCGGCCAGCGCCGTGCCGTCGGCGACGCAGACCTGGCCCGCGTGGATCGAGCGGCCGATGCCGACGCCGCCGCCGTGGTGGATCGACACCCAGGACGCGCCGCTCGCGGTGTTGACGAGGGCGTTGAGCAGCGGCCAGTCGGCGATCGCGTCGGAGCCGTCGGCCATCGCCTCGGTCTCGCGGTAGGGCGACGCCACCGAGCCCGCGTCGAGGTGGTCCCGGCCGATCACGATCGGCGCCGACAGCTCGCCCGAGGCGACCATCTCGTTGAACCGGACACCCGCCTTGTCGCGCTCGCCGTAGCCCAGCCAGCAGATCCGCGCCGGCAGTCCCTGGAACGCCACCCGCTCGCCGGCCATCCGGATCCACCGGGCGAGCGACTCGTTCTCGGGGAACAGCTCGAGCACCGCGCGGTCGGTGGCCGCGATGTCGGCCGGGTCGCCGGACAGCGCCGCCCAGCGGAACGGGCCCTTGCCCTCGCAGAACAGCGGCCGGATGTAGGCGGGCACGAAGCCGGGGAACGCGAAGGCCCGCTCGTAGCCGCCGAGCTGTGCCTCGCCCCGGATCGAGTTGCCGTAGTCGAACACCTCGGCGCCCGCGTCCATGAACCCGACCATCGCCGCCACATGGGCCGCCATCGAGGCGCGGGCCCGGTCGGTGAACTCGTCGGGCTTCGCCGCCGCGTAGTCGGGCGCGTCACCCGGGTCGACACCCTCCGGCACGTAGGACAGCGGGTCGTGCGCGCTGGTCTGGTCGGTCACGATGTCGATCTCGACACCCCGGCGCAGCAACTCGGGGAACACCGTCGCGGCGTTGCCGACCACGCCGACCGACAGCGCCCGCCGCTCGGCCTTGGCGGCCACGGCGAGGGAAACCGCCTCGTCGAGCGAGTCGGCCACCACGTCGAGATAGCGCGTCGCCACCCGGCGGTCGAGCCGCGACCGGTCGACGTCGACGATCAGGCACGCGCCGCCGTTCATGGTGACCGCGAGCGGCTGCGCGCCGCCCATGCCGCCACAGCCGGCGGTCAGCGTCAGCGTGCCGGCCAGCGAGCCGCCGAACCGCTTCTCGGCCACCGCCGCGAACGTCTCGTAGGTGCCCTGCAGGATGCCCTGCGTGCCGATGTAGATCCACGAGCCCGCGGTCATCTGCCCGTACATGGTCAGGCCGAGCTTCTCCAGCCGGCGGAACTCGGGCCAGGTCGCCCAGTCGCCGACCAGGTTGGAGTTGGCCAGGAGCACCCGCGGCGCCCACTCGTGGGTGCGGAACACGCCGACCGGCCGCCCGGACTGCACGAGCATGGTCTCGTCGTCGCGCAGGGTGTCGAGCGTGCGCACGAGTGCGTGGAACGACGGCCAGTCGCGCGCCGCCTTGCCGGTGCCGCCGTAGACCACCAGGTCATCGGGCCGCTCGGCCACCTCCGGATCCAGGTTGTTGATCAGCATGCGCTTGGCGGCCTCTTGCGGCCACCCGAGGGCGGTGATGCTGCTGCCACGCGGTGCTCGCACGGGACGGCCTCCTAGCTGACTAGCTGACGAACAACTGACGACGGGACGCGGAGCGTTCGAACTCTTCGAGGCGGCTCTGTGACTCGGCCGGCACCGCGTCGCAGAGCGCCTGCAGCAGCACCATGGCCAGCGCCATCGGGGCGGCGTGCAGGTCGAAGACGAGTTGGGCACCGACCGCGGCGGTGAGCACCACGTCGGCGTGGTCGGCGGCGGGGCCGACCGCGGAGTCGGTGATCAGGACGACCGACAGGCCGTCGGCCCGGGCGGCGGTCAGCGCGTCGACCGCCTCGCGTGGGTAGCGGGGCAGGACGAACGCCAGCAAAGCCGTCGCACCGGCCGCGCGGGCCTGGTCGACCCGATCGGCGAGCATGCTGCCGCCGGTGTCGAGCAGCCGGACGTCGGGATGCACCTTCGCGGCGAAGTATCCGAAATAGGCGGCGAGTGGCGCGGCGGACCGCAGCCCCAGCACCGGCAACGGCCGGCTGGCCGCCAGCAGGGCGCCGGCCCGCGACAACGGCGACGGGTCACCCAGCCGACTCGCCAGGTCGTGCAGATTGTCGGCCTCGGCCCGGACGGCCACCTGAAGCTCGTTGTCACCGTCGGGCTTGGCCCAGGCGACGTCGACCGTCGGGCTGACCAGCTCTCGGAGCTTGCGCCGCAGCGCCGGATAGCCGTCGTAGCCCAGCGCCATCGCCAGCCGGGTCACGCTCGGCTGGCTCACCTGGGCGAGCTCGGCGACCTCCGACGCCGATAGATAGGCCGCGGACGTGGCGTTTTGCACCAGGCAGTGCGCGATCCGCCGCTGGGTCGGCGTCAGCCGCGCCCCACGGAACAGATCCACCACCCGAACGCCTTCATTCACTCCCGCAGCGTATGCATAGAACCATTCAGAAACAAGCGCGAGGCGTTGCCAACTACCTGTGTGACCCAGGCAACAGAGTCTGATACAACTGCCGCGTGAACCGGACGAGACTTCGCAGAGCCATCGCCCGCACACCGCTGGCACCCGTCGCGGCCTTCCCGAAACGGCTCCACCGCGTGGCCCGACACGACGCCGGCGTCATCGGCTCGTCGGTGCGGTGGCTTTTCACCTCCCGCGAGCACCACAACTACACGTACGAGCTGACGAAGTTGTCCCGGGAGCACCTCGCCTGGTTCGTCAGCATCACCTGCGCGGTCCCGGTCGCGACGGTCCGCGGCTACATGGACGAGCTCGACAACGACGAGGCGCTGCGCGACCACATCACGTCGGCCACCGCCGCGTCCGCCCGCCGCGGCCTCGCCGACAAGCAGGTCAGATATGCCAGGCGCATCGGTTGGTACGCGATCGTGCGAGCCAAGCGTCCCGCCCACGTGGTCGAGACCGGCGTCGACAAGGGTCTCGGCACGTGCGTGCTCGCGGCCGCGCTCCTGCGCAACACGGCCGAGGGTTCACCGGGCCGGGTCACGTCGCTCGACATCAACCCCGAGGCCGGCTACCTGGCCAGCATCGCGCCCTGGAGCGAGGTCGTCGACCTGGTCATCGGCGACTCCATCGCCTCGATCGGCGCGCTGGACCGCAAGGTCGACATGTTCCTGCACGACAGCAACCACCACGTGGCGCACGAGCGGCGCGAGTTCCGGGCCGTCGAGCCCAAGCTGGCACCCGGAGCCCTGCTGCTGACCGACAACGTCACGGTGACCAACGTGCTGGCCGAGCACGCCGAGCGCACCGGCCGCCGTTTCCTCGCATATCGCGAAACTCCGGCCAAGCACTGGTACGCCGGCGACGGAATCGGCCTCGCCTGGTGAGCGCCCCGGTGGCACCCTGAAGCGATGCGATTGGGCGCCATCTACACGTACCCGGTGAAGGGTTGTCACCGAGTCACCCACGACGGCGCGCGCGTCGAGCCGTGGGGCCTGGCCGGCGACCGCCGCTGGATGATCGTCGACAGCGCGGGTGTCGGCGTGACGCAGCGGGACAACGCCGCGCTCGTCTTCCTGCGTGCCGAGGTCCAGCCCGGTGAGCTGCGGCTGACGGCGCCCGGGCGCACATCGATCACGATCCAGGAGCCATCACCGGCGTACGACGTGGGCGTGAAGATCTTCAAAAGCCGGACCGCCCCGGTGCCGGCGCGCCCGGCCGGGCCGGAGGCGGACGCCTGGCTGAGCGAGTTCCTGGGCAGCCCCGTCAGCCTGGTGTTCCTGCACGACCCGACGGCCCACGTGGCCGGCGCCAGTTCGACGGTGGGCGTGACGACGTTCGCGGACGCGTACCCCTTGTTGCTCGCCAACGCCGCTTCCCTGAGTGCGCTCAACGACTGGCTGCTCGAGGCGGGCGACGAACCGGTGCCGATCACCCGTTTCCGCCCGAACCTGGTCGTCGAGGGCGCGGCACCGTGGGCCGAGGACGGCTGGGTCGGCGGCCGCCTGCGCGTGGGCGGCGTGGTCTTCGACGCCATCAGCCTGTGCGACCGCTGCGTCGTGACCACAATTGACCAGGAGACGGCGGTGAAGGGCAAGCAGCCGCTGCGCGCGCTGGGGCGGCACCGCAACATCGACCAGGGCCTGATGTTCGGCCTCAACCTGGTGCCGTCGGCCCCGGGCGCGGTCCAGGTGGGAGACGAGGTCGAACTTCTTTAGCCGAGGCTGTCGAAGCTGCGGTGCCCGCTCCGACATCGTGTTTGAAGGACACGAAACCGAGGTCGGAGGACCATCATGCGGAAGATCATTTACTGGGTGCACACGTCGGTCGACGGCTTCGTCGACGGCCCCAACGGCGAGTTCGACTGGACAGAGCTGGGCCCGGAGCTCGCCGACTACGCACACGAGGTCCACGACGGCGTCGACACCTTTCTCTATGGCCGCGTTGTCTGGGAGATGATGTCCGGCTACTGGCCGACCGCGGACAAGGAATCGGATCACCCCCACGACCAGGAGTTCGCCCCAATCTGGCGCGAAACACCGAAAATCGTCTTCTCGCGTACGCTGCGCGGCCCGCTCGACTGGAACACCACAGTGATCAACTCGGACGTGGCCGAGTCGGTAGCGGCCCTGAAGTCCGGCACGGGCAAGGACCTGCTGCTGAACGGCGGCTCTGGCATGGCCGCGACGCTGGCGGATTTGGGCCTCGTGGACGAGATCCAGGTCATCGTCCACCCGGTCATCCTGGGCGGCGGCAAGCGGTTGCTTCCGATCGCGCGGACCGCTCTGGAATTGACCGGCACCCGCACGTTCGACAACCGGTCGGTGCTGTTGAGCTACACGTTGGGCTGATGCGGTGCGGGCCCGTGGCGGTCCGGCTCAGACGTCCAACGTCAACCGGACCGTCACGGTGTCACCGACATCGATCCGCTCGGCCTTACGCACCGCGGTCTTGATCGGCACGATGTAACGCCCATCCTTGGGCCAGAGCGAGGTGGTGTAGTCGGTCGCCCCAACCCGCGCCCCGACCGGAATCATCCCCCAGCCATAGCTGACCAGATCGGCATTGGCCGCAATCTCAAGACAGAAGGCCTCGGGCACGGTAACGAAGTGCCAAGGTGCCGGCCCCCTCCAAAACCAGATCTCCCCGTCGAACTCCATCTCCATCGCCACACCATAAACAGACCCACCACCCTCGCAACCGCCCGCTTCACGGGGGCGGCACCGCCGCGTTTCGCCCGGGAGCGCCGACAACCCCACCGTTGCAGGCTCTGGCGGTGCGGGCGCGCCAGGGCGATGCTGTGTCACCTCGCGGTCCAAGACGCTTCTTCGAGGTCTGCGATGACCAAGGCGTGGCAGCGCCGCGGCGAGAGCGGCGAGCGGCCGGCGCCTCGCGTCGGTTGCGGTGCACGGACCGGATGGGATCTCGAGCTAGAAGAGACGTCCGCGGTATGGATGTTGCCGCTCGCGGCGCTGCTCCCACAGCAATAGTTCCGCCTGCCATCGCGGCAGGTCGGGCCAGTACTGGCGGACGAGGTCGGGGTCCTCGGGCTGGGAAGCGAGGAAGCGCCAGTACTCCTCCAACGCCTCGGTCAGGTCGCGGAGTGAATAGCTGCCGGACTCGTCGACGAAGCGATTGCTGAAACGGATGCCGTTGGCGTCGATAGCGACGTCGTAGTGTTCACTACCCCAGGGCTCGACCGGTCGACCCTTCGCAAGGTCGTCAACGTCGGCCAAGGCGTCGAGGCACACTCTGAAATGGACCGAGATGTCGCCGGTGATCCACGACCCGAGTGCCGTGTACGTGGGATCTGTGACCGCGAATACCGGAAGGTCGTACTGATCGGACGCAAATCTGATGAAGGTCAACTGGGGTTCGCTCCAGCTTCAGATGACCGGCCAGCCGTGACCGACGTCGCCGTTGTCATAGTAGCCCTCGATTCTCATGCCCCGATACGTGCCGCGCCATCGATTGCTTCCGGGAACCGGAGTTGATCGATGGAAGGCTGTGTTGATCGCATTCTCTACTTCGCTCGGTGTCCAGTGATCAGGAAAGAAGCTGCTCACGCCGTCGTTGCCGTGCTTGTCGCGCCACACTCCGCTGGGAGGGATCGTCGGGTCGAAGTACTGCACGGTGGCGGAGTATGCGCCCGTCGACGACCTCCTCGTGACCGTCGACGGGTCGATCCGTCGATTCGGCCAGTCCATGCCGCCCGGGCGGTAATGCCAGCCTGAGCCGTGGGTCGCGCCAGGGTACATGTGGCCCTTAAACACATGATCGCGCGACCAGACGCTCAAGCGGCCAGGGCGCTCGCGGCGGTTGGCCTTCCGTAGGTACGCCAGGGCCGCTCGCATGAGTTTGCCACCGGCGTTCTTCTTGGCCATTGGTCACGCTTCGAGGAGCGTGGCGATTACCTCGTCGAAGAGGTTGCCGACCAGGGTGCGGGTGATGGCTTGGAAGATGGGGATCTCTGCCAGTGACGCGCCGAAGGTCACGGCTGACGTAGCAATCGCCTGGGCTATCTGGATTGCCAGGATCGTTAGTTGGACGATCACGGCTACCTTCAGGGCCAGCACGATCGTGCCGCAGATGATTAAGCCTGTTCCTGTTAGGACCGCTGCTGGCATGCCGTCGTGGAGGGTGGCCAGCGGGCTGTCCTCTTTGTGCCACCACTGTTCGAAGGCCGTGATGTCTGCTCCCGCGTTCCGGGACCACACCGGCGACGCGCCCGATTCCGCCGACGAGGACAGGTCCTCCAGCGTTGTGGCGAAGCCGAGCCAGGCCTGGCCCATCTCGAACAGCTTGTCCTCGTCGGCCTCTGGCCACGTGTAGCCGAGCACGCCCAGCAACGACCGCAACTCTCCAGGCAGGTCGAGCGCCATCAGAGACCCTCGAAGGTGGTGCGGATCCGGTCTTCGACCTGCTCGTACGCCGCGGCCATGTCGCCCAGGTCGAAGCCTGCAGCCTCGATCTCGTCCGCTGCTGTTCGGAAGCACTCGAATGCCCAGTCCGCTACCTCCGCGTGGGCCGTGCCGATCAGCGAGCCGATCTCGTCGGCGCCCCACGGCGAACCGAACGAAGCCAGCTCCGCCTCGAATGCCCGCAGCGCTCCCACGAACGAGCCCGCTGCCTGCGACAGCGAGGCGGCCGAGCTGCCCAGCGCGGCCGGGTCGACCTGGAAGCCCGGGCTGCTCATCGGCCTGCCCGGCGCGCCAGCGCCGCCTGTGCGTCGACGAGCGACTCCGTGAACGCCGAGAACTGGCGTGCCGTTTCCCGCTGGATCGTGTGTAGCCGGCTGCCCAGCACATCGAGGTCGACGGAGCCAGAGGGCAATCGAGCCTGCAGATCCGCCAGGGCGTCGTTGACCGCCGAGGTCAGCGACTCGGCCAAGACCGCGACGGGGAGCCGCAGCACCGCCGGGTCCAGGTCCATGTCGACCACCCGGCCCGGCAGCGCCACCCGCACCGCGATCAAGCCGTCAGCCGCGGCTCCGGAGCCGACAGGAGACTCGACGCTCGCCGCCGACAAGGCAGCAGCGGCTTCCGAGATCAAATTAGTCAACGCCGATGAATCCGTCACGTGACGGAGCGTAGGGCATCGATGTATTCACCGTGACGGACAAAGTGGACGGCGGTCAATCATGGGATGAGTATTGACGGTGATCCACGGAGTCTGTGACCATTCCGTCACGACATCGAAACTCTTGCAGCCCTGGATGTTTATATCAGCGCAGGTCGAGTGCGTGGTGCCGGGCAAAGCGGACGGCATCGCCGGTTTGGAGTGATCGGATGTTAGCGGCCGACGCGGTCATCGCCGTCCACAATCCGGGAACGGGTGAACAACTGGGTGAGGTGCGCGCCACCGACCACACCGGGCTCCAGCGCGCCATCGACAACGCGCAGCAGGGCCAGCGCGCGATGGCCAGCCAGCCGGCTCACGAGCGCGCGCGGCTGCTGCACGACATCGCCGACGGGATCGCCGCCGAACAGGAGCAACTCGCCTATCTGCTCGCGCAGGAGAACGGCAAGCCGATCACCCAGACCCGGGGGGAGGTCGCCGCCGCCATCCGGATCTTCAACGGCCTGGCCGGCGAGGCCACCCGCGTCTTCGGCCGGCAGATCCCGCTGGACGCCGTACCCGGTCTCGAAAAGCACCTCGCCGTGACCATCCGCGAGCCCCTCGGTGTCGTCGCGGCCCTGGTCCCGTTCAACTACCCGGTCGAGCTCTACGCGCACAAGGCCGGCGCCGCGCTGGCCGCCGGCAACGCGGTCATCGTGCAGCCGCCGCAGAAATGTCCCCTGGCCCTGCACCGCATCGCCGAGATCGTCAACAACGCCGGCGCGCCCGAACACGCCCACCAACTCGTCAACGGCGGCCCGGAGATCTCCCAAGGACTGGCAGAATCCGCCAAAATCGCCGCGATCTCCCTTACTGGCAGCACCCGGGCGGGCAAGGAGATCGCCAAAAGAGCGGGCCTCAAGAAGGTCCTCCTCGAGCTCGGCGGCAACGACGCCCTCATCGTCTGCGCTGACGCCGACATCGAGCGGGCGGCAGAGGCGGTCGTCCTCGGCCGGCTCGCCCGCGGCAACGGCCAGATCTGCTGCGCGGTCAAACGGGTGTATGTGCAGGACCCCGTACACGACGAGTTCGTCGACGCCCTCCTGGCCCAGACCGCGAAGCTCGTCGTCGGCGACCAGCTCGACGAACGCACCGACGTCGGCCCACTGATCACCGAATCGGCGGCCGAGCAGGTCGAGCAGGCGGTCCAACAGCTGAAAAGCGACGGCGCCAAAGAAAGAACCAACGGAAAGCGGCGCAACGCCTTCTTCGAACCCGCCGTCCTCACCGACGTGCCCACGAACAGCAGTGCCTTCAACGACGAGATCTTCGGACCCGTCGCCCCGGTCGCCCGCTTCAAGGAGCCCGAGGACGCCACCCGGATGGCGAGCGAGTCGCCCTACGGCCTCCAGGCCGCCGTCTGGACCCGCGACATCTCCCGTGCCTTCACCATGGCCCGCCAGCTCGACGTGGGCGGCGTCATCGTCAACGGCTCCACCGCCCTGCGCGCGGAGAACCTGCCCTTCGGCGGCACCAAGGACACCGGCGGCTACCGCGAAGGCATCCACGACACGGTCGCCGACCTCACCAGCCAGAAGACGATCATCGTGATGGACGCCTTCCAGTGAGAAGGACGAAACTGCTGGAGCTAAAGGCAGTCCACAAGGCGTACGCCGGCGTAGAAGTCCTGCACGGCGTCGACCTGACCGGCGACCGCGGCGAGGTCATCGGCGTCGTCGGCGCGAACGGCGCCGGCAAGTCCACCCTGATCAAGATCCTCGCCGGTGCCGAGACGATGACCGCCGGCGAGCTGCTCATCGACGGCACACAAACCCGACCAGGAAGCCCCCACGACGCGCACCAGCACGGCATCCGCACCGTCTACCAGGAGCTGACCCTCGCACCCGAGCTCACCGTCACCGAAAACCTGCTGCTCGGCCGTTTCCCGCGAAAGCGCGGCCTGATCGACTGGCGCGCGGCCCACGAGCAAACGAAAACGTTGCTCGACGACATCGGCTTCACCAGCATCAACCCGCGCCAGAAAGCGGGCCGCCTCTCCGTCGCGAAACAGCAGATGGTCGAGATAGCCAAGGCGCTGGTCGCGAAACCCCGCGTGCTGGTCCTCGACGAGCCGAGCGCCGTGCTGGCCGGCAGCGACCTCGACGCGCTCTTCGCCCTCATCAGAAGGCTGCAACAGCAGGACACCCTCGTCATCTACATCTCCCATCGCCTCGTCGAGGTGCTCGAGCTCGCCACGCAAATCGTTGTGATGAAGGACGGCGCGGTCATCGCCACCACGATCCCGGCCCAGACAGACGAGGACGAGCTGATCCGCCTGATGGCCGGCCGCCGCCTGGAGCAGATCTACCCGGACCGGCGCGCCGCCACCGACCAACCGGCGCTCGTGACCAAAAACCTCGCCAGAGACAACGAGTTCCGCGACGTCGACCTGACGATCCACAAGGGAGAGATTCTCGGCCTCTTCGGCCTGGTCGGCTCCGGCCGCACCGAGCTGGCGCACTGCCTCTTCGGCGCGACCCGCCCCGACCACGGCTGGATCGAGCTCGGCGGCACGCCACACACGTTCAAGACCCCACAGGACGCCATCGCCGCCGGCCTCGCGCTGGTCACCGAGGACCGGAAGGGGAGCGGCATCGTTCCCGATCTGACGGTACGCGAGAACGTCGCACTGACCACGTTGTACGCGACCACACGCGGCGGCCTCGTCGACCAGAAGGCACAGCGAACCGCGGTGCAGGCGATGGTCGACCGCCTCGACATCCGCCCCGCGCACTGCGCCACGATGCCGGTCGTCCGGCTCAGCGGCGGCAACCAGCAGAAGGCCGTACTCGCGAAATGGCTCCTGAAAAAGCCGCGCGTGCTGATCCTCGACGAGCCGACCCGAGGCGTCGACATGGCCACCCGGGTCGCGATCTACCGGATGGTCGACGAGCTCGCCCGGTCAGGCGTGGCCGTCCTGCTGATCTCGTCGGACCTGACCGAGGTGCTCGGCGCCACCGACCGCGTGCTGGTGATGCGCGAGGGCCGCATCGCCGGCGAGCTGCGTTCCGAGGGCGCCACCGAAGACCAGGTCCTCGCATACTCGATCGGGCGGGCGGCATGACGCTGACCAAAGTGGACAACCCAACGACGGAGGCCCGTAGCGCCACGACGTTCAGCCTCGGGCACGCGGCCATCGGCCTCGTCGTGCTCGTGCTCGCGATCGCGGCGGTCACCACCGACGCGTTCCTCACCCAGACCAACCTGACCAACCTGCTCAAGCAGATGGTGACGACCGGTCTGCTGGCGTACGGGATGCTGGTCGTGATCCTGACCGGCGGCATCGACCTGTCCGTCGGCTCGGTGGTCGCCTTCGCCGGCATCCTGACCGCCGGCCTGTCGTCCGGACTGCCGCTGCCGGTGGCCATGCTCGTGGGGATCGCCAGCGGCGTCCTCTTCGGACTCGTCAACGGCACCCTGGTGGCCCGCTTCGAGCTGGCGCCGTTCGTGGTCACGCTCGCCGCGCTGACCACCATCCGCGGCTTGGCGTTCGTCTACTCCGACGTGCCGATCGCGCCCGAGGACGAGTCGTTCTTCTGGCTCGGCTCGGCGATGCTCGGCCCGATCCCGCTCACCACGGTCATCATGCTCGCGGTGTTCCTGGTGGGCGGGGTGTTCCTGCACCGCACACCGGCCGGCCGGTCGATCGTCGCGATCGGCGGCAACGCGGAGACCGTGCGGCTGGCCGGGATCAGCGTGCGCAAGCACGTGCTCCTCGCGTACACGATCAGCGGTTTCTGCGCCGGCCTGGCCGGCGTGATCCTGGCCAGCCGGGTCGGCATCGCCCAGCCCAGCGTCGGTGTCGCGTTCGAGCTCGACGCGATCGCGGCCTGTGTGATCGGCGGCGCCAGTCTGGCCGGTGGCAAGGGCTCCGCCGCGGCGACGCTCGGCGGGGTGCTCGTCCTCGCACTCATCAACAACCTGCTCAACCTCTACAACGTGCAGAGCTTCTGGCAGCAGGTCCTCAAGGGATTGATCATCATCGCGGTCATCCTCGTACACCGGGCCAGCCGCCGGCGCACCTGAACCCACAAGGAGGCCACGCACCATGAGAAGGTTCGCAAGTCTGCTCCTGGCCGGCGCGCTCGCGTTCGGCGTCACCGCGTGCGGTTCCGACGAGCCCGAAGCGGGTGGCGGCGCCGACGACTCGTACACGATCGGGGTCGCGAACTTCACGCTCGGCGGACCCTACTTCAGCGGCATGGACAAGGCGATCGCCAACCAGGCCAAGAAGAAAGGCAACATCGAGATCCTGACGACGGATGCCAACGGCGACGCCGCCAAGCTCGCCGCCAACGTCGAGGACCTGCTGAGCAAGAACGTCGACGCCATCATCATCTCCGGCGGGCCGCTGGAGTCCGCGCCGGCCGCGCTGGCCGCCATCAAGGCCGCCGGCAAGCCGGTCGTGCTGGTCGACCGCAAGTTCCAGACGGGCGAGTACACGAGCTGGATCGGTCCCGACAACGAGGCGATCGGCAAGCAGAACGGTGAGTTCCTGGCCCAGCGCCTGACCAAGGGCGGCAAGGTGGCGATCATCAAGGGCGGCCCGGCCGACAACAGCATCGGGCTGGCGCGCACCAACGGCGTCAAGGCGGCCCTGCAGGGCAAGGCGGGCATCACCCTCGTCGAGGCGCCCGACTTCGGCGGCTGGAGCTCCGACGGCGGGCTGACCGTGATGGAGAGCCTGCTCGCCAGCCACCCCGACCTGGTCGCGGTGTTCTGCGAGAACGACGCGATGTGCCTGGGCGCGCAGCGGGCGATCGCGGACGCCAAGAAGACCGAGCAGATCGTCATCGCGGGCGTCGACGGGCAGACCGAGGCGCTCAAGGCCATCTCCGACGGCACCAACTATCTGGTCACCGGACTCAACGACGCCGACATCATCGGCGCGAAGGGCCTCGACCGGGCCGTCGAGATCCTGGGCGGTGCCACGCCGGAGAAGGACACCGTCGTCGACTCCCCGATGGTGACCAAGGACAACGCCAAGCAGTTCATGGACCGAGGAGTGTTCTAAAGGGACAACTGTGGCGGTCGGCGTCGCCACCCGAGTGGATCTGGAGTGACCATGCGCAGACGCAGCACACCGTCCATCCGTCGCCGATCGCCAGCACTCGCCGTGGTGGGGATCGTCGCGCTCAGCACGCTGGTCGGCCTGCCGGGGCGGGCCGCGGCTCTCGACGACCCCACCCGGCCCGGGTGGACGCTGCTCTACAACGAGAGCTTCGCCAACCCGATCGACACCGGAAACGCTCCCTGGGTACGCGAGACGTACGCGCAGCCGTTCGACACCATCATGGACGACAACGGGCAGTGGTACCGCAACGACTACGGTCCGGCGTGGACGACGGCGTTCAACTCGTTCCGGACGTACCGCAAGGAGTTTCCGGTCGGCCAGAACGGTTGGCTGACCGCGTCGCTGTCGGCGCGCGACTGGAACGCCGACGGTGTCGTCGAGTCGCCGCCGTCGCTCACCCGCGAGCAGCTCGGCAGCGAGTGGGTGGCGAAGATGAACGTGCCCGACCACACCGGCGGCGTCATCCTGCGGCCGTCGCAGCAGCTTCCGGAGCGGTACCGGGTCGAGTACAAGCTGAAGACCATCGACTTCGGCGGCAAGCGCAACGGCACCATCAACTACGACGGGCGGATCAACGGGTACGGGACGAGCGGCTGCAAGACCCAGCATCCGTGGGGTGAGGGGTCGGACAGCCCGGGCTGGAGCGGTGACGCCTCCGTTCCCTACTGCGAGTGGCAGGACGTGCGGGCCGGGAACTACGGCTACAACGGGTTCCACTTCATGTCCATCGTGGACTTCGCCAACCCGGCGCCGCGCAACAACCACTTCTGGCACTATCGCCGCAAGGTGTTGATGGACTCGTTCTCGCAGCACCCCGACCGGGTCGGCAGCGGCACCGGTGGGCGGGTCTGCGACTCGAACACCAACACGTACTACAACTACCGCGACGGCAACTTCAACACCGTCAACATGTGGATCAGCGGGATGCCCAACTGGAACCCGGGGCGCGGCGGGCTGGCCGGCAACTCGCAATGGTTCATGACCTCGTGTTCCGGTGGCGTCGCGGAGCAGCAGCTCTCGTCGGCGGCCGAGCTGCAGCCCGAGCTGATGCCGAACACGTTCTACACGTTCGCCATCGAGCGCGACGCCACCGGCTATGTGCTGGAGGCGAGCGGCAACTTCGCCCGGGTCGGGCAGAAGACGCTGCGGTTCCACCGGCCGTTCGTGGTCAACAACAACCCGATCTGGCACTACAACGTCAAGGCCGGCGAGTACAACGGGCAGTTCAACGGCAACCTCGTGCAGAACGACTACAACGGCCGCACGACCTGGCCCAACCAGTGGCCGGCCGGGTCCGCGTACCCGGACTGGTTCGTGATCGGCGACCTCTACACCAACGTGTACGAGGGGAGCGCGCGGCTGACCGACGTGCGGCTCTACGTGCCGTCCGCCGCGCCCGTGAACCTCGCGTTGAACCGGCCCGCGACCGCCGACAGCCAGTGTGCGGCGAGTGAGGCGCCGGCGAAGGCGGTCAACGGGTCGGTGTCCGGCGGCAACGGTGACAAGTGGTGCTCGGTGGGCACGTCGAAGTGGATCCGCGTCGATCTCCAGGCGGCGAGCCAGGTCGGGCGGGTGGTGCTGCGGCATTCGGGTGCGGGCAACGAGAAGCCCGTCTGGAACACGCGTGACTTCGACGTGCAGGTGAGCACGGACGGGGTCGCGTGGACGACGGTGGCGTCGCCACGCGGGAACACGGCGAACGTGACGACGCATACGTTCACGCCGCGGTCCGTGCGATATCTCCGGGTCAATGTGATCACGCCGACCAGTGACACCGACCGGGCGGCGCGCATCTACGAGCTGGAGGCGTATTCCTCTTGATCTGTGTTCGGGAAGGGGTCCTTTGTCGGACCCCTTCCCTACACTTGCTCCCGTGACCGCGTCCCCCGACCTCGACCAGTGGCGCCGCCCGGGCCCGACCCCCGAGCAGCGCCGCGTCGACGTGCTGATCGGCGTGGCGGTCACCGCCCTGACGCTGCTCAACATGACGCTCGCCACGTCCGCCGGCGCCCTCGTGTTCGGGCGCGTGCCGGCTCTGCCCGAGCAGATTTTCTGGACCGTGCTGATCGCACTCCCGCTGTGCTGGCGGCGGCGCTTTCCCGAGGCGGTCGCGATCGTCGTTTCTGCGGCGTTCATCGGCGGCCAGATCCGGGCAGCCCCCGAGCAGCAGCTGACCGCCTGGGTGCTCTTCGCCGCCATCTACGCGCTGGGCGCCTGGGGCCGTGACCGTCGCCGCGCCAAATGGATCCGCGTCGGCATCATCGCGGCGATGTTCCTGTGGCTCTTCACCAGCCTGGCCATCGGGCTGATCCGCGGCCCGCTGCCGGAGTTCTCCAACACCTCCGGGTTCCTGCCGCCGCTGCTGGCGGTGATCGTCAACAGCCTGCTGGTCAACGTGCTGCTCTTCGGCGCCGCCTACTTCTTCGGCGAGACCGCCTGGACGGCGGCGCGCCGCGAGCACCAGCTCGAGCTGCAGGCCGAGGAGCTGCGCGCGTCCCAGGCCGAGGCGCGGGAGCTGGCGGTCGCCGACGAGCGACTACGGATCGCCCGCGAGCTGCACGACGTGGTCGCCCACCACGTGTCGGTGATGGGCGTGCAGGCGTCGGCCGGCCGCCGGGTCCTCGACAAGGACCCGGCCAAGGCCCGCGCCGCGCTGGAGTCGGTCGAGCTGAGCGCCCGCACGGCGGTCGACGAGCTGCGTCGCATGCTGAGCCTGCTGCGGCAGTCGGGCGACGCGGTCGAGGTGGCGGGCGGCGGCGTCGACCGGTTGGACGACCTGCTGGCCAACGCCCGCGAGGCCGGGTTGGAGACGAAGCTCGGTGTCTACGGCGACCCGGTGGAGCTGCCGGAGTCGCTGTCCCAGGCGATCTACCGGATCGTCCAGGAGGCGCTGACCAACACCATCAAGCACGCCAGCGCGACCACGGTCGACCTCCGGATCCGTTATCTGGCCAACGAAGTGGAGATCGACGTGACCGACGACGGCCGCTCGGTGCTGGCTGGCCAGCGCACGGGCGGCATGGGCCTGATCGGCATGCGCGAGCGCGTCACGGCCCACGACGGCGTCCTCGAAACCGGCCCGGCCAACGACGGCGGCCCGAGCCGCCGCGGCTTCCGCGTCCGCGCCCGGTTCCCGCTGGCCCGAGTGGCGGTCGACGCATGAGCGCGATCAAGGTGCTGCTGGCCGACGACCATCACCTGGTCCGCACCGGGTTTCGGGTCATCCTGGAGACCGAGGACGACTTCGAGGTGGTCGGCGAGGCCTCCGACGGTGAGCAGGCCGTCCGCATGGTGTCCGCGACCAATCCCGACGTCGTGCTGATGGACGTCGAGATGCCCGGCGTCGACGGGCTGGCCGCCACCCGGCGGATCACCTCAAGCCCCGACGGCCCGGCGGTGCTGATCCTCACGACGTTCGACCGCGACGACTACCTGTTCGCGGCGCTGGAGGCGGGAGCGAGCGGCTTCCTGCTCAAGAACGGCACCCCGGAGGCGCTGATCGACGCGGTCCGGGTGCTGGCCCGCGGCGACGCGCTGCTCGCCCCCGAGATCACCCGCCGGGTGATCGCCACCTTCGCCCGGCCGGGCGGCACGCCGCGCACGAGCGGCGAGCAGCTCGCCGAGCTCACCGCCCGCGAGCACGAGGTCCTGGTCGCCCTGGCCAGCGGCGCCACCAACGCCGAGATCGCGGCCGCGATGCACCTCGGCGAGGCCACGGTCAAGACCCACGTCAGCCGCGTGCTGACCAAGCTGGGCCTGCGCGACCGCACCCAGGCGGTCGTCTTCGCCTACGAACACGGCGTCGTGACGCCGGGCGGATAGATGCTGATCGACTGGGACTCGGATCACTACCGGGAGCAGATCGCCGCGGCGGTGCACGGCGGCGCGGCCGGCGAGGAGACCCTCCTCGCCGCGTGGGCGGACGGCGCGGGCGACATGGGCGGCTTCCTCCTCGCCGCACTCGGCGAAGCGACCGGTCCCGGCGGGCAGGCGCTCCTGCGCCGGCTGGTGATGGACCCGGCCGCCGAGCCCGACGACCGGTGCGCCGCCCTGGTGGCGCTGGCGAAACGAGCCGGCGCCGACGCGTCCGACGTCCTGGGCGACGCGCTGCTCGACCCCGACGGCGACATCCGCGACTACGCCCTGATCGCGATGTCCTGCGTGGGCGACGACCGCGCGGTCGGGCACGTCCACGCCCTCCTCGCGATGGAGCTCGCGGATCCCGACCGCCAGCGCCTCCTGCTCGCGATCCAATCCTTGGTCATCCCGATGGCCACCTACCTGCTGCGGCACGCCACGACCGCGGCCGAGCAGGACGAGTTGGCGGCCCTGATCCGCGCCAACCGCGACCGCCTGGGCCGAGCCGAGCGCGAATGGTTCACCGTCTACTGGCCGGCCGCCGTCGACGAGAGCGAGTCCGGCATCCACGCGGACACCGCCGACATGGTCGCCTGGCAGCCGTTGCTGAGGACCCTCTACCCCCGCTGAGTAGCCGCGCGGGGGACGGCATCCGTCGTGCGACGGACCCCGCGGTTCGATCCGGCGCCGGACGACGCCGGAACCGCCCGTTCATAGCCTTGTAGGCATGACGAAGGTGCTTCATCTCGAAGCGATCAACCGAAGCTTCGGCGACCGCCAAGTCCTCCGGGACGTGACGTTCGACGTGACCGCCGGCCGGATGACGGGGTTCGTCGGCGCCAACGGCGCCGGCAAGACGACCAGCATGCGGATCATCCTGGGTGTGCTCGCCCCCGACTCGGGCGAGGTCACCTGGCAGGGCAACCGGCTGACCCGCGAGGACCGGCGCCGGTTCGGCTACATGCCGGAAGAGCGCGGGCTCTACCCGAAGATGACCGTACGCGACCAGCTCGTCTACCTCGGTCGCCTGCACGGCCTCACGGTCCAG
This sequence comes from Asanoa iriomotensis, assembly GCF_016862515.1. Classification (GTDB taxonomy): domain Bacteria; phylum Actinomycetota; class Actinomycetes; order Mycobacteriales; family Micromonosporaceae; genus Asanoa; species Asanoa iriomotensis. The sequence continues at coordinate 234,073 of NZ_BONC01000003.1, forward strand.
GCCGTCAACCGCAACGTCGACGACCTGCTGGAGTGGCTCAGCCTCGGCGAGCGGGCCAACGACCCCGTCGAGAACCTCTCGCTCGGCAACCAGCAGCGCGCCCAGATCGCGGCGGCGCTCGTGCACGACCCCGACGTGCTCGTACTGGACGAGCCGTTCTCCGGGCTCGACCCCATGGCCGTCGACACCGTCGTCAGCGTGCTGCGCGAGCGGACCCACCGCGGCGTTCCGGTGCTCTTCTCCAGCCACCAGCTCGACGTGGTCGAGCGGCTCTGCGACGACCTGGTCATCATCGCCGGCGGCGCCATCAAGGCCGCGGGGAGCAAGGACAGCTTGCGCGACTCGTACGCACAGCGGCGGTTCGCCCTGGTCGTGGCCGGCGATGCCGGCTGGGTGCGCGACCAGCCCGGTGTGACACTGGTCGACCTCGACGGCCCGCGCGCCGTGTTCGACCTCGCCGACGGCGCCGACGACCAGGTGGTGCTCCGCGCGGCCCTGGAGCGCGGCGCGGTGCGGTCGTTCGGTCCCGTCACGCCTTCGCTCGCCGAGATCTTCCGAGAGGTTGCCCGATGAACACGTCGTCCGCCATCCGGCTGATCGCGGCCCGCGAGCTGAAGGTCAAGATCAAGGACAAGACCTTCCTCATCAGTACGATCCTCTTCCTGCTGATCGCGGTCGGCAGCACCGTGTTGCCGGCCATGCTCGGCGGCGGCGCGTCCAGCGTCGCGGTCGCCGACTCGGCCTCGGCCACGACCCTGCGCGACGCGGGGCTGGAGGTGACCCAGGTCAGCGACGACGCGGCCGCCGAGCAGGCGGTACGCGACGGTGACGCGGACGCCGCAGTGGTAACGGGGGGCGGCGAGCCGCGGGTACTGGCCATGGACGACGCGCCGCGCGACGTGATCGACGCGCTCAGCTCCGCGCCGACCGTCCAACTGCTCAACCCGGACGCGGTCGATCCGCTGCTGGCCTACTTCGTACCCTTCGGCTTCGCGATCGTCTTCTTCTTCACCTCGCTGACGTTCGGGTTGCAGATCGCGCAGAGCGTCGTCGAGGAGAAACAGACCCGGATCGTGGAGATCCTGGTGGCCAGCGTGCCGACCCGGGCCCTCCTGATCGGCAAGGTGCTCGCCGGCGGCCTGCTCGCGCTGGCACAGATCGCGCTGATCGCGGTCGTCACGGTCGCGGGCCTGCAACTGACCGACAACGGCGCGGTGCTGTCGCTGATCGGCCCGTCGATCGGCTGGTTCGTGCCGTTCTTCCTGGTGGGCTTCCTGATGCTGGCAGCCCTCTGGGCGGCGGTCGGTGCGCTGGCCAACCGCCTGGAAGACCTGCAGGGCGTCTCGATGCCGATGCAGCTGGTGGTGATGATCCCGTTCTTCCTGGTCGTCTTCCTGAGCGACAACAAGCCGGTGATGACGCTGCTGTCCTACATCCCGTTCTCGGCACCGACGGCGATGCCGGTGCGGCTGTTCACCGGCGACGCGGCGGGTTGGGAGCCCTTGCTGTCGCTGGGCGTGATGGTGATCGCGGCCGCGATCCTGATCGGCATCGGGGCCCGGGTGTACGACGGCTCACTGCTCCGCACCAACGGCAAGACCACGTTCGGCGCGGCGTTCCGCGACAAGGAAAGCCGCCGCCTGGCGGACCTCAACAGCTAGCCAACGGTCAGCAGCGGGTCGGAAAGCCACTGCGGCCTTCCGACCCGCTGCTGATTGTGCTCATCGCTTGTCGTTCGTCCCCGGCCTCGAGCTCGGCGATCGACCGACGCAGTGCGGCCGCGTTGGCCGGGGTCGGGAGCAGGTACTCGGTCTCCTTCATCGACTCCCACTCCGCCAGTCGCACGATCACGACTGACGGGCGTCCTGACCGGGTGACAGCGACTTCGGCGCCGTCGTTGATCACGGTGTCGAGTTCCGCCGCGAGGTTCTCGCGGAATTCGGCGAAGCGGATGGTCCGCACCGGACATCTCCCCTGCGACTGGTCGGTCAACGATCGCATCCGCGCCGCGGGCGTGGCGATCAGCTCAGGCTGGCGGCTTTGCGGAGCAGGACCGCGCGTTCGCGGGTGTTGCCGCACAGGCGGGCCGCCAGCTCCAGTTCCGCCCGGGCCTCCCTGGTGCGGCCAAGCCGGATCAACAGCTCGCCGCGCACGCTCGGCAGCAGATGCGAGCCGGCCAACCGGTTGCCGGCCACTAGGTCATCCACAATAGACAATGCCGGCAGCGGGCCGGCGGCCATCGCTACCGCGACCGCGCGGTTCAGTTCGACGATCGGGGACGGCGCGATTCGGCCCAGGGCCTCGTAGAGGAGCACGATTCGCTCCCAGTCCGTCTCCCCAACCGACGGCGCCGCGGCGTGGCAGGCGGCGATGGCCGCCTGGAGGCCGTACGGGCCCAGGCCCCGGCCCAGCGACGATGCCCGGTCGATCGCGGCCTGGCCCCGCCGGATCGCCGACCGGTCCCACAGCCCGCGATCCTGGTCCTCCAGCAGCACCGCCTCGCCGTCGGGTCCCGTGCGGGCCGGGAACCGTGCCGCCGTCAGCTCGCAGAGGGCGAGCAGGCCGAACGCCTCCGGCTCGGCAGGCAGCAGCGCGGTCAGCATCCGGGCCAGGCGGATCGCCTCGTACGCCAGGTCCGTGCGCAGCAACCGGTCGCCCGCCGTCGCCGTCGAGCCCTCGGTGAAGATCACGTAGAGCACGCTCAGCACGCCGCCCAGGCGGTCCCGGCGGTCCGCCGCCGGCGGCAGCTCGAACGGGACGCCCGCCGCCGCGATGGTCTTCTTGGCCCGGGTGATCCGGGCCTGGATCGTCGGCACCGATGCCAGGAACGCGCGAGCGATCTCCTCAGTGGACAGACCGCCGACGGTGCGCAGCGTCAGCGCCACCCGCGCCTCCGGCGACAGCACCGGGTGGCAGGCGATGAACATCAGCGCGAGCACGTCGTCGTCGACCCGGTCCGGGTCCCAGAGCAGATCGTCTTCGTCGTCCGCGGACAGCGTCGCGATCGTCGCGTAGCGGTCGTCCAACGCCGCCCGGCGGCGGAAGCCGTCGATCGCCCGCCGCCGTGCGGTCGACAGCAGCCAACCCACCGGCGAGGCCGGCGTGCCCTCGCGCGCCCAGGTGACCAGCGCTTCCGCGACGGCCTCCTGGGCGACGTCCTCGGCGAGCTCGAAGTCGCCGGTGTAGCGGGCCAGCGCCGAGATGATCCGGGCCGACTCGATCCGCCAGACCGCGTCGACGGCCCGCCGCGCCGAGTCGGCGTCCGGCGGGCCGCCGCCGTCGATCCCGGCCATCAGAGCTGGCCGGTCCGTTCGCGCCACGACCGCTCCGCGGCCACCCACTCGTTGTCCTGCGGGAACTCGTCGATCGTCGGCACCCGCCGGATCTCGCACTTCACGCCCGGCATCGACGGCAGCCGCTTGGCCCACTCGACCGCCTCCTCCTTCGAGGCGACGTCGACCATCCAGAAGCCGCCGAAGAGTTCCTTGGTCTCCCCGTACGGGCCGTCGGTCACGACCGGCGCCTGCGTGCTCAGGTCGACCACGACGCCCTGCGTCGGGTCGTCGAGACCCTCGGCCGCGAGCAGCACCCCGGCCCGGATCATCTCCTGGTTGACCCGACCCATCGTGGCCAGCATCTCGTCGAACGGCGTGGCCATCATCGCGGCGGTCGTCTCGTCCGTACCCCGCATGATCAGCATGTACTTCGCCATGATCGTCTCCCTCTAGCGCGGGTCGCTTCCCGACCCTTTCACGCCAAGGTCGAACGCCTCCGCCGGGGATCGACACGGCCGCCGAGAAAATTAAGCTGAGTCACCACTCATAATCGAGGGCATGAAGGCCGCGTGCTGGCTCGACCAGGAATCAGACCGTTACGGCGCCGCCGTGCGCCAAAAGATTGCCGAATTTGCCGAGACGTGGGGCGACGTCGCGTCGACCGGTTTCGCCGCGACGGCCTGGCGGATCGCGACGGAGCTCGAGCCCGCGTACCTCCGCCGGCACCCCCGCGTCATCTCCGCCACCTGCCGCCGCAACACCTGGGACGGCACGCTGACCTGCGAGGCGGCGATCGCCGCGCCATGGCCGGCGGAGCTGTCGGGCAACCGGCACTGGACGCAGGACCGCGGCTGGCGCGACTGGCCACAGACCTTTGGTCAATACCTCACACCCACGGACCACGATGTCGTACGCGCGCCGCACCTGCGTACCCAGTTGCTGGTCGCGGCGACGATCCCGCCCGACCACCTGCCGCCGACGCCGCCCGGCCCGGCCGCCGACGAGGTCGAACATGCCGCCCGCCGGGCGGTCGCCGTCATCGCGCGCGAGCTGAACGATCTGCTCGGCCCGTTGCTCACCCAGCTCGAGCGAAATCCTCGCCCAACACCGCCCGCAGCCGGCTCAGCGCCCGCGCGTTCTGGGTCTTGACCACCGACACGCCGAGGTTGGCCACGCCCGGCGCCGCGACCAGGGCCGCGCTCGCATCACCGACCATCATGGACTGACGCTGCGAGTGCCACCAACCTGCCGGCTGGGTGGCTGTCACCTGCGAAGACTGGTTGGGCCGGCGAAATCGTCACACCCCAATGCCACGATCACACCATGAGATTCGCACTCGATGTGCCCGTCAACGGTGACTACGCCGACCCCCGGCTGCTCGCCGAGCTGGCCCGCGAGGCGGAGGCGGCGGGCTGGGACGGGTTCTTCCTCCAGGACGGGCTCAACACCCCGGATCCGCTGGCCGATCCGTGGATCTGCCTAGGCGTCGTGGCGGCCGCGACCGACCGCATCCGGATCGGGGTGATGGTCACCCCGTTGGCGCGCCGGAGGCCATGGCAGGTGGCCAGGCAGGCGACCACCGTCGACCGACTATCGGGCGGGCGGATGACGCTGGGGGTGGGGCTGGGTTTCGCCGAGGTCGACTTCACGCCGTTCGGCGAGCAGTGGGACGCCCGGGCGCGGGCCGGCGTGCTCGATGAGGCGCTCGAGGTCGTCGCCGGTCTGTGGACCGGTCGGCCGTTCTCGTTCGCCGGTCGGCATTTCAGCCTCGACGACGTCACCATCGCGCCGGCGCCCATCCAGGAGCCGCGGATTCCGGTGTGGGTGGCGGCCGGCTGGCCCAACCGCCGGCCGCTCGCGCGCGCCGCGCGCTGGGACGGCGTTTATCTGATGACGGTCCATCAGCGCACCGGTGACCTGCTGCGGCCGGCCGACGTCGCCGAGGTGGTGGCGGCGCTCGACCGGCCCGGGCTCGACGTCGCTTTCAACGTGGTGCGGTCTGCCGACCCGGCGCGCCAGGTGCGGGAGTTCACCGAGGCGGGCGGCACGTGGTGGGTGGAACTGGCACCGGACGAGGCCGATGGCGGGCTGGCGGCATACCGGGACCGGATCAAGCGCGGCCCACCGGCATAGACAGTGTCTACGGCCACCTGGTAGACACTGTCTATGCCGCCCTTGTACGCGCTCGCGCACCACACCGTCGGCCGATACCTGCGCCGGCGCTGGCGGCCCACCGTCACGGGCCTCGACCACCTGCCACACGGCGGCGCGATCCTGGCCGCCAACCACCTGTCGGTCGCGGACCAGTTGTTCCTCGGCATCCTGACGCCGCGGCACATCGCGTTCTGGGCCAAGGCCGAGTATTTCCGCGCCCCGCTCACCCGGGGTTTCGTCACCGGCATGGGCGCGATCCCGGTCGACCGCGGCGGCGGCCGGGCCGCGCTGACGGCGTTCGACGCCGCCGAGCCGATCCTGCGCGACGGCGGCCTGGTGGCGATCTTCCCGGAGGGCACCCGCTCGCCGGACGGCCGTCTCTACCGCGGCCGCACCGGCGTGGTCCGCCTCGCGCACCGGGCGGGCGTGCCCATCGTCCCGGTCGGCATCGTCGGCACGGACCGGCTGCGCCCACCCGGCACCCGCCTGCCCCGCCGGCACCCGAACAGCATCACCTTCGGCCCGCCGATCCCGGTGCGGGTCGACCGCCCGGCGGACATCCGCCGGCACACCGACACTCTGATGGCCACGATCCAAACCTTGACCAGCCAGGAGTACGTGGCTCGACACGCCCGACCATGACGGCGTTTGATGGGCTGCGTGGACGGCGTCGTCGAGCGGTCGTTGCGCGTCGGCCAGGTGCCGGTGGCGCTGTGGTCGCCGGCCGCCGACCCGACCCCGCGACCCCTGGTGCTGCTGGGCCACGGCGGCAGCGGCCACAAACGGAGCAGCCGGATCGTCTCGCTGGCGCAGTGGTTCACGACGCACGGCGGCTTCGCGGCGGTCGCGATCGACGGCCCGCACCACGGCGATCGGGTGTCCTCGCCGTTGCCGCCCGCGGACTACCAGGCGCGAATCGCCGAGACGGGGATCGAGGCCGTCCTGGACCGGATGACCAGCGACTGGCTGGCCGCCGTGGATGCCGTCGTGGCCGCGGGCCTCGCGATCCCGGACCGCCTCGCCTACGTCGGACTGTCCATGGGAACGCGCTACGGGCTGCCGCTGGCGGCGACCCTCGGCGACCGCCTGCGCTGCGCGGTCCTGGGCAAGTTCGGCCTGCACCAGTCAGCGGCGATGCCCGCGGCGCTGTCCGCGCCGCACCGGATCGCCCACGACGCCGCCCGCATCACGGCCCCGACGCTCTTCCACCTCCAGTGGCACGACGAGATCTTCCCGCGCGAGGGTCAACTGGCCCTCTTCGGCCTGCTCGGCTCGAAGGAGAAAGAGCTGGCCGGCTACAGCGGCCCACACGCCAACACCCCGCCGCAAGCTCTCACCCGCTGGATCGACTTCGTCCACCGCCACCTTGCGACAACGTAACCGACAGCCGTCTACCACGGTTTGACGGTGCTGCCGGCGCCCGTGACCGCTGCTGCGGGTTGACCTCGCGAGTGTTTGCCGGTCGATCGGGCCGACGCGTCCGTGCCGCCGTCCCTGGCGGTTACCGGGTGATGGAGCGGCGTCGGTTGCCGCCGCCGCGTAGGCGGTCGACAAGAGCCACGCCGCCGGCGGCGAAGGCGATCTGGAGGAACAGCTCGATCCAGTCGATGCCGTCGGTGTCCGCGACGCCGACCGCGGCCGCGAGCAGGGTGCCCAGCAGTGCGGCGACGATGCCGACCACCAGGGTCAGCCAGAAGCCGATGCGCTGTTTGCCCGGCAGGACCAGCCGGCCCAGCGCGCCGATGATGATGCCGATGAACAGTGCGGTGAAAATGCCTGAGATCTCCACGACAACCTCCCGGAGCGCGCTTCGGCGTCCCTGCTGAAATCTTAGGTCGTGCGGGCAACCGGATACCCTGATCGCGTGAGTACCCGCGACGTGCCGGAGCGGATCGGCGACCTGCCGCCGATCGGGCGGCCGGCCAACAGCGCCCTGCTCGAGGCCGGCATCACCACGCTCGACCAGGTGGCCGCCTGTCGCCGGCGCGACCTGCTGGCCATGCACGGCGTCGGCCCCAAGGCGGTCCGCATCCTCGCCGCCGCCCTGGCCGACCGCGGCCAGGCGTTCGCCGACTGACGGGCTTGACAAACAACGGGTTCCATAGTGGACGATGCCCGCGTGCGAATTCTCGTGGTCGGCGGAAGCGGTCTGATCGGCGCCCATGTCACGGCGGAGCTACGCGCCCGCGGCCATGACGCGACCACGACGGCCCGCAGCGCGGGCCCGGGCGTCGACCACGTCCTCGACCTCGCCACCGCCTCTGTCGACGAGCTGGGCGCGCTGCTGGCCGGCCACGACGGCGTGGTCTACGCGGCGCGCACCGACGAGCAACGGCCGCTGCCCAAGCCGATCTACCCGGTGTTCCGCAGGGACCTCGTGGACCCAGTGGTGCGCCTGTTCACCGCGGCCCGGGCGCAGGGCCTCACCCGCGGGGTCATCATGGGCTCGTACTACACCTACTTCGAACGGCTGCACCCGCAGTGGCGGCTGGCGGAGCGCCACACGTACATCCGCTGCCGGATGGAGCAGGCGGGCGAAGGCCGCGCCGCGGCCGGTCCCGACCTGCCGGTGGCGGTGATCGAGTTGCCCTTCGTCTTCGGCCGGGCCGGCGACCGGCTGCCGAACTGGGCCGGCCCGCTGGACCGCTGGGCCCGGTCCCGCGCACCGCTGCTGGCCCCCGCCGGCGGCACCGCGGTGGTCTCGGCCCGCAGCGTGGCCAGCATCGCGGTCGACGCCCTGGAACAGCGCAGCGGCGCGGACCTCCCAGCCGCCGACGAGAACCTGACGTGGCGCGACATGCTCGCGCGCATCGCCGGAGCGGCCGGCCGCCCGCGCCGGGTCCGCCACCTGCCAGCCACCGCCGTCAAGGCATCGCTCCGCCTCGGCGGCGCACTGCAGTCGCTGAGCCGCAAGGAGTCAGGCGTCAACCCCTCGCACCTCGGCGACCTGATGGTGGCCAACCAGTTCGTGGAGCCGACCACCGGCCGCTCCCTGGAGGCGGCAATCCGCGAGACCTTCCCGGATTGACGGTGCCGTTGTTGACGGTCAACGACCCGCTGCCGCGCCTCCCGCGGCGGGTGATCGTCGCGGGCACGTCCGGGTCCGGGCAGACGACGGTTGCCGGGCTGGTTGCGGCAACGCTTCAGGTGCCGCATGTCGAGATCGACTCCTTGTATCACGGGCCGGGCTGGACCCCGTTGCCCACGTTCGAGGCCGAGGTCGAGCGGTTCAGTTCGCGGGCGGAGTGGGTGACCGAGTGGCAGTACAGCCTGGTGCGGGCCCGCCTGGCTGAGCGGGCCGACCTGCTGGTCTGGCTCGACCTGCCACGGTCCCGCGTGATGCGGCAGGTCTTCCGCCGGACCGTCGTCCGCAGGCTGCGCCGGCAGACGCTGTGGAACGGCAACACCGAGCCACCATTATGGACAATCCTCACCGAGCGCGACCACATCGTGCGCTGGGCCTGGCGGACACACCCCCACACGGCTAACAGGGTGGATCACCTGTTGCGGCAACGTCCCGACCTGACGGTGGTCCGGCTGAGGAACCGGCCAGGTGGCCGCGTGGCTGGACGGGCCGTTGCGGCGATCTCGACGCTGACCATCCCGATCTCGCCGGCCGGCACCTGGGTGACCACCTCGCCCGCCGGGTTCATGACACAGGTGGGTCCCAGCCCGACCCGCGACGGGTCGCGCGAGCCGGTGACGTCGGCCGAGACCAGCCACATGCCGGTCTCCCGCGCCCGGCGGGACCGGATCTCGTTGTGCCTGTCCTGCCACCACAACGCCTTCTCGCGGCGCATCATGTTCTGCGCCGGCACCAGCAGCACCTGCGCACCGCCCGCCGCGACCGCGGCGGCCGCTTCCGGGAACTGGGTGTCGTAGCAGATGTTGATCCCGAACCGGTCGAAGACCGGGTATTCGGTGCCCGCCGTGAACACCGCCTCGCCCGGGGTCAGGAACGTCTTGCGGTACGAGCCCACGACCCGCCCGTCGCTGACCACGACCGCGGTGTTGTAAAACGCGCCCGAAGCCCGCTCGATGATGCCGAACACCAGCGTCTGCCTGATCGCCGCCAGCGAGCCCAGCACCGACGTGAGCCCGGCCGACCCGATCTCCAGCGCGTGCCGCCGCACATGCTCGTCGGAGACGAGATACCCCTGCAGGAAGCACTCCGGAAACAGCAGCAGCTCAGCCCCGGCGGCGTCGGCCTGACGGGCGAAGTCCCGCACGACGCCCACGGCCGCGGCCACATCGCCGAGGATCTCTGGCGTTTGACAGGCCCCGACCCGCACAGCGGAAAGGATACATTGGCTTACATGGATGATCCGGTGCCGTGCCACTTCTGTGCCGAAAACGCCGGTGCACCAGAGCATTGGCGGCGGGTCGAACTCTTCCGGCGCGACGGCAGCGGCTTGTCCACAAAGGAAGTCGCGGTGCCGAGGTGCCGGAAATGCCGCCGCCGCCACCGGTTGGTCGGCGTCGCGGCCGTCCTGGTCTACCTCGCGCTGCTGGCCACGGCCGCCAGCAAGGCCGGCCGCGCGCTCGCCGACGCGGCGATTCCATCCGACGCCACCCTCGGGCTCGTCATCGGTGTCGGCGCCGTGCTCATCCTCGGAGCCTTGGCGTCAACCCTGCTGGTCGACGTCTGGAAATGGCTGCTGCTGCGGCGTCACCCCGTCGTCGCCGAGCATTGGCGCCGCGGCTGGACGATCCATTGGCAGCGACGGGCGGAAGGCTGACGCGCCTACGCGGTCGGAATTTTGCGCAGCTCACCCAGCACGTACTTGGCCGCTGCCTCGATCATCCGTACGCCCGCGGTCTGGGTCTTGTGGTGGTTGGAGAGCACCGCCACCAGCCAGTCGTGGCCCGGCTCGACCAGCCGCCCGATGGTGTTGACCTGCCAGAGGCCGCCGTCAGCCGTGATGGTGTCCCAGCCGTTCTTGACGTAGACCCCCGTGGTGTCGGCGCCGGCCGCCGCGGGGACTCCCCAGTCCTGGGTCTCGTCGACCTGGCTCATCAGGTCGAAGAGGTAGCTCCGGCCGTCGTCGTCCAACGGGCCGTCCGGGTCCGTGATCGCGGTGAGCAGGCGGATCTGGTCGGCCGCCGTGGTCTTCGACATCCCCCAGGACGACGTGGGTACGGTCTCCTTCAACCCGAAGGTCCGGTTCGCCGTGTTGAGCCCTGCCGTCCCACCGACCTTCCAGAACAACGTCGTCGCCGCCGAGTTGTCGCTCAGGGTGATCATTTTCTTGGCGTTGCGCCGGTCCGTGTTGGTGATCTCCTGGTCGCGCTGCCGTGCACGCAGCAGCAGGGCCGCCAGGATGTCGACCTTGATGATGCTGGCGGTCTGGAAGCGGGTGGCGCCGGCGGTGACCGCGATGTCCGAGCCCCGGTCTTTCACCGCCACCGTGAGATGGCCCTTGCCGACTCTGTTCACGTACGCGGTGATCTTCGCCTTCGCCTCGGCCAGGTAGTCCGGCGTCGGGCTGGGCGTGGGCGAGTGGCTGGGTTTCGCCGCGGCCGGCGTCGCCGTCCCGCCGTCGCCGGACAGCCGCCACAGGGCGCTCGCCTCGACCACGCCGGCGCCCGTCAGGGCCAGCACCGACGCTCCCAACACCGCGCGGCGCGATACGCGCCGGCTCATCCGGCCCGCTTCGGCGACGGAACGTCATCGGCGGGTCGCGGCCAGTCTCGAGGGCTGTTCATCAGGTTCCTAACGCGTACGCCACGGTTGGCACGGGTTAGACGGAGCCGCCGACGCCCGGCGTTGCACGGCGTGAGAAATCCTCGAACCGGCCGTGAGTGCATCTATCGTCGAGCGAATGAGGGAGTACGCCGCTCAGCCGGTGATCGTCGACTGCGACCCCGGGCACGACGACGCGCTGGCGCTGCTGCTGGCCGTCGGCGACCCCCGGCTGCGACTGCTCGGCGTCACGACCGTCGCGGGCAACCAGACGCTCGACAAGACGACGCGGAACGCGCTGAAGATGCTCGCCCTGGCCGGCGTCACCGACGTGCCGGTCGCCGCCGGCTGCGACCGGCCGTTGGTCGGCGACCTGAGCGTCGCCGAATACATCCACGGCGCGTCGGGGCTCGACGGGCCCGACCTCGATCTGCCGGTCGCAGAGGTCGCCGACGTGCACGCGGTCGAGTTGATGCGCCGCGAGATCATGGGTTCGACCGAGCCGGTCACCCTGGTCGCGCTCGGGCCGCTGACCAATGTCGCGCTGCTGCTGCGCCGGCATCCCGAGGTCGCGCCGCGCCTACACCGGATCGTCTTCATGGGTGGTTCGACCGATCGAGGCAACACGACGCCTTACGGCGAGTTCAACATCGTCACCGACCCCGAGGCCGCCGACATCGTGCTGCGGTCGGGGCTGCCGACCACGATGATCGGACTCAACGTCACCCACCAGGCCCTCGCGACCGCGGAGGTCATCGCCGAGTTCCGCGGCCTGGGCACCCGGCTGGGCGCGGTCTGCGCGGAGCTGATGACGTTCTTCGCGAGCACCTACCTGCGGGAGTTCGGGCTCGCGGATCCGCCGGTGCACGACCCGATCGCGGTGGCCGCGGTCATCGACGCGGCGATCGTCCGGACGGTCGCGGCCCCGGTCGTTGTCGAGTTGACGGGTACGCACACCCGCGGTGCCACCGTCGTCGACCTGCATGGCCGGACCGGGCGGGCACCGAACGTGGACGTCGCGGTCGGGCTGGACGTGGACGCGTTCTGGCGCCTGCTCATGGCCGCGGTGCGACGACTGGGTGCGGCAGAAACGCATGGTCCTGCCAGATCAGACGGGACATCTCTTCCGGGTACGGGGTGAGAGCCGGCGAGGTGTCGAAGACCTGTGTGAGCCGGCGGTCGGCGTCGTAGGCCGGCCAACCTGGGTCGCCGTGCGAGGCGAAGCGGGTCCAGGCGGCCCGCATCTTTCGTGAGAGTGCCACCGCCTCGGCGGTGGGGTTGTCACCGATCAGCACGGCGGGCTGGCCGCTGGTCAGGTTGCCGAACACGAGCGGGACGTCGAGGCCGTGGCAGGCGCCGAGGACGCCGCCCATGCCCGGGGCGGGCCAGGTCAGCTCGTAGAAGTGCGCCCGGCCGCCGCCGGCGACCTGTGCCTCGGCGAGGTGCAGGGTGGGCATGCGGAACAGCCAGTCGGAGTGCACCAGCTCGTACAACTCGTCCGGGCCGGCGTCTTGGTAACGGCCATCGTCGGGGCCGAAGATCCGCAAGGCGGTCCGTGCCTGCTCCGGTGTCACCTCGCCGAGGAAGCCGGTGAACACGGTGAACAGCCGGTGCTCGTCGCGCGTGTGTCCGGCGAGCAGGTCGATGTCGCGGCCGGCGCCGGCGGCCAGCGCCTGCCAGGGCGTGGTCGGCAGGACCTCGCCGTCGACGACGGGAGCGAACGGGATCGACCGGTGCGCGGGCTGACCCCAGCGCTCGGCCCGGTCGGCCATCGTGGCGGTGACGTTGTCCGCGGCGAGGACGAGCAGCTCCGGGTCCACGTCGGCCAGGTCCGCGACGACGGGACGCAGTCCCAGCTTGGCGGCGCACGCGGAGGCGATGTCGGCGGCGAGCTCTGTCGAGAAGTAGGTGCCCGGCATGCTCTGCACGACGGCCCTGCGGAACAGCCCGGCCGCGCGTGGCATGGCCAGCAGCGCGGCGATCGATCCGGCCCCCGCCGACTGACCGAATACCGTGACCTCTTCGGGGTCGCCACCGAAAGCGGCGATGTTCGCGCGCACCCACTCCAGTGCGGCCACCTGATCGAGCAGCCCGCGGTTGGGTGGGGCGCCGGTGATCTGCGCGAACCCCTCCACGCCGAGGCGGTAGTTGAAGGTCACCACGACCACGCCACCGTCGCGGGCGAGGTTGGCGCCGTCGAACTCGGGCTGGCTGGCCCCACCGATCACGTAGGCACCGCCGTAGATCCAGACCCGCTCGGGCTTCGGCAGCCGTCCGCCGCGCGGCACCGGCGGGTCCGCCCACACGCCGAGCAGCGGCCTGATCATCCGCGGTGCCGGGTCGTGCAGCAGGACGACGTACGCCCGCCTGGGTGTCGTTCCTTTGTTGAGGTCGCGTAGCGCCAACCAGCCGGCCACCAGCCTTCGCAGGACCCACCCGACCGGCAGGACGCCGACGAGGACGACGAAGCCGAGCACGCGGTCGGGCACGTCGAGCGCGGCGCTCCCGACCACGACGACGGCCAGGGCGAGCACCCAGGCGAGCGACCGTCGACCATCCTGCGACACGGCGAGACGCAGAGCCGGCCCGAGGACGTCGACGTCGCGGGCCGGCGGCTCGTCGACGGCCGGTGTCGGGGGCAGCGAGGCTTCGTAAGCGTTCACGACCGAGCGGTTGGCCCGCGCTTTCCGGATCGCCCACATGTTCGCGATCAGGAGGCCACCGATCAGACCGGTGAGCATGGCCCCGCCGACGCCGCCCGCGAACCCCATGACCACGAAGGCCACTACCACCCCGGCGAACTGCAGCAGGGTGAGCCGGGCGGGTAGGTCGCGGCCGGCGATCGCCCGCCGCATCGCGGGCACAGCCACGGCGAGCCCGTACCCGAACGCGACGAGGAAACCGCCGGCGACGAGAGCGGCTTGCAGCGCGCCGCGGTCGGCCGCAGCCACCACGAACGCGACGCTGGATCCCACCGCGATCAGCACCAGCACGGCCGACACGACGAACGAGCCGCGCGGCCACGCACGATCGTCGCGGGGCAAACCGTCACCACTCATCTGACGACCCTCCACCCACCGTCCAATGCCGGATCAGCGTCGGCCGATGGCCGTGTGTCACCGGATCGGGGAGCAACAAACCCCCATGGGGTATCGTGGCGCCGTGCGTCGAACGGGCAGGCAGACGACCGCGCGGAGCATCGGGCGCCTCGCGCAGCAGCTCCTCATGATCTGCACCGTCCTGGGCCTGGCGCTGATGCACAGCCTGGGCCACACCGACCTGCACCACTCCCGGGCCGCCGGAGCCTCGGCGAACGGCCATGCGGCTGAGATCTCGTCGTCGGCGGCCATCGCGGACGGTGACTGCGCCGATTGTGATCGCGCCTCAACCCCAACCGGGCCCGGCCGTCACGGTGGGTCCTTCTGGGAGATCTGCCTCGCGGTGCTGAGCGGCGTCGCCGCGGCCCTGCTGCTCACCGCCCTGCTCGTGATCTCGACTCGCGCCCACGGTTGGGCGCGCCCGGCCTTTTCCGCTCCGTCGCTGTCTCGCGGGCCACCGGTGCGACGCACGGGGTTGAAGCTGGCCACGGTTTCGGTGCTGCGCGTATAGGACCGCGAGCGTGCGGGACGCCCGTACGGCTGTCTCGCATCAACTCGTCCTCGCGTACGTACCGATACCGAAAGGCCTTTTGTGTTTACGAACTCTCTTGTGATGCGGCGCGGCTTCGTCGCGGTCGCGATCGCGACAGGACTCGCGCTGTCCGCCTGCGGCGGAGCCGGGTCCTCCGACTCAGGAATGAACCACGGGTCAGGCATGGCCACCGGCGAAGACCCGTCAACCACGGCACAGGCGACCTTCAACGACGCGGATGTGATGTTCGCGCAGATGATGATCCCGCACCACACCCAGGCGGTCGAGATGGCTGACATGGCCGCCACGCGGGCGGCTGATGGGGAGGTCAAAGCCCTCGCGGCCAGGATCAGGCAGGCGCAGGAGCCCGAGATCCGGACGATGACGGACTGGCTGTCGCGATGGGGTCGGCCGGCCGCATCGCCGGGCGCCGGCATGAACCACGGCGGGTCGCCCATGCCGGGCGAGATGTCCGAGGTGGACATGAAAGCCCTCACGGCGGCCAGCGGCACCGCGTTCGACAAGCAGTTCCTGACGATGATGGTCGCTCACCACGAAGGTGCGATCACGATGGCGCGGCAAGAGATGGCCCAAGGTTCCAACCAGGACGCCACGGCTCTCGCCGCCAGGATTGTCCAGGACCAGCAGGCCGAGATCACGGAGATCGACAACCTTCTTCGCCGGCTCTAGCGCTCCGTCAGCGACCGGGCTGGTCGATTCACACTCGGCCAGCCCGGCGGTGGTTCAGCACGGTCAGGGCGGGTATGCCGAGGCAGCATGTCCGCGCCCGTCGCGCTCAATCGGGAGAATGGGATGCAGGTCGAGGGTTCAGTTGCGTTTGTTACCGGTGGGAACCGTGGCTTCGGGTTGGCGATGGCCGAGGAACTGCGGGCGCGCAAGGCCAGCAAGGTCTACGTCGGTGTGCGCGATCCGGAAGCGTTCGATCATCCGGGAATCACCGCGGTCGACCTCGACGTGACGAGCCCGACGTCGGTCGCCGCGGCCGCACGACAGTGCGACGACGTGACGCTGCTGGTCAACAACGCGGGCACCGGGAGCGCCCACCCGAAGGGCACGCTTGACCCCGACCTGATCTCGAGCGCCGAGCGGGTGTTCGACGTCAACGTGTACGGGGTGATCCGTACCACGCAAGCCCTCGCGCCGGTGATCCTCGACAACGGCGGCGGGGCCATCGTCAACGTCGTCTCCGACGAGGCGTGGTACGCCCTTCCCGTTCTGGCGCCGTACTCGATGAGCAAGGCTGCTGTCTGGAACTTCACCAACGCATTGCGTACGGACCTGCGGCCGCGAGGTGTCGATGTGCTCAGCTTGCACGTCGGGTTCATGGACACCGATCTGTCGCGTGACCTCGACGTCCCGAAGGCGGATCCGGGCGAGGTCGCGGCAACCACTCTCGACCGGCTGGAGCAGGGGGCCGAAGAGGTGCTCGCCGACGAGAAGTCCCGCAGGGTCAAGCGGACGTTGTCGACCGACGACGGCTACTACCTGCACCCGGACGGTTAGGTCGGTCATGGGGTTGCTGACAACCCCATGACCGACGTGGGTCAGGTTGTGCTGCGTGCGGCCTGGAGAATGACGCCGGCCACGACGTCCGGGCGGGTGACCAGCGACAGATGGCCGGCGCGCACCTGGGTGAGCTTCGCGTTGGCGCGCTCGGCCATGAACAGCTGCTGTGCCGGTGGAATGATCTTGTCCTGCGTCCCGAGCACCCACCAGGAGCGGATGTTCAGCCAGGCGGGCGGGCCCGAGGACTGCCCGCCGGCGCTGAACGCGAACGGCCGCTGGATGGTGTAGAGGACGTTCGCGGTCTGCCGGGGCACGAGGTTGGCGAAGGACTGCAGGAAGACGTTCTTCTTGATGTAGAGGTCGACGTCACCGGGTGGGGAATTCGGGTACGGGACGAAGTCGAAGGTCGTGGCGGGGTCGCCGGAGAGTGCGGAGTCGGGTCCGGAGAGTTCGAAGACGTTCTCACCCTGGGCGGGTGCGAACGCGTCCACGAACACCAGTGCTTTGACGTTGCGGTTGCCGGTCGCGGCGTTGGTGATGACCGCACCGCCGTACGAGTGTCCAGCCAGGATGATCGGTCCCTGGATGGTGGACAGGAAGTCGGCGATGGTCTCGGAGTCACCCGGCAGGCTGCGCAGCGGGTTGGGTGGCACGCGTACGACAAAGCCTTCGTTCAACAGCCGTGACGTGACACCGTTCCATGACGAGCCGTCGGCCCAGGCGCCGTGCACGAGCACGATGGTGGGCTTGGTCCCCGGGTATCCACGCCCGGCGGCGGCCGGGGCGGCCCCCGACGCTGCGAGGGAAAGCGACACCAACGTCGCCACGGCGATCAACTGGAGCAGATGCCGCCACCATGGGTTGCCGGCGGGCACCCTTGACGACGAGCGGGAGTTGTCCAACGAAGCCTCCTGCGATCGGTTACTGGCGGGCCGTGTTGACCCACACCACGTAACGAATGAGTGATCACGCCGTCACTCAGAGCACACAGGACGCGGCGGTAGTGTCGTCAAGACCGGGCCGATCATCAAGGAGCAGTCGTGAAGTTTCGCACCGTCGTCGAGCCGCCCGAACCCATGCGGGGGCTGGAGGTTCCGCCCGCCGTGGTGGAGGCGCTCGGCGGGGGAGCGCGGCCACCGGTGACGATCACGGTCAACGGACATTCGTGGCGGAGCCGGGTCGCCATCATGCGCGGCCGCCACCTGCTCGGCCTGAGCAACGCCAACCGCCAGGCCGCGGGCGTCACGGTCGGCGAGGAGGTCGAGGTCGACGTGGAGTTGGACACCGAGCCGCGCGTCGCCGTCGAGCCCGCGGACTTCGCCGATGCCCTGGCCGCCGACCCACTCGCCCGCGCGGCCTACGACAACCTCACCGACAGCCGCAAGCGCGAACACGTCCGCGCCATCGAAAGCGCGAAGAGGCCCGAGACCCGCAAGCGCCGCATCGACCAGGCCATCGCCACGCTACGCGCGCGATGACCCTGACCTAGGCGCAGTCACTGCCTCAGCCGGCGTGGCCGCGTTGGCGCACCATGCTCATCGACCTGCACCATCGGTTCGACCGCCGGCTCGGCAGCCCCCACCAGAGCGCTGGTGTCGTTGTTCAGGAACCAGTCGCCGATCTCTTCCTTGGTCATGGCGGTGAAGTCCGGCAGTTCACCCATCGCTGTTCCTCCCAAGCCGACGACTGTCCGGGATGAAGACCAACCGCATCTTGATGCCGTGTAGCGGCGCGTGGCCTCCGCTCAGGCTGACTCCCTCGGGAGGTCAGACCCAACGGTGACGTTGGGACTGGCCTCCCGCATACCGCGGACCGCGCCCACCCACCGTGGGGTCTCCGGGGGTCGCCCCCGGAATCGGAATGCCGAATGGCTTCCTAGTTCGTGGCCGCGAAGCGGACACGAACTAGCAAGCCATTCGGGTGGGGTCGGCGGGACTCGAACCCGCACTGGAACGGACCTAAACCGTTTGCCTCCTGCCAATTGGGCTACGACCCCCGGGCCGCCGTGCGGCCTTCGACATTCTGGCGTACGAACGTACGGCTTGCTAGTCGAGGCCGAGGTCGCGCCGCAGTTTGGCTACGTGGCCCGTGGCCTTGACGTTGTACATCGCCCGTTCGATGCGGCCCTTCTCGTCGATCACGAAGGTCGAGCGGATCACGCCCGTGATCGTGCGGCCGTAGGACTGCTTCTCGCCCCACGCCCCGTACGCGGTCAGCACCTGCTTGTCCTCGTCGGAGACCAGCGGGAACGTGAGCGCGTCGTGCTCGCGGAACTTCGCCAGTTTCGCCGGCTTGTCGGGGGAGATGCCGACCACCTCGTAGCCCGCGGCCTGCAGCGACGCCAGCGAGTCCCGGAAGTCGCACGCCTGCTTGGTGCAACCCGGGGTCATCGCCGCCGGGTACGCGTAGAGCACGACCTTCTTGCCGCGCAGGTCGCCCAACGTGAGCGTCTCGCCGGTGTCCGTGGGCAGGGTGAAGTTCGGTGCCTCGTCGCCGGGGCTCAGGCGTTCCGTCATGCGCCCGACTCTACCGCCGGCATCCCGCCCGGCTCGTCCGGCGACTGCGACCCGGCGGGAGACCCGGGGCGGCGGGGCGACGGCAACGGCGGGCGACCGGCAGTCGCCCGCATCCGCAGTGCCGCGGCGCCGGCCACCCCAAGACCGGCGGCGATCACCACCGCGAC
>NZ_BONC01000004.1 GCF_016862515.1 Asanoa iriomotensis
CTTAGCCCACGACCGGCGCCCCAGACTGGGCCGCGGGCTTGACCCGCGGCCGGTGCCCGGACCGGGCGGCGACCGCCGCCCGACGCGCCCCGCAGGGCGTCGGCCAGCAAACCGGTCGGACATGGTGATCGCCGCAGCGTCCACCGAACCAGTCGGTGAGCAACCGGCAGCGATGCGCCCAAGTGGCACGTGAGCACGACGAAGCCCGCCAGGGCCATGGCCGTCCGGCGCCGCCTGACCATCCGGGCCGTCCGCGTTGCCAGCCGCTAGCGAGCGACGTGCCGTCAGACACCACGTAGCCGCCACCGCCGACGCAGGCTCGAACACCCCTCTCGCCGCCGGCTGCCGGCCTGCGGTCGGGTGCTTGCTAGCCGCCGGCGACCGACGGGAGGACCTGGATCTCGGCGCCGGCGGCGACCGGTGTGTCGAGCCCGCCCGACCGGCGGCAGTCGTCGCCGTCGACGTAGATGTTGACGTAGCGCCGGAGATCACCCCGCTCGTCGCGCAACCGTCGCTCCAGCCGCGGCCAGTCCGCCGCCAGCGCGTCGAGGACCGCGCGCAGCGAGCCCGCCGCGGGCACGGTGAGGCGACTCTGGCCCTGCGCCTCACCTCGCAGCACGCCGGGCAGCAGGACCGTCACCGCATCGGTCATAGCTCCGCGGCCTTCACCGACAGCACGTCGGGTAGGTGGGCCGCGACCCGCACCCACGACTCACCCTCGTCGCGGCTGGACCAGACCTCGCCCGAGCGCGTGCCGAAGTAGACGCCGCCCGGTGTCGCGTTGTCGGTGCACATCGCGTCGCGTAGGACCGTCGGGTAGAACGGCTCCGTGGGTAGGCCCGCCGAGAGCGCCTGCCACGAGTCGCCCGCGTCGGTCGAGCGGAAGACGCGGCAGCGGTGGTCGGGTGGGAAGCGGTGGCTGTCGGCCGACAGCGGGAAGGTCCAGAGCGTGGCCGGCTTGGCCGGGTGGGTGACGATCGGGAAGCCGAAGTCGCTGGGTAGGCCCTCGGCGATCGACGACCACGTCGCGCCCTCGTCGTCGGAGCGGTAGACGCCGCCGTGGTTCTGCGCGTAGAGCCGGGTCGGGTCGCCGGCGTCGCGGGCCACCTTGTGGACGCACTGGCCGAACTCCGGGAACGGGTCGGGGAAGAAGCCGGCCCGGATGCCCGCGTTGCCCGGCGACCAGCTCTCGCCGCCGTCGCTGGTGCGGTAGACCCCGCCCGTCGACATCGCCACCAGGACCCGGGCGGGGTCGGCCGGGTGCGGGAGGATCGTGTGGATCGCCTGGCCGCCGAAGCCGGCACCCCAGTCGGGCCTGTGCGGGTGGTCCCAAAGCGGCCTGACCAGCGTGAACGTGCGCCCGCCGTCGTCGGAGCGGAACAGCGCCGAGGGTTGCGTGCCGGCGTAGACCACGTCCGGCTCGCTCTCGGGACCGGGTGCCAGTTGCCACACGCGCACCAGAGAGGTGTCGGTGTCGGCCGGGAACGCCACCGGCGCGGCGTCGGGCTCGGACCAGGTCTGACCTAGGTCGTCGCTGGTCGCGACGCTGGGACCGAAGTGCGAGCTGTCGACCCCGACCAGCAGCCGCGGCGCGGCGCGGCGCCGGTCGATGCCGACCGCGTAGATCGACGTCATCGGAAAGTGCGGCCCGCTGACCTCCCAGTCGGCCCGATTGCCGCTGGTCGCGAGAAACAGGCCCTTGCTGGTGCCGATCGCGAGGAGGACGGTCATGGGCGACAGTATGCGCGCGACCACCGACAAAAGCGCCCCGACGGAAGGTGGGATGATGGCCGACATGAACAGGGTACGTTTCCGTCCACACCAGTCGATCTTGATCGCCGCGTTCATCGCGTTCGTGGGCGTGCTGCCGATCGCGTTCGGCCCCAGCCTGGCCTCCTCCACCACCACCGCGACGGACGACGGCTCGGACGTACGCTGGCTGTTCGTACCCCTGCTGCTCATCCCGATTGCGGTTTTTGTCTGGGTTCTTCGCTCGGGCACCGACGCCGACGCATCCGGCCTACGCGTCCGCGGCCTCCTCGCCAGCAAGCGAATCCCCTGGTCAGAGGTGCGCGAGCTGGCGACCGACGACCGCGGCCGCGCGGTGGTCCTGCTCCGCGACGGCTACGCGGTCACACTCGCGTCGGTCGGCCGCGACGACCTCGGCCGGCTCGTCGAGGCCAGCGGCCACGGCATCGAGTGGCACAAGAACAAGCAATAGATCAAGGTCCGATTTGCCCGGGCCCGCGGTGGGCACGACCGCCGCTCCCGCCGGACACCGCTCCGCTTCGCTCCGCTGCCAGGTCCGCGCCCCACAACCAAAGGCACGTACGCGAAAGTTGAGCACGGCGGGGACCTCGCGGTGAACCGGCTCAGTAACCGCCGACAACCTCGTTCCCCAACGGCTCGCCCACGACCTACGAGCCGTGCGCGCGGCACCGGCCAAGGCGTCAGCCGCGACGCCATGCGGCCGGGATGCGCGCCGTCGAAGCGTTCGCGGAATTGACGAGCCGAATGCCGGTTGCAACCGCCAGACCGTGGCGTGGACCCGGGTCAGTAGCCGCCGACTACTTCGTTCTCCAGTGGCTCGCCCGCCACATAGCGCCGCACCTGCTCCCCCACCAACCGGTAGGCGCGCGGGTGCAGGCCCCGCACCGACCCCGCGATATGCGGCGTGATCAACACGTTCGGCATGTCCCACAGCGCATGGTCGGGCGGCAGCGGCTCGGGCTCGGTGACGTCGACCGCCGCCCCGATCCGGCCCGTCGAGAGCGCCTCGACCAAAGCCGCCGTGTCCGCGACCGGGCCACGGGCCGCGTTGACCAGCAGGGCGCCGTCCTTCATCGCGGACAGGAACTCCGTCGACACCAGGCCGCGGGTCTCGCTCGTCAGCGGCACGATCACCACGACCACGTCGGCGGTCGGCAGCAGGTCGGGCAGCGCCGAGACCGGGTGCACGCCGTCGCGGGCCGAGCGGGCCACCGACGTCACCGTCACCTCGAACGGGGCAAGGCGCGCGCGGACGGCCGCGCCGATCGAGCCGGCGCCCACGATCAGGACGTGCTTGCCGGCCAACTCGTCGGTGGGTGCGTAGGACGAGTAGGACCACTCGTGCCGGGCCTGGGCGCGGGCGAAGCCCGGGAAGCTCCGCAAATAGGACAGAATCGCCGTCAGGATCCACTCCGCCGTCGACGAGTCGTGCACACCGCGGGCGTCGTGCAGGGTGACGCCCGCGGGCAGGTGGCCATACCAGGCGTCCGCGCCCGCCGACAGCAACTGCACCACCCGCAGCGCCGGCATCTTCGACGTGAGGGACACCGAGTCCGCCTGCGCCAGGAACGGTGGCACCCAGAACTCCAGGTCCGCCGGGTCCGACGGGAGCCGGTCGGGGTGTTCGGCGATCTCCAGCGTGACCTCGGGCGGCACCTCGCCCAGCAGCGCGCGGCCGTCGGCGTGGGGGATCCAGACCTTCACAGCGCTCACGCTAGTCGGGCAGCGGCAGATCGACGCGGGTGGCCGGCTGGTAGAGGTCATAACCAGAGACCACGTCGACGGTGTACGAGACCTGGTGCTCGTCGAGATAAGCCCGCACCGCCGCGCTCTCCGGTGAGCCCGTGGGCAGCGCGAACGTCCTGGTCGGGGCGTCGGCGACCGCCTGCTTGTAGGGCTGGTAGCGGTCGAAGCCGGGCGTGAGGTCCGCCGAGATCACCGCGCAGCGCACCCGCTCGACGGAGATGTAGGCGATGTAGTCGCAGGTCCAGTACTCGGAGTAAACAGTGGTGACGCCGCGCCGGTCGAGCTCGGCCAGCAGGCCGACCTGCCGGTCGTCGACGGCCGCGATCCGGGGCAGCTCCCGCACCACGGACACCGTGGCCACCAGGGCGAACGCGCAGATCACGGCCAGGCCGGCACCGCCGAGCCAGCGGGTGACCCGGCCGCGCAGCCTCCACAGTGGCCACAGCACGGCCGGCGTCGAGATCAGCACGCAGTGCAGGTAGCGCCCGCTCTCCATCGGCGTGTTGCCGGCCGCGTTGCTGCGCGCGTACACCAGCAGGCTGACCAGGGCGGCGACGACGAGGGCCAGGCGGCCCGCGGCGCGTACCCGATCGGGTTTAGTCCTGAATGCCCGCCATGCGGCATATCCGGCGACCGCCAGCAGCGCCAGCCAGACCGGCGCCCACCAGAGCTGCCAGGGCTCGCAGCGGCCGGGCGCGCACATGCCCGTCGCGAGCGGGATGCCGGTCAGCACGCCGCCGTGCAGGCGTTCGGCCCACGACGCGTCCGGACCCCCGCCGTTGAGGCCGAGGAACGTCGGGATCGCGCTGTGCTTCCACGCCGAGGTCAGGTCGTGGATCAGGAGCGGCGCGACGCCGACGAGCGTGCCGCCCGCGAGCGCGATCCAGGCCCGTCGCCCGGGACGCTTCAGCAGGAGCACGGCGGCCGCGGCGGCGACGTACGGCAGAACGAGCCAGTCGACCCATACCATCAGCCCGGTGAGCAGACCGAACGCCGCGTAGCCGGCGGTCCTCGGCCGCGTGGCGAGCGCGACCCCGAGCAGCATGAGCGCGGCGCCGGCAGTGTTGATCTCCGGGTACCCACCGCCCGAAATCAGCTGATTTTTCAGGATCCGGTCGGATCCGAGGGCCAGCAACCCCACGACGAACGTGGCGAACCACGGCGAGTAGAGCCGCTTGGTCAGGGCCCACATCGCCGCGAGGAAGGCCACGTAGAGCAGCAGGTTGGGCAGCCGCAACGCGAGCACGGACCCCTTGGCGACCGCGACCAACGGCGCGGCCAGGTAGGCCTCGAGCGTGCCCATGTAGTTCTGGCCGTAGAAATAGACGGGCAGACCGCGCCCCTGCCCGATATGCAGCGCGGCGAGGCCCATGGTGCCTTCGTCGCTGTTGGTCGGCGGCGCGCCGGAGAGCAGCACGGCGATCCGGTAACCGAGGCCGGCCAGCCCCAACGCCAACGCGGCAAGCGCCGCCGCACCCGGCCGCCGGCCGATGGCTGGCGACACCGCGGGCGTGGAGGTCTGCGCGCCGGTCAGGATCGCCACGCCGGGCAGTCTCTCACGATGGCGCCACCGTGTCCGAACCCCCGACACAGCAGAAGATCTTGACGCGCCACCGCGCCTATCCGGAATCACCGCCCGCGGTCAGGATCCGATTACCGGAATCGACCGGTTCATCGTCGCGGACCTGGGCGCCCGCACGGAGGCGCGAGCGGAGCGAGGCAGTCACGGCCAGACTCGCCAGCGCGGCCACCGTCATCGCGATCGCCGGGCCGGTCGCTTCCGCCACGCCGCCGACCGCGGTGGCGCCCACGGCCTGGAACGTCATGCGCCCACTGCCGTCGAGTCCGAGCGCCTGGCCGCGCAGGCTCTCCGGTGCCCAGTCGACCAGGCGCTGCTGCAAGCCGAGCGTGCCGGCGTAGCCGAACGACGCCACGAAGACGGCGGCCGCGCCCACGGCGAGGCCCGGATGCAGGAAGAAAAGCAGATACGGCACGGCAAGCAACGCCTGCAGCGGGGTGATGAACCGGTCCAGCACCGGGACCGGTACGAACCTGCCTACCGCAAGATCGCCGGCGAGCATGCCGGCTGCGGCGGCCACGAAGAGGGCGGCTGCCCAGTCGCCGGCGTACGGGACGTACATCGCCTCCGCGCCGACGATCAGACCGTTCGGCACCCAACTCGCGATCAGCACCGTGCGGGTTGACCGGTTCATGAACAGTGCTCGGTTGCCTCGCCAGGTCGCCGCCACGCCGGCCCGGCCCGTGGCGCGCGGCGACCGGGTGCGCAGGCCGGTGTAAGTGACCGCCGCGGAGATCGCGATCAGCGCGGCCGCGATGGCCAGCGCCCGGTGCGGGCCGAGCGTCGCGATCAAGGTGCCGCCCGTCGCGAAGCCGATGATCTGCATCGCGCCGACCGAGATGTTGAGCGTCGCGCGGCCGAGAACGAAGCCGCCGGGCAGCACGTCCACCATGATCGCGTTGCGCACGCCGCCGCTCAGCGCGTCGACGGCGCCGAATGCCATGATCAGCAGCAGCATCCCCCAGATCGGCAGCACGCCGGTGGCCAGCAGCGCTGCCGCGAGGGCCCGAGCGACGTCCCAGCCGGCGAGGAAGCCGCGGGGCCGGACCCGGTCGGCGTACGACAGCAGGGTCATCGCACCCAACGCCTGCGGCAGCAGACCGCCGAGAAACGCCAGCGCGGACAGCAGCGGTGAACCGGTTGATGCGTAGACCAGCGCGGAGAGCGCCAGCATCTGGATGGTCTTGCCGGCGACCGTGGCGGCGTTGCCGGCGAACAGGGCCCGGAACTCGCGGTTGGCGAAAATCTCGCGGTACGTGGTCACGCCGGCACTATCGAGCGGCCGGCCGATGAACCGGTAGAGTTTCGTCCGGAGCCGAAAATGACCTTGGTGAAAGTCGACCCGACCGACCTGGCCAACACCCGCTTCGCGTTGTCGCCCATGGTCGAACTCGTCGGTGCGCTGACCACGGTCGCCACACCCGGCCACCCGGCCGCCTGGCTGGCCCCGTGGGTCGACCGGCACCGCCCGGCGTTCGACGCCCTCGCCGCGGCCGAGCCGACCCTGGCCGCTCTCCTGGCCACGATGCGCGGCGCCCGCTGGACGCCGGACTTCCTCTTGCCGGCACCCTCCGGAATGGACACCGCGTTCGCCACCGAACTGGCCCGGGTGCGGGCCACGCCGCCCGACCGCCTGCACCGCGACCTCACCCTGACGGCGCACGCCGGCCCGCACAACGCCGGCCGGATCGGACGGGCCCAGCCGCTCCCGGAGGCGTTCGCCGCACCGGATGCCCTCGACCGCCTCGCCGACGCGCTCGGCACCCTGTGGGACCGCACGCTCGCGCCCGACTGGCCGCTGCGCAAGACGCTGCTGGAACACGACGTCGTCCAGCGCGCCGGCCGGCTGGCCACCTACGGCTGGGCGCACGCGCTGGCGGACCTCCGCCCGGGCTTCCGCTGGCTCGACGGCGGTGCGATCCAGGTCAACGACTGGGACTCCCCGCCGTACGTGGTCGCCGGCGCCCGCCTCGTCCTCGTGCCCAGCGGCTTCGGCCGCGGCTGGATCGGCGCCGATCCGCCGGAGGGCTACGCGCTGGTCTACCCGGCGCGCGGCATCGCCGCACCCGCCGACGCACCGGCCGCCGACGGCCTGGACCGCCTGGTCGGCCGGTCCCGCGCCCGCCTGCTCCGCGCCCTCGCCGAGCCGGCCAGCACCACCCAACTGGTCGGCACCCTCGGCATGAACCTCGGCACGGTCGGCGACCACCTGGCGGTCCTCCGCGACGCGGGCCTGGTCACCCGCACCCGCAGCGGCCGGTCAGTGCTCTACCGCCGCACCGCGTTGGGCGCGGCCCTCGCGACGGCACCCAGCGACCCGTGACCAGGACCGGCCCCGTGAACCCGCTCAGCACGACTGACAAGCCGCGCGCGAACATCACGACGCCGATCAACCCGTACCCTCAGGTCGTGGGATTCACCGTCGAAGACGCCAACGGGGTCCTGGCCGACAACTTCGCGCCCTGGGTGCGGGATCTCGGTCTCGTGGTCGAGCACGTCGAGCCCGGCGCGGCCACCCTCCGCCTGCCCTGGTCGGACCGCCTCGCCCGCGAGGGCGGCGCGATGAGCGGCCAAGCACTGATGGCCGCCGCCGACACCGCGACCGTCATCGCGATCTCCGCCGCACGCTCGGCCTTCGTCCCGATGACCACCGTGCAGCTGTCGACGACCTTCCAGCGGCCGATCGCCGGCGTCGACGTCGCGGTGCTCGCCCGGGTCACCAAGCTCGGCCGCACCCTGGCCTTCGCCGACATCACCCTGACCCCGGAGGGCGCCACCGCACCGGCCGCACAGGCCCAGACGGTGTACGCACTTCTCGGCTGAGCGACATCAAGAGGCGTAACTTTCAGCCGAGAACGCTCGTTGAGGGTGTGAGGCGAGGTATCTTGTCGCCGCGACTCCCCGGCCCCCTCCACCCAAGGGGATGACCACTGTGTCATCTACGTCCCCACAGCTGCCCCCGTACGCACGGATCGTCGCCATCGCCGGGCCGCCCGCGGCGGCCCTGGCGGCGCTGGTCTGCGCTGCCGCCGGGCTCCTGCCGACGCTGACCGCCCTCGCGGCCGCGACGGCGTTGACGGCCGCCGTCGGCACGGCGCGCCTCGTCCGGCTCGCGCTGCGGATCCACGCCCGGGTGCACTCGTTCGGTCCGTGCCGCGGCGCCGGCTATCTCGGCATGGGCGTGCTCGCCACCGGCCTGTCCGTCGTGCTGCTGCCGTTTGCCCCAGCCGGCGCCAGGGCGCCGATCGTCTCCGTCGGCCTCGCCTTCGCGGCCGTGCTCTACGTGATCGGCCTGCTGCTCCTGCCCGGCGCCGCGACCACCACGCACGCCCGGCTGCGCCGCTGCTTCGACGGTGTGAGCCTCGGCATCAGCATCGCGTTCGCGGTCTGGCTGCTGCCGCCGCAGGGCGGGATGCCCGCGGCCGCGCTGGCCTCGGCCCTGGTCGGCTCGTTCGGGCTGGCCACCGCCACGGTGATCGTGCTGCGGGTGGTCGCCTACCGGCGGGCGGCGTGGCTCTGCGGCGGCGGTGTCGGCATCGCGCTCGGCGGGGTCGGCGCGATCTCGATGATCCTCGCCTACCGGGGCCCGTCCTGGGCCCTGCTGATCGCCGCCGTGCCCGTCGTGGTCAGCCCGGCGCTGATCCTCGGCGGCGCCGCGCGGACCGAGGCCGGTGTCGAACCCGCGCCGGTCGGCGAGCCCGAGTCGCACCTGTCCGCGTACCCGTTGCTGACCATCCCCGCAGTCGTCGCCACCCTGGCCGCCGCCTGGCATCTCATCACGGTCGGTCAGTTCGACAAGACGGCGATCGTGCTCGGCCTGTCGGTGATACCGACCGTCGTCGCCCGCGAGGTGTTCGCGGTCGCCGACGTCCGCCGCTATGCGCGGCAACTGTCCACACAGGAGGCCCACTTCCGTTCGCTGGTGTCCGGCGCCGGCGACCTGACGATGGTGGTCGGCGAGGACCTCGTGGTGCGCTGGCAGTCGCCGGCCGCCGCACGCCTCTTCGGACTGTCCGATGCGGACGTCGTGGGCCGGGCGTTCCCGGACCTGATGCACCCGGAGGACGCCGCCGACGTGCTCGCGGTGCTCAACCAGACACTGTCCACGGAGGACGAGGACGCCCGACCGGCGCTGGTGCCGGCCCGCCTGCGCGACGGCCACGGCGCCTGGCGCGACACCGAGTCCACGGTCAGCGACCAGCGCGACATCCCCGAGGTGGCCGCGCTGGTCGTGCACATCCGGGACGTCGGCGAGCGCCGCCGACTGGAGCGCACGCTGCACAAGCTGGCGTTCACCGACCAGTTGACCGGTTTGGCGAACCGCCGGGAGCTGATGCGCACGATCGCCACCCAGCGCTCGGTCGAGGGCCACACGGGCGCCCTGCTGGTGATCGACCTGCACGGCCTCGCCGGCGTGAACGACGCCCGCGGCCGCGAGGTCGGCGACGCCGTGCTGATCGAGGTGGGCCGGCGCTTGCGCGCCACGGTCGGCACCGACGACGTCGCGGCCCGGCTCGCCGGCGACGAGTTCGCGGTGGTCACGGTCGAGGGCCCGGTCGTCGCGTACGCGCTGGGCACCCGGCTGCTGACCGCGCTGACCGAGCCGTACCTGCTGCCCGGCGCCACCGTGCACATCTACGTCAGCGTCGGCCTGGCCGAACTGGCGGGCGGCGACGGCGTCGACGACGTCCTCCGCCGCGCCGACCTGGCCCGCCGCCGCGCCGGCCAGCTCGGGCGAAACCGCATCGAGTGGTACGACGCGTACCTCGAAGAGCAGCTCGTGCGCCGGATGGACCTCGAACGGGAGCTACCCGGCGCCGCCACCCGCGGCGAGCTCGACCTGGTCTTCCAGCCGATCCTCGGCCTGCACGACGGCCAGCCGGTCGGCGCCGAGGCGCTGCTGCGCTGGCGCAACCCGTCGCTGGGCACGGTGCTGCCGAGCGAGCTGCTCCCGGTCGCCGAGGACCTGGGCGTGATCGGCGAGATCGGCCAGTGGGTGCTGCAGGAGGCGTGCCGGCGCATCGCCGCCTGGGACCCGCGGCTGTGGCTGTCGGTCAACGTCTCCCCCGCCGAGCTGGCCGCGCCCGACTTCGTCAGCCACGTTGCCGCAACCCTCGTCGCGAGCCGCCTGTCCCCGGAACGCCTGGTGATCGAAATAGCCGAGGGCCGCGTCGGCGCCGACACCCCGACGGTGGTCACGCAGCTGGCGGGCTTGCGGGCGCTGGGCGTCAGGACGGCGCTCGACGACTTCGGCGCGGCGCAGGCGAGCCTGGCCCACCTGCGCCGGCTACCGATCGACATCCTCAAGGTCGACCGCGCCCTGGTCGGCGAACACGTCACGACGCGACAGAACGGCGGCCTGGCCAAGCCCCTGATCGACGTCGTGGTCAGCGTCGGCCGTCGCCTCGGCATGGAGATCATCGCCGAGGGCCTGGAGTCCGGCGCCCAGATCGACCAGGCCCGCGCCGCCGGCTGCCAACTCGGCCAGGGCTTCGCCCTCGCCCGCCCGGCCCCGGCCGAACGCTTCGAAGCCTTCCTCGCCGAACGCCTCACCCAACCCAATTAACCAAATTCAAGCGGTCCCGGGCTCGCGGTGGTCCGGACCGCCGCTCCCGCCGGACACCGCTCGCTTCGCGTCGCTGCCACGTCCGCGGCAACCCCGGAGTCGATCTTCGACGCACTCCGCCGACATGTTTCCGTTCCCCCGCGCGGACTGCGCCCGACCAGATCGATCTGGGCTCGACCGCATCGCGCCACGAACCTGGCAGGGCCGGGCCCCTCGGGCCCGGCCCGGTGCCCGGCGCAAGTGCCATCTGGCAACCGCACCAGTTGGTCTCGGGCGGCGCGGACCGGCCCCGGCTCACCGCAGCTTCGGCCGTGCGTCGGGCATCCACCCCGAGCCCGCTCGGGGACCGCGCCCGGGAAACGGACACCCGGTTCCAGCGCCTTCGCCGGTCTTGCCGGTGCGGGCGCGTGCGTGGGCCGGCTCCCAGCAGCCACCGCTGCCGTTGGCCGCGGTGCGAGAGTCCAACCGGGAGGGCGATTCTGGCGACTTACAGCTCGAATTTCCCAAATCCGATACCCCACGCGACGAAGTTGGCAAATGGTTGCTGGTATGGCAGCAACGAACTTCCAAGATCTGCAGCCCATCGCCGAACACAGCGGACCGGCGCGGTTGATCGCATTCGCGGAAGCCGAACGCGTTCCGGACCTCTCGCTCTCGGGTGGGCCGGCGACGTCGTGCCGCGCGCTCAACCTTCTTCGGCAGACGTTGCCGCATCCGATTTGACACTGAGCCACCGCGGACCTGGCAGCGGAGCGGTCCCCGGCGGGAGCGACGGTCGCGCCCACGACGGGCCCGGGACAAGAAGTGAGATTGGTCCGGTCCTGGTGGGTCTGAAGGGCTCGCGCGTAAAGATTGAATGTCCTTCTGTTTCCGCTCCGAAACGGCGGAGGGGCCGGCAGAGGGGCGTTCGGCCGGACAAATAGACTCGCTCGGGTCGTCGCGCGCGTGTCACGCTCGCGAGCGGACCGACCGCATACGAATCGCCCACACGACGCAAGGGGGCACCGATGGCTGCCATTTCCCGCGATGAGGTCGCGCATCTCGCGCGGCTGTCGCGGCTCGCCGTGACCGAGCAGGAGCTCGACACGTTCGCCGGCCAGCTGGACGTGATTCTCCAGGCCGTGGCACGGGTCGGTGAGGTCGCCGCCGCGGACATCCCGCCGACCTCACACTCCGTGCCGCTGACCAACGTGTTGCGGGAAGACGTCGTGATCAACTGCTTGACGCGGGAAGAGGCCCTCGCGGGCGCGCCCGACGTCGAGGAAGACCGGTTCAGGGTGCCGCGCATCCTGGACGAGGAGGCGTGACGGTGTCAGATCTGACGAAGCTCACCGCGGCCGAGATCGCCAAGCGGATCAGCGACGGCGACGTGTCCGCCGAGGAAGTGACCCGGGCCCATCTCGACCGGATCGCCGCCGTCGACGGCAAGGTGCACGCCTTCCTGCACGTCGACGCCGACGGTGCGATCGCGGCCGCCCGCGAGGTCGACGCCAAGCGCGCCCGGAAGGAAACCCTGGGCCCGCTCGCCGGCGTGCCGGTCGCCGTCAAGGACGTGCTGACCACCAAGGGCGTCCCGACCACCGCCGGCTCCAAGATCCTCGAAGGCTGGCGGCCGCCCTACGACTCGACCGTCGTCGAGCGCCTGCGCGACGCCGGCACGGTCATCCTCGGCAAGACCAACATGGACGAGTTCGCGATGGGCTCGTCGACCGAATACTCGGCCTACGGCCCCACGAACAACCCCTGGGACCTCGGCCGCATCCCCGGCGGTTCCGGCGGCGGCAGCGCCGCGGCGATCGCCGCCTACGAGGCCCCCCTGGCGATCGGCACCGACACCGGTGGCTCGATCCGCCAGCCCGGCGCGGTCACCGGCACCGTCGGCTCCAAGCCGACCTACGGCGGCACCTCCCGGTACGGCCTCATCGCCTTCTCCTCCAGCCTCGACACCCCGGGCCCCTGCGCCCGCACGGTGCTCGACGCCGCGCTGCTGCACGAGGTCATGGCCGGCCACGACTGGCGCGACTCGACCTCGATCCCCCAGCCCGTGCCCCCGGTGGTCGAGGCCGCCCGGCGCGGCATGACCGGCGACCTGACCGGCGTCAAGCTCGGCCTGGTCACCCAGTTCGACGCCGGCGAGGGCGCCGAGCCGGGCGTCATGGCCGCGTTCCACGACGCGCTGGCCGCGCTCACCAAGCTGGGCGCCGAGCTCGTCGAGGTGTCCGCACCCCACTTCCAGTACGCGCTGCCCGCCTACTACCTGATCGCACCCAGCGAGTGCTCCTCGAACCTCGCCCGGTTCGACGGCGTCCGCTACGGGCTGCGGGTCGGCGACGACGGCAACCGCTCGCTGGAAGAGGTCATGTCGCTGACCCGCGAGGCCGGCTTCGGCCCCGAGGTCAAGCGGCGGATCATGCTCGGCACCTACGCGCTGTCCAGCGGCTACTACGACGCCTACTACGGCCAGGCGCAGAAGGTCCGCACGCTGATCACGCAGGACTTCAACCAGGCCTTCGAGCAGGTCGACGTGCTGGTCTCGCCGACAACGCCGTTCGTGGCGTTCCCGTTCGGGTCGCGCACCTCCGACCCCTACCAGATGTACCTCGCCGACCTCTTCACGATCCCCACCAACCTCTACGGCGGGCCCGGCATCTCGGTGCCGTGCGGGCTCTCGGACGGGCTGCCGGTCGGCTTCCAGATCATGGCGCCGACCATGGCCGACGACCGCATGTACCGGGTCGCCGCCGCGCTCGAGTCCGCCGTCGGCACGCTGACCCCGCCGTCCCTGGAGGGCTGATGACCACCACGACGCTGCCCGCCTACGACGACGCGGTCGCCACCTTCGAGCCGGTCATCGGCCTGGAGACCCACGTCGAGCTCGGCACCAACACCAAGATGTTCTGCGGCTGCCCGACCGACTTCGGCGGCGAGCCCAACACCCGGGTCTGCCCGGTCTGCCTCGGCCTGCCCGGTTCGCTCCCGGTGGCCAACAAGGCCGCGATCGAGGCGACGATCCGGATCGGCCTCGCGCTGAACTGCTCGATCGCCACCTGGTGCCGGTTCGCCCGGAAAAACTACTTCTACCCGGACATGCCGAAGAACTTCCAGATCAGCCAGTACGACGAGCCGCTCTGCGTCGACGGCTACCTCGACGTCGAGGTCGACGGTCGCACGGTGCGGATCGGCATCGAGCGGGTGCACCTCGAAGAGGACACCGGCAAGACGCTGCACGTCGGCGGGGCGACCGGCCGCATCCACGGCGCCACCGAGTCGCTGGTCGACTACAACCGCGCCGGCATCCCGCTGGTCGAGATCGTCACCAAGCCGGTGCCCGGCACCGGCGCGCTCGCGCCCGAGGTGGCCCGCGCCTACGTCACCGAGTTGCGCGACATCCTCCGCGGTCTGGGCGTCTCCGACGTCCGCATGGAGGAGGGCTCGCTGCGCTGCGACGTCAACACGTCGCTCAACCGGCCCGGCGAGGAGTGGGGCACCCGCACCGAGACCAAGAACGTCAACTCGCTGCGCTCGGTCGAGCGGGCCGTCCGCTCCGAGATCATCCGCCAGGCGTCGGTGCTCGAGGCCGGCGGCCGGATCGTGCAGGAGACCCGGCACTTCTCCGAGGAGACCGGCGACACCCGCCCGGGCCGCTCCAAGGAAGAGGCGACGGACTACCGCTACTTCCCGGAGCCGGACCTGGTGCCGCTCGCCCCGGACCCGGCGTGGGTGTCGGCGTTGAAGGCCGCCCTGCCGGAGCCGCCGCGGGTGCACCGCAAGCGCCTCCAGGAGAGCTGGGGACTGTCCGATCTGGACATGCAGTCCGTGGTCAACGCCGGCGCGGTCGAGCTGATCGAGCAGACGGTGGCGGCGGGCGCGACCGCGGCGGCGGCCCGCAAGTGGTGGCTGGGCGAGCTGGCCCGGCGCGCCAACGAGTCCGGCATCGAGCTGTCGGCGGTCGGCGCCACCCCGGCGCAGGTCGCGGAACTGCAGACGCTGGTCGACGGCGGCAAGCTCAACGACAAGCTGGCCCGCGTGGTGCTCGAGGGCGTCGTAGCCGGCGAAGGCGACCCGACGGCGGTGATGGAGGCGCGCGGCCTCGCGGTCGTCTCCGACACGGGCGCCCTGACGGCGGCGGTCGACGCGGCCATCGCCGCCAACGCGGACGTGGCCGACAAGGTCCGCGGCGGCAACCTCGCAGCGGCGGGCGCCCTGATCGGCGCCGTCATGAAGACCACGAAGGGCCAGGCGGACGCGAAGGCGGTCCGCGAGCTGATCCTGCAGCGCCTCGGCGCCAACTAAGAGGTCCCGGGTCCGTCGGGGGCGCGACCGTCGCTCCCGCCGGACACCGCTCGCTCCGCTTCGCTGCCAGGTCCGCGGTTGGTTTTAGTTTCCATGGCTACTATTTCCATGTAGAGTAAATCCCGTGGACGACGACACCGCGACCGGCCGCCTGCTGTGGCACGTGACGCTGCGCTGGCGAGCGGCCGTCGACCGGGCTGTGGCGCCGCTGGGCCTGACCCACGCGCAATACAGCCTGATCGCCTCGCTCTACGGTCTGACCCGGCGGGGCGCCCAACCCACCCAGCGCGAGCTCGCGGAGTTCGCCGAACTCGAGCCGATCTACGTCTCGAAGCTCATCCGCGCACTGGCCGCGGCCGGCCTGGTCACGAGGTCGGCCCACCCGACCGACTCGCGGGCGGTGCAGCTCACCCTCACCGAGAAGGGCGTCGAGACCACCGAGGCCGCGATCGCCGTGGTGCACGCCTTGCAGCACGACCTCACCAAGCCGATCGGCGGCCCGTCGAGTCCACGCAACCGTCAGCTCATCGCCATTCTCAAGGACCTGCTCGGCACACCGCCGGGCCAACCAGACGGGAGCCAGGCCATGACCACGACGCCAACCCTGACCGGCCAGGACGTCGCCGAGGCACAGGGCGCACTCGGCGCGCTGCTCGACCACGTGCTGTCCGACGCCGGCGTATCCGGCACCGAATACGTCACCTTCCGCGTGATCACCGCCCGCGGCCCGTGGGCCTCTATTGGCGAGCTGAGCGCCTTCCTGGCGACACAGCCGCAGCTGCGCCTTGACCGCGCTGCCGCCGAAGCGCTCTGCGCCGGCTTGGTCCAAAAAGGACTCGTCACGGCCGGCGAGCCGGTGGCGCTCACCGACGCTGGCACCAACCTGTTCGCCGACCTCAACGAGCGCGTGCGCCGCACCACGGCCGACATCTACGCGGGCCTCGACCCGGCCGACCTGGCAACGGCCCGCAAGGTCCTCGCCACCCTGGCGGAACGGGCTCGCCAAGCGACGAACTGACCCGAGCGGCCGTCACCTCGACGTACGGACGGGCAACCCACGCCAACGCCCAGGCGGCGGATGGAGAACCGTCCGAATGCGACCGCCAGTTGTTCCTCGTCGAGAGCGCCTCAACTTCTGCGTGCAAGCTTCTGTCCCCCGAAGCTGGTCGGTGGCACCAAACGCATGATCGAAGAGCGCCGGAGGCAGGACGAGCCGCTGCAGGCTGTCGCGGTCCGGGCGCTCGACGACCTGCCTGAGCGTCGTGAAGACCACGCCTTGACCCTCGACGGCGACTGCGCTCAGTGGCCGATCATCGTCGTGATCGACCACCCCCACAGTCGGCCAGCGAGACACAGAAGACATCTTCGGCGGGGTCGATCTCGATTGCCAGGTCCTTGCGCCTTCAGGCGACAACGAGGGTCCGATTCGGGCGGGAGTTGGAGCGTTTCGAGAAGTTCGTCCACGCCGCCGCCCGCAGCAGCACGACCAAGCGGACGATACCGGCGCTGTCCTTCGACGCCGTCGAGGACCCGGACGCGGTGGACCACTATCGCGAGCTGCTGGACAAGATCTGGAGCAAGCAGGTGCTCGCCGGAACGGCGGACGCCTGCACGCGTCGGGCGGTACTCGACCTGCTCGACCGCGTGCCCCCGGCGTACCAGGCCGCGGTGGGCCGGTGGATCCGCGATAAGCGCCGTCTGCTACTCCGGACTGGAAGGCGAGTGGGCGGGTTCCATTCGCTCGGCCCCTACGGCGACGACGCGATAGTTGTCTATATCTGTGACCGCGAAGCCAACGTGCCCGACGTCGCCGTAATGTGGAATGGCTCTCCCGGACGGCCGGAACCGACGCGGGTGAGCCCGCTGCTGGCGTAGCGGCGGTCAGGCTGCGCCCATCTGGCCGACCAGGCGGGCCGTTCGCCAAACCTGTTCGTCGCCGACGCGTTCAGCACCTTGACCCGCGCAAGGCGGGGTGACGGCCGGGAGCCGCGTCGACGACCTGCGCGCGGCGCGCCGCGCGCTCGGCCCCGCGCGCCGCGCCTCCGTTGCCACTAGGGGGTCGGGGCTGTCGCGGTCAGGACGACGGGTTCAAGGGGCGGTAGCGGCCCAGCCATTCGGCCAGTTCGTCGGCCGGCATCGGGCGGGCGTAGAACCAGCCCTGTGCCACGTGGCAGCCGACCGAGCGCAGCAGGCGCCAGGTGCGTTCGTCCTCCACGCCTTCCGCGACCACGCGCAAGCCCAGCGCGCCCGCCAGGTCGATGACCGTGCGGACGATCGCGTGGTCGTCGGCGTCCGTGGCCATGCCCAGGACGAACGAGCGGTCGACCTTGACCTCCGTCAGCGGCAGCCGCCGCAGGTGCTGCATCGACGAGTAACCCGTGCCGAAGTCGTCCAATGCGACCGCGACCCCCAGCTTCGCCAGTTCCGAGAGCGTCGCCAGGACCCGGCGCGGGTCCGCCATCAGGGCGCCTTCGGTGATCTCGAGCTGTAGCTGCGCCGGCGAGACCGCGAAGCGGGTCAGGCGTTCCCTGATCTGGTCGACGATCTCCAGCGTGTGCAGGTCGCGGATGCTGACGTTGACCGCCGCACGCAGGCAGACGCCGGCCGCCTGCCACTTGGCGAGCTGCTCGACCACGTCGTCGACCACCCGCCGGGTGAGCAGGCGCATCACCGCGCTCTGCTCGGCCACCTTGATCAGTTCTTCGGGGTCGACCATGCCGCGCTTGGGGTGGCGCCAGCGCAGCAGCGCCTCGACACCGACCACCGCGCCCGTCTGGATCTCGATCTGGGGCTGGTAGTACATCGTGATCTCGCCCGCGTCCGGCGCCGCCACTTCGGGGTCGAGGGCCCGACGCAGGTCGCCGAGCAGGCTCAATCGCTCCGGCGTGTTGTGGTCCGACTCGGGCGCGTAGACGACGACCGTGTCGCGGCGGTGCTTCGCGTCGTACATCGCCACGTCCGCGTGCCGCATCAGCGTCGCGAAGTCCTCGCCGTGCTCCGGGTAGAGCGCGATGCCGATCGAACCCGCCACGTCCAGCGGCAGGCCGTCGAGGGCGACCGGCTCCGCGAGGGTGGCGACGATCCGGTCCGCCAGGGTACGGGCGCCGCCCGCGTCGGTCAGCCGCGGCGTGAGGATCGCGAACTCGTCGCCGCCGAGCCGGGCGACCACGTCGGTGCGGCCCACGGTCTGCACCAGCCGGCCGCTGACCTCGATCAGCAACTGGTCGCCGACCGCGTGGCCGAGCGCGTCGTTGACGTGCTTGAACCGGTCGAGGTCGAGCAGCAGCAGCGCGAAGTGCTGGTCGGGCGCGCCGGCTGCGGCCCGGGCCGCGTGCATCGTCGCCTGTTCCTGGACCTCGGCCAGCAGTGCCTTGCGGTTGGCCAGGCCGGTAAGGGGGTCGAGGCGGGCCAGGTGCTCCTGCTCGGACGACAGTCGCGACATCCGGTAGACGGCGAACAGCGGCACCAGCATCAGCGGGATCAGCGCCACGCTCAGCGATGCCGGGCCGCCGACCAGGATCGGCGCCAGCAGCAGCAGCGCGCCGATCGAGACCGACTCGAACGCGACGCCGAGGCGGAACGTGTCCCACAGGTTGCCGCCGGAGTGGAGCCGGACGGCGACGGTGACGGTGCCGTACTTGACGACGAACCAGGCGCCGGCGGCCGCCGCGGCCGCGACCACGTCGATCCAGGATGGAGCGACACCCTCGGCGAACGCGGTCTCACCGAACGCGAGCAGCATCGCCTCGGCCGCGCCCAGCGCCAGCGCGTACTGCGCCACGTTGAAGACCGAGCGCCACACCGCGTGGTGCAGCCGCATGGAGGAGACGACCACGGCCGCCGCCTGCACGAGGATCGCGGGGCCGAGGCCCCAGGCGAGCAGGATCGCGAACGTGAAGCAGATCGAGGGGAAGACCGCGGAGCTCTGGCGGCGGCCCGGCGGCGCGAACGGCCGGTAGTCACATAGGACGGCCAGCGCCGCCATCACCCAGAACGCGGCCGGCAGCGTCGGCAGGTCTTGGGGTAGGTGGCTGATCGGCACCGCGGAAACGAGGACGGCCACCGTGATGACCGCCCCGACGAAGGTGTAGAACGACGCCGCCCGTTCGGCGGGAACAGTGTTACGACGCGCGGCAGCGTCCATCCCACCTCCCCGCTCGCCCCACAACGCCCCCCAGCGTCCCGGCCGGACCGTCCACTAAAGATCCCACCCTATGGGCGCCATTTGCCAACCGAGCGAAACGGACAGAGTCGTGATTAAGTTGGAATACACGGCAAGCGGGCAACTATGGGCCGATAGCAGTCGGCTCAGGTGTCGTCACTCACCGCAGCGGCGCGCGCGGCGTCGGGGCCGTCGGACAAGAGAATCCGCAGGCCAGCCTCGTCGAGGACGGGGACCTTGAGCGACCTCGCCTTGTCGTGCTTGGAGCCGGGATTGTCGCCTACGACGACAAAGTCGGTCTTCTTGGATACTGAACCGGTGACCTTGCCTCCCCGGCTCGCGATCGCTTCGGAGGCCTGGTCGCGGGAGAAATCGGCGAGCGTGCCGGTCACGACGACCGTCAGGCCCTCGAGCGGGCGGGGGCCCTCGTCGGTGCGTTCCTCGGCCATCCGCACGCCGGCCGCACTCCATTTGCGGACCACCTCGCGGTGCCAGTCGACCGCGAACCACTCCTTGAGACTGACCGCGATCGTCGGGCCCACGCCGTCGACCCCCGACAGCTCCTCGACCGACGCCTCGTCGATCCGCTCGACCGACTCGAAATGGCGGGCCAGCGCCTGCGCCGCGGTCGGGCCGACGTGCCTGATCGAGAGCGCGACCAGCACCCGCCACAGCGGACGCTGCTTGACCTCTTCGAGGTTGTCGAGCAGCTTGACCGCGTTGCTGCCGAGCGTGCCGTCCTTGTTGACGAAGAACGGGCAGTCGCGCAGCGCGAGCGCGTCGATGTCGAACAGGTCGCCCTCGTCGGTGATCACCCCGCACTCGAGCAGCGCGGCCGACGCCTTGTAGCCGAGCACCTCGATGTCGAGCGCGCCGCGGCCGGCCAGGGCGAACACCCGCTCGCGGAGCTGGGCCGGGCACGACCGGGCGTTGGGGCACCGGATGTCGACGTCGCCCTCCTTGGCCGGGGCGAGCGGCGTGCCGCAACTCGGGCACTCGGTGGGCATCTCGAACGGCCGGGCGTCGGCGGGCCGCAACCCGATCACCGGCCCCAGCACCTCGGGGATGACGTCGCCGGCCTTGCGCAGCACGATCGTGTCACCGATCAGCACGCCCTTGCGCTCGACCTCACGGGCGTTGTGGAGCGTGGCCAGCGCGACCGTCGACCCCGCCACCTTGACCGGCTCGAGCACGGCGAACGGGGTGACCCGCCCGGTGCGGCCGACGTTGACCTGGATGTCGAGCAGCTTGGTGTTGACCTCTTCCGGCGGGTATTTGAACGCGATCGCCCACCGCGGCGCCTTGCTGGTGGAGCCGAGCCGGCCCTGCAGCGCGATCTCGTCGACCTTGACCACGACGCCGTCGATCTCGTGCTCGACGTCGTGCCGGTGCTCGCCGTAGTAGGCGATGTAGCCGTCGACGCCGGCCAGGTCCTCGACGACCTTCCACCGCTCGCTGGTCGGCAGCCCCCACGCGCGCAACGACTCGTAGGCGTGCGACTGCGACCGCGGCGTGAAACCCTGCCGGGCGCCGATGCCGTGCACCACCATGCGCAGCGGCCGGGACGCGGTGACCCGCGGGTCCTTTTGCCGCAGGCTGCCCGCCGCCGCGTTGCGCGGGTTGGCGAACGGCGCCTTGCCCTGCTCGACCAACCCGGCGTTGAGGTCGGCGAACGCGGAGACCGGGAAGTAGACCTCGCCGCGTACCTCGAGCAGGTCAGGCACCTTCTTGCCGGTGAGCCGCTCCGGGATGCCCACGATCGTGCGCACGTTGCCGGTCACGTCCTCGCCGGTGCGCCCGTCGCCCCGGGTCGCGCCGCGGACCAGCCGGCCCTGCTCGTAGGTCAGGTTGATCGCCAGGCCGTCGACCTTGAGCTCGCAGAGGAACCGCACCGCGCCGCCGGCGTCGCGGACCGTGCGCTCGGCCCACGCGGCCAGGCCCTCGGTGCTGAACACGTTGTCGAGGCTGTAGAGCCGCTCGAGGTGCTCGACCGCCCGGAACTCGGTGGTGAAACCGCCCACCCGCTGGGTCGGCGACTCCGGGGTGCGCAGCGCGGGAAACTCGTCCTCGAGGGCGATCAACGAGCGCATCAGGGCGTCGAAATCGGCGTCGGAGATCGTCGGCGCGTCGAGCACGTAGTAGCGGTAGGTGTGCCCGTCGATCTCCTCGGCCAGCACCGCGTGCCGCTCACGGACCTCGGGCGGTGGCTCCGTGCCCGCGGCCGCCGCCTGTGCGGGCGTCACCGACTGGTCAGGCAGGAGTTCCTCAGACACGACCACGAACCTCCGGACTAGTGCTCTCTCAGAAACTAGCCCGCCCGTACGACAAATGTCTCAGACCTCGACCAGCCGCCGCCCGGCGTCGCGACAGGCCGCCAGCACGTCCTTCGCATAGGGGAGCGACGCGCCGGCCAGCCCGCAGGTCGGCGTCACCACGACCTGCTCGGCCAGCAACGACCGGCCGAAGCCGAGCTGGTTCCAGACCGCCCGTATCCGGTCGGCAAGATCGCCCGAACGGGGCGCCCGGGCACCGCTGGTCGCCGCCACGCCGGCCAGCAACCCGACACCGGCGTCGATCGCCTCGCCCAACGGGTCCAGCGCCGTCACCAGCGAAAGATCGAGCGAGAGGGCCGAAGCGCCGGCCGAGACCAACAGCGCCACGGGTACGTCCGCCGCACAGCAATGGAACACGACGGGGGCGCCCACGGCCGTGACCAGGGATCGCAACGTGTCGGTGGCGACCGACTCCTCCACGGCCCGGTAGGCGCTGAACCCGCTCTCGGTCGGCACCCGCCCGGCCAGCACCGTCGGCAGGGACGGCTCGTCGACCTGCAGCAGCACGGTCGCGCCCGGCAGCCGCCGCCGCACGTCCTCGACGTGCCCCCGCAGCCCTTCCGCCAGCGACGTCGCCAGGTCGCGGACCGCTCCCGGGTCGCGCAGCAACCGCCCGCCGACCGGCAGGTCGACGTTCGCGGCCAGCGTCCACGGCCCGGCCGCCTGCACCTTGATCACGCCGGTGTAGCCGTCGCCCTGCTCGGTGAGCTGGTCGAGATCGCGCTCCAGCAGATCCAGCGCCCGCCGCAGGTCACGCCCGGGCCGCGCGGCGATCCGCCACTGCCCGACATAGAGCTCGACCGGCAGGTCGACGAGAAGCGCCGAGGTGCGCCCGATGATGTCGGAGCCGGGCCCCCGGGCGGGCAACTCCGCGAGGTGGGGCAGATCGGGCAACTCGCCCAACACCATCCGCTGCGCCTCGACGATGTCGGTGCCGGGCATCGAGCCGACGCCCGTCGCGCTGCCGGCGGGCCAGGACCAACGATCACTCACGAGGGACGAGCCTACCGAT
Source organism: Asanoa iriomotensis (assembly GCF_016862515.1). Taxonomy (GTDB): domain Bacteria; phylum Actinomycetota; class Actinomycetes; order Mycobacteriales; family Micromonosporaceae; genus Asanoa; species Asanoa iriomotensis. The sequence goes on from NZ_BONC01000004.1 coordinate 22,462, forward strand.
CACCCGGGTACGGGCGACCGGGTGACCGGCGCGCCACAGCCAGAGAACGTCGCGGCCGAACGACTCGACCAGGAGCGCGAACGCGACCAGCAGCAGCACGAGCGTCGCCCGGAACGGCAGCACGCCCGCGGTCGCGGTGACCAGCGCGACGCCCTGTGTCGCCGCGACGACCTTGCGCCAGTACCGGGGCGGCAGCGTCCCGCGCATCCACCGCGTCGACCAGATGCCGAGCAGGAACGCGTACCGCATGCCGCCGATCGCCAGCACCCACCAGCCCGCGGACGGCGCCACGTAGACGCTGAGCACGAGGACCAGGAACGAGTCGGCCTCCATGTCGAACCGCGCCCCGAACGCCGACGTGGTGCCCGTGCGCCGGGCGACCTGCCCGTCGACGCCGTCGAGCAGCAGCGCGACCACGACCAGCCCGACGATCGCGCCGACCGCGGGCGCCTGCTGGAGCGAGTCGACGACGAGCGCCGCGACCACGCCGATCAGGACCGTCCTGGCGGCCGTCACCCAGTCGGCCGGGCCGTACCTCTTGAGTCCGGTTGATGACAGTCCGTGTTGAAGAAGAATCATGGTGACGAGTGCGTACGCGACGCCGGTAAACCAACCAGCGGCGCCGATACCGACCGCAGCCCCCACTGCAGCAAGCACGATGAACTGGGCAAACATGCCGACCAGGGGGCCGGATCGAACAACGCGCATCGTTCCTCCGTGTCATGAAGCGGCACATGCAGGTACGGGAGATGGGATCGTTCGGTTCATGCACATGACGGAGAGCCACGAGTGAGCCCGACCGAACGCGCCTTCTGGGTCGTCTCACCAGGCACGGGAGAGATCCGTCCGGAGACCGTTCCCGACCCGAATCCCGACGAGGTGCGTGTCCGCACGCTCCGCTCCGGCGTCAGCCGGGGCACCGAGACGCTGGTGTTCCGCGGTGCCGTGCCGGCGAGCCAGCACACGGCCATGCGGGCCCCGTACCAGGAAGGCGATTTCCCTGGTCCGGTGAAGTACGGCTACCTCAACGTCGGCGTGGTCGAGGAGGGTCCGGAGGAGCTGCGCGGCCGCACGGTCTTCTGCCTCTACCCGCACCAGACCGGTTACGTCGTCCCCGCGTTCGCGGTGGTGCCCGTGCCCGAGGCGGTGCCGCCGTCGCGGGCAGTCCTGGCCGGCACGGTCGAGACCGCGGTCAACGCCCTCTGGGACGCCCCGCCGCTGGTCGGCGACCGGGTGACGGTGGTCGGCGGCGGCATGGTCGGCTGCAGCGTCGCCCGGCTCCTGGCCGGCTTCCCGGGCGTGGAGGTCGAGTTGCTCGACGTGGACCCGGCGCGGGAGGAGACCGCCGCCGCGCTCGACGTCGGCTTCGCCCACCCGGACGCCGCGAAAACCGGCCGTGACCTGGTCTTCCACGCCAGCGCGACGGAGGCGGGCCTGCGCCGGTCACTGGAGTTGCTGCGGCCGGAGGGCACGGTCGTCGAGCTGAGCTGGTACGGCGACCGTGAGGTGACCGTGCCGCTCGGCGCCGGCTTCCACTCCGGACGGTTGACCGTGCGGGCCAGCCAGGTCGGCATGGTCGCACCGGCCCGGCGCTCCAGCCGGTCCTATGCGGACCGCGTCGCCCTCGCCCTCGACCTGCTGCGCGATCCGGCGTTCGACGCCCTGCTCAGCGCGGAGCACCCGTTCGAGCGACTACCCGAGGTGCTGCCGGACCTGGCGTCTGGCAGCCTGGCCGGGTTGTGCCACGTCATCACCTACGGAGAGTAGAGAAACACATGTTCAGCGTCACGGTGCGCGATCACATGATGGTCGCCCACAGCTTCCGCGGCGAGGTCTTCGGCCCCGCTCAGCAGCTGCACGGAGCGACCTTCCTGGTCGACGCCACGTTCCGCCGGGCCGACGTCGACGCCGACGGCATCGTCGTCGACATCGCCCTCGCGTCGGAGCAGCTCAAGGCCGTCGTGGGCCAGTTCAACCTGCGCAACCTCGACGACGACCCGACGCTGGCCGGGCGCAACACGACCACCGAGGTGCTGGCCAAGGTCATCGCGGACCGGCTGGCCGAGCAGGCGAAGGCCGGCGCCCTCGGCGAAGGGGGGCGTGAGCTGGCCGGCATCACCGTGACCCTGCACGAGTCACACATCGCGTGGGCGAGCTACGAGCGATCGCTGTGAACCTTTCGCCGCCGGGCCTCGTACAGGTCGTCGTGCCAGACGACATCGACGACCCGGCGTTCCCCAGCGGTGGGAACGCGTACGACCGACGGGTCCTCGACGGTCTGGCGGCGCTGCGTTGGACGGTGCGTGAGCACCCGGTCCCGGTCGGTGCCCCGCTCGGCCCGGTGCTGGACGCCCTGCCCGACGGCGCGCTCGTGGTGGTCGACGGCCTGCTGGCCACCGGGGTCCCGGTCGACCGGGTCGGCCGCCTCCGCCTCGTCGTGCTGGCGCACATGGTCTTCGGCGTGCCGGGCGAGCGCGAGGTGCTGGCGGCCGCCGACGCGGTGATCACGACCAGCGAGTGGTGCAAGCGGCACCTGGCTGCCACGTACGGCGTGCCGGCGACGGCCGCCCCGCCCGGTGTCGAACCGGCCCCGGTGACGCCGCCCAGCGTCGCCGGGTCGCGGCTCCTCTGCGTCGCCGCCGTCGTGCCGCACAAGGGCCACGACGTGCTCGCCGGCGCGCTGGCGGCGCTGCCGGTGGGCGGCTGGAGCTGCCTGTGCGTCGGCTCGCTGGAGCGGGAGCCCGGCTTCGCCGGGGAGGTGCGGCGTACGGCGCCGGCGGGCATGCGGTTCGCGGGCCCGCTGGTCGGCGCCGATCTGGAGGCCGCGTACGCCGACGCCGACCTGCTGGTGCTGCCCTCCCGCGCCGACTCGTACGGGATGGTCGTCACCGAGGCCCTGGCCCGCGGCATCCCCGTGCTGGCCACCACCGCGCAGGGGCTGCCCGACACGCTCGGCCGCGCCCCCGACGGCAGCCGGCCCGGGATGCTGGTGCCGCCCGGCGATCCGGCCGCGCTCGCCGCCGCGCTGCGGCGCTGGCTGTCCGAACCGTCCGCCCGCGACGCGCTCCGCTCGTCGGCCCTTATGCGTCGAACGACGCTGACGGGCTGGCCCGAGACCGCGACGCTGGCCTCCGATGTCCTGTCCACGGTCGCGATGCGGGAGAGCACGAGCAGATGACGAGCGTCCTGATGCCCAGCGTCAGCCCCAACTGGCTGCGCCTGCGTGAAGCCGCCGACGGGGCCGCACGCTCCGCCGAGCTGGTCGCCCTGCTGGGCGAGCGGTTCGCCGCCGCGGACCGGCTGGTGATCCACGACCTCGGCTGCGGCACCGGCGCGGCGGCCCGCTGGCTGGCACCGCAGTTCCCGGCCACCCAGCACTGGATCATGTGGGACCGCGACGCGGACCTGCTCGGCGCCGCCATGTCCGGCAAGCCCGCGGGCATCACCGGCGCGACCCGGCAGCGGGACATCGGCACGCTGCGCGCCGCCGACCTGGCCGGCGCCGACCTGGTCACCGCCTCGGCGTTGATCGACATCCTGACCGTCGCCGAGATCGACGCCGTCGCCGCGGCGTGTGCCGAGGCGCGCGTACCCGCTTTGATCATGTTGTCCGTCGTCGGCCGGGTGGAACTGTCCCCGGCCGACCCGTTCGACGCGGAGGTGGCCGCGGCGTTCAACGCGCACCAGCGGCGGACGGTCGGCGAGCGCGCGCTGCTCGGGCCCGACGCGGTCACCGCGCTCTCGGACGCGTTCGCGCGCCACGGCGTCGCGGTCACGCTGCGGCCGAGCCCGTGGGAGCTCGGCGCGGACGACCACGACCTGTTGACGACCTGGTTCCGGGAGTGGCTGGGCGCGGCGGTCGAACAGGTGCCCGCTTTGGGTAAACCGGCCGAGGGGTACGCACGGCGGCGCCTGGCTGAGATCGCCGAGGGACGGCTCACCGCGACCGTCCACCACGTCGACCTGCTGGCGATGCCGTGACCACGCTCGCGACGCCGCCGCCCCGCACGGCGACACCGCGCATCCCGGCGCAGCGGTCCGAGCGGCCTGCTCCGGCCGTCCGGCCCGCCCGGCCCGCGGTGAAGGCCCGGATCTGGGCCTGGGCTCGCCTCGCCGCCGGCGTGGGTGTCCTCGCCGTGCTCGTCTGGCGCCTGGGCAGCGGGCCGTTCCTGGAGGGCCTGCGGGGCGTCGACGCCACGGCGATCGCCCTCGCCTTCGGGATCGGCGTGGTCACCACGGTGGCCTGCGCCTACCGGTGGGCGCTGGTGGCCCGCGCGCTCGGCGTCCGGCTGCCGATGCGGGAGGCCGTCGGCGCCTACTACCGGGCCCAGTTCCTCAACACCACCCTGCCCGGCGGCGTGGTCGGCGACGTGCACCGGGCCGTCCGGCACGGCAAGGACATCGGCGACGTGGCGCTGGGCGTACGCGCGGTCGTGGTCGAGCGGATGGCCGGTTTCGTGGTCACGATCGCCCTGTCCGTGGTAGCGCTGGCCGTTTTACCGTCGCCGGTGCGCGGGCACATGCCGCTCGCGGTCGCCGCGCTGGCCGTGGTGGCGCTGGCCGCGTACCTGATCAAGGGCCGGATCAAGATCCGCACTGGACTGTCGCACGCGGGCACGGGGATCGGCGTCGTGCTGACCACCGCGGCCGTGCTGGCCGGCCACCTGATCACCTTCCTGGTCGCGGCGCGGACCGCCGGGGCGACCGCCCCGCTGCACCTGCTCGCGCCGCTGACCCTGCTGGCCCTGCTGGCCATGGCGCTGCCGTGCAACATCGCCGGCTGGGGCCCGCGCGAGGGCGTGGCCGCCTGGGCGTTCGGCGCGGCCGGGCTGACCTCCGCCCAGGGCGTGGCCACGGCGGTCGTGTTCGGCGTGTTGGCCCTGGTCGCGAGCCTGCCGGGGGCCGTGGTGCTGGTGCTGCGTTGGGCGGACCGGCGGCGCGCTGCGGAGAAACCGGTAATGCTGGAGCATGAACTACCGGACAGCGGCGTCCACCGGCGACCGGAGACCAGCCATGGCTGAGCGACCCTACATCCTGTTGAGCTGCGCGATGTCCATCGACGGTTATGTCAACGACACCGCCGACGAGCGCCTGCTGCTGTCCAACGCCGTCGATTTCGAGCGGGTCGACCACGTCCGCGCCGGCTGCGACGCGATCCTGGTCGGCGCCGAGACGGTCCGCCGCGACAACCCGCGCCTCGTGGTCAAGTCGGCGGAGCACCGGGCCGCCCGGGTGGCCCGCGGCCAGCACCCGTCGCCCCGCAAGGTGACCGTCACCGAGGGCGCCGGGCTCGACGCCGAGGCCGCCTTCTTCCAGGAGGGCGAGGCGGAGAAGCTGGTCTACTGCGCGAGTTCCACTGTGGACCAGGCGCGGTCGCGGCTGGGCCGGCACGCGACGATCGTCGACGGCGGGCAGCCGGTCAACCTGCGTCAGGTCGCCGAGGACCTCTACTCCCGCGGCGTCGGCCGGCTGATGGTCGAGGGCGGCGGCACCATACACACCCAGTTCCTGACCGAGGAGCTCGCCGACGAGCTGCACCTGGTGGTGGCGCCGTTCTTCGTCGGCGACTCGAAGGCACCCCGGTTCGTGGGCGACGGGGAGTTCCCCTGGAGCCAGGAGCGCCGGGCGACGCTGGCGGAGGTGCGCCAGGTGGGCGACGTGGTGTTGTTGCGGTACGCGCTCTCGCCCCGGTTCGGCACCGTCTGATGAGGAGATTGATGGACGACGCGACGATACGCACCGAGGTGTCGGTCCCCCTCCGGTTCCCCGACGGCTACGCCACGACGGCCGAGGTCTTCTCGTTCCACGGGCTCGCCGACGACAAGGAGCACGTCGCGCTCGGGCTCGGCGACTGGCGCGGTGCCGTGGCCCGCGACGAGGCGCCGCTGGTGCGCCCGCACAGCGAGTGCCTGACCGGTGACGTGTTCGGCAGCGAGCGCTGCGACTGCGGCCCGCAGCTGCGCGAGGCGGTCGAGCGGATCAGCAACGCGGGCGGGCTCCTGCTCTACCTCCGCCAGGAGGGCCGGGGGATCGGCCTCTACGCCAAGCTCGACGCGTACGCGCTGCAGGACACCGGAATGGACACCTACGAGGCGAACCTCGCGCTCGGGCACGCGGAGGACGAGCGTGACTACACGGTCGCCGCGCAGATGCTGTTGGCCCTCGGCGTCGACCGGATCGCGCTGCTGTCCAACAATCCCGACAAGGAGGAGCAGCTCGCCTCGCTGGGTGTGACCGTGACGAAGCGGGTGCCGACGCTGCTGCACCTGTCGGCCGCGAACGCCGGCTATCTCGCGGCCAAGGCGCGCCACGCCCGGCGTACCGCCGAACCCGACTGGCTCGCGTCGTGAAGAGCCGGATCCTGACCGGCCTGGCCGCGTTCTTCGTCCTGCTGCTCCTGCTCCTCCCCGACGACTTCGCCGCGCTGAGCCCGTGGGCGATCGTCGTCATCCCGCTCGAGGCCCTCGTCGGCGTCGCGGTCGTGGTGCTGCTGCCGCCGCGCGCCCGCACGGTCACCGGCATCGTCGCCGGCGTGCTGCTCGGCGCGATCACCATCCTCAAGCTGCTCGACCTGGGCTTCGGCGTCACGCTCTCGCGGCAGTTCGACCCGCTGTCGGACTGGTCGCTGTTCCGCGCGGCCTCGGAGTGGGTGTCGGAGTCGTTCGGCAAGCCCGGCGCCGTCGCGGCGATCGTCGTCGCGATCCTGCTGGCGATCGCGCTGCCGGTGCTCGCGACGCTGTCGATCCTGCGGCTGTCGCGCGTCGTGGCGGTCCGCCGGTCGCTGGCCCTGCGGGTGGTCGCGGTGCTCGGCGTGGCCTGGGTGACGCTCGCCCTGCTGGGCGTCCACGTGGTGTCCGGCGTGCCGGTCGCGGGCCGGACGACGGCGGCCGCCGCCTACGGGCACGCGGCGCAACTGCGGGAAGACATCGCGGACATGGCCGCGTACGACCGCGAGGAGCAGGCCGACGCCTACCGCGACGTACCCGCCTCGCAGTTGTTGCAAGGCTTGCGGGGCAAGGACGTCATCTTCGCGTTCGTGGAGAGCTACGGCCGGGACGCGGTGAACTACCCGCAGACCGCGTCGCTGCTGGCGTCCCGGTCGTCGTCGCTGGCGGCGGCGGGCTTCCAGGCGCAGAGCGGTTGGCTGACCTCGTCGACGATCGGTGGCGGGAGCTGGCTGGCCCACTCGACGTTCCAGTCCGGTCTGTGGATCGACAGCCAGCGGCGGTACGGGCGGTTCACGGAAGGTTCCCGGTACACGCTGACCACCGCGTTCTCGAAGGCGGGCTGGCGGACGGTCGCGGTGATGCCGGCCAACCGGCGCGACTGGCCGGAGGGTCGGATCTACGGCTTCGACAAGGAGTACGACGACCGGACGCTCGGCTACAAGGGCCAGGGTTTCGCCTTCTCGTCCATCCCTGACCAGTTCACGCTGCACTCGTTCCGGCAGATGGAGTTGGCCAAGCCGCTGGCCGAGCGCCAGCCGGTGATGGCGGAGATCGACCTGCTGTCCAGCCACGCGCCGTGGGACCCGGTGCCGCCGATGATGTCGTGGGACGAGTTGGGTGACGGGTCGACGTATCCCGGCAACGGCGGGCGCGGCGGCAACCCCGGCGAGATCGACAACGAGGAGGCGTCGAAGGTCCGCGAAAACTACCGGCGGACGGTCGAGTACTCGGTCGACAGCCTGGTGTCCTATATGGAGAAGTACGGAGACGAGAACACCGTGCTGGTGATGTTGGGCGACCACCAGCCGTCGCCGATCATCACGGGCAAGGACCCCAACCGGGACGTGCCGATCACGGTGATCGCCAAGGATCCCAAGGTGTTGCCGCAGATCTCGTCGTGGGCCTGGTCGCCCGGGCTGGCCCCGGCGGCGGAGGCCCCGGTCTGGCGGATGGACGCGTTCCGCGACAAGTTCCTGGCGGCGTTCGCGGCGCCCTAGCTTTCGCCGAGGAGGCCGCGCAGAACCCCGCGGAGGGCGCGGTCGAAGAGGTCGGTGTTCTGCGTGCCACTGGGCTCGGCCAGGGCGGCCGCGAGGTGCGGGTGGCGGGCCGGGTCCAGGGCGGCGAAGGGGTTCGCGGCTGAGCTGCTCGTGGTGCGGCTGAAGAGGACCACCAGGCCGGTCATCACCGCGATCGCCTCGAACTTGGTGGCGGTCGGTGCCTCGAGGGTCCGCATCGCGCCCAGGCAGTGGTCGAACCACGACAGCGCCTGCGGGCCGATCGCGGTCGGGCGCTGGATCAGGTCGGCCAGCCAGGGGTGCCGGCGGTGCAGGTCGAGTTGGCTGTTGGCGAGCGCGGTGAGTTGGTCCAGCCAGTCGCCCTCCGGCTCCGGGTAGGGGCGTAGCTCGCCGACCGCGTGGTCGGTCATCAGGTCCAGCAGGTCGTCGCGGGACGAGAGGTAGCGGTAGAGGGCGCCGGCCGCGGTGCCCAGCTTCGTGGCGACCGCGCGCATCGAGACCGCGGGCAGGCCGTCCGTGTCGGCGATCGCGATCGCGGCCGCCACGATCTCCTCCCGCGTGTGGCCGGGTGCGGGTCCGCGGGTGCCGCGTACGGGTCGGGTCCAGATGGGTTGCGCGTCTGCCACCTCATCACTGTAAACTGCGAACCACGTTCGCGGTTTTGGAGGTCTCTCTATGGAACTGGTCATGGCGCGCGACGGTGTCCCCATCGCGGTGCATTCCACGGGCACGGGTCCGGGCATCGTGGTCGTGCACGGCGGCGGGGTCACGATCGACGTCTACCAACGGTTCGCGGCGGCGCTGGCGGACCGGTTCACCGTGCACCTCTACAACCGGCGCGGGCGGGGCGACGCGGGGCCGCGCGAGGTGCCCTACACGGGATCGCAGGACGTCGACGACCTGGCCGCGGTGCTCGCGCACACCGGTTCGAGCTATGTGGTCGGCCACAGCGGCGGCGGGTTCGTCGCGCTGTCGGCGGCGCTGCGGCTGCCGATCGCGCGGTTGGCGCTCTACGACGCCGCGGTGTCGGTCGACGGCAACACACCCTCGGCCTGGCTCCCGGCCGCGCGGGCGGCGGCGGACGCGGGCGACCCGGCCCGCGCCCTGGCGATCACGGCCGCCGGGATCAACACCCACCAGGCGGCCTCGAAGCTGCCGCTGGGCCTGCGGGTGGCGATGACCCGGTTGTTCCTGCGCACACCGATCGGCCGCATGATGGGCGACCTGGTGTCGATGACGCTGGACGAGACGGCGCTGATCCACGCCGCCGACGGCCCGGCATCGCGCTGGTCGGGCGTGACGGCCGAGGTCCTGCTGGCGTGCGGCGCGGACGGCCCGCCCTACTACGTGACAGGCAACGAGGCGCTGGCCGCGGCGATGCCGCAGGCCCGTGCGATCGTCATCCCCCGCAGCGGCCACGACGCGATCAACCGGGCCCATCCGCGGCTGGTGGAGCCGCTCGCGGACTTCTTCGGCGCCCCGGCCCCATCCCGCGACAACGCGACACCTTAGGGCCCGCGGCGAACCATGCTCCGACTTCTGAGCCCCGCCTCGCTCCGGGCTGGCTAGATTGGCTCGCATGCGCACCATCGCCAGCGACCGCCTCCTGCTCCGGCCCTGGTGCGACGAGGACGCCGACTTCCTGCTGGATCTCGAGTCGCGCTGGGAGGTCGTGCGGTTCCTGGGCGCGCAGCCCACGATCATGAACAGCCGCGCGGATGCCCTCGCCTCGATCGCCCGTCGGCGCGCAGTCGACCATCCGATCCACGGCATCTGGGCCGTCACCACGGCGGCGGACGGCCGGCTGGTGGGAAACCTCCTGCTCAAGCCGATTCGCCTGTCGGCCGGCGAACCGGCGGGCGGGCCGGCCGACGTCGAGATCGGGTGGCATCTGCATCCGGACGCCTGGGGGCACGGCTACGCCAGCGAAGCCGCGGCGGCGGTCCTGGACGACGCGTTGAGCCGGGGTCTGCCGAGAGTCATCGCCGTCACGGACCCGGACAACCATGCCTCCCAGGCTGTGTGCCGGCGCCTCGGCATGACCCACCTGGGGCGGACTACCAGGTACTACGACACACCGAACGAGCTCTTCGCGAAACCGGCCGGCTGATCTTGTCGAAATGAAGGCCTGTCGTTCGCGGCACTCGTGAGAGGCGGATCGGCCGCCTCCGCTGCGAGGAGTTTCAGATCATGCGGACCATCACGATCGGCCAGTTCATGTCGTTGGACGGGGTCGTCGAAGAGCCTGACAAGTGGCACAGCTCGTACGTCGACGACGATCTCCTGGGTGCGATGTCAGCCGAGCGGATCGACACCATGCTGCTCGGGCGGGTGACCTACGAGAGCTTCGCCGGTGCGTTCGGTGAGCTGCCCGACGATCACCCGGCGGGCGCGTACATGAACCGGCCCGAGAAGATCGTTGTTTCGCGGTCGCTGTCGACGCTGTCGTGGCGGCGCTCGACGCTGCTGCCGGAGGGTGACGTCGTGGAGCGGGTGGCGGAACTCAAGGAGGGCGACGGAGGGCCCATCTTCATGCCCGGCAGCATCACGCTGAGCCAGACCCTGTTGCGCGCCGGCCTCGTCGACCGCATCAGCCTGCTCGTCCACCCGATCGTGGTGGGCCACGGGCGGCGGCTCTTCCCCGAGTCGATGGCCCAGGTCCCGTTCACCCTCGAGCGGTGCGACGTCTTCGGCAGCGGCGTGACCTACCAGGTCTACGCGGTCCGGTAACGAGAACGGTGGCGGGCCGTCGGGCCCGCCACCGTTCGTCTGCGCCTCGGTCAGGCGGCGGCCATCGGCTGCTCCTGTGGCGCGTTCTTCACGACCAGCTCGTGGACCACCCGCTCGGTGGTGACCTCGTGGCCGACCAGGTCGGCGATCGCCAGCAGGCCCAGCAGGGCGGCGTTGGCGAAGACCAGCCAGGTCTGGGTCGCGCCCGTGAAGGTCAGCGCGGCGACCAAGGTCCAGAGGCCCGCCAGGGCCACCAGGCCGTGGCCCACCTTGACGGCCGGCTGGGTCGCCCTGATCGCCGTCAGTGCGGCGGCCGCCGTCACGGCGGTGCCGACGCCGAAGGCCAGCCAACCGGCCGTACCCGATGTGTAGGTCATCGCGGCGACCAACAGGAAGACGCCACCGACCAGGTAGACCATGTCCAAAGCGAAGCGCGGCGTGAGTTTCATGACTGACCCCTCCTCGGCGCCACTCCCCCGTGGCGCCTGCGGTGCTGTTAGGCGGGTCGCGGCGGGAATGCACCCGGGACGGCTCGTCGGGTTCCGCGACCATTCGCGGTGCCTGATTCAGAAAACCTCGCTGACCAGCGGTTTCATGCCCGCGGCGAGTGTCTCCTGGCTCACCCGCGCCGGGCGATCAGGTAGCCCTGCGGCGTGGACTCGCCCTCCTCGGCCGGGCGCCCGCCGCGGAAGACGATCGTGAAGCCGGCGGCGGTGAGGTGCGCCTCCACCTCGTGCGTGGGCAGCCAGTAGCCGTCCCATTCGACGCCGAGGCCCGCGCTGCGGCCGCTGCGGCGGAGCTTGCCGTCGCCGTCCTTGAAACCCGTCACCAGGTAGCCCCCGGGCTTGACGACGCGGGCAAGCTCGCCGAACGCGATCGGCCGGTCGGCGGGGGCCAGGAAGATCAGCGAGTACCAGCAGACCACGCCGGCCAGCGACGCGTCCGCCAGCGGCAGGGCGCGCACGTCGCCTTCCTCGAACGAGAACTCCGGGAAGTCCTGCCGCGCCAGCTTGACCATGCCCGGCGACAGGTCGACGCCGCGCGGCCAGACGCCCTGTGCGGCCAGGAACGGCGCCAGGTGGCCCGTGCCGCAACCGATGTCGGCGACGTCGCGACCCAGGCCGGCGGCGAGAGTCAGCTCGCAGAACATGCCGAGCACGCCCCGGACGATCGGCAGCTTCTCCAGCAGGCCGTCGGCCTGCTCGCGGTAGAACGCGGCGAGCACGTCGTGCGCGGCCTTCAGCTCTTCGGTCTTGGCATCCACCGGGGCAATCTAGGGGGTCATCGCGGGCAGCGCGGGCAGGCCGATCGGCGTTTCTTCCGGAAGGGCGGCGCGGGCCCGGACGGCCAGCGGGTGGAGCACCTCGCGGAGGCGGGCCGTGCGCGCCTCGCCCAGGGCGGCCCAGGGTGCCGCGGCCAGGCGGTCGGTGCTGTCCTCGATCTCGGCACGGGCGGCCAGGGCGACCTTGGTCGCGGCGCCAGACTCGTCGAGCCAGCCGCGGTCGCGCAGCCGGCCGGCGGCGGCCGTCCACTCCTCGTCGGTCCAGCCGCGGGCCGGCTGCAGGTAGTCGCGCCGCTGGTCGATCGCCGCCCGCCAGACGCCGGCCTCGGCGCCGTCCAGGCCGGCCACCAGCAGGGCCGCGACGTGGCCGTCACCGCGGTGCTCCCGCAGGATCGTCGCGGCCTGCCACAGGACGCCCAGCGCGTCGTCAGGCCACGGGAGGGCGGCGTTCGCGGCGGCCAGGGCGCGGCCGGCGGTCGGCACCGCCTCGGCCGCCGCGCGGAGCAGGTCGGCGGCCTCGTCGACCGGGCCGGCACCGTCGAAGAGCGGCGACAGCGACGCGCGGGCGCCGGCCAGCCGCGCCGCCAGCGCCTCCGCGGGGGTGGCGCGCGACCACACGTCCGGCAGCGCGCGGGTCACCATCGCCGGTGCGAAACCGAAGAACAGCGCGGTCACGGGTGCCGCGTCGACCGGGCCGAGCGGGGCCGCCCGGCCCGCGAAGTAGCCACGCCAGTAGCCGCGCAGGTTGGCCGCTTCGAAAGCCGCGCGGGCCTGCGGCGTGAAGTAGGTGACCCCGTGAATCGGCTCGAACAGCGTCCACATCGTGCGCGGCAGCGAGTCCATGCCGCGACGCTACCGGCGGCGCGAGACGCGAGGAAGACACGCCCTAACGGACGACGCGGTAGCGCAGGTGGGTCACGCCCGGTGCGTCGACGACCCGCAGCTTCTCCAGTGTGGCGGCGGGCACCTGGTCGAAGAGCCGGACACCGCCGCCGAGCAGCAGCGGCACGACGTGCAGTTGGATCTCGTCGAGCAGGCCCAGCCGCAGGCACTCGCGCACCGGGCTCGCGCCCATCAGGCTCACGTAGCGGTCACCGGCCGCCGCCGAAGCCTGTGCCACGGCGGTCGAGATGTCGTCGGTGAACGTGTAGGCGCTCTCGCCGACCGGCACCGACGACGGTGGCCGGTGGGTCAGCACGAACACCGGCACCCCGGGCACGGGACCGTTGCCGCCCCACGCGCCGGCGATGTCGTACGTCCGCCGCCCGGTGATCACGGCCCCGCCGGAGTCGACCAGCTCGCCGAACACCTCGGCGCTGGCCCGCGACAGCCGGAACGGCGGCACCCGGACCCCGCGCGCGGCCGCCTCCTCGTACGCCCGGATCGGTGTCTCGCCGTCGAAGTACCACCGGAACAGGCCCTCTCCGCCCGCGCCGAGCGGGTTCTGCGGCCCGTCGCCCGCGCCGGCGACAAACCCGTCCAGCGACACCGTCAGATCCACGATCACCTTGGCCATCCCGACCCGCCTCCCTCTCTCGAAGGCGACGTCGGAGCCGGCATCAGGATGCGGACACGAGGCGGGCGTACACGTCGCCGGAGCGGCCCGTGGGACGGACCTCGCCGAGCAGGGCGACCAACTCCCCCGCCGTCATCCACTGCGACCGGGCCCAGCGCATGGTCTCCACCGGCGAGTAGTTGTATTCGTAGCCGCCCAGCGACTCCACCTGACCCAGCACCGCGAGCCCGGCCTCGTGCGCCATCGGGAGATATTCGAAACTCAGCGCGCGTACGGGTCGCGACAGCCCCGCCAGCACGTCCGCCTCGAAACCCTCCACGTCGATTTTGCAGAACGCCGGCTCGCCGTACTCCTTGATCATGTCGTCGAGGGTCGTGACCCGGACCTCGACCGTGCGGTCCCAGCGGACCTTGGCGAAGCTGCGGTCCGTGGCGACCGTGTCGCGCCAGGTCGTCGAGAGTGTCGAGACCGTGGGCGTCGCGGTGGAGAGCGCGAGTTGTGCCGTGCCGGGTGCGGCGCCGACCGCGATGGGGGCGATCACCACCTGGTCGTCGCGGCCGAAGAACGCGCGCAGGACCCGCAGGCAGTCGGGCTGCGGCTCGACCGCGATCACCCGGGCGCCGAGCTTGCGCCAGGCCCGGACCCGGCTGCCGACGTGCGCGCCGATGTCGAACGCGACGTCGCCAGGGCCGAGGAACTGGCCGTAGAAGCGGACGAGCCGCCGGTGCCGACCGGGCTGGCCGTGATAGATAACCAACGATCGGGCGATTCCCCACGCTCGGGTCAGCATGCAGCGACCCTAGCTGAACTACTCTCGCCCAAACGCCGTAGTCACTCGCGGAGGCACGGGACAGGAGATCAGTCATGAGCGAGCGAAGCGAGCGCAGCCAGCTCAGTTGCCGGCAGTCTCGCTCTGCCGACCGAAGGGAGGCAGCGGCGTGACTGCTGCCGACGCGACGGCGGCGCGCGTGGAACGCGCGACCGGCAACCAAGCCCAGCTTGCCCGATATTTCGTTTGGATCGGACTTGCCTGCAATGTGGCGATCGTCGAGATCCTGTTCTTCACGGGCGATCCGGCGAAGAACGACCTGATCGGCATCGCCAAGTTCATCGCCCTGCATGCCGCGCTGCTGATGATGCTCCAACTGCTGCTCGTGGCCCGGCTGCCGTGGCTCGACACCTGGATCGGCGCCGACAAGCTGACCGCCTGGCACCGCTGGACCGGGTTCGCCCTGTTCTGGGCGGTGGTGCTGCACGCGAGCTTCATCCTGGTGGGGTACGCCCGCCTCAGCGACATCTCCGTCTTCGCGCAGATCGACGTGTTCCTCGGGATCTTCCCGACGCTGCTCGGCATGCTCGCGGTCTCGCTGATCGTGATCGTGGTGGCGCTGTCGGTGCGGTTCGCCCGGCGCCGGCTCTCCTACGAGCTGTGGCACGCGATCCACGTCATCCTCTACGTCGCCGTCGCGCTGGCCGTGCTGCACCAGCTCTACGAGGGCAGCACGTTCCGGGCCAACGCGCTGACCACCGCGTACTGGTGGGGGCTCTGGGGTCTGGTGATCGTGTCCCTGCTGCACGGTCGGCTGGTCACGCCGCTGCTCCGCAACGCCCGGCACAAGCTGCGGGTGGCCGCGGTCGTGCCGGAGTCGCCCACCGTGACCTCGGTGTACGTGACCGGGCGCGACCTGGCCGGGATCGAGGCGCGGGCCGGGCAGTTCTTCATCTGGCGCTTCCTGACCAAGGGACGGTGGTGGCAGGCCAACCCGTTCTCGATCTCCTCGACGCCGGACGGTGAGGTGCTCCGGCTGACGGCGCGGGCGGTCGGGAAGACCAGCGCGGGCCTGCGCGACCTGCCGGTCGGTTCCAGGGTCTTCGTCGAGGGGCCGTACGGCGCGTTCACCACGCTGCACCGCACCCGCGACGCGACGCTGCTGATCGCGGGCGGGGTCGGGATCACGCCGATCCGCTCGCTGCTGGGCGAGCTCGACGGGCCGGTGACGGTGCTCTACCGGGTGCCGACCGAGGCCGACGCGGTGCTGCTCTCGGAGCTGGGGCACTACGTGACCAACGCCGGCGTGACCGTGCACCTGCTGACCGGCCGCACCGGCGCCGGGCTGCCGCCCAACTTCCCGTTCGCGCCGGCCAACCTCACGGCGATGGTGCCGGACATCAGAGAGCGTGACGTGTACGTGTGTGGCCCGCCCGCGATGACCGACACCGTGCTGAAGGCGCTGAAGGAGATCGGCGTGCCGAAGCGCCAGGTGCACGCGGAACGGTTCGCGCTGGCGGGCGACTAGCGGATCGTGGCCGAGCCCAGGACGACGTCGCCGCCGGCGTCTGGGCGGTAGGCCACGACGGCCTGGCCCGGTGCCACTCCCCTGGCCGGGGTGCGCAGCGACGCGACCAGCGCGCCGTCGGCCATGGTGACCACGCCGGGCAGTGGCGTGCCGTGCGCGCGCAGCTGCACCTCGCACTCGACCGGGCCGTCCGGCAACGGGCCGCCGGTCCACACCGGACGCTCACCGGTCACCGTGGACACTTCGAGCGCCTCGGCCGGGCCGACCGTCACCGTGTTGGTCACCGGCGTGATCGACAGGACGTAGCGCGGCTTGCCGTCGGGCGCCGGCACGCCGATGTTGAGGCCGCGGCGTTGGCCGACCGTGTAGGCGTAGGCGCCCGCGTGCGAGCCGACCACCGCGCCGGTCAGCGCGTCGACGATGTCACCGGGCTCCTCGCCCAACCGTTGGGACAGGAAGCCGCGGGTGTCGCCGTCGGCGATGAAGCAGATGTCGTGCGAGTCGGGCTTGTCCGCGACGGACAGGCCGCGCGCCGCCGCCTCCTCGCGCACCTGGGCCTTGGTCGAGTCGCCGAGCGGGAACATCGACCGGTCGAGTTGCTCGCGGGTGAGCACGGCCAGCACGTACGACTGGTCCTTGGCCAGGTCGACACTGCGCCGCAGCAGACCGTCGGCGCCGAGCCGGGCGTGGTGGCCGGTGACCACCGCGTCGAAGCCGAGCGCGATCGCCCGGTCCAGCACCGCGGCGAACTTGATCTTCTCGTTGCAGCGCAGGCACGGGTTCGGGGTGCGGCCCGCGGCGTACTCCGCGACGAAGTCGTCGACGACGTCCTCGTGGAACCGGTCGGCCATGTCCCACACGTAGAACGGGATGCCGATCACGTCGGCCGCGCGTCGGGCGTCACGGGAGTCTTCCAGCGTGCAGCAGCCCCGCGCGCCGGACCGGTAGGTCTGCGGGTTGCGGGACAGCGCCAGGTGCACGCCGGTGACGTCGTGCCCGGCCGCCGCGGCGCGTGCGGCCGCGACGGCGGAGTCGACTCCGCCGGACATCGCTGCGAGAACCCTCACGGCAGCAAGGGTACGCGTCGGCTCACCGCGACGACTTGATCATGCCGGCTCGGCGGGCCCGCTCCACCGCGGCGGGCAGGGCGGCGACCAGCGCGTCGACGTCGGCCTGGGTCGAGGTGTGGCCCAGGGTGAAGCGCAGCGACGAGCGCGCCCGGGCGTCGTCGTTGCCCATCGCGAGCAGCACGTGTGACGGCTGTGCGACGCCGGCCGAGCAGGCCGAACCCGTCGAGCAGGCCACGCCCTGCGCGTCCAGCAGCAGCAGCAGCGCGTCGCCCTCGCAGCCGGGGAACGAGAAGTGCGCGTTGCTGGGCAGCCGGTCGACCGGGTCGCCGTTGTAGATCACGTCCGGCACGGCCGCGCGTACGCCCTCGACGAGGGAGTCGCGGAGGGCGGCGACGCGGGCCGCGTACTCCCGCTGGGTCTTGACGCTCGTCTCCACCGCGACCGCGAAAGCGACGATCCCGGGCGCGTCGAGCGTGCCCGAGCGGACGTCGCGCTCCTGGCCGCCGCCGTGCGACAAGGGCGTGACGGTGACGTCGCGGCCGAGCAGCAGCGCGCCGACGCCGACCGGGCCGCCGAGCTTGTGTCCGGTGAGCGTGAGCGCGGCGGCGCCGCTCGCGGCGAAGTCGACCGGGACCTGGCCGACGGCCTGCACGGCGTCGGTGTGGAACGGCACCTTGGCGGCGGCGGACAGGGCGGCGAGGTCGGCCACCGGCTGGAGCGTGCCCACCTCGTTGTTGGCCCACATGGCGGTGACCACGGCGACGTCGTCGTCGAGCGCCTCGGCCAGCGCGGCGGGGTCGAGCCGGCCGGCCGCGTCGACCGGCAGCCAGGTCGCGACGGCGCCCTCGTGCCGGACCAGCCATTCGACCGAGTCGAGGACGGCGTGGTGTTCGACCGAGCTGGCGATCACCCGGACCCGCCCCGGCCGCTCGGCGCGCCGCGCCCAGAAGATGCCCTTGACGGCGAGGTTGTCGGCTTCGGTGCCGCCGCCCGTGAAGATCACCTCAGAGGGCCGGGCGCCGAGGGCGGCCGCGATCCGCTCGCGGGACTCCTCGACGTGCCGGCGCGCGCAGCGCCCCGCGGCGTGCAGCGATGAAGGGTTGCCGACCTCCCGTGCCGTGGCGGCGTAGGCCTCGATGGCCTCGTCGAGCATCGGCGTGGTGGCGGCGTGATCCAGGTATGCCATCACGGTTCAGCGTAGCCCCGTGCGGTCCTTACGTGAGGAAGGGACCCTTGCCGAGGCAAGGATCCCTTCCCGGTCGGGTCACTTACGCTTGCGGATCTCTTCGGCTGCCTGGGGTACGACCTTGAACAGGTCGCCGACGATGCCGTAGTCGGCCAGCTCGAAGATCGGTGCCTCGGCGTCCTTGTTGACCGCCACGATGGTCTTCGAGGTCTGCATGCCGGCCCGGTGCTGGATGGCGCCGGAGATGCCCAGTGCGATGTAGAGCTGCGGTGAGACGGTCTTGCCGGTCTGCCCGACCTGGAACTGGTGCGGGTAGAAACCGGAGTCGACCGCGGCCCGGGACGCGCCGACGGCGCCGCCGAGCAGGTCGGCCAGCTCCTCGACCAGCTTGAAGTTGTCGCCGCTGCCGACACCACGACCGCCGGAGACCACCACCGAGGCCTCGGTCAGCTCGGGGCGCGAGCCCTTCTGCTCGGTGACCCGGTCGACGACCTTGGCCAGGGTGTCCGCCGCGCCGAGGCTGACCTGCAGCTCCTCGACGGCCGGCGTCGCGGCCTGCGGGGCGGGCGTGAGCGAGTTCGGGCGGACGGTGGCGATCGGGATGCCCCGGGTGACCTTCGACTGGACGATGACCTGGCCGGCGAACGCCGGCTGGGTCGCGGTGCCGTCCGCGGTGAGCGCGATCGCGTCGGTGAGCAGGCCGTTGTCGAGCTTGACGGCCAGCCGGCCGGCGATCTCCTTGCCCTCCTGGGTGGACGGCAGCAGCACCGCCGCGGGCTGCACCCGGCGGACCAGCTCGGCCAGGGCGGTCGCCTTCGGCGCCACCAGGTGGCCGTCGATGTCGGCGCTCTCACCGGCGTAGACCTTCTCGGCGCCGTACTCGCCGAGCTTGTCGACCATCGCGGCGGTGGCGCCGGCGGCGCCGAACACGACCGCGGACGGCGACCCGATCTGCCTCGCCAGGGTCAGCAGCTCGAGGGTGACCTTCTTGACCGTGAAGTCGCGGGTGGCCTCGACCAGGACCAGAACCTCAGCCATGACTGTGCCTCCCTCTCAGACGAACTTCTCGGACGACAGGAACTCGACCAGCGCGACGCCGCCGTTGCCGTCGTCGGTGACCCGCTGGCCACCCTGCCGCGGCGGGCGCTTCGCGTGCTCGACCACCTGCGACGACGCGCCGGCGAAACCCACCTCGGCGGCGTCGATGCCCAGATCGGCCAGCGCCAGAGTCTGCACCGGCTTCTTCTTGGCGGCCATGATCCCCTTGAACGACGGGTAGCGGGGCTCGTTGATCGTGTCCCACACGCTGACGACCGCCGGGGTGTTCGCGGTGACGACCTCGTACCCCTCCTCGGTCTGCCGTTCGATCGTGAGCGTGCCGCCCTCGACGGTCAGCTTCCGCGCGCCGGTCAACGCCGCCACGCCCATCCGCTCCGCGATCATGTGCGGCATCACCTGCACACGGCCGTCGGTCGACTCCGCACCCGCGATCACCAGATCCGGGTTGAGCGTCCCGAGCGCCGCCGCGAGGACCTTCGACGTGGCCAGGGCGCACGAGCCGTGCAGGGCGTCGTCGATGACGTGGACGGCCTTGTCCGGACCCATCGACAGCGCCTTGCGGATCGACTCCGCCGCACGCTCCGGACCCATCGTGAGGATCGTGACCTCGCCGCCGTGCGCCTCCTGGATCTTCAACGCCTCCTCGATGGCGTACTCGTCCATCTCGTTGATGACGTTGTTGGCCGACTGACGTTCGACCGTGTTGTCGCCAGACAGACTGCGCTCCGAGCCGGAGTCAGGCACCTGCTTGACGAGGACGACGATATTCATCGCGTTTCGACGACCCTCCTGGTTGGTTAACGAGCGTTTAGGTCGCAGCCTGCCGGGCGGGCGAACACCCGGTCAATCGCGGGGCGGTGTGGAGTTGCCCACCTGACACCCAGCGCTAACTTACCCGCCAGTAGCTTCCCGTCCGCAGAGCATCAGCGTGACACGGCTCACGCCGGTCACGCGAGCGCGGCACGCACCTTGGCCAGGACGGCTGCTTCGGTCGCGTTGACACCGTGGCTCGCCTCGGCCGCCCGCTGCGCCGCGGACAGCACCGCGTCGCGGTAGTTCTCGACCTCGTCGGGCGCCTTCGCGCGCAGGATGGCGAGCGACTGCGACAGCGCCGGCAGCACCTCGGCCTCGACCCGGCCCGGGTCCTTGCGCGGGAACTTCGGCAGGCCGCCGCTGGTCAGCACGTCACGGGCCAGGCCGCGGGCGCCGGTGAACGCGCCGGACGCCGCGACGCTCTCGCGCACCATCGCCAGGAACCCGGGCTCCGCGTTGGAGACGAGATAGACAACCCCGAAGGCGGCGCGCTTGAGGGTCGCCCGCTCGTTGTCGGTCAGCTCAGCCACGATCACGGATGGTAGACGTAGGGCGTGGTCGTGGTGACCGCCACGAACCCCAACCGCTCCAGGATCGGCCGGCTGTCGGCGGAGGCGTCGACCTGGAGGAGCGTGTAGCCGTTGGCCTCGGCCAGCCGGGCCCGGTGCGCGACCAGGGCGCGGTAGATGCCGCGGCGCCGGTACGCCGGCAGCGTCGAACCGCCCCACAGCGTGGCGAACGCCGTGCCGGGAACGAATCTCACCCACCCGGCGCTGACCACCTCGCGCGTGTCGGCGTCCTCGGCGACGGTCACCGCCAGGTCGGTCGGGTGTGCGGCGAGCTCGTCGTGGAGCATGTCGGCGATCCAGCTCCGGTCGTCGCCCCAGACCGCCTCCTCCATCCGCGCGATGCGGTCGAAGTCGGCGCGGTCGGTGACGTCGCGGAGGCGTACGCCCGTCGGCAGCACCGGCAGCGCGGCCGCCAGCGGCGCGACCGGGCCGATCACGACGGTCTCCTGCTCCTCCGGGGCGAAGCCGTGTGCCTCGAGCCGCTCGGCGAGATCCTTGGGCTCGTCGTGGCCGTGCAGCTTCCACTCGACCCGCTCGCCGCGGTCGCGGAAGTGGTCGACCTGCCGGGCGATCAGGGCGTCCAGCTCGGCTCCGTCGAGGCCGCCGAGGTCCTGGTAGACGACGTAGCCGCCGCCCATCATCGCGGACGCGCGCTTGAGCGGGCCGTCGTGCTCGACGGTCACCCCCGGCAGCTCCGGATCGTAGGCGCGGAGCTGGCTGTCGTAGGCGGCCCGTAGGGCGGCGACGTCGAGTTCGGTCACCCGATCAGGTTATGAGGTTCTGTCGACCGATAATCGAAGCGTGATCAAGCGGTGGTTCGACACCCAGGACGTGGGTGAGACGCCGGACTACCGGTTTTCGCTGGCCAACGAGCGCACGTTCCTGGCCTGGATCCGGACCGCGTTGGCGCTGGTCGCGGGCGGTCTGGCGGTGGCGCAGTTCCTGCCCGTGCTCGGGATCGCCCACCTGCGTGAGGTGATCGCGGTGGCGTTGCTGGTGCTCGGCGGTTTCGTGGCGTTGCGCGCCGTCGACCACTGGGCGCGGGCCGAGCGGGCAATGCGGCAACGCCGTGACCTGCCGCCGTCGCGCTTCCCGGCGATCTTGTCCATCCTGGTCGCTCTCGGCGCGTTGCTGCTGGTGGCGGCGGTGTTGGTGCAGGCCGCCCGTGGCTGAGCCCGTCGAGTCCTCGGAGTTCCGCGTCGCGGACACCGGCGTGGCGTGGATCCGCACCCGGTTCGCCTGGGGGCGCACCGTCTTGGCGCTGTCGGTGACGGCGGTGCTCGCGGCCCGGTTCGGTGTGCGGCACGGCACACTGGGCGCCGTGTTCGCGGCCATCGCCATCGCCGGCTGGGGCCTGGGCGGGCTCTGGGTGCTGGGCCGCGTCCGGCAGCTCTCGGGCCACTCGCGACCGGTGTCGGCGGCGACGCCGCGGGTCCTGCTGATCGCGGCGTTGATCGTCCCCGCCTACTCGATTCTCGGCTTGCTGATGCTTTTCGCACTTTGACAACCGTTTTGGCAACGGTACGGGGTGGCCGCGACTGGTGCGGACGGTCCATCATGTCCGCATGGCGCGCCTCTACGGACTTCTCTTCGTGGCCCAGCTCGTGCTGGCAGTGGCTGCGTTGATCAGCTGCCTGTCCGCCGACGAGGGTGAGATCCGCGCACTACCGCGCATCGTCTGGGTGCTCGTCATCCTGTTCTTCCCGCTGGTCGGCGGCATCGCGTGGTTCGTCGCGGGCCGGCCCGAGCAGCGCTCGGCGGGCGACGGCGCGCGGTGGCGGCCCGGCGCCGGGTTTCCCGAGCACCAACGGCCGCGCCCGACGGCGCCCGACGACGACCCCGAGTTCCTCAAGTCGATCAACGACCAGCAGCGCACCTCGGACGCTGAGCTGTTCGAGCGCTGGGAGGCCGACCTGCGGCGGCGCGAGGAAGACCTACGCCAGGAAAAGGACGACCCGCCTCGCGGGTGACCAGCGCCGGCGGCCGACGGTCGGCCGAAGGCAGAGGGAGGACGCGGCCCCCCGTTGGCCGCGTCAACCCCCCTCCGGCGGCCGATTGCGCGCAGGGCGGTGCGGCCGGTGCCTACTGTGCAAGGCCGGTGTTGGATCTGCGTTGGCTGAACCAGCAAGGGATGGCGTTCGTGCGCTAACGTGAGTAACCGTCTTTGCCATGGTAACAACGGGAGATGCCATGCGGTTCGAGGTTCTGGGCTCGCTGCGGGTGCTGCGCGGGGAAGCCGATCCGGTCGTGCTCGCCGCACGCCAACACCGTGTGGTGCTCGCCAACCTACTGGTCGAGGCCAACCACTCGGTGTCGGTCGCGGTGCTCGCCGAGGCGCTGTGGGACAAGAGCGCCGGCGACGAGAGCCGGCGCGGCGCGCTCCGGGTGCTGATCCACCACCTGCGCAAGGCGCTGGGCGACGAGGTGCTGCGCCGCACGCCGGCCGGCTATCTGCTCGCGGTCGCTCCGGGGCAGCTCGACGCCGACACGTTCGGCAACCTGGCGATCCGGGCGGGCCAGCTGCGGGCCGACGGGCAGTCCGAGGAGGCGCGGCGGGCGTTGCGCAAGGCGCTCGGGCTGTGGCGCGGTGCGGCGGCATACGAGGGCGACGACTACGGCGACCGGGTGCGGGCCGAGGCGGCCCGGCTGCACGAGCTGCGGCTCGCCGCCTACGAGGACTGCTTCGACCTGGAGCTGGAGCTCGGCCGCCACCGCGAGATCGGGCCCGAGGTCCGGGCGCTGGCCGAGCAGCACCCGCTGCGCGAGCGGCTCCAGGGCCAGCTCATGACGGCGCTGGCGCGGGCCGACCGGCGCGGCGAGGCGTTGGCCGCGTTCGAGCGCACGCGCCGGCTGCTGGCCGAGGAGCTGGGCGTCGACCCGGGCGACAACCTGCGCGACCTGCACCGCCGGATCCTGCGGGCGGCCGCGCACGAGCGCACCGCACCGGCCCAGCTGCCGCCGCCGGCGCGCACCTTCCTGGGCCGCGACGAGCCGCTGCGCCGGCTCGACGCGCTGGTCACCGCCGAGGGCGGCAACGGCCCGGTGGTGGTGGTCGTCTCGGGCATGGCCGGCGTCGGCAAGACCACGCTGGCCGTCCAATGGGGTCACCGGGCCCGCCGCCGGTTCACCGACGGCCAGCTCGCGATCGACCTCCGCGGCTGGGCGCAGACCAGCTCCCTGCGTCCGGTCGAGGTGATCGGCCGCTTCCTGACCGCGTTCGGCGTGCCGTCGTCGAGCACGCCCGCGGACCTCGACGAGGCGGTCCAGCTCTACCGCACGCTGACGGCCGACAAGCGCCTCCTGGTGCTGCTCGACAACGCGGAGCACGCCGACCAGGTGCGCCCGCTGCTGCCGGCGGGCCCGGGCAGCGTGACGCTGGTGACGAGCCGCAACCGCCTCGCGGGCCTGGTCGCGGTCGACGGCGCGATCGCGGTGCCGCTCGACGTGCTGGCGCCGACGACCTCGGCGGCACTGCTCGGCCGCCTGCTCGGCGCCGACGTCGTGGCCCGCGAGCCGGCCGCCGCAGCCGACCTGGCCGCGCTGGCGGGCCACCTCCCCCTCGCCCTGCGGATCGCCGCGGCCCAGGTCGACCCGGAGCTGCCGACGCCGATCGCGGCCTACAACCAGCGCCTCCGCGACGGCGACCGCCTGGCGGGCCTGGGCATCGAGCACGACGCGGCGGCCACGGTGTCGGCCGCGTTCGACCTGAGCTACGCGGCCCTGCCGGCGCCGGCCCAGCGGCTGTTCCGCCTGCTCGCCCTGGTGCCGGGCGCCGAGTTCGGCGCGGGCCTGGCGGCCGCCCTGGCCGACCTGGCCGACGTGGCACCGGCCCTCGACGCCCTGGTGGCGGCCAGCCTGGTCAACGAACGCGCCGCGGGCCGCTACGGCCTGCACGACCTGGTGGCCGAATACGCGCGGGGTCGCCTGACCGCCGACGAGCCCGACCACGCGCCGGCCCGCGACCGCCTGTTCGGCTACTACCTCGACCACGTCGACGCGGCCCGCCGCCTGGTCTACCCGGAGTTCTCCCGCCTGCCCGCGGCCAACGGGCAGCACGCCCGCATCCCGGCGCCGCGGACGCCCGCGGAACTACCTGACCCGACCGCCGAGCTGACGGCGACCTTCGCCGAGGCGGGTGACGCCGTCGACTGGATCACGGCCGAGCTGCCCCAGCTCGTGCCGGCGGTGGCCGCGGCGGCGGAGCAGGGTCCGCGGCACGCGGCGGTGCGGCTCGCCGACGCGCTGCGGCCGTTCCTCTGGTCGGCGGGCAGCCCGACCGACTGGCAGGCCATCGCGGAGGCGGCGCTGGCCGCGGCGGCGGCCGACGGCGACGAGATGGGCACCGCGTCCGCCGAGATCAGCCTGGGCGACCTGCACGCACAGCGATCCGACGCGCCCGCGGCGGAGCCGCACTACCTGCGCGCGCTCGCACTGGCCCGGTCCAGCCAGTGGCGCACCGGCGAGGGCGCGGTGATGGGCAACCTGGCCCTGCTGCACTGGCGCAGCGGCCGGCTGCTCGACGCGGTCGCGCTGTTCGAAGGCAGCATCGAGGTGGCGCAACGCAACGAGAACCCGACGGCCGAGGCCACGGTGCTGGGCAACCTGTCGGGCCTCTACTGGGCGCTGGGCCGGCTCGAGGAGTCGGCCAAGGTGCTGCAGCGCGGCCTCCGCCTCCATCGGGCCGCTGGCTGGCCGCAGGCGTCGGCGATCGCGTTCCTCGGCCTGGGCCTGATCCGGGCCGAGCAGGGCCGCTACAAGCAGGCGCGGCGCACGCTCAACGGCGCGCTGCGGATGGCGGTCCGGCACGCCAACCGCCGCACCGAGGGCGACATCCTCTGCGCGATCTCGCAGGTCCACGCCGCCTGCGGCGAGGGCGCCGAGGCGATGCGCACGGCCCGGCGAGCGGTCGAGATCGGCGTCGAGACGGAGCGCTCCCGCCTGCTGGCCGACTCGCACAAGGCGCTCGGTGTCGCGCACATCGCCAACGGCGACCTGGACCTGGCCGCCGACGCGCTGGACGAGGCGGTCCGCCTGGCGCGGCGCGCCAACTACCTGCACACGGAGGTCAGCGCGCTGGTCACGCTGGCCGACGTGCGTCAGGGGCAGGGCCGGCCGGAGGAGGCCAAGGAGTTGGCCGACGGCGCCCTGGAGCAGGCGCGGGCGTCGGGCTTCCGCATCCTGGAGGGCCGGGCCCTGTGGGTGCTCGCCAGCTGCGCCCACGACCTGGGCAACCGCCAGGTAGCGATCCGCGACGTCCGCAACGCCCTGCACATCTACCGCGAAACCGGCCACCGTCCGGGCATCGCGGCAGCCCTCCTCCTGCTGGGCGACGTGCTGGTCGAATGGGGCGACCTCGACGCGGGCCACGAGATGTGGCTCAAGGCCCGCGACCTCTACGCCGACCTCTCCTCCCCTCAACTGGTCACCGCCCAGTCGCGCCTGGTCGCGAGCTGAGCCGGGCCGGTCAGCCGGCATGTTGTTCCACCGCGCGCTGGACCGCTCGGTAGATCTGGCCGAAGCGCAGCGTGTTGGTGGTGCGCAGGAGCAGGTGGTCGTGGCCCGCGTAGCGGATCCAGAGTTCGTTGACCACCGTGCCCCGGTCGTACGAGCGGTCCAGCCAACCCAGCGGCAACTCCGCCAGCGGGAGCAGCGCGATCGCGCCGATCACGCCCACCCCCAACACCCCGGCGGCCAGGCCCCAGGCCGCGCGGTCGCTGGCCGAATAGACCAGCGACAGCGCGCAGACGATGGCCGCGAGCGGCAGGATCGAGATGATCAGGATGAGTACGCCCCGGCCGACCCGGCGGGACCTCGTGCGGGTCGTGCCCGCGCCGCGTTTGTGCCAGACCAGCTCCAACGCCGCTACCGGGTATATGACGCCGTCGACCCGCACCACGTCGGACGTCACCTGGACGTGCTGATCGCGGTAGTAGACGGTCACCTCTTCAGGAAAACCGTTGGCGTCAATACCTCGGCGCGGCCTCGAGCGCCCGTTGCAGCGCCCGGTAGATCTGGCCGAACACCAGAGCGTCGGCCGTGCGCACCAGCAGGGTCGGGCGGCCGCCCACGTCCGCCCAGATCTCCAGCGCGCGGGCACCCTTCGAATAGGACACGTCCAGGCGGCCCAGCAGGTAGTCGGCCAGCGGCGCGGCGGCGAGGCCGATCAGCACCGACACGCCCACGATCAGCACCGTCGTGGCCGTCGTCGTGTGGAAGCGCAGGGCCAGCGCGATGCCCAGGCCGGCGGCCACCAGTGGCACGATCAGGGCGACACCGATCGCGCCTCGGCCCGCGACCGTGCCCCACGACCGCTGGCCGCGCCGGTGCCACACCCGCGACAACGCGG
Organism: Asanoa iriomotensis; assembly: GCF_016862515.1. Taxonomy (GTDB): domain Bacteria; phylum Actinomycetota; class Actinomycetes; order Mycobacteriales; family Micromonosporaceae; genus Asanoa; species Asanoa iriomotensis. The sequence continues at coordinate 49,293 of NZ_BONC01000004.1, forward strand.
CCAGGGGGTAGCTGCGACCGGCTACCCGGATCGCCTGCGACGTGACCTGCACCGCGCGGTCGTTGTAGTAAGTGATCATCCCTGCCATCCAGAACGGACCCGCATCCACGTTACCCACATCCCCACCACGTAATGTGTCTCGGACGCGATCTGCACATGGAGGTGTGACGTGGGCGAGCTTGTCCGTCTGGAGAAGCACGACGGCATCGGCACGATCCGGCTCGACCGGCCGCCGATGAACGCGCTCAACACCCAGGTGCAGGAGGAGATCCGGGCCGCGGCGCTCGAGGCGACCGCCGACGACACCGTGCGCGCCGTCGTCGTCTACGGCGGCGAGAAGGTCTTCGCCGCGGGTGCCGACATCAAAGAGATGGCCACCATGTCGTACGTGGACATGGCTGCCCGGGCGGCCGACCTGTCGGCGGCGCTCGGTGCCGTCGCCCGCATCCCCAAGCCGGTCGTCGCGGCGATCACCGGGTACGCGCTGGGTGGCGGCTGCGAACTCGCCCTCGCCTGCGACTGGCGGGTCGTCGCCGACGACGCCAAGCTCGGCCAGCCCGAGATCAAGCTCGGCATCATCCCCGGCGCCGGCGGCACCCAGCGGCTCGCCCGGCTGGTCGGCCCCGCCCGCGCCAAGGACATCGTGCTCTCCGGGCGCATGGTCGACGCCGACGAGGCGCTGCGGATCGGGCTCGCGGACCGCGTGGTGCCGGCCGCCGACGTCTACGCCGAGGCGATCGCCCTGGTCCGCCCCTACGCGAACGGCCCCGCCCAGGCCATCCGCGCCGCCAAGCAGGCCATCGACGGCGGCCTCGACATGGACCTGAACTCGGGTCTCGCCTGGGAGAGCCAGCTCTTCGCGGCCCTCTTCGCCACGGACGACCGCGGCGAGGGCATGGCGGCCTTCGTCGAAAAGCGCAAACCGGACTTCAGCGGACGCTGATCAACAGCGCTCGGGTACGGGCGGCGCACCGGTAGGCTCGGCGCATGTCACCGGGGGCCGCACTTGGGGTCGATTTCGGGACCTCGCACACGGTGGCCGTGGTGCGCTGGCCCGACGGTCGCGCACGCCCGCTCCTGGTCGACGGCTCTCCCCTGCTCCCCTCGGCGGTCTACGCCCCGCCGGGTGACGCGCCGCTGGTCGCCGGCCGCGACGCCGTGCACAGCGCCCGCCTCGACCCCGCCCGGTTCGAGCCCAACCCCAAGCGCCGCGTCGACGACGGCAGCGTGCTGCTCGGCGAGCGCGACGTCCCGGTGGTCGACCTCGTCGCCGCCGTGCTCGGCCGGCTCGCCGAGGAGTGGCGCCGCACCGTCGGCGACCTGACCACCGGCGAGGTCACCGCCGACACCCCGCCCACGCTGACCTTGACCTGCCCGGCGGGTTGGGGTGCGACCCGGCGGGAGCTGCTCTCCCGCGCCGCCGCCGAGGCGGGCCTGGGCGAGGGCCGGCTGGTCGCCGAGCCGGTCGCCGCGGCCACCTACTTCGCCGAGGTGCTGGGCCGCGACGTACCCATCGGGTCCGCGGTGGTCGTGCACGACTTCGGCGCCGGCACGTTCGACGCCAGCGTGGTCGTCCGCAAGGCCACGGGTTTCGAGGTGCTGGCCGTCGACGGCCGCACCGACCTCGGCGGCCTCGACGTCGACGCCGCGCTGGTCGAGCACCTGGCGACCACCTACGCGCCGGCCCACCCGGAGGCCTGGGAGCGGCTGCGCAACCCGGCGACCGTCGAGGACCGGCGGGCCAAGCGGCAGCTCTGGGACGACGTACGCGTCGCCAAGGAGCGCCTGTCCCGCAGCCCCACCGCCGACCTGGTGATCCCGATCTGCGACGTCGAGGCCCACCTGACCCGCGCGGAGCTCGAAAAGGTCGCCATGCCGCTGCTGGCGCAGACCGTGCAGGTGACCAAGGCGGTGATCGACGCCGCCGCGCTGCCCGCGGGCAACCGGGCCGGGGTGTTCCTGGTCGGCGGGTCGAGCCGGATCCCGCTGCTGGCCACCCTGCTGCACCGGGAGCTGGGCGAGCCGCCGGTGGTGATCGAGCAGCCCGAGCTGGTGGTCGCCGAGGGCGCCGTCCTGGCCGTCACCGCGACGCTGGCCAGCGCGCCCGCCGCGGTGCCGGTGACCGGCCAGTTCCCGAAGATCGTCGAGTCGGCCAACGGCACCATCCCGCCACCGACCGCGATCGCACCGGTCAGCCCCGCGCCGCCCTCCGGCCCGCCGGCCGACGAGGAAGAGCGGACCCCGGTGGTCGCGAGCGCGCCGGTCAACGGCAACGGCGCCGCGCCCGCCAAGCCTGCCCCGTCCTTCCCGCCGGGGCGCGCCGCCGTGCCGGTCCGCCCGCCGAAGAGCGCCAACCGCCCGTCCCGCTTCGGCCGGGACACCCTGGCGGAGCCGGCTCTGGTCGCCGACCTCCGGGCGCTCTCGGGCCACGACGAGCCCCGGGTCTACGCGGACCCGGAACCCGCCCGCACCGCCACCCGCCGCGACGACCGCCCACCGGTCTGGGACGCACCACGACCCGCCGCCCGCCCACGCCCGAGACGCGGCAACCCGTTCACCAGGTTCCTGCGCGCCGTCTTCATGTTCGTGCTGCTGGTGGCCACTCCGGTGGCGGCCGCGATCGTCGCCTTCCACTACGCGACCGGCGACTCGTACACCGACATCCTCGACGCGATCCGCCGCTGGCTCGACGAACTGAGGTGAGCCGTCCTCACGTTCTTTCCTACCGACTAGTAGGGTGCTGGAAGCGGATTTGAGTGACGGGAGTGGCGATGACCGAGCGGATCGAGGGTCATGGTGGCGAGCTGGCCCTCGCGGCCTTGCGCGCGGCCGGTGTCGAGGAGATGTTCACGCTCTCCGGCGGCCACGTCTTCCCGCTCTACGACGCGGCGCACAAGACCGGGTTCCCGATCTACGACGTGCGCCACGAGCAGTCCGCGGTGTTCGCCGCCGAGGCCGTCGCCAAGCTGCGCCGCCGTCCGGGCCTCGCGGTCCTCACCGCCGGCCCGGGTGTCACCAACGGCATCTCCGGCCTGACCAGCGCCCGCTTCAACGCGGCGCCGGTGATGGTGATCGGCGGCCGCGCGCCGGCGATGCGCTGGGGCGCCGGCAGCCTCCAGGAGCTCGACCACGTGCCGCTGGTGGCGCCGATCACCAAGCACGCCGCGACCGTGTTCGCCACCGACGAGATCCCGGGCGCGGTCCGCGCGGCCCTCGGCACGGCGCTGACCCCGCACCGCGGCCCGGTCTTCCTCGACCTGCCGCTGGAGATCGTCTTCTCGCACGGCGAGGCCGACGCGCCGGGCGCTCCCGACGTGCCGGTGATCGAGCCCGACCCCGCCGACGTCGCCCGCGCCGCCCAGCTCATCGCCGAGGCACAGCACCCGGTGATCATCGCGGGCTCCGACGTCTACGCCGCCGACGCCGTCGCCGCTCTGCGGGAGGCCGCCGAGACGCTGCGCGTACCCGTGATCGCCAATGGCATGGGTCGCGGCGCCCTGCCGCCGACCCATCCGCTCGCCTTCGCCAAGGCCCGGCGCGCCGCCCTCAAGGGCGCCGACGTGGTCGTGGTGATCGGCACCGCGCTCGACTTCCGGCTCGGCTTCGGCGACTTCGGCGACGCCCGCGTGGTGCACATCGTCGACGCGCCGTCCCAGCGCGCCACCCACGTGACCCCGACGGTCTCCCCCGCCGGCGACCTGCGGCTGATCCTGTCCGCGCTGGCCGACTACACCGGCACCCGGGCCGACCACGAAGACTGGATCGCCGGTCTGCGCACCGCCGAGGACGCCGGCAAGGCCCGCGACGCCGAGGAGATGGCCGCCGAGACCGACCCGATCAAGCCCGCCCGGATCTACGGCGAGCTGCGCCGGGTGCTCGCGGCCGACGCGGTGACGATCGGCGACGGCGGCGACTTCGTCTCGTACGCCGGCCGCTACCTCGAGCCCGCGCAGCCCGGCACCTGGCTCGACCCGGGCCCCTACGGCTGCCTCGGCACCGGCATGGGCTACGCGATGGGCGCCCGCGTCACCTACCCCGACCGGCAGATCTGCGTGCTCATGGGCGACGGCGCCGCCGGCTTCTCGCTGATGGACGTCGAGTCGCTGGTCCGCCAGCAACTGCCGGTGGTCATCGTCGTCGGCAACAACGGCATCTGGGGCCTGGAGAAACACCCCATGCAGGCGATGTACGGGTACGACGTGGCCGCCGACCTGCAGCCCGGCCTGCGCTACGACGACGTGGTCAAGGCCCTCGGCGGCGCCGGCGAGACGGTCAGCAAGGCGGCCGACCTCGGCGGCGCGCTGGAGCGCGCGTTCGCGGCCGGCGTGCCGTACCTGGTCAACGTCCTGACGGACCCGACCGACGCCTACCCCCGCTCGTCGAACCTGGCCTGACACCCGCCGCTGGCCGGCTCGGGTGACAATGGTCGGCATGGCGCTGCCAATCCCCACGCCCAGTGACGTGATCGGCCTGACCCGTTCCGCGGTGACCGTGCCGGCCCGCGCGCTCCGGGTCATCGACGACATCGAGGCGCTGGTCAAACGCGTCGGCGCGATCGCCGACCGGGCCGAGGTCTTCCTGGAGCGGCTCGACGGCCTGGCCGACCGGGCCAGCGCGCTGATCGACGGCGTCGACGCCGCGGTCACCGACGCCGAGGCGGTGCTCGAACGCACCCGCGTGCTCAGCACGGCCGCGACCGCCCAGGTCGAGCAGGTGGCCCGGGTCGTCACGGCGGCGGCGATCCTGGTCGAGGAGAGCCAGCGGCTCACCGAGGCGGCCGGCAAGGCTGTCACCGGCGCGAACGCGGTGATCGGCGACGCGGAGACCGTGGCGGTCAAGGCCAACGCCGTCGTCGACAAGGCCGAGGTCTCCGCCGGCACGGCCGACGAGCTGCTCGGTATCTACGCGCCCGCGCTGCGCCGGGGTGCGCCGATGGCACACCGCTTCGTCGAGCAGCTCTCCGACGAGGAGGTCGACGCCGCGATCAAGCTGATCGACGAGCTGCCGCGGTTCACCAAGCACATGGACGAGGACATCCTGCCGATCCTCGCGACGCTCGACAAGGTCGGTCCCGACATCCACGAGCTGCTCGAGGTCACCCGCGACCTGCGGCTGGCCGTCAAGGGCATCCCCGGCCTGCGCATGCTCACGCGCCGGGGCCAGGACCTCGACTGACCGACCACAGCTCGTCGATCTCGGCCCGGTTGGGCAGCGCGGTCGAGGCGCCGAGCCGGCGGGCGCAGGCGGCACCGGCGGCGCACGCCCAGCCGACCGCCTCGACGATCTCGCGGCCCTCGGCCCACGCCACGGCCAGCGCGCCGGTGAACGCGTCGCCGGCCGCGGTCGAGTCGACCGTCTCCACCCGGACGCCCGGCACCCGCACGGACGTGCCGGACCGGTCGACGTACCAGGCGCCTTCCGCGCCCAGCGTCTGCACCGCCCGCGGCACCGAGGCCAGCAGCGGCTCGGGCCGGCTCTCCCCGCTGATCGCGAGCGCCTCGGTCTGGTTGACCACGAGCAGGTCGACGGCGTCGAGCAGCTCGGCTGGCAGGGCGCGGGCCGGCGCCGCGTTCAGCACCACCCGGGTGCCGGCTTCGCGTGCCGCCCGCGCGGCCGCGGTCACCGTCTCGACCGGGATCTCCAACTGCGCGACCAGCACGTCGGCGGAAGCGATCGCCGCCAGCTCCGGCCCGGTCAGGTCCGTGAAGGCGCCGTTGGCGCCCGGCGTCACCACGATCGTGTTCTCGCCGGCGGCGTCCACGGTGATCAGTGCGACGCCGGACGCGCCGTAGACCACGCGCAGCAGTCCGGTGTCGACACCGGCCGCGTCGATCCGGGCCTTGAGCGTCACGCCGAACGCGTCGGAGCCGATCGCCCCGAGGAGACTGGTCGCCGCACCCGCGCGTACCGCCGCGATCGCCTGGTTGGCGCCCTTGCCACCGGCGACCGTGACGAACTCGCCGCCGAGCACGGTCTCACCCGCCTGCGGCAGCGTGGTCGCCTTGGCGACCAGATCCATGTTGGCGCTGCCGACGACCACGACCCGGGCCCGATCCATAGTCGGCGATTCTAGGGCTCGTCTGGCAGGCTGCTTCTCATGGACAATCCACCGATCGGGGTCATGTTCCGCTGCGACAGCCCGCCGGAGAACCTGCCCGCGTACGCCCAGCTCGCCGAGCGGCTCGGCTACGACGAGCTGTGGGTCGTCGAGGACTGCTTCTTCACGGGCGCGGTGTCGGCGGCCGCGGTGGCCGCGGCGAGCACCGAGTCGCTGAAGATCGGCATCGGCATCCTGCCGGCGGCGTTCCGGAACCCGGCGCTGGCCGCGATGGAGCTGTCCAACCTGGCACGCCTGTTCCCCGGCCGGATCCTGCCGGGCTTCGGGCACGGCGTGCCGGCCTGGGTCCGCCAGGTCGGCGCACACCACCCCTCGCCGCTGGCCGTGCTGGAGGAGACGGTCGCCGTCGTCCGCGCGCTGCTGCACGGCGAGAAGGTGACGATGCACGGCCGGCACGTCGACCTCGACGGCGTCCAACTGGCATTCCCGCCGGCCGAGCCGCCGCTGCTGTCGGCCGGCGTGCGCAACGAGAAGTCGCTGCGCCTGGCCGGGCGGGTCGCCGACGGCACGATCCTGGCCGAGGGCGCGGCTCCGGCCTACATCTCCTGGGCCCGCGAGCGGATCGACGAGGGCCGGGCCGAGGCCGGGCGCGAGGATCCACATCGGGTCACCGTGTACGCGCACCTCGACTTCGACGACGACCCGCGCAGCGCCCGGGCCGAGCTAGCCGCGCAGTTCAGCGCGCCGGTGCAGCCGTCGGACCCGGCCGACGCCGAGAAGCTGGCCGGGCTGGTCGCGGACGCCGACGGTGACCTCGCGGCGTTGGCCGACGCGCTGCCCGACGAGATCGTCGACAAGTACGCGATCGTCGGCGACGGCGAGAGTTGCGGCGCCGCGGTGCGGCGGCTGGCCGCGGCGGGCGCCGACGCGGTGGTCTTCGTGCCGCCGCGCGATCCGGACCTCTCGGTCGCACACCTGACGCTGGCCGCCGAAGCCCTCCTCGGCGGGTGACCGGTGCGGCGCTCCGGGGCGGGTGACCGCCGTCGCCGGGCCGCGGGGCGCAACCCGTGGCCCGCGGCCTGCGTGGTTTGATGACCGCGTGCCGACCAACATGATCGACGACGCGGTGCTCGCCTTCGACGGGATCGGTGTCACGCGCAACCGCAACCAGCTGTTGCGGGACGTCGCGTGGACGGTCTACCCGGACGAGCGCTGGGTGATGCTCGGCCCCAACGGTGCCGGCAAGACCACCCTGCTGTCGATCGCGGCCGGCCAGCTCCACCCGACCACCGGCACCGCGATCGTGCTCGGCGAGAAGATCGGCCGCACCGACGTGTGGGAGCTGCGCACCCGGATCGGCATCACCACCGCCAAGCTCGCCGAGCGGATCCCCGGTGAGGAGCGGGTGCTGGACGCCGTGGTCACTGCCGCCTGGTCGGTCGTCGGCCGCTGGCGCGAGCAGTACGACCCGCTGGACGAGGCCCGCGCCCGCGGCCTGCTCGAGCAGCTCGGCGTCGCCGGCCTGGCCGACCGCACGTACGGGACGCTCTCCGAGGGCGAGCGCAAGCGGGTGCAGATCTCCCGCGCGCTGATGACCGACCCGGAGCTGCTGCTGCTCGACGAGCCGGCCGCCGGGCTCGACCTGGGCGGCCGCGAGGACCTGCTCAAGCGGCTCACCGCGCTGGCCGCGGACGAGGACGCTCCGGCGCTCGTGCTGGTCACCCACCACGTCGAGGAGATTCCGCCAGGCTTCACCCACGCGATGCTGCTGCGCGAGGGCGCGATCGTCGCGCAGGGCCCGGTCGAGCGGACGATCACCGCCGAGCACCTGTCACAGACGTTCGGCCAGCCACTCGTGGTCGAGCACAACGCGGGTCGTTACACCGCACGCGCCGCATAAGCCCCGTCTTCACCGGATTCTCAGGGAACGTCCAGGAAAGCGCGCTAAGCCTGAGAGATCCGTCACGCGGGGGGCAGCGATGGTATTCACGGGTGTTCTTGTGGTGGCGCTTGTGGCCAGTGTCTTCGGCAGCTCCGGCCGGCGCCAGGTGCCCGAGTCGGGGTCCGCGCGCGGTTCCGGGCAGGGCCCCCCGCCCGGGGCCGCGCCTCCGGAAGGTCCGCCCCCGCCACCGCCCGCGTTCACGCAGTGGCCGATGCTCGCCGTCGCGGGCCCCGAACCATCCACTGTGGCCACCACGGGGTGGACCCTGTGGGACGAGCCCGTCCGGGTCTCGGTGACCGACGCCGGCACGCTCGACCGGGCGGCCGAGCTGGTCCGTGGCGAGCTCGACGCGATCGACGTGGCCGCGAGCCGGCTGCGGCCCGACTCCGAGCTGGCCACGGCGGGCGACGGCAGCGAGGTCAGCCCGCTGCTGGCCGAGCTGGTCGCGGTCGCGCTGTCGGCCGCCCGGGAGACCGAGGGCGACGTCGACCCGGCGATCGGCGCGATGCTCACGAGCCTCGGCAACGACCCGGACTTCGGCGGACTCGTGACCACCGGCTCGACCCGGCACGTCGACGTCGGCCAGCTCGCGGTCTACCGGCCGCCGAGGTGGGAAGAGGTGCGCCTCGACGGCTACCGGCTCACGATCCCGGAGGGCGTCACGCTCGACCTGTCCGTGACCATGCGCGCGCGGGCCGTGGACCGGTGCGCCGCGCTGGTCGCCGCGACGTTGGACGTCGGCGTGCTGGTCTCGATCGGCGGCGACGTCGCGACCGCCGGCCCCGCACCACGCACCGGCTGGCCGCTGGAGGTCCGCGACGGGCCGGTCGACCCGGCCGCGCTGGTCGCGCTGCCTGGCGGCGCGGCCGTGTCCACCGCGAGCAGCCATCACCGGCGGCACTGGGACACGTCCGAAGAACTGCTGCACCAGATCTCCGATCCGGAGACCGGATACGCACCGCAGCACGCCTGGCGCACGGCCTCGGTGGCCGCGTTCTCCGCCCTGCGCGCCACCGCGGTCGCCAACGCGAGCCTCGCCCGCGGCGTGCTGGCGCCGTCGTGGCTGCAGGCGCTCGGCGCACCCGCCCGGCTGGTCGGCGGCGAGGACCGCGCGCTGCGCTTCTTCGGCACGTGGCCCACCAAGGCCGATCGGCAGCAGGACTAGCTTCCGCACGGCGCCGCGTGTGACGATCGGCGCCGTGTCTGTTTCCCGGCGTACGGTCCTGGGCGGTGGCTTGGCGGCCGCCGTCGGCGCGTTGACCGCTGCCTGCGCGGACCCCGCGACGCCGGAATGGGCGCAGTCGGGCGGTGGGCTCGAGACACCCGGCGCCGGCCGGGCCGGTCTGGGCAAACAGGGTTCCACGCCGGCACCGTCGGCCAAGCCGAGCGCGACGACGGCCGCGCCCAAGCCGACCGACACGCGGATGAGCGCGGCGCTGACCAGGTTCCTCGCGCCGACCAAGGAGAACCCGGACCATCCCACGTACGCCGGCGCGGTCGCCCTGGTCACCGTCGGCGGCAAGGTGCAAACCGAGGTCGCGGTCGGTGACGCGCTACGCTACAAGGCCGGCCCGGTCGAGTTGGCGCCCGCGCAGCGGGTGAAGACGCGCACCGACTCGATCTTCGACCTGGCCTCCGTCACCAAGGTCTACACCTCGATCCTGCTGCTCCAGCAGGTCGACAAGGGCAAGGTCGACCTGGCCGCGCCGGTCGCCGACTACCTGCCGGGCTTCACCGGCACCGGCAAGGCCGCCGTGACGGTCGAGATGCTGCTGACGCACACCAGCGGCCTGCCCGTCGGCGCCAAGGTGACCGGCCTGTCGTCCAACGCCGCCCGGCGCTCGGCCGTGCTGGCGACGCCGCTGGTCTCCGGTGCGGTGCCGGGCAAGACGTTCCGGTACTCCAGCGTCGGCCTGATGGTGGCCGCGTTCCTGGTCGAGCAAATGACCGGGCAGACCCTCGACGCCGCGCTGAAAACGCAGCTCACCGGGCCGCTCGGGCTGCGGGACACGGGCTTCAAACCGCTGACCTGGCTGAGCAGGGCCGACCAGGCGGCGCGCCTGGTGGCCACGGACGCGCGCACGTCGCGGGGGCTGCTGCGCGGCACCGTCCACGACGACGTCGCCAACATCATGGGCGGCGTCGCCGGCTCCGCGGGGGTCTTCAGCACGGCCGCCGACCTCGCGGTCATCGGCAACATGCTGCTCAACGGGGGTACGCACGGCGGCAAGCGGATCCTGTCCGCGAACATCGTGAAGCGGATGCTGACCAACGCCAACAAGGGCAAGCCGGCGATCGACCCGGAGCGCCCGTTCCGCACCGCCGACCACGGCCTGGGCGTGGTGCTCAACCAGCCGTGGTTCATGGGCCGCCTGTCGGGCTCGCGGACGTTCGGGCACACCGGCTTCACCGGCACCTCGCTGCTGGTGAACCCCGACAAGAAGCTGGTGCTCGTGCTGCTGACCAACCGGGCCCACCCCAACTGGAGTTGGGCGAATCCGGACCCGGCCCGGGTGGCGGCCGCCAACGCCGTATGAGCCCGTGGGCCGGGCCCGCCGCGGTCGTGGCGGTGCTCGCGGCGGCGGTGCTCCACGCGTCCTGGAACGCGCTGGTCAAGGCCACGGGTGACCAGGTCGGCATCTTCGGCCGGTCCGGCCTGATCGGCCTGGCGATGTGCGCCGTGGGGATCTGGTTCGTCGACCCGCCGGCCGCCGGTGCCTGGGGCTGGCTGATCGCGTCCGTGGTGATCCACGTGGGCTACAACCTCGGCCTGCTGGCGGCCTACCGGCTCGGTGACTTCAACCAGACGTACCCCCTCGCCCGCGGTCTGGGCCCGGTCGTGGTGGCGGTGGTCGCGGCGCTCGCCCTCGACGAGCCGCTCTCGCCGCTGCCGGCGGTCGGCGTGCTGGTCATCGCCGGCGCGATCGGTGTGCTCGGGCTGACACCGTGGCGCAAGGTGAAGGCCAACCGCCCCGCGGTGCTGGCCGCGATCTTCACGGGCGTGACCATCGCGAGCTACACGCTGGTCGACGGCGTCGGCGTGCGGAGCAGCGGGAGCGCTGCCGGCTACACCCTGTGGCTGCTCGGCCTGCAGAGCGCGGTGACCGCCGTGCTGGCGCTCGGGTTGCGCCGCGACACCCGGTTGCTGGCGGCCGGCGGCCGCGCCTGGTCAGCGGCGGCCGCCGTCGCCGTGCTGTCCACGTTGGCCTACGGCCTGGTGCTCTGGGCGCAGACCCGGGGCGCGCTGGCCGCGGTGGCCGCGCTGCGCGAGAGCAGCGTGGTGGTCGCGGCCGTGATCGGCATGCTGGCCTTCAAGGAGCCGATGGGCCGGGTACGCATCGCCGCCAGCATCGCCGTCGCTCTCGGCGTCGCCCTGCTCGCCGTGCCGGCGGCGTAAGGAACGGTCCGTTGTTAACGCTTACTGACGCAGCGTGCGGATCAAGCCCAGCACGTCGCGGGTCACCGGGCGCAGGACCCGCAGCCTGGAGAGCCCGACCAGCCGGTCGATCAGCGGGACCGCGCCGTCGATCAGCGCCCGGGTCTTCGCCTGGCCGGGTGAACGGTCGTGCACCCAGTAGAGGACGACACCGAGGTACGCGAGCCAGAGCAGCTCGGGCAGCTCGTCGCCGAGCTCGGGGTCGACCTTCGCCGTCGAGCCGGTCAGCGTGTCGCGGAACAGCGCGATCGACGCCTCGCGGGTCGGCGACGACTCGGCCGAGAACGGGCTCAGCGGCGAGGTCGGCTCCGCGGCCGTCTTGAAGAACGTCGCCGCGAACTCGTGGGACGGCGCGAGCGTGTCGACGCCGGCGTGCAGCACGCCGCGCAGCCGGGCCGCGAACTCGGTCTCCCGGGCCAGGACGCCCGCGGCCCGGGCGCGGTGCTCGACGCCCGTCTCCGCGTAGAACTCCTGGATCAGGTGCTCTTTGGAGCTGAAGTAGTAGTACGCGTTGCCGACCGCGACGCCGGCCTCCTTGGCGATCCCCCGCATCGTGGTCTGCGCGTAGCCGCGCTCACGGAACAGCCGCAGCGCCGTGTCGAGGATGAGCTGCCGGGTCTGTTCGCCCCGAGCGGTCGCCGGCTCGCCGCCGGCGGCGCCACCGACCCCCGTTTGCTCGGTGGCACCGCCGGCGTCGGCGGATGGCGGAGCGGGTCGGTCGGTCATCCGTCTCACCGTACCGAGTCCGCTCAGCCGTGTCGAACACGTTCAACTTCTCTGCGACGCTGATCGTACGCGAAATTTGAACACGTTCAATCAGCGCAGGCCGAGCACCGCCGCGGCCGCCCGTCCGTTGGCGTGACTGGCGCCGTACGTGGTCACGAACGCCCGCACCCCGGCCGGCCGCCAGCTCGACGGCCAACCCATCTCGACCACGGTGACCTGGTGCCGCGCGGCCAGCGCCTCGATCAGCTCGGTCGCGTTGGCCAGCCGGTGCGCGTGCCGGGCGACGACCACGATCGGCCGGTCGCCGGCCCGCGCCAGCAAATCATCGGCGCCGGTGCTGGCGGCCACCGCGCGGATCTGCTCGACGCCCTCGACGTGCGGCCGCAGGCCCCAGGGCACGCGCCCCTCGGCGATGCTCGACGTGGCGGCCAGCTCGACCACCAGCGGCACGCCGACGACGAGCGGGTCGCCCTCCACCCGGACGGCACGACGGGCGGCGTCGTAGCCCAGGCTCTCGGGCACCGGCTCCGTCGGCGCGGTCGGCACCGTCCAGGCCGCGAGCGCCGCGGTGCGCTCCGCCGCCTCCTCGACCCGGGCCGCGTCGAGCCGGCCGTCCTTGATCGCCGCGACGATCTCGGCGGCGGACTCCTCGACCAGCGCCGCGTCCACGTCGGCGCCGATGCAGAGCAGGTCGGCGCCGGCCGCCAGGGCCAGCGGCGCGGCCTGCGCGGTGCCGCCGGCGACCACCGCGGCGCCCTTCATCTCCAGCGCGTCGGTGATCAGCACGCCGGAGAAGCCGAGCTCGCCGCGGAGCAGGTCGTGCATCGCCGCCCGGCTGAACGTGGCGGGCCCGTCGCCGGTCAGCTCCGGCACGCGGATGTGTGCGGTCATCACGGCCTTGGTGCCGGCCTGCACCGCGGCGGCGAACGGCGGCAGGTCGCGCTCCCGCAGCAGCGCCAGCGGAACGTCCACAGTGGGCAGCTCGAGGTGCGAGTCGGCGACCGTCGCGCCGTGGCCCGGGAAGTGCTTGGCGCAGGCCGCGACCCGGCTCTCCTGCAGGCCCTCGACGGCGGCACCGGTGTGCGCGGCCACCCGCGCGGTGTCGGCGCCGAACGAGCGCGTGCCGATGATGGGGTTGTCGTCAGCGGTGTTGACGTCCACGGTGGGCGCGAGGTCGACGGTCACGCCGACCTCTGCCAGTTCCGCGCCGATCGCCCGGTAGACCGCGCGGGTCACCTCGACGTCGTCGAGAGCGCCGAGCGCGGCGTTGCCCGGGTACGGGCTGCCGGTGTGGTGCGCCAACCGGGTGACGTCGCCACCCTCCTCGTCGATCGCGACGATCACCGCGGGGTTGGCCGCCCGCAGCGCGGCGGTGCTGGCCGCCACCTGGTCGCGGTCGACGATGTTGAAGCCGAACAGCGTGTAGCCGGCGAGTCCTTCGGCGGCCAGGTCGACCGCCCAGGGCGGCGGGGTGCTGCCGGGGTAGGCGGCGAGCAACGTGCGCAGGGCAAGCCGGCGCAGAGCGGGATCAATCGCCATCGGTTCTCACCCTCTTGTGACTCGCACCTGCCGGGTCGTGTGATCGTCGCACCATTCGCTTCCCAGTACGCTACGCCTACTCGTAAGGCGACTAATGTATTAGTAAAGATTCCTTATTGCTAGAGGATGTCGCATGGGGTCCACCCGCCTGCCCGGCACCCCCCGCCTGCTGCGGGCGCTCAACGACCGCGCCGCGCTTGAGCTCCTGCTCGCCCGCGGCCCGCTGACCCGCGCCCAGCTCGGCGAGCTGACCGGCCTGTCCAAGGTCACGGCGTCACAGCTCGTCGAGCGGCTGGAGGAGCGCGGCCTGGTCACCCGGGTCGGCGAGCAGGCCGGCGGCCGGGGCCCCAACGCACAGCTCTACGCCGTGCGCCCGGCCAGCGCGTACGTGGTCGGCGTCGACATCACCGCGGACCGCGTGGTGGCCGCGTGCGCCGACATCACCGGCGCGGTGACCGGCCAGGTCGAAATGTCCACGAAGGACACCGACGACCCGGTCGGCGTGGTGCACGAGGCCGTGGTGCAGGCGGCCAGCAACGCGCACGCACAGCTCGCCAGCGTGCGCCGCGTGGTGCTGGGCACACCCGGCCTGGTCGACCCGGGCTCCGGCGACATCACGTTCGCCTTCAACCTGCCCCGCTGGCACCGCGGCCTGCTCGCCGCGCTCCGCGAGGACCTGCACACCCCGGTGGTCTTCGAGAACGACGTCAACCTGGCCGCGTGCGCCGAGGCGGAATACGGCGCGGCCGCCGGCGTCGACGACTTCGTGCTGGTCTGGGCCGACGTGGGTGTCGGCCTCGCGATCGTGCTCGGCGGCCGGCTGCACCACGGCAGCAGCGGTGCCGCTGGCGAGATCGGCTACCTGCCGGTGCCCGGCGTGCCGGTCAACCGCGACCAGTCGCGCCGGTCCCAGCCGCCGTTCGGCCAGCTCGCCGGCGCCGCTGCGCTGCGCACGGTGGCCCGCGAGCACGGCTTCCGCGGCTCGTCGGCGGCCGACGCGATCCGCGCCGCGATCGCAGCCGGCACGGCGGGCGGGGCGGCGCTCGACGAGATCGCCCGGCGGCTCGCGCTCGGCGTGGCCAGCACCTGCGTGGTGCTCGACCCGCCGCTGGTGGTGCTGGCCGGCGAGGTCGGCCAGGCCGGCGGCAGCGCGCTCGCCGAGCGGGTGCAGCACGAGGTCGCGGCGATCACGCTGGTGTCGCCGAAGGTCGTGGTCACCCAACTCGAAGAGGAACCGGTGCTGCGCGGCGCGCTCCTGGTCGCTTTGGACGCGGTCCGCGACGAGGTTTTCGGCTCGACGGTGGGCTGAACCGTTAGGAACGGTCCGTTCCAATCGGAATCCGATTGGAACGGACCGTTCCTAACGCCTTACGGCCCTTCCGGGCCGAACACGCCGTAGGCGACCCAGCCGACGTCGGGGAAGCCCGCGGCGGTCGCCACCTTGGCCGACGCCAGGTTGGCGGGGTCGTGCAGGTAGGTCGGCACCGCGCCCTCGTCGAGCACCCGCCGGGCCGCCTGGGCGACCAGCCGGCGGGCCAGGCCCTGGCCCCGGGCGGCGGGCTCGGTGCCGACCGCCAACTCGTGGCCGTGCGGGTCGTGCCGCTTGATGCCCACCCCAGCCAGGTAGCGGCCCGCGTCGTCGCGGGCGATCAGCACCTCGCCGCCGAACGGGCGCAGCCACGCCGGCAGGGCCGGGTCGTCGGACGGGACCCACTCCCCCGCGTCGGCCAGCGGCGCTGGGCCGGTCGACCAGCGGAACACCGCCTCGAGCGCCCGCCAGCCGTCGTAGTCGACCGCGCCCGGCAGCTTGTCGAGCAGGTCCGCCATCGGCAGGTCGGCCAGCGCGCGCACGGTCTCGACCTTGTCGGGTGCCACCGACAGCAGGACGCCGTCGGGGGTGCCGACGCCGACCGCCGGCCGGATCCCGCCGTCCCAGGCCGGGCGCAACCGTCTCTCCGAGCCGATGATCTGCAGCCCCCGCCCGATGGGCCACTGGCCCAGCCACGTCACCAGATGGTGGTAGAGGCGCGTGTCGAGCACCCGGGTCCTCCGTCAGTGGAAGCGGCGCAGCCGCAGGCTGTTGGACACGACGAACACCGACGATAGCGCCATGGCGGCGCCCGCGATCATCGGATTGAGCAGCCCGGCCGCGGCGAGCGGGAGTGCACCGACGTTGTAGGCCAGGGCCCAGAACAGGTTCCCTTTGATGACACGGAGCGTACGCCGGGAGAGGCGGATCGCGTCAGCCGCGGCGGTGAGGTCGTCGCGCACCAGGGTCAGGTCGGCCGCCTCGATCGCCACGTCCGTGCCGGCGCCCATCGCGAGCCCCAGGTCGGCCTGGGCGAGGGCGGCCGCGTCGTTGACGCCGTCGCCGACCATCGCGACCACGCGGCCCTCGTCCTGGAGCCGTTTCACGGTGTCGACCTTGTCGGCCGGCAGCACCTCGGCGATCACCTCGTCGATGCCGACGCTCGCGCCGACCTTCCGGGCCGCCGCCAGGTTGTCGCCGGTCAGCAGCACCGGCCGCAGGCCGAGGCCGCGCAGCGCGGCGACCGCGTCCCGGCTGCTCGGGCGGATGTCGTCGGCGAGCCGGAGCGCACCGCGTACCCGCTGGTCGATCGCGACCGTCACCACCGTGTGGCCGGCCTCGTTCGCGTCGGCGGCACCCCCGGTGAACTCGGCCCGGCCCACCAGCACCTCGTGTCCCTCGACGGTGCCGCGGACGCCGCGCCCCGGCACCGCGCGGAAGTCGGTGACCGGCGGCAGGTCTCCCCCGGCGGCCGCGACGATCGCCCGCCCGATGGGGTGCTCGGAGCCGGCCTCGACCGCCGCGGCGTAGCGGAGGATCTCGGGCGGCCCGTCGGTGCCGACCACCGCGAGCCGGCCGGTGGTCACGGTGCCGGTCTTGTCGAGCACGATCGTGTCGACCGTGCGGGTCGACTCCAGCACCTCCGGGCCCTTGATCAGGATGCCGCGCTGGGCACCCCGGCCGGTGCCGACCAGCAGCGCCGTGGGTGTGGCCAGCCCCAGCGCACACGGGCACGCGATGATCAGCACCGCGATGCCTGCGGTGAACGCGGCCGCCAACCCGCCACCGGTGCCCCACCAGTAGCCGAACGTCGCGACGGCGAGCAGCAGCACGATCGGCACGAACACGCCGGAGATCCGGTCGGCCAGGCGCTGCACCTCGGCCTTGCCGCTCTGCGCCTGGCTGACCAGGCGGGCGATCTGGGCGAGCTGTGTCTCCGCGCCGACCTTGGTCGCGGTGACGACGAGCCGGCCGTCGGCGTTGACGGTGCCGCCGGTGACCCGGTCGCCCGGCCCGACCTCGACCGGCACGGACTCGCCGGTGAGCAGGCTCTGGTCGACGGCGGAGGCGCCCTGGTCGACGACGCCGTCGGTGGCGATCTTCTCGCCGGGCCGCACCACGAAGCGGTCTCCGGTGCGCAGTTCGGCCACCGGTCGGATCACTTCGCGGCCGTCGCGCAGGAGCGTGACCTCCTTGGCGCCGAGGTCGGCGAGGGCCTTGATGGCGGCTCCCGCGCGGCGCTTGGCCCGGGCCTCGAAATAGCGCCCGGCCAGCACGAACACGGTGACGCCGGCGGCCACCTCGAGGTAGATCGCGTCGGCGCCGGCCCCGCGTTCGAGGGTGAGCGAGAAGCCGTGCCGGACGCCCGGCTCGCCGGCCATGCCGAAGAACAGCGCCCAGAGCGACCAGCCGAGCGCGGCCAGGGTGCCGATGGAGATCAACGTGTCCATGGTCGCGGCGCCGTGCCGCAGGTTGACCCAGGCTGCGCGGTGGAAGGCGGCGCCGCCCCAGACCACGACGGGCGCGGCCAGGGTGAGCGAGAGCCACTGCCAGTAGGTGAACTGCCAGGCCGGGACCATCGCCAGGACGATCACGGGGACGGCCAGCAAGGCGGAGACAGCGACCTTCGTACGCAGGTCGCGGGTCTCGTCGTCGCGTTTCTCAGGCGCCGGCGCCGTTTCACCTGACGCCTGCGGCGTGGCTGTGTAGCCGGTCTTCTTGACCGTGTCGATCAGGTCGTCGACGGTGACGGCCGCCGGGGCGGTCACGGTCGCGGTCTCGGTGGCGTAGTTGACCGACGCGGTCACGCCGGTGAGCCGGTTGAGCTTCTTCTCGATGCGGCTCGCGCACGACGCGCAGGTCATGCCGCCGATCGCCAGCTCGATCCGGTGTTCCACGCCGATCACATTACCCCCGGGAGGTATCGCCATGCCCCAACCCTACCCCCCGGGGGTATAACGTCAAGCGTTCTTAACTCCCCTGTCATCAATCCCTCACCCCACGGGTGTGGCGGTGTCGGCCGGCGGCAGTTGGCTCAGGGCGTTGAACTCACGCACGGAATAGGAGCGACCACGTGCCTTCTTCTCGTCGTGCCCTGCTCACCGGCGGTGCCGCCGGTGTTGTCGGCCTTGCCGTCGCCGGCGCGGTGCCATCGCTGGCCCAGGCCCACCCGGGCAAGCCGGCCAGGCCGAACGGCGGCCACAAGCCGTTCCCCCCATTGAAGGACGACCCCAAGGGCATCCTCGCGCTGCCCGAGGGCTTCAGCTACACGATCGTCACCCGGACCGGTGTCACCAAGCTCGACCGCGGCCAGGGCCTGACCCCGGCCGACCACGACGGCATGGCCGTCTTCGACGCCGGCCACGGCCGATACACCATCATCCAGAACCACGAGATCGACCCGGGCGCCGAGCACGGTGTGCCGCACGTCAAGGGCACCGTGTACGACCCGGGCGCGGTCAACGCCGGTGGCTGCACCG
Organism: Asanoa iriomotensis; assembly: GCF_016862515.1. Lineage (GTDB taxonomy): Bacteria > Actinomycetota > Actinomycetes > Mycobacteriales > Micromonosporaceae > Asanoa > Asanoa iriomotensis. Next base: position 67,782 of record NZ_BONC01000004.1, read on the forward strand.
TGATCACGACCGACCGCGCCGGCCGCAACTACGGCGAGTTCGTCGGCATCTCGGGCACCGTCTCCAACTGCGCCGGCGGCCCGACCCCGTGGGAGAGCTGGCTGACCTGCGAGGAGACCGAGGACAAGGCCGGCGACACCTGGGAGGAGGGTGACGTTTCCGGCACCTTCCAGAAGGACCACGGGTACGTCTTCGAGGTCACCTCCGACGGCAAGGCCGACCCGCGGCCGATCAAGTGCCTCGGCCGGTACGCGCACGAGGCGCTGGCGATCGGCAAGGACCGCACCAGCGTCTACCTGTCGGAGGACGCCGACGAGCCCAACGGCCTGTTCTTCCGGTGGACCGCGCCGCGCGGCGTCAAGCTCGGCCCGGGCGTGCTGACCCGGCTCGCGCCGAACGCCGGCACCCTCGCCGCGATGGCGATCATCCTGGACGACGGCTCGGTGCTGCCGGACGTCGCCTACCTGACCTCGGCCCAGCTCGGCCGCCCGTTCCCGGTGCGCTGGGTGGAGGTGCCCGAGCGCGACGCGCAGACGAAGCCGGTCCGCGAGCAGTTCACGGACGGCCAGGTCACCCGCGGCAAGAAGTTCGAGGGCGTGTGGGGCACGGACGAGGGCGTGTACGTCGTCAACTCGTACGCCTGGGACGAGGGCGAGCTGCCGGCGGACGCGGTGCCGCACGACGGCATGGTCTGGTTCTACAACTACCAGGACCAGACGATCCAGCTGGTCACCTACTTCCCGCACCAGGTCACGGCCGAGGAAGGCGCGCCGGCCAAGTACACCGACATGACCTTCGACGGCCCGGACAACGTCACGGTGACGCCGTGGGGCAGCCTGGTCCTCGCCGAGGACGGCGCGGGCGCGTCGCACGTGCTGAGCTCGTTCCCGGGCGGCCCGACCTACGCGATCGCCCGCAACCAGCTCAACGACTCGGAGTTCTGCGGCCCGACGTTCACCGAGGACGGCAAGGTCCTCTTCGTCAACATGCAGGACCCGGGCCTGACCCTGGCGATCACCGGCCCGTGGGACAAGTACCTCGGCTGATTCGTAGGGGGTCAGGTGTCCGCACCTGACCCCCTATCGGCTTTGCCCGCAGGGACGCAGCTCGCAGGAATGGACCAGATAGGCGCCCAGCCAGCCTTCGCGGTCGCCGTCCTTGTATGCGCTGGCCCGGCCGGTGAGTAGCTCGCCGTCGACGCGGAGCTCGAGGGCGAGGTGCGGGCTGTTCACGCGGGCGTCCCCGGTGGGCAGTTGCGACTGGAGGCTCGTTCGCAGGTCCCAGCGGGTGGTGGCCTCGGCACGCACGACCGCCGGCGGCTGGTCGGCGAGCCGAATCTCCACCTGATCCTCCGCCAGAACCGTGAGCCGCAGCGGGACGTCACCCTCACTCGTGCTGATCTCGCCGGCCCAGGCGCCCGGCTGCAACGTCATCGGGCGCACCTGCTCGGTGATCGGGTTGACCTGCTGGTTCGAGAATCCTGCGGCGATGCCGCCGACGAGGTGCGCGACGACGGCGTCGCGGGCCGACTTGTCGGTGCAGTTGGTCAGCACGGCGACCGAGGTGTCGTGCTCAGGCAGGTCGATCATCATGGTGGCGATGCCGCCCATGCCACCGCCGTGGCTGTGGGTGACCGGGCCGGGGCCGGGCGAGACGACCCGGCCGAAGCCGTAGCCGACCTGCTCGTTGACCGGCTCCGCGGCGAACATGGCCGCGACCGTGGCGGGTCGGAGCAGGCGGTTGGCGGTCCGCGCGAAGAGCGCCACGTCACGGGCGGTCGCCCAGCCGGCGCTGGCCGCGGGATGGTCGGTGTGGCAGGTGGCGTACGCCCGCCCGTCAGCGGAGTAGCGCCGCGCGGCCGCCGGATAGCCGGCTCCGTACCCGAAGCTGCTCAGCTGCAACGGTTCGGCGATCCGCTCGCGGAGATACCCACCCAGATCCTGGCCGGTCACGGCCTCCACCAGCGCACCGAGGTCCTGGTAGCCGATGTTCGAGTACTCGAAGTCGCTACCCGGCTCGCGCACGAGCCGCCGGTAGCGCGCGATGTCGACCGGCGGCGGCCCGTCGTCGTAATGGAAGCCGTAGAACGCCGGATACCCACCCCGGTGCTGTAGCAACTGGCGCGGCGTCGGCCCGCTGCCGCCGATCGGTGCGTCGAGGTCCACCAGGCCGTCGTCGGCGGCCAGGCAGACCGCCGTCGCGGTGAAGGCCTTGGTGATCGACGCGAGGCCGTAGACGGTCCCGGGCGTGGCCGTCCGTCGCGCGGCCACGTCGGCCAGGCCGTATGCCCGGGCGAACACCACCCGGTCACCCTCGGCAACCGCGACCGAAACCGACGCACAGCCGTGCTCCGCCAACGCCCGCGCACAGAGGTCGTCCAGCCCGTCGATCATGACCGAACGCTACGCGAACCTCACCGCGCCCCCGCCGCCAGGATCGCCGGGTGCACAATGGACCGATGGCTGGCGTCCTGGCAGGTGTCGCTTGATCCGGCGGCTGTCCGGCGCGACGGTCGTGCTGGTGCCGTTGACCGCGCTGGTCCTGCTGCCGATCGCGACCAATGTCGCGTCCGACACGATTCCGGCGAGTTGGCGGCCGTACACCTGGATCGCCTGGCTCTTCCTGCTCGTGGCGACGGCAACGGCCGTCTTCAGGCGGCTCCGCTCACGCCCGGCGGACCTGATCTACGCGAGTCGGCTCGACGAGTCGCCCTACGCCGACTGGACCTTCTTCGCCAGCAAGGGCGTCCGCGAGAGCGTGTTCGAAGTCGTCACGACCGCGACCGGTTCTGTCGCGCTGGGCTTCCACACGCCGGGCGACGAGGCCGTCGGGGCCAACAAGGCACTGCAGACCACGAAGGGCTACGTGGAGTTCCGCTACAAGATTGACTCCGCGGGCGGGGCGGGGTTCGTGTATTTCGCGATGATCCCGATGCGCGACAACGGCTTGGAGCGACGCGGCCTCATCGAGGTGGGTGCTGAGGTGCAGGCCGACGCCCGCAACCCGACCTCGATCTACCGCCAGCGCCTGTTCCCGCCGCACTCGCACTACGGCGACGGGCAGTGGCATCAGGGCAGGCTCGCGTTCGACTTCACGAACCTGCCCGCCGCCTACTACGCGATCTTCGCCCCACGGATCAACGAGGGCATCGAACGCACCGGCGCCGCGCGCGTGTGGATCGCTGACGTCGAGGCCCACCGCACCTGATCTAGCGCGTCTGCGGCGCGAGCCGCCCGGAACACCGGGCGGCTCGTGCCGTGATGTTCTTACAGCGTCAGGAGCTTGAATCCGCCTCCCTCGCCGAGGATCCGGGCCGACCAGAAGCCGCCGTCGCCCTTGCCGGGATACCACGCCAGGGTTCCGTCGGTGTAGACGGCGAGCAGGTCGGCCTTGGCGTCACCGTCGAGGTCGGCCAGGGACATCAGCCTGAAGCCCGCCGGTCCCAGGATCCGGGCCGACCAGAACGAACCGTCGCCCTTGCCGGGATACCAGGCCAACGTGTAGTCGTCGTACAGAGCGAGCAGGTCGGCCTTGCCGTCGCTGTCGAGGTCGGCCAGCGACATCAGCCTGAAGCCCGCCGGACCCAGGATCCGGGCCGACCAGAACGAACCGTCGCCCTTGCCGGGATACCAGGCCAGGGTGTTGTCCGTGTACAGGGCCAGCAGGTCGGACTTGCCGTCACCGTTCAGATCGGCCAGGGACATCGCTTTGAAGCCGGCCGGGCCCAGGATTCGCGCCGACCAGAACGTCCCGTCACCCTTGCCGGGATACCACGCCAGCGTGTAGTCGGTGTAGAGCGCGAGCATGTCCTTCTTGCCGTCCCCGTCGAGGTCGGCCTTCGACATCTGCAGGAAGCCGGCCGGGCCGCCGGTGCGGGCCGACCAGAAGCCGCCGTCGCCCTTGCCGGGATACCACGCCACCGTGTTGTCGGTGTACAGCGCGAGGAGATCCGCCTTGCCGTCCCCGTTCAGGTCGTTGCGGGATCCCGACCACGTCCCTCCCCCGCCGCCACCGCCACCGCCGCCACCGCCGCCGACGCCGTCGGAGGTGGTGCGGGCGGAGACGTACGCGGAGAGGCAACTCTCCCTGATCCCCTCGTCGCTGCAGGCCTTGACGGTGTAGTTGTATGTCGTGAGTGGATTGAGCGGGAAGTCGTAGTAGGCCCCCGCCTCCACCACGTTCACCTGGACGCTGTTACGAAGGATCCGGTAGTAGAGACCTGGCACGCGGTCCCAGGCGAGCATGACGCTGTCGGCGGCGACGCTGGTGACGCGCAGATTCGCCGGCAGGACCGGCGGGCCGTAGCTCGGTGCCGCGGGCTGGCACGTCACATCGTCGACCACGACATAGGTCATGTCCTGGTACGGGTACCACGTCGGTTTGGAATCGTAGGTGTGGTTGTAGACCTGCGGGCGGGTGCGGACGCCCCAGTCGATGTAGCGGACCGAGGTCTTGCACCCGGGATCCGCCCGAAAACCGTCGACGTCGTCGTTCCTGGTCTTCGGCGCGACCGACCGGATCTGCGCCTGCGGGCACTCGTTTCTCAACCACTCGTCACCGATCTTCGGCTTCATCCGTTCGCCGCACCACCCGTCGACGCCCTGGACCCACCAGGTCGAGTCGTCGTTGACGAGATCGCAGAAGACGCCGTCGAAGCCGCATTCCTCGGCGGCCGCCGGAGAGGGTTTGAGCGCTACCAGTCCGCTGACGGTGACCAGCAGAACTGCCAGGCGAGCGAGGAACACCTTCATGGACCATCTCCCTTCGTTTGTCGCGCGATTCGCGGACACGTGTGGGAAGTAGACGCCGGTGCGTCGCCGGCCCGCTCGCTTCTTCGACGCACGCGAAAAACCCCAGCTCGCCGGCGGCAACCTCGGGCGCGAGCTGTGCGTGCACAAATTGACATCCCGCACCACTGGCTCACGGGGGGCCCGATGCGGATCCATTTCACCAAGCACGACCTGGCACGGACCCATCTCGCCGACGGCTTCGACGCGATGTGGGAGTTGGTCAACAGCTTGCAGGCACTGCAGGGTGGCTACGGCGGCAGCACGTGTGCCGCCTGGCGGCGGCGGACGGCGGCGGAGCTGCGCCAGGCCGGTCTGGATCGGACAGTCCGGCACCGGCTGTTCCCGATCGCGCCGCATGCCGCGTACTTTCCCGATCTCCTCACGCCGCCCGAGGGCCGGTTGGGTCCGGCGGCGGCCGTCGAAGCGCTGTCACACACACCGTCCCGGCGCCTGGCGGCGGAAATCGGGCGGCTCGGCGGCACGGCCGGGGCCGGCGGCTGGTTGGACGATCTGCGGGCGGGACGCCCGAGGGCGTTGGGCGAGTTGGGCGCGACGCTGCGGGCGTACTACCGCCACGCGATCGCCCCGCATGTCGACGCCATCGGTGCGAGTGTCCACGACGACCTCGCCGCTCGCCGCGTCGAGGTCCGGGACCGTGGGGTCGAGGCGCTGCTGGCGACGTTCCGGCCGATGCTGCGTTGGGAGCCGCCGTTTCTCGAGGTGCCCCGACACCCGTCCCGGCGGGACATCCGCCTCGACGGCCGCGGCCTCGTGCTGGTGCCGTCGTACTTCTGCCGGTTGCACCCGCTGACGATCTTCGACCCGGACCTGCCCCAGGTGCTGGTGTACCCCGTGGCGCATCGGACGGCGTCACCCCGTCCCGGCGCGGGTGACCGTCCGCTGGTCCGGCTGCTCGGCGAAACCCGGGCCATGGTGCTGCTGGCGGCCCGCGGCGGCGCGACGAACGGCGAGTTGGCCCGACGGCTCGGCATCTCGGCGGCCGCGGTCAGCCACCACACCACGATCCTGCGCGACGCCGGCCTGCTGGCCAGCCGCCGGAGCGGGGCCACGGTCCAGCACTCGATCACCCGCCTCGGTGCGGCGATCGTGCGGCGAGCTCCGGAGACGGCGTCGGTGCCGGCGGTCGTGGACCCCTGCGGCGGCGGATGAAGCGCACCGCCTCCACCACCACAGTGACCGACAGCGCGAGGCCCAGGCCGAGCAGGAGGCCGCGGATCGGGTCGCCCTCGAAGGCCGCGCCGCCGAAGAAGCCGATCAGGGCCGAGTAGAGCGCCCAGACCAGGGCCGCGACCGCGTCGAACGGGGTGAACCGCGATCGCGGATAGCGCAACGCGCCCATCGACACCGTCACCGCCGTCCGGCCACCCGGGATGAACCGGGCAACCACGAGGATGAGCCCGCCGCGTTCCGCGATCGCGGATCGGGCCCAGGCCAGGCGCTTAACCGGTTTACGACCGACGAGCCGACCCAACGCGTACGAGATGTGGTCGCCGGCAAACGCACCGGCGGCCGCGAAACCGACCAGGGGCACCAGGTCGGGTTGCCCGGCGGCCGCGAACACCCCGGCCGTGATGACCGCCGTCTCGGCCGGCACGACCGGGAAGAAGCCGTCCAGCATCGCGAGCGTGAAGATGAGCATGTAGACCCAGGGCGAGGACATCACGTCGTGGAGGAGTTGCAGCACGCCATCCATGCCGTCCAGCCTCGGCGCCGCGAGCGCGCACGGGCACCGGGAGAGTCCCGGTCGGTCCCCGGAGATCGCCGTCGGGGAAAACCCGCCGGGGTCAGGCCGGCAGGCCCGAGGTGAGCAGGCGAAACGCGTTGTCGGCGGCCGCCTTGGCCGACTCGCACACGGAATCAGCGGTTGATCCGGTGGACAGCCGGCGCCAGTTCTCGCGGGCCAGAACCCGCTGCGCCGCGAGGATCTGTGCGGCCGCGAGCCGGGCCGTCAAGGCGTCGAGGGGCGGCCCGAGCGCCTCGGCCAACGCCTCCTCGTCGCGGCCGATGTAGTCGTTGACCCGCGCCGACAGACTCGGCGTCGAGAACACCATGTTGTGGAACGCGAGCACCTGCGGGTGGTCGTTGAGGCCGGTCACGGGATCGCGGCGGGCCAACCCGTCGAGGAAGTGCGCGTGCAGGGCGCCCAGGGGTGTCAAGCCCGCCGGCCGCGCCCGGACCACCCGCGCCGCCTCGCCCGCGTGGTCGGCGAACCGGTGCAGCACCAGGTCTTCCTTCGACGGGAAGTAGCGGAACAACGTGGGCTTGGAGATCTCGGCCGCCGCCGCGACGTCGGCCACGGAGACCCCGTCGAACCCGCGCTCCAGGAACAGCGCGATCGCGGCGGCCGACACGGCGTCGTGCGTGCGCTGCCGCTTGCGTTCCCGCAGGCCGATCTCCGCCATGACGACAACCGTACCATCGCTGAGACTTGGTAAAATTCGTTACTGAGTTACAGTATGAGCGTGTCGGACTTCGCTGACGAGTTGGTGTTCCTCGCCCGCGCCCGCGCCGCGCTGGCCTGGATGCTCGACCACGCCCGGATGCGGGTCGCCACCGGCGACCAGGTGGCCGGCGACCGCTACACCGCCGAGACGCTGGGCCGGATGCTCAAGAGCTACGCGAAGGAGCTGGCCGAGGAACCCGACAGTCCGCTGTATTTCGGACGGCTGCGGTTCGGCGATGGGCCGGACGCCGGCGAGCACCGCGACCAGAGCTACTACATCGGCCGGCGGCGGATCACCGACGCGGCCGGCGAGCCGCTGGTGATCGACTGGCGGGCGCCAGTGTCCGCGCGCTTCTACCGGGCCAGCGCCCGCGACCGCCAGGGCGTGACCGCGCGGCGCCGGTTCGGCTGGAGCAGCCACCACCCGGTCCAGCTCACCGGCTTCGAGGACGAGCGCCTCGACCAGGGTGAGGAGCTCGGCACCGCCAGCCGGCTGCTGACCGCGGAGATCGAGCGGCCGCGGGTCGGGCCGATGCGCGACATCGTCGCCACGATCCAGCCCGAGCAGGACGAGCTGGTCCGTGCCGACCTCGACCGGTCGCTGTGCGTACAAGGTGGCCCTGGCACCGGAAAGACCGCCGTCGGGCTGCACCGGGCGGCGTACCTGCTCTACCAGCACCGCCGCCGGCTCAGCCGCAACGGCGTGCTGGTGGTCGGGCCCAACCCGGCTTTCCTGCGCTACATCTCCGCGGTGCTGCCGGCGCTCGGCGAGGTGGACGTGCGGCAGCAGACGCTCGACGAGGTGCTGCGGGAGAGCCCGGCGCGGGCGACCGACACCGACGAGGCCGCTCGGGTGAAGCACGACGCGCGGATGGCGGCCGTGCTGCGCCGGGCGGTCTACGCGCACGTCGCCGAGCCGGGCGGGCCGATCGCGGTGCCCGTCGACGCCTACCGGCTGCGCATCGGCGCCGTGGCACTGGCCCGGCAGGTGGCCGAGGTCCGGGCCGCCGACGTGCCCTACGGCGTGGGCCGGGAACGGTTGCGCGCCCGGATCGTCGCCCTGCTCCAGCGCCAGTTGGAGGCGCGCGGCGAGAGCCCCGGCCGGGCCTGGCTGGAGAAGATCGGCCGCGCGGCAGCCGTCACGGCGGCGCTCGACCAGGCCTGGCCGAAGATCCGGCCCGAGGAACTGCTGACCACGCTGCTGAGCGACCCCGACACGCTGGCGAGCGCGGCCGACGGCATCCTGACCGACGGCGAGCAGAAGGTCATCGCGTGGGAACGGCCGCCGCGCACCTTCAAGACCGCGAAATGGTCCGTGGCCGACCACGCGCTGCTCGACGAGATCGCCGGGCTGATCGACCACCCGACCGGCTACCGCCACATCGTCGTGGACGAGGCCCAGGACCTGTCCCCCATGCAGTGCCGCGCGCTCGCCCGGCGCAGCGCGCACGGCTCGCTGACCGTGCTCGGCGACCTCGCGCAGGGCACGACGCCGTGGGCCGCCGCCGACTGGCCCGCACAACTGGCCCACCTGGGCAAGCCCGACGCTCCGGTCGAGGCGCTCACGCTGGGCTTCCGCGTGCCCGCCGCGGTGCTCGCCCTCGCCAACCGCCTGCTGCCCGGCCTGCACGCCGCGGCGCCGGCCACCCGGTCGGTCCGCACCGACGGCGCGCTGCGGATCCGGCCGGCACCCGATCTCGGGGCCGCGACGGTCGCCGCCGTCGGCGGCGCCCTCGGACACGAGGGTTCCATCGCCGTGATCGCCGCCGACCCGCTGCTGGCGGACCTGACCGTGGCCCTGCGGCGCGCCGGCGTGAGCGTCAACCTCGCCGGCGAGGACGAGCCCGACCGCCGGGTGACCGTGCTGCCGGCCGGGCTCGCCAAGGGCCTGGAGTTCGACCACGTGATCGTCGTGGAACCCGACGACATCGTGCGCGCCGAGCCACGCGGCCTCAACCGGTTGTACGTGGTGCTCACCCGCGCCGTCTCCCGGCTGGACGTGCTGCACTCGCGGCCGCTGCCCGCGCTCCTCGCCGCCGTCGAGTAGCCGCAGCCGGGCTCCCATGATAGACAAACATCATTGTGATGTACGTCGAGTCGAAGGAGCCCGCATGCCAGCACCGATCAGCCGCCGCTCCGTCCTCGCCGCGGGTGCGGGTGCCGTCGCGGGGCTGTCCCTGCCGGCCGCCGCCGGTGCCCGTGGGCACTCCGTGCGGTTCACCCTCAACGCCGAGGTGCTCGACGGTGGCGAGCAGGTCACGTCCGTCACCCTCGACACCGCGCGGCTCGGCCGCGTCGACCCCGCCAGCCTGACGGCCGCGACCTTCTCCGTGCACGCGAAGGCCACCAGCCCGATCCCGATCGCCGCCGGGGACCAGATCTTCAGCGAGTACGATGTGGACCGTGCGGTGACGGCCGCCCGGCTCGACCGGCGTGGCAACGTCGTGCTCGACCTGAGCTACGCCGAGGGCCAGACCGGCGGCGGCACCCTCGGCTACATCCTGAGCAGGGGCCGCAACGTCCAGCTCGACCTCGTCTACACCATCACCCAACACGCGCCGCTCGTCGTGCGGGGCCGCGGCGCGGTGACGATCGACTCGTTCGCCCAAGGACGACTGTCCAATCCAGAGGTTGACGCTTTCGGCTACCACACCTCGCGATCGGGCATGAAATATCGGTTGTACGCGCCCGATCGCCGGCCCGGCAAGCGTCCGCTGATCGTCTGGCTGCACGGTGGCGGCGAGGGCGCTTCGCTGCCTGACGACTACTACGACAACGAGACCACGCTGCGCGCCAACCGCGGCGCGCTGGGCTTCGCGACGCCGGAAGCGCAACGGATCTTCTCCGCGGCGTACGTGGTGGCACCGCAGAGCACGTCCTTCTGGCTCGAGGACGGGCCGCGGTTCGCTCCGCTCATCCAGGAGATCGTCGGCGACCTCGCCCGCCGCTACCCGATCGACCGCGACCGGATCCACGTCGTCGGCTGCAGCAACGGCGGCTACATGAGCCTGAAGATGACCACGACCTATCCCGACGTGTACGCGGCATCCGTGCCGATCTGCGGCGTCGTCACGTCTCTCCAGCCGGGCGGGCCGACGATGATCACGGACGCCGAACTGGTGGCGATCAGCACACCGACCTGGCTGGTCGCCTCGCGCGACGACACGACGGTGCCGCCGACACCCAACACGGTCCACGCGCACGACCTGATCCCCGGGTCGCTGATGTCGCTGTACGACACCGTCACCTGGGACGGGCACCGGTTCCCGGGCCACTGGTCCTGGATCTACGTCGCGCGCAACGACCCGAGCGTCGACGGCACCCACATCTGGCAGTGGATGGCCCAGCAGCGGCGCTGACGGTCAGACCAGGTCGGCGGGGCGGAGCCGGAAGACCTGCAGGCGCAGGTCATAGTATTTCTCGGTCTCGCCGACCCACTCCATGCCGATGCGCCGGGCGGTCGCCTGTGCCCGGGCGTTGGTCGGCCGGGCGACCGCGAGCACCTCGTCCCAGCCCTGGTCGAAGGCCCAGCGCGCGACGGCCCGCCCGGCCTCGGCCGCGTACCCCTGGCCCCAGACGTCGGGGTGCAGTTGCCAGCCCATCTCGAGGTCCTCGCCGCGCGGCGGGAGCGGTAGCAGGACGGCCCCGCCGATCAGCTCGCCGTCGTCGGAACGTTCGACCGCCCAACGGCCGGCCGGCGCCGGCAGGCGGGCGTCCTCGGCGATCCACTGCTGCAGCACGAGCCGCATCGCATCGACGTCGGGAACGCTGTCCATCGCGGGGCTGAGCCACCGGGCGACGTTGGACGCGCTGTAGATGGGCAGTGCCGCCTCGGCGTCGTCGAGCCGCCAGGGGCGCAGGGAGAGGCGTTCAGTCTTCAGCTCACCGGCCACGCTCCCACTCTAGGTCGCGTCGGGGCGGTCCTGCCCGCGGTCGGCGCCGAGCTGGCGGAGGAGTCCGCGGTTGTCGGTGCGGACCCACTCCTCCACGAGCCGCCCACGGCCGTCAAAACGGAAGATGTTGAGCAGGTCCCAGACGACCCGCCGCCCGTTGGGCGGCAGCGGCCCGACGGGCGAGTGAGTGAACTCACGCACGAACGTGCCCTCGATCCACGTCTGGCAGGCGAGGTGGTCGCCCTCGGCCAGGATGATCCCGCGCCGGATCACCCGGTCGTCGAACGCGGCCCGCAGTGCGGCGAAATAGGCGGTGAGTCCGGCATAGTCGGCCTCGAACCCGTCGGGCCCGTGAAACCGGAACCTTTCGGTGTCGAAGTAAGTGTCGACCTCGGCCGGATCGTCGGCGGAAACCTCCAGCTCGCCGGCCCTGACGAGCCGGGCAACGAGCTCGTCCCGCGTGATCTCCCCTGGCATGGCTGCTCCTTGCGGCTCGACGTCGCTCCTGTGTGGACCGTTTGGCTCCGACCGGTAGGGAAGGCATGACCGCCGATCGGGTGGCGTGCGGGATGTCGACGAATCCGGCCGTTGGGAATGCTCGGATGCATGCGAATCGATACCCAGGTTCCGGCCGTGGTACGCGCGGCCTTCGTGCTGTGGCTCGTCGCGGTCGGTGCGGGGATCTTCGAGACGATCCTCGTGGTGGCGAGCGGCGAGGCCGGCGACGGCGCGGCCGCCGGGGTGGCCGTCCGGTCGGCCGTCTTCGCCGCCGCGATCCTGGTGGCCTTCCGGATGCTGGCGGGCCGCCGCTGGGCGCGGTTGACCCTGACCCTCGGCCTCGGCGTGCTCGGCACGCTGTCGCTCGTGGTCGACCCCGTGCTCTGGCTCGTGGACGGCAACTCGCTGGGGACGCTGCTCGCGAACGCCAGCGCCGTCGACCTGACCTTCGGCGTCAGCCGCGGCATCCACGTCGCGGCGGTACTTTCCGCGTGCGCCCTGATGTTCGCGCCGTCGGCCAACGCTTACTTCCGCTCCCGCCCGCCGATCACGACCGGATCGCACCGACCTGTTTGACGTGACGGACCATCGGGGCCGTCTCCACCCGTTCCACGCCCTCCAGCGCACCGATCCGCTCCGTCAGGTAGCGGTAGAGGTCCGGCATGTCGCGGCAGACGATCGTGGCGACCACGTTGGTCGGGCCGGTCGTCGCCGCGGCGAAGACGACCTCCTCGTGGTCCGCTAGCGCCGCGCCGACCGCGGCGAGTCGGGCCGGGGCTACCGACAGCCACAGCAGCGCCCGGGCGCGGAAGCCGACGCTGTCCGGGTCCACCTCGACGTCGTAGAAGACGGCGCCCGTGCCGACCAGTTCGGCCAGCCGCCGGCGGACCGTCGACTCCGGCCAGCCGGTCGCGGCCGACAGGTCGGCGTAGCCGCGCCGGCCGTCGTGTGAGAGCGCCTCGACCAGCGGCTGGTCGGCGTCCGTCAGCACCGCCGCGCCGCCGATGGGATGGCCGGGCGCCCCCGTCGTGGGCGCCCGGCCGATGGTCAGTTGGCTGACGACGTGCGGACCAGTTGGCGGATCTGGCGCAGCAGCACCGACAAGGCCGCCAGGTCCGCGTTCGAGTCGGCGAACTCGCCGATCGAGCGCTGGGCCCGGGCCACCGACGTCGCGTTCGCACGCTCCCACGCTGCCACTCGCTCCTCGACCGGAGCACCGTCCGGTGTGGACTGGAGAACCCCGGCGGTCAAGGCCGCCAACGCCGCGTACAGGTCGTAGCGCAGCGCCATCCGGGCCAGGGTCTGCCAGCGGTCCTCGCGCGGCAGCAGCGAGATCTTCGACAGCAGCGCGTCGACCTGCAGCCGGTCGCTCAGCACGAAGTAGACCTGCGCCACATCGCCCGGAGCGCGCGCCGTGATCCGGGCCGTTTCGACCACGTCGATCAGGCCGAAGCCGTACATCACCCGGGCGACCGCGGTGGCCAGGCTGGCCGGCATGCCTCGGGTCTCGACCTCCTCCATGTGCCCCAGCAGCGACTCGCGTTCGCTGCCGACGAACCGGGTGTCGAGTTGGCCGAGCAGGTCGGCCACCGCGGCGAAGCGGGCGATCTCGCCCGGCACGTCCAGCGGCGACCGGCGGTTGGTGACCAGCCAGCGGACCGCCCGGTCCAGGAGCCGGCGCAGCTCCAGGTAGACCGCCGTCTGCGCCGCCGTCGGCACCTGGTTGTCCAGCGCCTCCACCGCCGACCACAGGTCGCGCAGGCCGTAGGTCTCGCGGGTCACCACGTACGCGCGGATGATGTCCGCCGCCGAGGCGCCGGTCTCTTCCATCGCCCGGTAGACGAACGACGTGCCGCCGCGGTTGACGACCTCGTTGACCAGCACCGTCGTGACGATCTCGCGGCGCAGGCGGTGGCCGGCCATCCGGTCCGCGTACGCCGACCGCAACGGCGTCGGGAAGTAGTCGGCCAGGACCTCGAAGGTCCACGGCTCGTCCACGAGGGGATCGGCCAGGACCTCGTTCTCCAGGTCGATTTTCACGTACGCGAGCAGCACCGCGAACTCCGGCGCGGTCAGGCCGCCGGGGCGCGCGGCCAGTTCCTCGTCGGTCGGCAGGCCCTCCAGCGCGCGGTCCAGCAGGCCCGAGCGCTCCATCTCGGTGATCATCCGGCGGTGCACCGGGAGCAGCGACTCCGCCTGCACGATCGCGGTGCCCAGCGCGGTCGCCTGCGCGTAGTTGTCGTCCAGCACCAGGTCCGCGACCTCGTCGGTCATCTCGGCGAGCAGCGCGTCGCGGTCGGGCACGGTCAGCTCGCCGTCGGCGACCGCGCCGCCGAGCAGGATCTTGATGTTGACCTCGTGGTCGGAGCAGTCGACACCCGCGGTGTTGTCGATGAAGTCGGTGTAGACGCGGCCGCCGCGCAGCGCGTACTCGATGCGGCCGAGCTGCGTCAGACCCAGGTTGCCGCCCTCGCCGACCACCCGCGCCCGGATCTGCTTGCCGTTGACCCGGATCGCGTCGTTGGACTTGTCGCCCACCTCGGCGTGCGTCTCCGACGACGCCTTGACGTAGGTGCCGATGCCGCCGTTCCACAGCAGGTCGACCGGCGCCTGCAGGATCGCCTTCTGCAGCTCCGGCGGGGACAGCGCGGTCACCTCTTCGCCGAGTCCGAGGGCGGCGCGGACCTGTGCGGAAATCGGGATCTTCTTCAGCGTACGGGCGAACACGCCACCGCCGGCCGAGATCAACGCCGCGTCGTAGTCGGCCCACGACGAGCGCGGCAGCTCGAACAGTCGCTTCCGCTCCGCGAAAGAAGCAGCGGCATCAGGGGACGGGTCGAGGAAGATGTGCCGGTGGTCGAACGCGGCCACCAGCCGGATGTGCGGCGAGAGCAGCATCCCGTTGCCGAACACGTCGCCGGACATGTCGCCGACCCCGACCACGGTGAAGTCGGTGGTCTGGATGTCGGTGCCGAGGTCGCGGAAGTGCCGCTTGACCGATTCCCACGCACCGCGCGCGGTGATGCCCATCTTCTTGTGGTCGTAGCCGGCCGAACCGCCGGACGCGAACGCGTCGCCGAGCCAGAACCCGTGCGCCACCGAGATCTCGTTGGCGTAGTCGGAGAACGTCGCGGTGCCCTTGTCGGCGGCCACCACCAGGTAGGGGTCGTCGGCGTCGTGCCGCACCACGTCGCGCGGGTGCCGGATCTCGCCGCCGACGATGTTGTCGGTGACGTCGAGCAGGGCGGTGATGAACAGCTTGTAGCAGTCGACCGCCTCGTCCCGGTCGCCCGGCTTCTGCTTGAGCACGAAGCCGCCCTTGGCGCCGACCGGCACGATCACGGCGTTCTTCACCATCTGCGCCTTGACCAGGCCCAGGATCTCGGTGCGGAAGTCCTCGCGCCGGTCGGACCAGCGCAGCCCGCCCCGGGCGACCGCGCCGAACCGCAGGTGCACGCCCTCGAACCGCGGCGAGTAGACGAAGATCTCGAAGCGCGGCCGCGGCGCCGGCAGGTCGGGCACCTGCTGCGGGTCGAGCTTGAAGGCCACGTACGACTTCGGTCGCCCGTCGGTGCCCCGCTGGAAGAAGCTCGTGCGCAGCGTGGCCTGGATCAGCGTCAGGTAGGACCGCAGGATCCGGTCCTGGTCGAGGCTGGTCACGTCGTCGAGCCGCTTGGCGATCTCGTCGACCAACTGGGCCGCCCGTTCGCCGCGCTCGTCGTCGGAGAGCGCGAGCCGCGGCGAGAAGCGCGTCTCGAACAGCTCGACGAGCCGGGCCGCGATCTCCGGGTACGCGACGAAGGTGGACTCCATGTAGTCCTGCGAGAACACCGTGCCGGCCTGGCGCAGGTACTTCGCGTACGCCCGCAGGATCACCGCCTGCCGCCAGGTCAGCCCGGCCAGCAGGACGAGCTGGTTGAAGCCGTCGACCTCGGCCTCGCCGCGCCAGGTGGCCGCGAACGCGTTCTCCACGTGCGGCCGCACGGCGGTCGGCAGCGGCTGGCCGTCGGGCAGCTCCAGGCCGAAGTCGTAGAGGTAGACGGTGCCGTCCGCGCGCTCGACCTCGTAGGGCCGCTCGTCGGCGACCCGGACGCCCAGCGAGTGCAGCACCGGCAGCACCGCGGAGAGCACCATCGGCTCGCCGTACCGGAAGACCTTGAAACGCACGTCCTGGTCGTTCTGGTTCTTCCGGAAGAGGTGCATCTCGAGCTGGCCGGGCTCCTCGAGCAGCTCCAGCTTGGCGAGGTCCTTGAGCGCCTCGTACGGAGTGTTCTCCTCCTTGTAGCCGTCAGGGAACGCGTCCGCGTACCGCGTGAACAGCAGTTTGCCCTGCTCGTCGCCGAGCTTGCGGCCGAGCACCAGGTTGAAGTCGTCGTCCCAGAGCCGGGTCGCGTCGGCCAGCTCCTCGGCGAGCGCGTCGATGTCGACGTGGCCGGGCGGGTTGGTCGGGTCGGTGCGCACCACGACGTGCACGCGGGCCAGCAACGACTCGGTGACGCGGGTGGTGTAGTCGAGCCCGACCCCGTTGAACCGGCGCAGCAGGATCTCCTGCATCCGCAGCCGGTTGTGCGTGGTGAACCGGTCCCGGGGCAGGTAGATCAGGCAGGAGATGAACCGGCCGTAGCCGTCGCGGCGCACGAACACGCGCAGCTGACGCCGGCCGGCCATGCGCAGCACGCCGATCACCGCGCGGTAGAGGTCGTCGGTCTTGATCTGGAACAGCTCGTCACGGGGGTACGTCTCGAGGATCTGCAACAGATCCTTGCCGGAGTGGCTGCGCGGGGAGAGCCCGGAGCGGTCGAACACCTCGGCGACCTTGCGCCGCACCACCGGGAGGTCGCGGACGCTCGTGCGGTAGGCGGCGCTGGAGAACAGGCCCAGGAACCGCCGCTCGCCGACCACCGCGCCGTTGTCGTCGAAGACCTTGAAACCGATGTAGTCGAGGTACGCCGAGCGCTGCACCGTGGCCCGGGAGTTGGCCTTGGTGATGATCAGCAGGCGCTTCTCCAGCACCTTGGCCCGGGCCTCGGGCGGCAGCGCGGTCAGCGCGAGGGGGGTGGGCTGGTCCTGGCGGAGGATGCCGAGCCCGGTGCCGAGCTCCGCGGCCAGCAACTGCTCGCCGTCGTCGCCGTCGATCAGCTTGTATTCGCGGTAGCCGAGGAAGGTGAAGTGCTCGCGGGCCAGCCAGCGGAGCAGCTCGACCGAGTCGGTGATGTCCTTCTCGGGGACGGGGGGCCGGGCGTCCGTGGTGCGGGCGGCGGCCAGCTCGTCGGCCATGGCCAGCGCCTTCTGCCGCATCTTGGGCCAGTCCTCGACGGCCTCGCGCACGTCGGTCAGCACCCGCACGAGCTCGCGTTCGAGCTGCTCGCGCTCGGTGGCGTCGCGGATCGCGTCGATCTCGATGCGCATCCAGCTCTCGACCAGGTCGCCGGCGATCGCGTCGTCGGGCTCGACCTCGGCGGCCACCTCGATCAGCTTGCCCATCGGCTCGCGGCGGACCACGACCAGCGGGTGCACGAGCAGGTGGATGTCGAGGTGGCGGCCGGTGAGCAGGGCGGTGACCGAGCCGACGAGGAACGGCATGTCGTCGGTGACGATCTGGATCACGGTGTGCGGGAGGTCGGCGACCGGCTCGGTGATCCGGAGCTGGAGCTGGCCCGGCATCCGCTGTGCCGCCAGGGCGCTGTGGCTCTCGGCGGCCTCGACCATCTCCTGGGCGGTGTAGCCGACCAGCTCCTCGTCGGGGGCGAACCGCCAGAAGCGGGCGACCAGGGCGGCCTCGGGGGTGCCCGGGCCCGCGAGCGCGACCGCCTCGGCGACCAGGCGCTCGGCGTTGGGCACCGGCTCGTCGATCTCGCCGTCCTCGCCGTCGTCGGTGGTGCCGGTGGCGGTGCCGGTCCCGGCGGCTACGCCGACGGATTCGACCGCGACGTCGTCGTCGACCGCGGTGTCGTATTCATCCGTTATATCCGGTGTCCCGAGTTGGCGTGCGACGCCGCGCATGCCGCCTCCTTCAGACGTGTCCTGCGCCGTGCGCCGATCCATTGGTGCCACTCCCCTCGAAACCCACGACGTTGTGGGCTCAATCCCGTCAGACTACGGCGGCGGCGGCAACAGATCCGCGCCGGATGGGCCTGTCTGAGTACGAGTGCTCATACCCATTTTGCGACCCGTACTAGGGTCCTTCTGTCCCCGGGGGAAGGATCTGTAGCCATGCGTCGGTCGTACCCGATGATGAAAAAACGCCCTGCCGCGGCGTTGGCGAGCCTCGTGCTGCTGGCCGCCGGCCTGACCGGTTGTTCGAGCGCGCCCGGCCCGGACGACGCGGTCGACGCGTTCCTCGCCGGCTGGAAGTCCGGCGACCTGGGCCAGGTGGCGTTCGTCGAACCGACCGGCACCAAGGTGGCCGCTACCGACGTCGCCGCCGCGCTCAAGGAGCTGTCGGGCGACCTCGCCAAGACCCCGCCGGCGGTGTCCCGCGACGGCGACCCCGAAGAGGTCGAGGGCAGCGCCACCGCCAAGATCAACGTCGACTGGACTCTGCCGGGCGGCACCCACTGGACCTACCCGTCGACGGTCCGGCTGACCCAGGGTAAGGAGGACGCCTGGTCGGTCATCTGGGAGCCGGCGATCATCAGCGCCAAGCTCAAGAGCGGCGACCACCTCGGGCTGCGCCGCCAGCGACCCGCACGCGCCGGCATCCTGGACGGCGCCGGCAAGCCGATCGTCGAGCCGCGCGACGTGGTCCGGGTCGGCGTCGAACCCGCCCGGGTCGACGACCCCGAAGGCATCACCCGCGCCCTCGACGCGGCGTTCAAGTCGATCCGGCCGCCGCTGGAGATCAACGTCGACGACCTGCCCAAGCGCATCGAGTCGGCGGAGGACCCGACCCGGTTCGTCGAGATCGTCACGCTGCGTGCCGACGCGTACAAGCAGATCCGTTCGAAGATCCAGCCGTTGGAAGGCACCCAGTTCTACACGGAGAAGCGTGACCTGGCGCCGACCCGCACGTTCGCCCGCGCGCTGCTCGGCACCGCCGACCAGGCGCTCAAGGAGGACATCGACAAGCGGCCGGACGAGGTTGCCGAGGGTGACCTCGTCGGGCACGGCGGCCTGCAGGGCGGGTTCGACAAGCAGCTCAGGGGTACGCCGGGCGTCTCGGTGGTGATCTCCCAGAAGGGGCCGGACGGCGAGGTCACGGACGGCGACGAACTGTTCCGCGCCGAGCCCAAGGCCGGCACGCCGGTGAAGACCACGCTGGACGTGCGCACCCAGAACGCGGCCGACGCGGCGCTGGCGGGGGTCAAGCAGCGCTCGGCGCTGGTCGCGGTGCGGGTCAGCGACGGCGCGGTGCTCGCGGCGGCCAACGGACCCGACGGGGGCACGGGCGAGAACCTGGCGTTCACCGCGCAGGTGCCGCCGGGCTCAACGTTCAAGGTCGTGAGCGCGTTCGGCCTGCTGGACGCGGGCAAGGTGCAGGCGTCGACGGTGGTCGACTGCCCGCAGACCTTCGCGGCCGGCGGCCGGTCGTTCAAGAACTCCGAGAGCTTCGCGCTGGGCAAGGTGCCGTTCCAGGTGGACTTCGCGAAGTCGTGCAACACGGCGTTCGCGTCCCTGGCGCCGTCGCTGGGCGCGGACGGCCTGGCCGACGCGGGTCGTGCGCTGGGCCTGGAGGCCAAGTGGGACCTCGGCACCGCGGCCTACAGCGGCAAGGTGTCGACGGGCGGTTCCGAGGCGGAGCGCGCGGCCGCGTCGTTCGGCCAGGGCACGACGCTGGTCTCGCCGCTGGCGATGGCGGCCGTGACGGCATCGGTGGCCAAGGGCTCCGTCGTCACACCGACGGTGCTGACCGACAAGCCGGCGGCCGGCGGCGCGGCCCTCAAGGCGTCGACACTGACACCGCTGCGGTCGATGATGCGCCAGGTGATCACCTCAGGCACGGCAACGGCCCTGAAAGACGTCCCGGGCGGCGCGGTGTCAGGCAAGACCGGCACGGCGGAGTTCGACGACAACCCGGCACACACACACGCATGGTTCGTCGGCTGGCAGGGCGACGTGGCGTTCGCGGTCTTCGTCGAGAACGGCGGCGGCAGCGGCGAAACGGCAGTCCCGGCCGCGGAACGCTTCCTCCGCGCCTTGCGCTGAGCTGACCGATCCCTGGCATGCGGGTCGATCCCGGGGCCTCGCACGCCGCCGAGGCCCGGCGGGCGGTGGGCGGTTTCGGTGCCCTCGCGACCCTCGACGGCGCCGGCCTGCCCGGGCCGGCCCGGCTCGACGGCTACGACGCCTCCGACGACGTGGTGGTCGCGGTCCGGGTGAGCTACGGCGACCTGGCTGCCGACGGGCCGTGGACATGCGTCGAAACGGCCCGGTACGGCGGCGGCCGGATGCTGCCGCTGCCGTTGCGGGAGGTGGTCGAGCACCACGTCCGTCTCGACGGAGTGCGTTTCGCCGATCTCGAATGGTCGGCGGGCAGTGGATCGGTCACCCTCGACGGCGAGTAGCTGGCGGCGGACCTCGTGCGTGCGGGCGATCGCTGGTGGGCGGCCAGGTGCGCACGCGCCGGCACGCAGATCACGATCGTTGCCCGCGACTGGCGGCCAGCCGTGACGGCGGTGCGGGCGGACTCCGATGTGGAGCCGCTGCTCGCCGGTCTGGCCGGACGCCGACCGCCGCGGCCCGCGTTGCCGGCCGCGACCGGGCCGCACGACATTCCGGCGGAACCGCACCGCCCACTCGCCGACGCGGTGCTCCGCAACACCCGCGAGCAGGCGTCCTGGCTGGCGGGCGGCGGCCCGGTGCCCCGGCTCCCGGACTCGTGGGGCGCGCTGTGGACGGCGGCCGTGCGCCGCCAGATGGAACTGGCCGACGAGACCGAGTCGCAGGCGCAGCGGGCGGTGTCGAGCTTCACGAGCCAGCTCAGCTCGCTGGAACACGAGGCGGCCTGGTTCCGCGACGACGACGAGTTGCGCGAACAGGCGATCGCGGAGACGCTGCTGTTCGCGACGGGCCTGCGCACGAACGTGCCCAGCCGCCCGGCCCAACTGGCCTGGCTCCGCCGGACTGGCGCGGCCACCCCACCCACCAACCTCACGACCGCGGCGGCCGACCAAACCGGCTGGCTTGCGGCGTGGGCCACCTGGGCGGATTCGCTCCGCGAACGCTGAGGGCGGCGCGGTCGCGATGCCATCGCCACCCCCTCGGAGCCGGTGCGCGTGAGCCGCAGACTCGGCAACATGGTGGCGAGCTTCATGTCGCGCTGGGAACGCCGGCTAGTCGGTCGCCTTCGGGTGTCCGGGGCTCGCGGCCACCACCCAGACGATTCGGCGGCGCGGGTCGGGGCAGTACCAGACCCGCCCGCTGGCGGTCACCTCGTACTGCCACTGGTCGAGGACCTCGCCGCCGACCTGGCGGGTGGCGAGCGAACCGCGTAACCGGTGCTGCCGCGACGGGTTCTCCGGCGCGTCGGGCCGCTCGGTCAGGATGATCCAGGTCTCCCAGGTGTTGGCCCGCGCGGTCTGGCAGAGCTGCTCCCAGCCCTTGGCCGCCTCGGAGGTCGCGAATCGCGCCTCCCATCCACCGGGCTGCCCAGGTGGGGCGACCCGGTCTCCCCGCTTGGCCGGCATCGACTATTCCTCGGGACCCGGGACGGGGCCGTGGTCGTCGGCCAACGGGCGGGTGAGCTCGGTGGCGAGGGCCCCGTCGGCGTAGACGGCGGCCGTTGCCTTCCACTCGCGCACGGTCTGGCCCAGCACGCCCCATTGGCCGAGCTCCGCCGAGATCTGGGCGGCCCTGACGAAGTCGCGGACGAAGAGCGGCAGGTCGGTGGCTGGCAGGAGGGCCAACCAGGGGAACTCGTCGGCGAGCGCCTCGGCCGCCTGCTCGGCCGGCAGGTGGGTGAGAACGTTGCGCAACGCGCGGGCGGCGGCGACCGCGCCCTCGCCGGCGGCCATCACGCGATCTTCGCGGGTCAGCAGCAGCGTCGCGCCGTCCCGGCGGCGCACGCGCACGTCACCCGTGTCGGCCAGGGCGGCCACGCTGCGCGGGTCGCGCTGTAGCTCGCTCCACTGGACTTCCTGGGGCTCCGTCGCCTTCGTCTCCACCACAGCTGAATTCTGAACTTTTTCAGGACTCGCCGCAAGCGGATTGCCAGAGCGTGGTCAGTGGTCCTCGGGGGGTGGTGGGTCGTCGCCGACCTGGCCCGGGCGGCGTAGGCCGCCTGGGCGGGGCTTGGTGGTGATCGCTTCGCCTTCGTCTTCCGGGCGGCGGCGCAGGCCGCCAGGGCGGGTGTCCGGGTCGCTGTCGTCCGCGGCAGGCCGGCGGCGCAGGCCGCCGGGGCGGGTGTCCGGGTCGCTGTCGTCCGTCGCGGGCCGGCGGCGCAGGCCGCCCGGGCGCGGGTCGGGCGTGATCGGGTCGGCGTCGGTGGGCCGGCGGAGGCGGCCCGGGCCCGCGGCGTCGCTGCCGAGCGGGGCCGCGAGGATGTCGGCAGCCGAACGGCGTTTGCGGACCGCGTCCGCGTCGCCGGCGATCACGTCGAAGGCCGAGCGGCGCTGGCGGCCGATCGCGGGCCTTCGCACGGGGGCGGCGTCGTCCTCGGCCGCCGGCGTCGACCCGGCAGCGGCCGGGTCGATCGCGGCCGGCGATGGTGCCGCGGGCTCGACCGGCGGCGGGACGACCGGCGGCGGTGCCGGCTCGACCGCGACTTCGGGCGCCGGCTCCGGGACCACCGAAACGGGTGGGCGGAAGCGGTCCGCGTCCGGGGCCGGGCGGCGGCGCTGGGTGAAGGCCAGCGGTGACGCGCTGCGCGCCGATGCCGCGGCCCGGATGGGCGCCAGCCCGGCCACCACCGCGCTCGTGATGTCGGCCGCGTACGCGCCGTCCGGGTCGTAGTCCGGGTCGAAGACCGTCAGCTCGATGCCGAGGCAGTGCGGCGTGTCGACCAGGCCCGCGATCAGCAGCTCCAGCTCCGCGAACGCGATCCCGCCCGGATCGGGCGCGTCGACCGCCGGCATCACCGCGGGGTCGAGCACGTCCACGTCGATGTGCACCCAGTAACCCGCGCAGTCCGCGAGCTGGTCCCGCGCCCACTGGGCCGTGCGGGCCGCTCCTTCCGCGCGCAGGGCGGGCACCGGGCGGGTCAGGATTCCCGCGGCCTGCAGGTCCAACCGGTACTCGTCCTGCGCGCGGATGCCGAGCACCACCACGTCGACGTCGCGGAAGTACGGTCTTCGGCCCTCGATCGCGGCCAGGTCCGCCTGGCCCCGGCCCGTCGCCAGCGCCAGGCCCTCGCCCGCCGCGGCGCCCACATAGGACGCGTTGCCCGGGTGCCGGAAGTCCGAATGACCGTCCACATAGACCAGGCCGATCCGGCCGCCGACCGCCTCGCCCAGGCGGTGCATGGCCAACGCCGAGCCCAGCAGGATCGAACAGTCGCCACCGACCACCACCGGGAACTCGTCGGCGTCGATGATCGCGCCGATGCGGCCGGCCAGGGCCACCGAATAGGCCGCGATCGCGTGCGCGTGCGCCACCCCGTCACCCGGGCGCCAGTCACCGACGTCATACCGCGGTGCCGTCAGGCAGCCCGCGTCGCGGGCCACCAGACGGCCGAGCAAACCGTGGTCGCGGAGCGCGCCGGGCGCCTTGGCGCAGCCGGGCGTCGACGTCGGGGTGGGCGGTCGCAGGCCCAGGTTCGACGGCGCGTCCAGGAGCGCTATCCGGCGCACGGCGCTCACCGACTCAGTACAGCGCGCTGGCCAGGGCCCGGCGGGCCGCCGAGACCGCCGGGTCGTCGGGACCGGCGATCGTGAACAGCGCCACCAGGTGTCTGCGGACCGTCTCCTTGTCGTCGCCCACGCTGCGCCTGACCAGGTCGACCAGCCGTTTGTAAGCCCGTTCGGCCTCGCCGCCCAGGACCTCCACGTCCGCCGCCAGCAGTTGCGCCGGGATGTCGGCCGGCGCGGCGGACGCGTCGGTCAGCACCTTGGCCGCGTCGACGCCCTGGACCCGGCGGTAGAGGCCGACCTGAGCGAGCCCGGCCTCGGCGGCCTGGTCGGCCGGCGATTCGAACAGAATTTTCTTGTACGCGGCCTCGGCCGCCTCCAGGTCACCCACCATCAGCGCGTCGTCGGCCGACTCGAGGCGCGGGTCGGCCGGCGTCTCCACCTCGACACCGCCGGCCTTGAGCACCGCGCCGATCCACTGGCGGAGCTGCGACTCGGGCACGACGCCGGAGAACGCGTCGACCGGCTGGCCGCCGACCACCGCGAACACCATCGGGATGCCCTGCACACGGAACATCTGGGCGAGCCGCTGGTTGGCGTCAACGTCAACCTTGGCGAGCACCCACGCGCCGGCGCCCTCGACGGCCAGCTTCTCCAGGATTGGCGAGAGCTGCTTGCACGGCTCGCACCACTCGGCCCAGAAGTCGATCACCACGGGGGTGGTCAGCGAGCGTTCGAGCACCTCGGTCTGGAACGTCGCCTCGGTGACGTCGATGATCGCGACGCCACCGCCGGGCACGTTGCCGGGAACGCCGCCCGGGACGCCACCAGCAGCCGGCGGCGGGGCCTGCGCGCCCGCGCCGGCACCGGCGGCGGGCGACGGGGATGCCGATGGGCGCAGCGCGCCGAGGTCGACCGCGCCGCGGGTGAAGATCGACGGAGAGGTCCGTGGTTCGCTCATGGTTACCTAGTCTCGCACGCGCAGCGCGCGACGCAGACCGACCGCCACGGTGGTGAACAGCAGGGCCGCCACGACCGCCGGAAGGACGATCGCGACGGGCCGCGGCCAGGTCGGAGCCGCCAGCGCGAAGTCGTCATCAACGAAATAGGGGACATACTGGCCGACCACCGCCCAGGCGATGACGGCCGCCACCAAACCGGTGACCACGGCCGCGACGGCGACCGGCAGATAGGTCCAGAGCACCCAGCTTCCACCGGTACGCGCCGCGAGTCCCTGCCGCCGCAGGGCGACCAGGTCGTCGAGGGTGCGCCGGCGGTCGACGGCAGCCATCAGCCACATGCCGCACGCGGCGAGCAGCACCGCGACCCCGCCCGCCAACAGGTGGAACCAGACGGCCAGCGCCGGCCCGCGCGCGTCGAGCCGGTCCGCCGCCGCGGCGACCGAGTCGTGCCCGACGACCACCAGTCCCTGGGCGGCCAGCCGCTGCTCGACATCGGCCGGTGCGGCCGGTCCGAGCCAGACCTCGGCCGTCGTGAGGTCCGTGGTGCCCGTGGCGACGCGCTCGGCGTACCCCAGATCCATCAGCAGTCCCGTGCCGATCCGCGGCAGCGCGCGGCCTTGCGCGACCGGCCGGATCGCGACCACGTTGCTGTCGAGACCCTCGGCCTCGCCCGACTTCGGTGGTGGCCCGCCGCTGAGCACGGGCACGTCGCTCGGTGTGCCGGCCGGCATGACCACCGTCGGCCGAGGCTGGATGACCGCACCCGGCACGACCACGTGCACGCCGCCGTCCTCCGCCGTCAGCTTCACGTCGTCCCGGCCCCGCCACTGCTCGGTGGTGAATGCCGGCACCACGTCGGTGAACGGCGCGGCCAGGTCGGTGCGCACCGCCAGCGAGCGGATCGTCAGCTCGGCGACGTCACCGCCGGACGCGGCGTAGACCGCCTCGATGCCCGCCAACCGGCAGCCGTCGACGCAGGCCTGGCTGGCCATCGTCCAGGTGTGGCGGCCAGGCGTGACCAGGTCGCTGGGTGCCCGCACCGGTGCACCTCCGGCCAGCGGGCGCAGCAGCGCGGTGAGCCGCAGTTCGGTGCCGGACGCGGTCGGTGGCGCGTAGTCGACGGTGAGCGCCAGCTCGACGCCCTTGACCACGATCGGCTCGTCGCCCGGCGGGCGCAGGGCGGCGGCGATCTCGGCCGGCGATCCGCCGTACTCGGGGCGCCAGACGGCGACGCCGGGCAGCGCGGCGGTGTCGGCGAAGAGCACCTGTGGCCCGTCGACCACCTGCCGAAGGCCGACCGCCATCGCGAACCGGCCGTCGGGGTCGACCGCCCGCACCGCCGACCGCAGCGCGCCGGAGTCGACGGGTGCGACCTGGATCGTCCGTTCGGCGCCGGTCTCGACGGCGGCCCGGTCGGCCCGCGCCCGGTCGGCCACGTCGACCGCGGTGGTGGCGAAGCCGAGCACCGCGACCGCGACCGCGAGCAGCACGAACAGCCGCTGGCTGCCCGGCCGGCGGGCGACCTGGAGGGCGCCGAGGGCGAGGCCCAGCCGGCCACGACGGACGGCCCGGCGACCGATCCGGCCGGCCAGCGGCACCAGCAGGCGCCCGGCCAGCACCGCGACCGCGAGCCCGATCAGCCCGGGCACCAGCAGCCCGAGGCCGAGCAACTGGCCGTCGAACGCACGGAGCTGCACGGCGGCGACGATCGCGAGCACGACCGCGCCCGCGTCGATCGCGGCGGTGCGCCAGGCGGCGCCGCGCGGCGGGACCCGGCGCAGCAGGTCGACCACCGGGCTCGCCAGGTCCCGGCGCAGCGCTAGCAGACCGACCAGCACGGCGCCGGCGACCGCGACCAGGGCGGCGACCAGCGCACCCGGCGCCGGCGACAGGTCGAGGACCGGGATCGGGCCGAACCGCGCGTCGGCCACCGCCCGGGTGGCGAGGGTGCCCGCCAGGTAGCCGATCGGCGCGCCGATCGCGATCGCGATGACGCTCTCCCCCGCGGCCAGCCAGAACCGGCCGACCCGGGGTGCGCCGCGCAGGGCGATCAGCGCCTGCTCGTGCCGGCGGGCGGCGGTGGCACCGGCCACCGCGACGAAGATGACCAGCCAGCACAGCCCGATCAGGGGCAGGCCGGCGAGCGGCACGAGCTCGCGGGTCAGGGCGTCCGACGCGCGTACGCGCTCGAAGAGCTTGGGCAGCTCGTCGGTGAGCGCCGCGAACCGGGCGGTCTCGTCGTCGCTGCCCAGGGTCTCGCTCAGCTCGTCGAGCGCGGTGGCCAGCGTCGGCAACTGGTCGGCGTCGAACGCACCGGGCCTGGGTATCGCCTCGATGCTGCGGTTGTCGGACTCGTGCTCCAGCGCGTCGACCGACGGGCGACCCGTGAAGACGGGCTCCGCGGTGGTGTCGGGTGCCGTGGGCGCGAAGTAACCGCTGCGCCCCCAGTACGGCTCCGCCCGGTCGCGCGGCCGGTAGACGCCGACGATCGTGGTCGGCGCCGGCCGCCCGGCGACCACCCAGGCCCGGCTGATCTCGTCGTAGCGGGCCCAGGCCAGCGACACCGACCGGCCGGGCGTCACGCCGAGCCGGCGCGCGGTGGACTCGCCGACCACCACCTCGCCGGCCGCCATCAGGCACCGGCCGCTGACGATCTCGATGTGCTCGCAGACCCCGTCGCGATAGGTGAACCAGGAGATCTCGCCCTTGCCGGACTCGAGGCCCAGCACCGGCAGCACCGCGCTCACCACGGTGGTGAACCGGGGCAGGTCGGCCAGGTCGTTGGCGAGCGAGTCGAACCGGTCCCGCTGCGTGCTGTCGATCGGCGCCTGGACCGCGACGGTGCGCTCGGCCGGCGGGGTGTTGGCCACCTCGGCGACCGCCGCGGCCCGGTCGACCGCGTCCGTGTAGACCGGGCCGGCCACCGCCGCCGCGGTCGCCAGCGCGCTGAGCAGCACGATCAGCGCCGCCTGCACGCGGCGGGCGGTCAGCATCAGGCGCACCAGAGCGATCACGCGGACTCCTCGCGCCGGACGGCCCGCACCAGCAGGACGGCCGCGACCGCGCCGGCGGCGCCCACGACCAGCAGCCCGACGAGCAGGGCCAGGCCCAGCGGGAGCGGTTGCGGGCCGACGGCGACCGGCAGCACGTCCCAGCCGTCGACGAACAGCGGAATCGGCCGGCGGGTCACGGCCTGGGCGAGCGCGCTCGCACCGAGCCCGAGCAGCACGGCGGCGACCGCGAGGCCGGCGTAGCCGCCCCAGGCGACCCGGCGGACCACCCGCGGCGGCAGGCCCTGCGCCCGCAGGGCGGCCAGCTCGGCGGCGCGCTCGGGCCGTTCGACGGCGGCCACGACGATGAACGCGCCGGCGGTGAGCAGGAGCCCGGCGAGCGCCGCGACGAGCTGGAAGCGCAGGGCGGACGGCGGTGCCTCGCGGCCGAGCCGGTCCGTCACGCTCGCGGCGGTCTCGTCGGAGATGACGGTCAGCCCGCCCGCGCGCAGCTTGTCGACGATGCCGGCCGGGGCGCCCGGCGCCAGCCACACCTGCGGGACGTCGACCGTGCCGGGGTTCTCGGCGATCCGGTCCGCGTACTCGAGGTCCATCAGATAGCCGAACCTGTGCACCGTGGGCAGCGTGCGGACCGCGCCGACCGTCCGCACCGGCACGTCCTCACCGCCGAACACGGCCAGCCGCGGGTCGCCCTCGGCCGGCGGTGACGTGTTGCCCGTGCTGACCACCGGCAGCGGGGCGGGCGCGTCGACGACGTACACCCGGGTGCTCCGGTCGTCCTCGCGGGCCGCGCGGACCGCGGTGATGGTCAGCGCGCCGTCGGCGGCGGTGAGGTTGGGACCGACCGTGGCCCGCCCGACCCCGGCCCGCCACCGGCTGACGTCGCCGAGCACGGCGGGCGGCGCGACCGGGCCGGCGGCGCCGCTGAGCCCGAAGACGGTGACGGTCGCGCCCGGTTCGGGAGCGACCGAGCGGCCGGTGAAGTTGCGGGTCACCGGCTCGATCCCGAGCAGCCGGCAGCCGGCGCCGCAGCCGCTCAACGGTGCGCGATAGGTGGCACGTGCGTCACCCAGCGGACCGAACCGCAGGCTGACCTGGTCGCCGGCCTCGGTCGCCAGGTGCACGAGCACGAAGATCGGCTCGGCCGGAGCCGGGGCGGCCGCGCCGCCGGCCGCGCCGCCGGGGGTCAGCGGTGCCAACGGCGCCGGCATCATCTTGGCGGCCACGTCCAGCGTCAGCTCACCGTCCGCCGCGGACAGTGGCTCCGGTGCGGGCGGACGGAGCAGCGCGGCCGGCGGCACGTCGCCGTACACCGGCTGCCAGTCGGCGACCGCCGCGAAGCGTGCGGAGTCGACGGCGAGCAGCACCGTCGCCGGCCCGTCGTTGCTGCGCACCACCGCCATCGCCTGCGTGCCGCCCGGGTCCGCGGCGCGCACCGCCGCGACGAGCTGCGCCCGGCTGCGGGCTTGCACGGTGAGCACCCGGTCGGCGCCCAGCTCGTGCCGGGCCCGCTCGGTCCGGCCGTCGCTCGCCGCTGCCCAGCCGCCGACCGCCGTGCCGAGCAGCGCGACCGCGATCACCAGCAGCGCGAACACCCGGTGGGTGCCCGGCCGACGGGCGAGCTGGGTGGCGCCGAGCGCGGCCGGCACCCGGCCGGACCGCAGTGCGCGGCGACCGACCCGGCCGGCCAGCGGCGTGAGCAGGCGGGCGGCGGCCAGCGCGACGAGCACCGCGATCAGCGCGGGTGCGAGCAGCGCGAGCCCGCTGGTGTCGTCCTCGGAGGCGGTCGCGTAGCTCTGGTAGAGGCCGGCGGCGGCCACCAGCACGATGATCAGGTCGACCACCTCGGCCCGCCAGCCGCGCCGCCGCGACGGCACGTGCCGGAGCAGGTCGGTGACCGGCGCCCGCATGCCGCCCGCGTCGGCGGCCACCGCGGCGAGCAACGCGCCGGCCAGCGCGGCCAGCGCCGCGATGCCGGAGAACAGCGCGGCGGAACCCGGCTCGGGCACCTGGCCCGCCACCAGCCGCGCACCGCCGAGGCCCACGACCACGCCCAACACGGCACCGCCGACCATCGGCACCGCGCTCTGCGCGATCGCTAGGTACCAGAGCCGCCAGCGCGCCGCGCCGCGCAGCTTGAGCAGACCGATGTCGGGACGGCGCTGCTCGGCGGTGTGCCGGACCGCGAAGAACAGACCGAACCAGCAGAGCACCAGCAGTTGTACGGCGGCGACGCCGACACCGAGCGTGACCAGGTCGCGTTCCTGGTCGATCCGGTTCGCCAGAGTGACCGCGTCGGTGGTGACCCGCCAGGCTCCGCTGTTGCGGGACACGGCGGAGAGGTCGGCGCGCAGCCCCGCCAGGTCGTCGAGGAACAGCCGCTCCGGCACCCGCAGGTGGTAGTCGGCGAGGATCTCCTTGACCGGCAGCGCGGCGACCGTGTCGGAGGCGACGAACGCCGGGTCGCCGGGGCCGTCCGCGCCCGGGTCGAGGGCCGCCGAGCCGCCGAAGTCCGTCAGCGCCCAGTAGGCGCCGAGCGGGTCGCCGATCTGGTAGGTCCCGGCGACGGTGAACTCGATCGGCGGTTGCGACGCGAGAACGAACTCGACCTTGTCGCCGGCACCGACCTGCAGCGTCTGCGCGGTGCGCCGGCTGAGCAGCACCTCACCGGCGGCCTGCGGGCACTTGCCCTCGACGTCGAGGTGCTCGCACATCTCGTCGCGGTAGACCAGCCGCAGGTTGATCCGGGCCAGCTCGGACGCGATCGTGCCGGACTCGCGCAGTGACACCGTGGTGCCGGCCCCAGGCACGTCGACCACGTCGCCGGCCTGCTCGCCGACCTCGGACACGACCTCGTCACCCGGGCGGACGCTGCCGCCGGGCGCGATCGAGCCCTCGACCCGGCCGGCGACCCGCACGACCAGCTCGCTGGACCGGGCGCCGTCGACGTCGGCCACGGCGACCGAGCGCTCGGCGGCACGCGCGTACCAGGGCGCCGCGGCGGCGACGGCGACCGCGAGGCCGGTGAGCACGAGGACCGTGGCCGCCTGTGCGCGCCGGGACCGCAGCGCACCCCGAACGACACCAGCCATTTAGGCGGCGTCGCCGGTGTGGGTTTCCGGTATCTGCGCGGCACCGCCCGGAACGAGCGTCACGGTGCCGTCAGCCTGGTCGACGGTGAACAGGGTGCCGGGTGGGAAATGGCCGAGTACGTCGGGTGGTAGCTGGACGGTGCCGTCGCCGGCGACGACCGCGAAGTCCTGGCCGCCGCGCCCTTCGGCGCCGACCCGGCCGTCGCGGATGGTGACGGCGCGGCCGAGCCGCGCACCGACCTCGGCGTCGTGGGTCACCACGACCACGGTGGTGCCGCGCTCGGCGTTGACCGTTTCCAGCGCGTCGAGCACCTCGTCGCGGCCGTGCGAGTCGAGCTGGCTGGTCGGCTCGTCGACGAGCAGCAGGCCGGGCGAGGCGGCGATGCCGACCGCGAGCGCCGCCCGCTGGCGGGCACCCGGTGCCAGGTCGGTCAGCCGGGCCGCGCCTTTGCCGCGCAGGCCGACCAGGTCGAGGATGCGCTCCGGGTCTTCGAGCTCGATGCCCTCGGTGCGGGCGGCGCGGCGCTGGGCGAGCCAGACGTTGCGCTCCAGCGACGCGTAGGGCAGCAGGTTGCGGGCCGCGCCCTGGAGCACCACGCCGATCTGGGTGCCGCGCAGCCGGGAGATCTCGGCGTCGCTGAGCTTGCCGAGGTCGTAGGTGCCGACGTTGACCCGGCCCGCGGACGGGCGCATCAACCCTGCGAGCAGCGCGACCAACGTGGACTTGCCGGAGCCGGACGGGCCGACGAGCGCGAGCATCTCGCCCGGCCCGATCGACAGGTCGACGCCCGAGAGGGCGACGACGTCCCCCGCCTCGGCGCGATAGATGTGCACCACCCGGCGGCAAGCGACTGCGAGACCCGACACGGGTACTGCCTATCACCTGGACGGCGATAGCGCAGCCCCGTGATCACAGGGTTAGAACCGGGCAGGCTCCCGGTAAACACCCCACTCGTCCTTGAGCACGCCGCAGATCTCGCCCAGGGTCGCCTCGGCGCGCACCGCGTCAAGCATCGACGGGATCATGTTCTCGCTGGTGCGGGCCACTTCGACCATGCGCTTGAGGGCAGCGTCGACGACCGCCTGGTCGCGGGCGGCGCGGCGGCGGCCGAGCAGGGCCTTCTGCTCGATCTCGACCTCGTGCGAGATGCGCAGGATCTCCAGCTCCTTGGCCACCGTGCCGGTGTGCACGTTGACGCCGACGATCCTCTTCTCGCCCTTTTCCAGCGCGCGCTGGTAGGTGAAGGCCGAGTCGGCGATCGCCGCGGTGAACCAGCCGTCCTCGATGCCGCGCAGAATGCCCGCGGTGATCGTGCCGTCGGAGCCGAGCTCGCGGATCCGCTCGAAGATCTGCTCGGCCTCGGCCTCGATCGCGTCGGTGAGCGCCTCGACGTACCACGAGCCGCCCAGCGGGTCGGCCACGTTGGTCACGCCGGTCTCCTCCATCAGCACCTGCTGCGTGCGCAGGGCGATCTCGGCCGACTCGTCGGTCGGCAGCGCCAGCGTCTCGTCGAGCGCGTTGGTGTGGAGCGAGTTGGTGCCGCCGAGGACGGCGGCGAGGGCCTCGACCGCGGTGCGCACGACGTTGTTGACCGGCTGCTGCGCCGTCAGCGAGACGCCCGCGGTCTGGGTGTGGAAGCGCAGCCAGAGCGCCCGCTCGTCGGTCGCGCCGTAGACGTCGCGCAGCCAGCGCGCCCAGATGCGCCGGGCGGCCCGGAACTTGGCGATCTCCTCGAAGAAGTCGACGTGCGAGTCGAAGAAGAACGACAGGCCCGGCGCGAACGTGTTGACGTCGAGCCCGCGGGAGAGCCCGAGCTCGACGTAGCCGAACCCGTCGGCCAGGGTGTAGGCCAGCTCCTGCGCGGCGGTCGAGCCGGCCTCGCGGATGTGGTAGCCGGAGACCGACAGCGGCTTGTAGCGCGGGATCTCGCGGGCGCAGAACTCCATCAGGTCGCCGATCAGGCGCAGGTGCGGCTGCGGCTCGAAGAGCCACTCCTTCTGCGCGATGTATTCCTTGAAGATGTCGGTCTGCAGCGTGCCGTCCAACGTGGACAGCTGCGCGCCCTGGCGCTCGGCGGCCACGAGATACATGCAGAAGACCGGCACCGCGGGCCCCGAGATCGTCATCGAGGTGGTGACCGCGCCCAGGTCGATGCCGTCGAAGAGCACGTCCATGTCGGCGGCCGAGTCGATCGCGACGCCGCAGTGCCCGACCTCGCCGAGCGACTGCTCCTCGTCGGAGTCGCGACCCATCAGGGTGGGCATGTCGAACGCCACCGACAGCCCGCCGCCGCCGGCGCCGAGGATCAGCTTGTAGCGCTCGTTGGTCTGCCGGGCGTTGCCGAAGCCGGCGAACTGGCGGATGGTCCAGGTGCGGCCCCGGTAGCCGGTCGGGTAGAGGCCGCGGGTGAACGGGAACTCGCCGGGCCAGCCGACCCGCTCGAAGCCCGGCACGTCGCTGCCGGGCGGCGGGCCGTAGACGGGCTCGACCGGCATGCCGGAGAGCGTGGTGAAGTCGGCGTCGCGCTTGCGTGCGGCGTCATAGCGCGCCTGCCAGCGCGCTCTCCCGGCGGCGATCTCCTCGGCGTCCATCCGCTCAGTCTAGAGGGTCCGCCTGAACGATCGCTAAGCCTCTTCCACGTGTACGTCGTCGACCCTGATATTCACCTCGGTGACCTGGAGGCTGAGCATCTTCTCGACCGCGGAGATCACCTCGGTGCGCACGGCGTCGGTCACGGTGCGTACGACCTGCCCGTACTCGATCACCAGGGTGATGTCGACCGTGGCCTTGTCGCCCTCCAGGCGGACCGTGACCCCTCGGTCGGCGTCGTCGTCGGCGTCGCCGAGCCCGACCCGCTCCTTCAGCCCGGCGAAGACCCGGGCGACGTCGCCGCCGAGATCGTGCACGCCCGGCACGCCACGGGCCGCGATCCCGGCGATCTTCTCGACCACCTCGTCGCCGATCGTCGTCGAGCCGCGCTCGGAGGTCAGCGAGCCCTCGTTGCGGAGCCGCTCGACGACCGCCGAGGCGACCCGACCCGACACGGCGGTGGCGCGCTCGACCACCTCACCGATCTTGTCGCCGGCGCCGTCGCTCTCGGGGCGCTGGGCGGGAACCTGGATCTGGGCGGCCTCGTCGGCGGCGGCCGGGGTGGTGGTGTCAGTCATGGCCGGCACAGTAAACCCGCCGGGCCACCTATGTCAGTGACTGATAGGTGACGGCCCGCGGACAACTTCGGCCCGGCCGTCGACGAGGTGCAGTTCGGCGTCACAGGCCGCGGCGGCCTCCGGGTCGTGGGTCGCGAACACGACCGCCGCACCCCGGTACGCCTCCTCGCGGAGCAGGTCGATGACCTTCTGCCGGTTGGCCGCGTCGAGCTCGCTGGTCACCTCGTCGGCCAGCACCACGTCGCCGTGCAGCGCCAGCCCGCGGGCGATCGCGGTGCGCTGCTGCTGGCCGCCGGAGAGCTCCTCGACGAGCTGGTCGGCCTGGCCGGCCAGGCCCAGCCGCTCCAGCGCCTCGGCGGTGCGCCGCCGCGCCTCCGGCGGGGTGACCCCACCGGCGATGAGCGCGACCTGCACGTTCTCGGCGGCGGTGAGGATCGCGGCCAGGCCGTTGTCCTGCGGCACGAGCACGATCTGCTGCGCCACGGCGAAGTCGCGGTCGCGGATCTGCTCGCCGTCGACGGTCACGCTGCCCGCCGACGGGCGCAGCAGGCCGGCCATGGTCCACAGCAGCGTCGTCTTGCCGGCGCCGGACGGGCCGGTCACGGCCAGCACCTGACCGGGCGTCGCGATCGCGGAGACGCCGGTCAGCACCGGCTCGCCCGCCCCGTACGCGACGGTCACCTCATCGACGACGATGGTCCTGCTCATCGGTTCCCCCTTCGAGCGCCGGAACGAGCCGGATTGTGCCGTCGGCGTCAGGCGCGATCTTGACAAGCGTGCCCGGCGGCAGCCGGTCGAGCAGCTCCGCCGGAAGGTGCACGCTACCGTCGCGCCCCACCACGGAGTAGTCCTCTCCGCGCCGGCCCTCGGCGCCGACCCGGCCGTCGCGGATCGTCACCGTGCGGCCGAGCGCCGCGCCCACCTCCATGTCGTGGGTGACCACGACGATCGTGGTGCCGGCCGCGTGCAGCGTGTGCAGCACCTCCAGCACCTCGTCGCGGGAATGCTCGTCGAGCTGGTTGGTCGGCTCGTCGAGCAGCAGCAGGCCGGGTCGGGCGGCCAGGGCCACGGCGAAGGCCAGCCGCTGCCGCTCGCCGGGCGCCAGCTCACGCGGCACGCTGCGGCGGCGGCCGAGCAGGCCCACGTCGTCGAGGATCACCGCCGGGTCCGGCGGGCGCCGGCCGAGGCTGCGCGCGGCCCGCTGGGCGAACCGCACGTTCTGCTCGCAGGTCAGGTAGGGCAACAGGTTGCGCGCACTGCCCTGCAGGGAGACGCCGACGTCGACCGCGCGCAGCCGCTGCACCTCCGCGGCGCCGGCCCGCACCAGGTCGAGCTCGCCCACCTGCAGCCGGCCGGCCGACGGCCGCAGCACGCCGGACATCAGCGACAGCAGCGTGGACTTG
Organism: Asanoa iriomotensis; assembly: GCF_016862515.1. GTDB lineage: Bacteria > Actinomycetota > Actinomycetes > Mycobacteriales > Micromonosporaceae > Asanoa > Asanoa iriomotensis. Next base: position 102,786 of record NZ_BONC01000004.1, read on the forward strand.
CCGGCGCCGGACGGTCCGACCAGCGCCACGGACTCGCCGGGAGCGATGTCCAGGTCGACGCCGGCCAGCGCCACCACGTCGTAGCCCTCGAGCCGGTAGATGTAGACCACGCCCCGACAGGTCACACCGAACGGCACGAACCCCGTCTCGGCGTCCAACGTGTCCACCCGAAGGCTCATCGCGCACCTCCCCGCACCCGGCGCAACACCAGGTTCGCGACCACCAGAGCGACCAGAAGGAAGGCCAGGGAACCGGGCAGCCACCAGCCGCCCAGCCGGTAGGCCTGGTTGCCCCCGTCGATCGAGACCAGGGCGATCGCGGGCAGCACCAGCGCGGCGCCGCCGACGCCCGCGATGATCCCCGCGACCACCGGATAGCCCAGCACCATCAGGTTCTCCCGGTTGGCCATGCCGCGCAGCGTGCGCACCGGCACTCCGGTCAGCCGCAGGCCGCGCACCTGCTCGCGGCGCCAGGGCGCGGTGACGCCCGCGTCGAGCACCAGCGCGCCGAGCGCGAGCAGCAGCGCGACCAGCCCGGCGAACAGGTAGAGCCGCAGGGCCAGCGCCGGGGCGGCCCGGCCGAGCTGGGTCATCCGGTGCGACCAGAGCTCGGTGCTCACCACCGGGATGCCCTCCGCGGCCAGCCTGGCACCGAGGTCGGCCGGGGCCGCGTCGGTCGCCCACACCTCGTAGCTGAACTGGTCGAGGTTGAGCCCGGCGGAGCGCTCGGCCCGCTCCTCCAGCGCGGGAGCGTCGAAGAGCAGCGCGTGCCCACCACCCCGGGGCACCAGCGCGACCCGCTCGGCCACCTTGACCGGGTCGGGCGCACGGCCGAGCACCGGGAACGAGAAGGTGTCCGCGTCGGGATCGTCGGCCGGCGCCGGCCCGGCCAGCACGACGGGGGCGTCCTTCTCGACGTCGCCGTACTGCGCGACGATGTCCGCGCTGGTCTCGCTGGTCACGTCGAGGGTGAGCCCGGCGTCGTCGCTGTTGACGGCGAGGGTCTGCCCGGCCGGCAGCGGGTCGGTCGGGCGCCAGGCACCGGAGGCGCTGAGTCCCGCGTCCAGCGGGGTGCCGTCCAGCTCGAGGCTCTCGATGGTGACCGTCGCCGAGCCGGGCGCGTTGTCACCGGGATAGCGGCGGACCTGCAGACCGAGCAGCCGGCAGCCGGCGGCACAGGTCAGGTCGCCCGCGTACGTCGCGGTTCCCGTCTCGAGCCGGCCCAGCGGGATCGAGCGCGGTGCGGCGCCGGGCTCGCCGACCACCATCCCGAGGCTCATCGGGCGCTGCTGCTGGAGCGCGCGGACGTTCGCCCGCACCGCCACCCGACCCGTTTTCAGCTCGACGGTGGGCCCGCTGGCGTCGTCGAGGCTCGCGGCCACCGCGGCGACCTGCGCGGAGGTCTTGTCGGGCCAGCGGCTGACCGCGAGCATCCGGTCGGTGTCCACGCCGATCAGGTCGACGTAGTCGCCCGCGTAGCTCTGTTTGATCCGCACCACCGCCATCGCGTTCTGGCCGGTCGGGTCGATCCGGTCGACCGCCTCCCGCACGACGGCCGGGTCGTTGGCGGTGACGACGTAGACCCGGTCGGCGCCGATGTCGGCGTTCGCGGTGCGCAGCCGGTTGGCCGACGAGACGTCCCAGATCGTCGCCGCGAACGTCAGCAGTGCGAGGGCGACGGTCAGCACGGCCACCAGCCGGGCGCTTTCGGGCCGGCGGCCGACCTGGGCCGCGGCCAGCAGCGCGGGCAGCCGACCCTGCCGGGTCGCCCGCGGCAGCCGCCGCCGTGCGACCAGGCCGAGCAGCCGGGCCGTGAGCAGCCCGGCGAGCAGCGCGATCAGCGCCGGCGCGGCGTAACCGAGCGTCGCGCTCTGCCCCTCGGTGCCGACGAGAAGCTGATAGAGGGCGGCCAGGGCGAGCGCGGCGACGATGCCCTCGAACACGACCGCCCGCCGCCGGGCCCGGTGCGGCACCCGGCGCAGCAGGGCGCTGATGCTGGCGCGGACGGTCTCGCGGGCGCCGAGCACGGCCGCCGCCGCGGCGCCGAGCAGGGCGCCCAGGCCGACCGCCAGCGCGGGCCAACCGAACTGGACGTCGACCGCGGGCGCGAGGAACGCCTCCGCGGCCACGACGGTCAGCCCGAAACCGAGCAACAGGCCCAGCGGCGCCGCCAGGGCGATCAGCAGCAACGGCTCGCCGATCGCGAACCGGGTGATGCCGCCGACGCTGAGCCCCCGCAGCTTGCCGACCGCGATCTCGGCCCGCCGGTCGTCGGTGACCGCGGCGACCACCATGAACAGCACGAACCAACAGAGCACGACCAGCGGCAGGGCCACCGTCGGCACCGAGGCGTTGATCGCCGATCGCTGCCGGTCGGCGAGGCGCAGGCTGTCCAGCAGGCCGATCCGCAGGGCCACCCCCTCGGTCGAGTTGCCCGCGCTCATCGCCTCCAGCTCGCGGACCAGCTCCGGCACGTCGTTCAGGCGGACCTTCTCCGCCGCGAGCGGGTAGTCGACCGCGGCCACCGGGCGACCGAGCGGGACGCTCGACACGGTGCTCTCACTGCCGGTGAACAGCTCGTCGACGATCTTGGTGCCGTCGTCGAGCTCGTTGAGCGCCGAGCCACCGAAGAAGCCGGTGGTCTCCCAGTACGGGTCGGTGGGGTCGCCGATCCGGTAGACGCCGACCACCGGGTAGCTGGGGTTCTTCGGCGGCGGCTCGCCGACCGTGCTGCGCGTGCTGCCGCCGGTGGCCGCCAGTTGCAGCACATCGCCCATCTGGATCTCGGCCCGCTCGGCCGTGCGGTCGCTGACCATCAGCTCGCGGTCGCCCGGGCAGCGCCCCGCGACGATCGTGATGTGTTCGCAGGCACCCGGGCGGAAGACCAGCCGGCCCCGGCTCTTCGCCTTGCTGACGGGGTCGACACCGAGGGCGATGGTCTCCTGGGGCGCGCCGAGCACGGCGGCCACCGCCGGCGAGGCCCGCAGCTGTTCGTCGACCCGCGCGGACATCGCCTCCAGGGCGGTGCTGCGCGCCGTCAACCCGGCCACGATCGGCGGCGGGTCCGCCACCGTGTCCGTCAGCACCGACTGCGCGGCAGCGCGCGAAAAGAGCGGCACGAGCACCGCGGCCGCGATCGCGACCGTCGACAGCAGGACGACGAGGATCGACCGGCCGAAGCGTGATCGGATGCCGCGCAGCGTCACGACCAAACCCGACACTGGCTCACCTCCGGGAAACGTAACGCCCGACGCTCCCCCGAAGGTTGCGTTACTTTTCGGTTTCGAGGCTCGCGAGCAGTTGGTCGGCGGCAGCGTACGGCGACAGCTCACCCGCTGCCACGGCGGTCGCCAGTTCCCGCAAGGTCGTACCGTCGCGGAAAGACGCCATCCGGGCGCGCAGCGTGCCCAGCGTGATCGCCTCGACCTCCGCGGCGGCCCGCTTCTCCCGGCGGCGGCGCAGCTCGCCGTGCTCGACCAGCCAGGCGCGGTGCTTGTCGATCGCGGCCGCGATGTCGCCGACGCCCTCGGCCCGGGTCGCCACCGCGCGCACGACCTGCGGCCGCCACTCCCCCGGGCCGCGCTCGCCGAGCGCGATCATGCCCTGGATGTCGCGGTAGGTGTTGTCGGCGCCGTCCCGGTCGGCCTTGTTGACCACGAACACGTCCGCGATCTCCAGGATGCCGGCCTTGACCGCCTGGATCGCGTCGCCCATGCCCGGCGCGAGCAGCACCAGCGTCGTGTCGGCCAGCGACGCCACCTCGACCTCGGCCTGGCCGACGCCGACGGTCTCGACCAGCACGACGTCGCAGCCCGCGCCCTCCAGCACCCGCACCGCCTGCGGCGTGGCGGCGCCGAGCCCGCCGAGGTGGCCGCGCGACGACATCGACCGGATGTAGACGCCGGGGTCGGTCGCGTGGTCCTGCATCCGCACCCGGTCACCGAGGATCGCGCCGCCGGTGAACGGGCTGGACGGGTCGACCGCCAGCACGCCCACCCGGTGCCCCTGCTTGCGCAGCTCGCGGACCAGCTCGTTGGTGGTGGTCGACTTGCCGACGCCCGGCGAGCCGGTCAGGCCGATCACCTGCGCGTGACCGGTGTGCGGTGCGAGCACCGCCGCGATCTCGGGCAGCAGCTCGTCGCCGTTCTCGACCAGGGTGATCAGCCGGGCGACCGCACGGTGGTCGCCCGCCCGCGCCTGCTCGACCAGCTCCGGAACGTCGCGGCTGCGCCGAACCGTCATGCCTTCGGGACGGTGATGATCAGGGCGTCGCCCTGGCCGCCGCCGCCGCAGAGCGCCGCCGCGCCGGTGCCGCCGCCGCGCCGCTTGAGCTCGAGCGCGAGGCTCAGCGCGAGGCGGGCGCCGCTCATGCCGATCGGGTGGCCGAGCGCGATCGCGCCGCCGTTGACGTTGACGATCGCGTCGGTGACGCCCAGCTCGCGCATCGAGTGGATGCCCACCTGGGCGAACGCCTCGTTGATCTCGATCAGGTCGAGGTCGGCGACGGTCAGGCCCTGCTTGCCGAGCGCCTTCTTGATCGCGTTGGACGGCTGCGCGTGCAGCGAGTTGTCGGGGCCTGCCACCATGCCGTGCGCGCCGATCTCGGCCAGCCAGGACAGCCCCAGCTCCTCGGCCTTGGCCTTGCTCATCACCACGACCGCGGCGGCGCCGTCGGAGATCGGCGAGGAGCTGCCGGCGGTGATCGTGCCCTCGGCCATGAACGCCGGCTTGAGCTTGCCGAGCGACTCGGCGGTCGAGTCGGGGCGGACGCCCTCGTCCTCGCTGATCACGATCGGCTCACCCCGGCGTTGCGGCACCTCGATCGGCACGATCTCCTCGGCGAGGTAGCCGTTCTTCTGCGCGGCGGCGGCCCGCTGGTGGCTGCGCGCCGAGAACTCGTCCTGCTCGGCGCGGTCGATGCCGAGCTTGGCGCCCAGCCGGTCGGTCGACTCGCCCATGCTGATCTGGTCGAACGCGTCCGTCAGGCCGTCGAGGGCCATATGGTCCTTGATCGTCACGTCGCCGTATTTGTAGCCGCCGCGCTGGCCGAGCATCAGGTGCGGGGCGTTGGTCATCGACTCCATGCCGCCGGCCACCACGATCTCGGCCTCGCCCGCCCGGATGAGCTGGTCGGCGAGGGCGATCGCGTCGAGGCCGGAGAGGCAGACCTTGTTGATGGTCAGCGCCGGGACCGACATCGGGATGCCGGCGGCCGCGGCGGCCTGGCGGGCCGGGATCTGCCCGGAGCCGGCCTGGAGCACCTGGCCCATGATCACGTAGTCGACCCGCTCGGGCGCCACGCCGGACCGCTCCAGCGCCGCCTTGATCGCGATGCCGCCCAGCTTGGTCGCCGAGAAGTCCTTGAGGTTGCCCAGCAGCCGGCCCATGGGGGTGCGCGCACCGCCAATGATCACGCTCGTCATGTCTGGTACCTCTCAAACTAGGGTGTCGACCGGCCACCTTAGCGATCGTTAGGCCAGAATATCGCCATGGGCCCTGACGCCGCCGCGCAGCACGCTGACGACTCAATCACAACGGATGTGGGTCTGCTCCGCATCGACCACGTCGGCGTGGCGGTCGCCGACCTTGACGCGGCGATCGAGTTCTACGCCCGCGTGTTCGGCATGACCTGCGTCCACATTGAGGAAAATCCCGAGCAGGGTGTACGCGAGGCGATGATGCGCGTCGGCCCCACTCCCGAGGGCGGGTGCGTGCAACTGCTCGCGCCGCTGACACCCGAGTCGGCGATCGCGAAGTTCCTCGACCGGTCGGGCCCGGGCGTGCAGCAGGTGGCCTACACGGTCCGTGACGTCGAGGTCGCGGCGGCGGCCCTGCGCGAGCGCGGGATGCGGCTGCTCTACGACGCGCCCCGGCGCGGCACCGCCGGCTCCCGGATCAACTTCGTGCACCCGAAGGACGCCGGCGGCGTCCTGGTCGAGCTGGTCGAGCCCGCTTAGGGCGTGTCCTAGCCGAGCTTGGCCACGATCGGTGCCGCCGCGGCCACGTTGCCGCCCAGGTGGAAATAGCTGATCCCGAACCGCTCGCGCACCTCGACCAGCTTGTCGACGCACTCGTCGACGGCACCGTGCAGCACCGCCGGCGAGGCCGCCAACTGCTCCGGTGTGGCGGCGGCGGCCTGGCTCGACGTCGAGCCGTGCGTCTCGCCGTCGACCGTGACCCGCACGTCGAGCATGGTCATCTGGAACTCGAGCCGATCCGGGTCGGGCGCGGCGGCGCGCGCCCAGGCGATCTTCCGCGTGATCCGCTCCGGCGTCATGTCGGCCATCGCCGCGTCGAGCCCGCCGCCGGCCGTCAGCCGGGGGTTGATGCCGACGATGTCCGCGGTGCGCCCGGCCAGCTCCAGCACCTTGCGGCCACCGCCACCGACCAGGATCGGCGGGCGCCCGCCGGCGGGTTTCGGCAGCCCGTCCAGCTCGGTGATCCGGTAGTGCCGGCCGGCGTACGTCAACGGCTCGGGCCCGAACAGCCCGGTGATCACGTCGATCGACTCGCCCAGCCGCTCGACCCGTTCCGCGGGCGGGTCGAAGGTCAACCCGGCCGCCGCGTGCTCGCTGTGCTTCCAGCCGGCGCCCAGCCCGATCTCCACGCGGCCCCCGGAGAACACCGCGAGGTTCGCCATCGACTTGTGCAGCAGCACCGGATGCCGGAAGTCGTTGCAGAAGACCAGTGAGAGCACCCGCAGCCGGCTGGTCGCCTCGGCGGCCACCGTCATCGCCACGATCGGGTCCATCGCCCAGCCGTCGGTGAAATGGTCGGAAATGGACACCGAGCTGAAGCCCAGCTCCTCCAGGCGGCGGATCTGGTCGCGCCACTGCGCGGGCGTCCGGTTGGCAAGCCCTGGCATGGCAGCGGTGAAGCGAAACGGCTTCGGCATGCGCCGAACCCTAGTGCCCCGCGCCGCTTTGCTCTGCTTCCAGATACGCACCGCAGCTCAGGCCGGGTGGTGCGCCCATGGAAGCAGAGCAAAGGCGGGTGTTTCCGGAACCGGGTCCGGGCCGCGGTGGGTGTGCGTAACGTCCGGATCAGCTGGTTTGTCGGGTGGGGAGGTTCTCGTGCGGGAGATCGTCGAGACGATCATGGCGGGCGAGGGTTCCGCTTCGCCTGATCTGTCGGCGCTGGGCCGCATGCCGGTGCCGCCGACCTACCGTGGCGTCGTCGTGCGGGCCGACGAGACCGGCATGTTCGAGGGGCTCGCGACCAAGGACAAGGACCCGCGCAAGTCGCTGCACGTGCAGGAGGTGCCGACCCCCGAGCTGGCGCCCGGCGAGGCGCTGGTCGCGGTCATGGCCAGCGCGATCAACTACAACACCGTCTGGACCAGCATCTTCGAGCCCGTGCCGACGTTCGCGTTCCTGCGCCGCTACGGCAAGCTGTCGGAGCTGACCAAGCGGCACGACCTGCCGTACCAGGTGATCGGTTCCGACGCCGCGGGCGTGGTCCTGCGGGTCGGCGCCGGCGTCTCGAAGTGGAAACCCGGTGACGAGGTCGTCGCGCACTGCCTGTCGGTCGAGCTCGAGGACGCCGACGGGCACGACGACACGATGCTCGACCCGCAGCAGCGGATCTGGGGCTTCGAGACCAACTTCGGCGGCCTCGCCGAGCTGGCCGTGGTCAAGGCCAACCAGCTCATGCCCAAGCCGCGGCACCTGACGTGGGAGGAGGCGGCCTGCCCGGGGCTGGTCAACTCGACCGCCTACCGGCAGCTCGTCTCGCACCACGGCGCCGCGATGAAGCAGGGCGACGTCGTGCTGATCTGGGGCGCCTCCGGCGGGCTCGGCGGGTACGCCACCCAGTTCGCGCTCAACGGCGGTGCCACGCCGGTCTGCGTGGTCTCCTCGCCGGAGAAGGCGGAGCTGTGCCGCCGGATGGGCGCCGAGCTCGTGATCGACCGGGCGGCGGAGGGCTACCGGTTCTGGCAGGACCCGCACACCCAGGACGCCGGCGAGTGGCGCCGGTTCGGCGAGCGGATCCGGTCGCTGACCGGCGGGCGCGACCCGGACATCGTCTTCGAGCACCCGGGGCGGGAGACCTTCGGCGCCAGCATCTACGTCGCGCGGCGCGGCGGGACGATCGTCACCTGCGCCTCGACGAGTGGCTTCCAGCACGAGTTCGACAACCGCTATCTCTGGATGAACCTTAAGCGGATCATCGGCAGCCACTTCGCCAACTATCGCGAGGCATGGGAAGCGAATCGACTCATCTCTTCGGGTCGAATCCACCCGACGCTGTCGCGGGTCTATCCGCTGGAGCTGACCGGCCAGGCGACGCTCGACGTCCACCGCAACAGGCACCAGGGAAAGGTCGGCGTGCGGTGCCTGGCACCGGCCGAGGGGCTGGGCGTGCGGGACCCTGAGCTGCGCGCGCGGCACGAGGAGGCCATCAACCGGTTCCGGGGCGAATAGCCGACTCGCCGTTTGTCCACGATCGGCGGAATTTCCTATGTCGACGGCCGGTGCTGGTAAGATGACCATGCTTTGCCGGGCGACAACGGCCGCACCGCCCTTGCGCTGCCCCCTGGTAGGTCTGCCAGGATGTCCCAATGCCCCAGCAGCAGTCCTCCCTTGGCTTCTTCGAGAACGCGAACTCGACAGAAGAGTTCACCGTCGCTCTGCGCGGCTACGACCGCAGGCAGGTCGACGACACCCTCGCACGTCTCCAGAACCGCCTCGCCGCTGCCGAGAAGGAGCGCGCCGACGCGGAGCAGAAGACCAACGACGCGCAGCGCCGCCTGCGCCAGGCCGAGCAGCGGCTCGGCGCGCTCGAGCAGAAGCTGAACGACACCAACAAGCAGCTCGAGGAAAACAACCGCCCGACGCTGTCGGGTCTGGGCACCCGGGTCGAGCAGATCCTGCGCCTCGCCGAGGAGCAGGCCAACGACCACCGTGGCGAGGCCAAGCGCGAGTCCGAGGGCATCCTCTCCGCGGCCCGGCTCGAGGCCCGCGAGATCACCGACAAGGCGCGCGCCGAGGCCGCGGCCATGAAGGCCAGCGCCGAGCGCGAGGCGGGCAGCGTCCGCACGGCCGCCGAGCGCGAGGCCGCCGAGGTCCGCGTGCAGGCCCGCCGCGAGGCCGACACGCTGCGCGCCGACGCCGACCGCGAGACCAAGCAGCTGCGCACGGTCACCGCGCACGAGGTCGCCGAGCTCAAGTCGACGGTCGAGCGCGAGGTCGCCACTCTGCGGGCCACCGCCGAGCGCGAGATCACCCAGCTGCGCGCCAAGGCCGGCCGCGAGGCCGAGGAGAAGCGCGCCGAGGCCACCAAGATGCTCAGCGACGCCCGCGACAAGCGCGACAAGGATCTGCAGGCCCTCGCGCTCGAGCTGGCCGAGCGCCGCGAGAAGGCCGAGCGCGAAGAGTCCGAGCGGCACGCCGCCCAGGTCGCGCAGACCCAGAAGCTGGTCGCCGAGGCCGAGGAGCGCGCCCGCGCCGCCGAGGACCGGGCCAAGGAGATCGAGCAGCGCGCCGAGGCGCGCCGCGTCGAGTCCGAGCGCACCGCCGCGGAGACCGTCGACCGGGCCCGCAACGCGGCCGACAAGGCTCTCAAGGAAGCGCAGTCCGAAGCGCACCGCCACCTCACCGAGGCGCGCACCGAGGCCGAGATCACCACCAACGCCGCACGGCGCGAGGTCGAAGACCTCACCCGCCAGAAGGACGCGGTCACCGCACAGCTCGGCCAGATGCTCTCCGGCCTCGCCGGCATCGTCCCCTCGGTGGCGGCGCCCAAGCAGGAGAGCAAGCAGGACAAGGACGCCGCGGACAAGTCGGCGGCCAACGCCTGATCCGGCGGCTGGGGCAAACGGCTGGCAACGTCAGGCCGCATCGCGAACACGCGGTGCGGCCTGTTGCCGTGCCCGGGCTCAGCTAGCACCGCGGTGCTCCGCTAATATTGGTCTACTTCCCTCAATTCGGCCGCAACAGTCGCACGTCCCGCGATGCGGTGTGTATCGGCGCGGCGCGGGACGTTGCGTGTGAGGATGTGACCATGTCCAACGGCGCGGAACTGTTCGCTCTGGGTGGCGACCCCTCTACCCCCCACTTCGAGTCCGCGCTGCGCGGCTATGACCGCCGGCAGGTCGACCGCTACGTCAGCCAGGCCGAGCAGGAGATCGCCGCCCTGCTGGCCGAGCGCGAGCATCGCTTTGGCGAGATCCACATGCTGTCGGCGCAGGTCGAGCAGCTCCAGGTCGAGCTGGCCACCGTGCGCCGCGAGGCCGCGAGCATCGACGTCGTGCGGTTTCGCCACCTCGGGCCGCGGGTCGAGCAGATCCTCGCGCTGGCCGAGGAGCAGGCCGACGAGATCCGCGCCGAGGCACACCAGTCGGTGCAGTCCCAGCGCGACCGGGCCGACAACCTCGTCGACGAGGCCCGCGGGCACGCGGCGTCGGCGATCCGCGACTTCGAGCTCGCCCTGGCCGCCCGGCGCGGCGAGGAGGAGAAGGTCGACGCCGACCGCCGGGCGGAGGTCGAGGCCCAGCTCGCCGCGACCCACGCCGAGATCCGGCGGCTGCACGGCGAGTCCCGCGACATCCTGAGCACCGCGCGGCAGGAGGCCGACGCGGCCCGCGCCGCGGTCGAGCGCGAGCTGGCCGCGCAGCGAGCCGGCGCCGAGCGGGAGATCTCGGCGCTGCGTGCGGACACCGAGCAGCTCGTCGCCGCCCAGCGCGCCGCGGTGCAGCGGGAGACCACCGACCAGCGGGCCGGGCTGGAGCGCGAGGGTGCGCAGCAGCGGGCAGCGCTGGAGGAGTCGGCGGCCAACGGCCGCGCGGCCATCGAGCAGGAGCTGGGCCGGCACCGCGCCGCGCTCGAGCAGCAGATCAGCGAGCGGCAGCGCGACGCCGAGCGGGACTACGCGACGCGCAGCGAGTCCGCCGACCGGGAGCTGACCCAGTGGCGCACCGGCATCGAGCAGCAGGTGACCGCGCAGCGGGTCGAGGCCGAGCGGTACGCGGTCGAGCTGCGCCGCCAGGCCGAGGAGCACGCGGCGGCGATCCGCCGGCAGATCGACGAGGAATCCGAGCGGCTCGCCGGCACCCGGCACGAGACCGAGTCGGCGCGCAAGCAGCTCGCCGAGGCGCAGGCGGAGCTGGCCAAGGCACACCAGGCGCTGGCCGAGGTACGCGCGGCGGCCGCGACACCGGCGCCGGCACCCGATCCCGCACCGGCCGAGGAGACCGCGGTGGCTGAGGTGGCTGAGGTGGCCCCGCCCGCCGAGGCCAACGGCAACGGGAAGGTCGACGCCGACTCGCTCAAGGCGACCGTCGATGCCGCCGACGCCCAGAAGAGCCGTACGCTCGCCGCCGACTAATCGGCAACGATCACGCAAGCTGGCGTCCATTTCGCGTACCTAGCATGCGGTTGTCCATGGACAGCCATGCATGGAGGAAGCGACAAATGCGGGTCAGCAGGACCAGGCTGGCGCTCGCGGTGGTCATCGCTAGCGCCCTGTCGACGGCGGTTGTCGCCCCGGCCGCGCACGCGGCCGAACCGCCCCAGTTCACCGTCGTCAACGGCGCACTGCGCACGGCGACCGGCACGCCCCAACCGGCGTCCGGTGTGCACGCCTCGCTGTGGGCCAACTCGAGCTATGCCACCACGACGATCTCCGGCTCCGGCCGGGTGCAGATCGGCGCGATCGGCGACAACTGCGAGGGCTGGCCGACGGTCGAGGTCACCGTCGACGGCACCGTCGCCGGTCGCACCACGATCGTCAGCGCGACGCAGTACGGCACCTACCCGGTCGGCCCGACGCTCGCGGCCGGCACGCACACCGTCAAGATCCAGTTGGTCAACGACTACCAGTCCGCCGCGTGTGACCGGAACGTGCACGTCTCGTACGCGAAGATGTCCGGCGCCGTCGTCGACACGAAGTTCAGCTTCGCGGTCATGCCGGACACCCAGCAGGAGGTGCTCAACGCGAGCGACACCCGGTTCCTCAACCGGACCAACTGGCTGGTCAACAACCGGTCCGCGCTCGACCTCCGGTTCGTCGCCTCGTCCGGTGACGTGGTCAACTGGGACACACCGGACCATTCGCAGTACGTGATCGCCCGCAACGCGATGCGTCCGCTCGAGACCGCGCGGGTGCCCTACTCCCTGGCGATCGGCAACCACGACACCCAGGCGACCGGCGTCGGCGGCTCGGCGCGCGACCCGGCCCGCACCCGCGAGCTGGTCCGCGACACCACGGTGTTCAACCAGTACTTCACCGCCGCCCAGTACGGCGCCGTCCGGGGCCAGTTCGAGGCCGGCAAGGTGGACAACTCGTACTCCACCTTCGAGGGCGGCGGCGTCCAGTGGCTGGTGCTGACCCTGGAGCTGTGGCCCCGGGTCGAGGCGGTCAACTGGGCCAAGAGCGTCGTCGCGGCCAACCCGCGCAGCAACGTCATCGTGGTCACGCACGACTACATCGACGGCAACGGCAACATCGAGCAGAGCGCGTCGTACGGCGCGACCAGCCCGCAGTACCTCTACGACAACCTGATCAAGCAGTACGCGAACATCCGGTTCGTCTTCTCCGGCCACGTCGGGATCGCCGGCAACCGGGTCGACACCGGCGCACACGGGAACAAGATCTACTCGTTCCTGCAGACCTTCCACTCGAACACCACGAACCCGGTGCGCCTGGTGGAGATCGACACGGCCAGCGAGTCCCTGCACACCTGGATCTACGGGCCGTACGACAACCAGACCTTCACCGAGTACGACCGGACGATTTCGGGCATCGGCGTCGTTCGTTAGGCCACCGACCGGTGCGGCGGTCTCGCGGCCGTCGCACCGGTCTTGTAACGTGCCGGGCCTGACGGGTGAGAGGTGAGCCAGGTGAGCGCCGACGATCCGGCCCCCACGGCCGACCAGCAGACGACCGGCGAGGAGCCGGTCCCCAAGCCCCGCGAGGCGCCGCCGCCGGCGCCACCGACTGACGACGAGACGCCGTTCGGCCGGCCCGGGCGACCGTTCCGGCGCGGCCCGTTCCTGCTCGGCCTCACCGGCGGGCTCGGCCTCGTCCTCGCGTACGCCACCTATCTCGCCGTCCGCAACGCGTTCGGCATCCTCGTGTTGATCTTCATCGCGCTGTTCCTGGCGATCGGCCTCAACCCGGCCGTGGTCCGGCTGCGCAAGATGGGCGTGCCGCGCTCCGGTGCGGTGGCGATCGTCGCGCTCGCGCTCGTGCTGGTGATCGGTGGCGCGATCGGCGCGCTGGTGCCGCCGCTGGTCACCCAGGTCAGCGAGTTCATCAAGGCGGCACCCGGCTACATCGAGGCGCTGCAGCGCAACGCCACCATCAACGACCTGGTCGTCCAGTTCGACCTGGTCAACAAGGCCAAGTCCCTGGCCAGCCCCGACACGTTCAGCACCGCGCTCGGCGGCGTCTTCGGCGGCGCCAAGCTGATCTTCGGCACGCTCTTCCAGGTGCTCACCGTGCTGGTGCTCACCATCTACTTCATGGCGTCCTTCGACAAGATGAAGGACGGCGCGTACGGGCTGGTGCCGCGCTCGCGCCGGGATCGCGTCCGGCTGCTCACCGACGAGATCCTCGCCAAGGTCGGCGCCTACATCGTGGGCGCGCTGGCGGTCGCGGTGCTCGCCGGCATCAGCGCGTTCGTGTTCGCGTCGATCGTCGGCCTGCCGTACCCGTTCGCCCTCGCCGTCGTGGTCGCCGTCTGTGACCTGATCCCACAGATCGGCGCGACCATCGGCGCGGTGATCGTGACGGTCGTGGCGTTCGCCGACTCGCTCACGATCGGCATCGCGTCGGCGGTGTTCTTCCTCGTCTACCAGCAGGTGGAGAACTACCTGATCTATCCGAAGGTGATGCGCAGATCGGTCAAGGTCAGCGACGTGGCCGCGATCGTCGCGGCCCTGGTCGGCGTCGGATTGTTCGGCGTGCTGGGCGCCCTGATCGCGATCCCGGCGGTGGCCGCGGTGCAGCTCATCGTCCGCGAGGTCGTGATGCCGCGGCAGGAGGCCCGGTAAGGGTTGTGACCGTTGTGGGGTCCTTGTAGCGTCGAGTGCGTTCGCTGCCCGGCGGCGCCCCGCGTGGCGTCGTGCCGCGCGAAACCTGGGGGATTTCTCGTGACCAACACCGCCGTCGGCGTCGCGCAGGTGCGTGGACCGGGCGACCCGCCACCACCCCGCGCCCGCTGGCGCCGGCCGATGGCGATCGGGCTCGGCGTGCTCGCTGTCCTGCTGGTCGGCGTCCTGGTCGCACCCTGGCTGCTGCCCGGCGGCGACGCGGAGACCCCACCGCCGGCCGGCACCAGCGCGCCAGCGGCCTCCCCCGGCGTGGCCGTCTCCAAGGACGGCGAGGTGCCGACGCGCTGGCCCGACGCGACCAACACCGGCGTGCCCGACGGCGTCACGCTGACCAAGGTGGAGAGCCTCGACCTGGTCACCGACGGCGAGGTGGTCACCGGCCTCGACATCGACGGCTGCGTCGACGTGAAGGCCAAGAACGTCACGATCCGCCAGTCGCGGATCACCTGCGACCGCAAGACGTGGGCGGTGCGCACCTACGACACGACGCGGAACCTCGTCCTGGAGGACGTCGAGATCGACGGCTCGGGCGTCAACTCGACGGCGGTCTGCTGCGACAACTACACGCTCCGCCGGGTCGAGGTGCGCAACGTCATCGACGGCCCGCGGCTGGGCAACAACACCGCGGTGGTCGACTCGTGGATCCACGACCTGGCCCGCGGCGACAACTCGCACAACGACGCCCTGCAGACCACGGGCGGCGTCTCGATCGTGGTCAAGCACAACCGCCTGGACCTCTACGACAAGGCGACCAGCGACCCGTTCAACGCCTGCATCATGGTCGGCTCGACCACGTCGCCGCTGGTCCGCGACCTGGTGTTCGAGGACAACTACTGCAACGGCGGCAACTACTCGGTCGGCATCCGCGACGACCTGAAAGCGCAATCGGTCACGTTCCGCCGCAACGTCTTCGGCCGCGACTTCCGCTACGGCGTGGTCGCCCGCCCGGACCACCCGGGCATCACCTGGACCGACACCAACCTGTGGGCCGACACCCGCAAACCGGTCCTGGACGAGTAGCCCGCCCGAGGCCCGAGACTCAGATCGCGGGGACGGGCTCGCGGGGCGTGGGTTCGAGGGCCGCCTTCAGGGCGTCGTCGGTCACCACGCGCAGGAACGGCACCACCAGCGACGCGCAGAGGACCGCGAAGACGCCGAAGGCGAGCCGGTAGCCCACGGTTTGCGCCAGCACGCCGGCCAGGCCCGCGGCGATCGGGGTCGCGCCCCAGCCGACCAGGCGGCTGGCCGCGTTGAAGCGGCCCAGCATGCCGTCCGGGACCGCCGACTGGATGATGACCCGGGAGTTGACGGTCCACATCGTTCCGCCCAGGCCGGCGACGAACGCGGCCATGCCGACCGGCACCGCGGCCGTGCTCAGGGCGGGCACCGCGACCAGGGCGAACGAGCCGATGATGTCCGCGAACATCGACCACCGGCGGCCGAGCAGGCGGTTGACCGGGCCGACCAGCAGCGCGCCCACCACGCCGCCGGCGCCGAGGGCCGTGAGCAGCAGGCCGAAGCGGCGCTCGTCGAGGCCGAGGGGGCCCGCCACCGCGTACGCGGGAATGAGTGCCAGCCAGGCGCTCCACGCGCCCGCCATCGCGGCGATCAGCAGTGCCATCGTGCGGAGCAGGCGGTTGCGGAGCAGGAAGGTCAGGCCGTCGCGGATCTCGCGGCCGACCGGGCGCCGCTCGCGGGGTGCGGGCTTGAACGCGCCGACCAGCAGTAGCAGCAGCACCGCGCCGGCGACGTAGACGGCGCCGGTCACGCCGAGGGCCAGGGTGAAGCCTGCGGCGACCAGGAACCCGCCGACCGGTGCGCCGACGAAGCCGTTGCAGAGGTACTCGGCGGCGGTGATCCGGGCCGTCACGGTCTGCCAGCGCTCGCGCGGCACCGCGGCCGGGACGATCGACGCGCCGGCGGTCAACGCCAGGACCTCGGCCACGCCCAGGGCGAGCGCGACCGCGTAGAGCAGCGGGAGCCCGACCGCGCCCGCCACCACGGCGGCGAGCAGCACGGCGATCGCCGCGATCCGGGCGGTCTCGGCGGCGACCATCAGCCGGCGCCGGTCGAGGCGGTCGACCAGCACGCCGACGTGCAGGGCCGTCACCAGCCAGGGCAGCGTGAGCAGCACGGCCACCGCGGCGATCGCCGCCGGCTGGTCGGTGAGCCGCACGGCGAGCAGCGGCAGCGCCACCTTGGTCACCGCGTCGGCGAGGTTGGTGGACGCGGTGAAGCTGAGCAGCAACCACTCGTTCCGGCGCAACGCTAACCTCCTAGGCCCTATAACCGGTTAGCAGCCTCCAGGAGTAAAGTCGGCGGTGTCAAGAGGCATGGAGGTGCCTGTGCCAGAGCTGCCCGAGCGACTGGAGCCGGTGCTGGCGTTCGTCAACTCGATGGACGTCGAGCTGTCGACCGACGAGTGGTCCGACGGCCCGGCCGCGCTGGCGGCGTGGCTCGTCCGATCCGGTCTGGCCGGGCACGGGGTGCCGATCGGCGCCGACGACCTGGCGGTCGCGGTCGAGCTGCGCACCGGCCTGCGGGCGATGACGCTGGCCAACAACGGCGTGCCGGCGCCGGCCGAGGTGGTGGCGGCGTTCACCCGTACTCTCGAACGGTTTCCGCTCACCGCCACCCCGGCGGGCCTTTCCGCCGACGGCGTGTTCGGCCCGGTCGTGGCCGGCTATGCCCACGGCATCGCCACGGGCGAGTTCGCCCGCCTGCGCCAGTGCCCGGCCGGCGACTGCTCGTGGGTCTTCTGGGACTCGTCGCCCAAGGGCGCCCGCAAGTGGTGCACGATGGGCGTCTGCGGCAACCGGGCCAAGGCCCGCGCGTACGCCGCCCGCCAACGCACCTAAGGCGAGACGACGACCGGCACCGGGCGCAGGATCACCCGCACAGGCGTGCCCGGCGGCAATTCCGGCAGCCGCGCGCTTTCGAGCTGGGCGACGACGATCGCGTCGTCCGGCAGCGAAACGGTGACCCGTGCGGTCGGGCCGAGGAAGCTCACCGCGACGACCCGACCCGTCCCGGTCGGATCGGCGGTCACGTCGACCGACTCCGGGCGCACGAGCGCGGTCACCGGACCACTGTGGACAGCGCCCACCAACGGCAGCTTGGCGTCCAGCACCTCGACGACGTCGCCGGTGACGCGGCCCGGGAGGCGGTTGCTCAGGCCGACGAACTCGGCGACGAACGGCGTCGCCGGGCTGCGGTAGATGTCCTCCGGCGAACCGATCTGCTCCAGCCGCCCGGCCCGCATGACACCGACGCGGTCCGCGATGGCCAGCGCCTCCTCCTGGTCGTGCGTGACGAACAGGGTCGTGGTGCCCACCTCGAGCTGGATGCGGCGGATCTCCTCGCGGAGCTGCACGCGGACCTTCGCGTCGAGCGCCGAGAGCGGCTCGTCGAGGAGCAGCACCTGGGGCTGGATAGCGAGCGCCCGCGCGAGCGCCACCCGTTGCTGCTGGCCGCCGGAGAGCTGCTGCGGATAGCGGTCACCGTGCGCACCGAGGCCGACGAGCTCGAGCACCTCGCGGGCCCGCTGGCGGCGGGTCGCCGCGTTCTGCCGCCGCAGCCGCAGGCCGAACTCCACGTTCTCCGCCGCGGTCAGGTGCGGGAACAGGCTGTACGCCTGGAACACCATGCCCATGTCGCGTCGGTTGGCCGGCACGTTCGCGATGTCCTTGCCACCCACGACGATCCGGCCCGAGTCGGCGTCCTCGAGGCCGGCCAGGATCCGCAGCGCCGTGGTCTTGCCACAGCCCGAGGGCCCGAGCAGGGCCACCAGCTCCCCCGGCGCCATGTCGAGGTCGAGCCCGTCGAGCGCCCGCAGGCTGCCGAACTGGCGGCGCAGCCCTTCGAGGCGTACCCCCGCTGAAGTCACGATGTCTTCCTTTCCCGATGGCGCCTGCGACCGGCGAAGGAGAGCAGGAACAGCAGTGCGAACGCGAGCACCAGGGCGGCGAGCGAGACCGCGACCGACATGGTCGCGCTGCTCTTGCCGAGCTGGTTGATGGCGACCTGGATGTTGTCGCGGTTGAGCAGGGACGCGATCGTGAACTCGCCCAGCACCAGGGCGACGGTCAGGAACGCGGCGGAGAGCACGGCGGAGCGGATGTTCGGCAGGACGACCTTCCACATGACCGTCGCCCAGCCGGCGCCGAGACTGCGCGCGGCCTCCGATAGCGTCCGCACGTCGATCGCCGACAGCCCGGCGTCGATGGCGCGATAGGCGAAGGGCAGAGCGAGGATGGTGTACGCGAAGAAGAGCGTCACCGACGACCCGCCCACGAAGTAGACGACCCAGGCGTACACCGGTGCGAGGCCGACCACGAGCACGATGGCCGGGATCGTCAACGGCAGCAGGCTGACGAACTCGACCAGTCGCCGCAGCCTGGGCAGCCGCAGGCGGACCCAGACGACGGTCGGCACCAGCAGCACCAGGGTCAGCGCGACCGACAGGAGCACGAGCCAGAACGAGGCCTTCATGCCGGTCCACAGGATCGGGTACGTCTCGCCGAGCGCCGCCCAGTCGAAGAAGACCCGCCACGTCTCGAAGGACAGGCTTCCGCCCGCGCCCCGGGTCGTGAACTCCAGCATCGCGAAGAGCGGCAGCAGGAACAGCACTCCGAACAGGGTGACGACGACCCAGCGCAGGACGCTCTGGCGGCGGGCGCGCCGCTGTCTCAGTCCAGCCATCGGGACGTCCTTCGCTGTAGCAGGCCGTAGAGCCACATGACGAGCGCGACGACCACGACCATGCCGAGCGCCATCGCCTTGCCGAGGTTCTCGCGGCCGAGGAGCACCTCGCTGGTCAGCGCCGAGCGGATCTGCAGGGGCACGATCGGGCTGCCCTGGCTGACCAGCGCGGCCGCCGTCGCGTACGCCGAGAACGCGTTGGCGAACAGCAGCAGCGTGGAGCCGAGGAACGCGGGTGCGAGCAGGGGGCCCGCCACGTGCCGCCAGTAGTACCAGGTCGACCCGCCGAGGCTCTCCGTCGCCTCACGCCACTGTGGACGGATGCCGTCCAGCGCGGGCAGGAACACGATGACCATCAACGGAATCTGGAAGTACGTGTAGACGAGCACCAGTCCGGGCAGGTCGAAGAGCCACACGCCGCCGGAGAAGATGTCGATGCCGAGCGAGTCGCGCAGGAACACCGTGACGAACCCGGAGAGCCCGAGCGTGGCGATGAACGCGAACGCCAGCGTGACGCCGCCGAACTGGGCCAGCACGCCGCACGCCGACGTGACGAGCCGGCGGACGAGGCTGTCCGGTCCGGCGGTCACCACGGCGTAGCCGATCAGCGCGCCGAGCGCCGCGCCGAGGACCGCGGTCACGGCCGACAGCGTGATGCTGCGGACGAAGGCGTCGACGATGTAGCCGTCGGCCAGCGCCGCAACGTTGTCGAGCGTGGGACGGCCGTCGTCGCCGCCGAACGCGCCGATCACGACGACGAGCGTCGGTATGAGCAGGAAGACGGTGACGAAGACGAAGAACGGCAGGACGCCGAGCAGGTCGCGGCGCGGCCACCAGCGGCGCCGACCACCCCGTGGAGTGGCCGGCGCCGTCACCTGGTCGAGCGTCCCCGTCGAAGGGGCGGTCATCGGTGCTTAACCGACTGCCTTGGCCCAGTTGGCGGCGAGGTAGTCGTTGGCGGCCTTGGTCTGCGCCTCGGTGAGGAAGACCGGGGTGCCGCTGACGGCCGGGAGCGCGTCGAACAGCGCGGTGTCGAGCGTGCCGGCCGTCTTCATCGCGTCGGCGCGGACCGGGCGGGCGCCGCCCTTGAGCCACAGGTTCTGGCCCTCGTCGCTGTAGAGGAACTCCTGCCACAGGCGGGCCGCGGCCGGGTGCGGCGCGTCGACGTTGATGGCCTGGACGTAGTAGGAGCCGAGGACCGCGTTCGCGGGTACGACGGTCTTCCAGTCGACCTTGCCCTTGAGCTTGGCGCCCTGCGCGACGTTGAGGTAGTCCCAGTCGAAGACCACGGGGGCCTGGCCGGACTCGATCGTCGCCGGGGTCGGGTCGACGGGCAGGAAGTTGCCGGACTTCTTGAGCTGGCCGAAGAAGTCGACACCCTTCGAGATGTCGTCGGCGGAGCCGCCGTTGCCGAGCGCGGTCGCGACGACGCCGTTGAACGCGGCACCGGCCTGCGTCGGGTCACCGTTGAGCGCGACCTTGCCCTTGTACTCCGGGCGGAGCAGGTCGGCGACACTGGTGGGGGCGGGCACCTTCGCGGCGTCGTACCCGATCGACATGTAGCCGCCGTAGTCGTTGACCCACGTGCCGCTGGCCTCCTTCAGCGCGGCCGGGATGTCGTCCCAGGTCGTCACCTTGTACGGGGCGAACGTCGCGGTGTTGGCCAGCGCCACCGACGAACCGAGGTCGAAAACGTCTGGCGCGCCGCCCTGACCCTTCAACTGCTTCGCGGCGTTGATCTCGTCCTGGCTGGACGCGTCGGGCTGCGCCGAGTTGACCTTGATGCCGTACTTGTCGCTGAACGCCTTGATGATTTCGCCGTAGTTGGCCCAGTCCGGGGGCAACGCGATGACGTTGAGCGTCCCCTCCTTCTTGGCGGCCTCGACCAGCTTGTCGATCCCGCCGAGGTCCGCGGCGCTCGCCGCCTTCGCCGCGTCACTCGCGGTCGCCTCGTTGTTGCTCGAGGGCGGGGAGCAGGCGGACAGGCCAACCATCGCAGCGGTAACCGCAACCAGGGCGGTCCCGCGCGCAATCGAGAATCGCACGGATCATTTCCTTTTCGCCGGTCCAAGACGGGACCGGTCTCGTAGATTTCCAAGCCGGCTCAGCCGGCACCGCGATCATCATGCGTCGGAGCGGTCACCACGTCGCGCAACGGCGGAAGGCCACTCGCTTGCAATTGCACGAAGCCACGATGACCAGCCAGTTCATCTCCCGGCGGGATGTGCGGGATAGTCCTGAACCTGCCCGCGCGTCACGCCTTCAGGGTGTGTCCCGCGTCTCGTACTCGCCCAGCGCGCGGCGGTTGCGGGTCAACGCGAGGCCACCGATCGTGTTGGTGCCGCGTTGTTGCGGGACCGGCAGGCCGTGGGCGGCAAGCCGGCGCACCAGGTGCGGATGCAGGTCGGTGAGGCGGATCAGGTCACCCGCGCCGGAAATGCCCTCACGGAGGGCGGCGAGCAGCTCACCGGAGAAAGCGGTGTGCGTCGCGTCTCCGGGCGCCCGGGCGGGCATGTTCGCGGAGGTCGCCGTCAGCGTGTAGGCGCCGGCGATGTCCAACTGTCCGACAACGCCGGTGTCCTGGTCGGACATGATCTCGATCGCGCGGCCGGAGAAACAGCAGTCGATGATCGCGACGCGGGACGTGGCCGGGCTGTCCCGCATCGCCAGCCGGATCAGCCGGTACGGCAACGCCGTGTACCGGACGCGGCGGGCCCGTGACCCGGTCAGGCCCAGGTGCAGCTCGCCGTCGCTGTCGACCAGGCCGTGGCCCGCGTAATAGACCAGCAGCGTGTCGGTGGTCGTCTCCGCGATCTCGTCGATCCGCTCACCGATCGACAGGTCGGGGTTGACCAGCACGTGCACGCGATCGGGCCGGAAACCGCCGAGCGCGGTGTCGGTAAGCGCGGCGGCCAGGTCGCGGGCGTTGGCGACGACCGTGGGCAGATCCGGCAGGTCGGGGTCGGTGTAGGTGGCGGTCGCCAGGAGGACCGCGGCGGACCGGTTCGGGTCCGGCAGCCGCCCGGTCGTGGCCCTCCGCCGGGCCGGCGCGGAGGCCTCGGGCGCGGCCGACACGCGCAGCGTGCCCTTGGCGAGGCCGTCCGAATCGATGATCGGCCCTAGGCGCGGCAGCCGGACCCGGGCGGTGACCAGGCGCACGAACAGGTGCAGGGTATCGACGTCGCCGACGAAGACCACCCCGGCGAGGTCGTCGTGGCGCAGCCGCGCCGCGGCGACGATCTTCCGCAGGCGGTCGGCGCTCTGCACGGCCAGCGGTTCGACCAGCATCAGCACCTCGTCGCGGGTCAGGGCGACGTCGGTGTCGAGGTGGCTGAGGTAGAGCGCGACATCCGGGTAGTCGCGCAGGCTGGCCAGGGCGTAGGTGATGTCGTCTTCGAGCAGGTGGCGGGCTTGGCGTGCGGAGGCATCCTTCCCGGTCATGACCTGCGCCCATTTGGCGGCGTGGTCGCGCTGCACGAGCCCACCGATGTACGGGCGGACCACGGCGTGCAGCGACGCGCCGCCCAGCTCGGGATACTCCTCGGCGGCCAGCAGTTGCAGTCCGCTCGCCGTGCGGCGGACCACCGAGGCGCCGAAGGCGTCGTCGTCGAGCTGGAAGACCGCGGCGGCATGGTCGACCGGGATCGCGTCGGGCCGGAGCGCCCCGAGGTGTGCCACGGCCGCGACCGGGTCCGGGACCAGCGTCAACGACGGCATCCCCGCGGCCGTGGCAGCCTCGACCAGGTCGGCACGTGCACCGACACCGAACCCGACGGGGCAGGTCAGCCGGACGTCCGACAGGTTGTCGCCGGCGGCGGACGTGACCTCTCTCAGCAGACGCCCGAGCAGATGCGTCGGGCTGAACTCCCGATCGCCGAGCATGACTCGCGCCGCCCCGAGCCGGCGGCGGGGGTTGTCCAGAAAACGGTCGGGATCGAGGGCGTGCTGGCGCACCGCCCGGCGACCCGCGTCGATGACCCCTTCGCGAGCGAGGAACAGCGCGCACGGCAGGGCTTTCTGGCCGTCGAAGGTCAGGTGCTCGCCGTCGAGCATCGCGACGATCGCTCTCGCACCGAGGTGGATGCCGAGGGCGGGCATGCCGTGAGCCTAGCTAGTCGTCGCGCAGGTGACTGAGGATCCGCAGAGCTATCTCGTGCGGGTCCTTGAGCGTGCCGGTGTCGATCTCGACCTCGCGGTCGCCCTCCTTGATCCGGATCCGCGTGCGCCGGACCCGGGTCCCGAGCCACACACCCACGGTCGTGGCGACCGCCGTCAACAGCTCGCCGTGCGCGGCCACGATTTCGACCGTGTCGGCGACCACCCCCATCTCCTGGTCGGCGGGCGACACCGGAGCGGGCCGGACAACTGTGCCCCGGAGCATCTCGTCCCGCAGGAGCCAGTCGTAGAGCGGCGAGAACGCGTCAGGATCCTCAACGGTCACCAGCACGGACCGAGCGTACCCGGCCCGGCCGGTCCAACATGGACAAGGCGACGCCCAGCAGCGCCGGCAGGACCCACGACTCGCGCGGCACCGCATGGCTGCCAACCAGGTCTATCGACCGAGATCGACAGCATGTTCAATGCCGGGAAACCAGAGATCGACGAACCCACCAAGCCTGGTGTCCGGTGGCATGCTGCGGGCATGCAGGAGACCGCCCGCCTGGCCGGGTTCTTCGCCGCGCACGGCATCTGGTCCGTCGCCGACGGCGGGACGTTGACCCCGCTGCTCGGCTACGAACGGGCCGACGGGGAGCGGGGCATGGTCCGGTTCGCCAACGAGGACGTCGGAGCGGGCGCGCAGATCGGCCGGCAGGCGCTGCGGGACAACCGGAACGGCGCTGTGCGCGCGGTGCTCGTGGTCGACGCCTACCTGCACCTGCACGCCGGCAAGGTGGACGCGCTCGTCGCGGAGGCGGTCGACTACGGGCCGCCATCGCGCACCTTCACGATCGGCGTGCCCTACCGCCCGCAGGGCAGCCCGGGCGGGTTCGCGGTGCACCGCCCGAAGCTGCTGCAGGACCCGGGAGCCGAGGCCACGGCGTTGATCGAGGCGTTCTTCGCCGGCGTCGACGCGCACGAGCCCGCCGCACAGGTCTGGAACGCCAGCCTGGACGAGTCGATCTAGCCCCGGCCGTCCTCGGCGGGTGGTTCCATCGGCGTGAGGTCGGCGAGGGTCCGCAGGGACTTGCGGCGGATCCGGCGAACCGTCCCCACGGTCGACTGGAGCTTTTCCTTCGTCGACAGGTTGTCCCGCCACATGCGGGCCATCGGCAGATGGCGCGTCCGCGGCGTCATCAGGCCGGCCGCCCGCAGCGTGACCAGCCGGCCCCAGACCGCACCCCGCGCGCGCAGCAGGTTGGGCTGTGACGCCGGCAGGAGCTCCGGGCCGACCTGCTCCAGCACCAGGGCGCCCGCGGCGATCGCGGCCTCGATCATCTTGAGGCCGCGTTCCGTGCGGGCCAGCACCAGCGAGCGGCCCGGGTCGCCGGCCGTGGGGCGGTACCACGGGTCACCGACCGCGACGTCCGCGAACTCGCCCGTGTGGTCGGCGCACAGGTAGCAGCGCCACTGGCGGTGCTTCTGCAGGATGTCGCCCCAGGACTGCTCGTAGGTCAGCGTCCGCTCGGCGGCGTCGCCGGGCACCGCCGTGCGGGCGTTGCCCGGCCAGCCGTTGCCCCGGTAGGCGACGTGCGAGATCTGGGCCGGGTCGTCGACGCCCATCACCTTGAGCATCTCCAGCGTGCCCTGGGTCGACGGGGTGCCGGCGCAGAACACCGCGATCGTCAGGCCGACCTTGCGGTCCAGCTCGGGGCGCTCGCGGCGGGCCATCGAGACCGCGGCCACGTCGCACGGCTTGCCGATGAACACGCACGGCGTGTCGGCCGACTCGACCAGGTCGAGGCGCTCGCACGGGCTCGCGGGCGCGTAGCGCGAACCCGCGTGCGCCAACAGCTCCGCGCGGCTGCGGGACAGGCGGGCCTCGTTGAGGTACGGCACGTCCTCGCGGGCGCCGATGTGCAGCGCGCCGGTCATGCCCTCCTGCTCGATCAGGAACGCCGACAGCGCGGTCGCCACGCCACCGCTCGAACCCGCGAACCGGATCGCGGGATCGGCCGCGTAGCCCTCGTACACCCGCAGCACCGGACCCCAGGCGGCCCGCAGCTCCGCGTACTCACCCGGACCCGCCGCACCCGAGTCGTGCTCCAGGCGCACGCCAGGGCAGCAGGACAGCGCGGCGGCGGCACCCGGGCCGCGCACCGAGACCAGCGGCAGCGGCCGGCGCCCGTACTCCAGGACGTCGCCCATCCGCACCTCGTCGGGCGCGAGGTAGGCGCAGACCCCACAGCCGGTGCACATCTTCTGTTCGGCGACGTCGTGAACGTCGCGCGGCGACCGGCTCATGCGCCGGACCGGGCCAGGGCAACGATCTCGTCCATCTGCTCTCCCGCTCGCCGGATCGCCACCGGCACCCGTTCGGCCAGCTCCGCCGCGGCGGCCGAGCGGTTGGACCACGACTTCCACAACGTGTCGAGCAGTTCGTCGTCGCGCAGCGAGCGGGCGTCGGCCACGTGCCGCTCCTGGCCGACGGTGGCGAACACCCCGCGGGCCTTGAGGCTGTACGCGAGGATCGCCGCCGGCACCGCCGAGGAGAGCGCCGCGATCGTGGCGTGCATCCGCATCCCGCAGAACCACGCGGTGCGGCTGATCACCCACTTGGTCTGGTGCGGGTCGAGCCCGCGCGGCGTGATCGCGATCCGGTCGCCGTACGTGGCGGCCAGGTCGGCCCGGAGCGCCTCGCTGGTCGCGGTGTCGTCGTCGGTGCCGCCGGCGGCCAGCACGTGCGGCACGATGATCACCCGGGTGTCGGGCTCCTCCAGCACGCGCTCGCAGATCTGCCGGGCCACCTTGCCACCGTCGCCGGCCAGCCGGAACTGGGCGATCCCCTCGGCCCGCGACATCAGACCGCTCACGTTGATGCCCATCACCGGACCGTCGGCGGCGGCGAACCACGCGGAAAGCTCGTCGAAGGCGGCACCCTCGGGCGCCCGCGGCTCGAGGCCGAACGCCACGTCGACGCCCTCGCGGTGCCGCCGCGGGTCGAAGTCGGAACCGAGCAGCTCGCGCAGCGCCGAGTAGCTGTCGGGGTCGCGGGCCCAGGCCATCGCCGCGCCGCGGGCCAGGCCCGCCGCCTCGGCCCGGATCCGCGGGATCTTGAACGGGCCGTACGTCTGCGGCAGGAACACCAGCTTGCGCTTGCGCAGCAGGGAGAGCTTCTTGGGCCAGGCCACAGTGCGGAACCGGTGCTCGCCGTAGATGTCGCTGAAGCTGTCGCCGCCGCTGACGTCGAGCACCACGTCGGCGCTGTCGATCGCGTTGACGCCGTGGTTGCCCAGGCCGCCCAGCGCCGCGCTGAGCCGCATGTTCACATAGGACTCGGGGCGGTGGTAGCGGCGCGAGTGGCGGGCGCCCGACAGCGTGATCGGCACGGGCTGGCCGTGCACGTACGCGGTGCCCTCCCGCTCGCCCCAGCCGTCGTCGAACACCGTCATCCGCGCGTCCGGCACCCGGGCCAGGAACGAGCCGATCGTGGCCGCCCGCAACGCACCGACGCCCAGGTTCAACGTGGACCCGGGAACTCCAAAGAGACACGCCGCCACGCTCACAGCGACATCACCGCCTTCTCACAGGTGTACGCCTCGGCATAACGCGACCGGCACTCCATACCGCGCAACCGGGCCAGGCCGAGGAAGACCTCGTCGTCCCACCAGTCGCGGTCCTTCTGTGACGGGAAATGGGTGTGCAGCAGCTCCACCTTGCGGCGGGCGCGCGCGTCCGGCAACGGCACGTAGACGTTACGCCGCCCCAGATCCCCGTCCCACTTCGGGATCTCGTAGTGCAGCACGACCGCGTCCCGGAAGGCCGTCGGCACGAGCTCGGCCAGCAGCCGGTGGTCCTGGTGCGCATCGTCCCTGGCCGGCGCGACCACCAGGTCGGCCCCGCCGAGAGCCGCCGCCTGGACCGCCGACTTGGCCCGCTCCCAGTGCGCGGGCGCCCGCCCGTCGGGCAGGTCGTGCAGCGCGAACGTGATGTCGGCGCCGGGCAGGAAGGCCGCCGCGGCGGCCCGGGCCTCCGCCTGCCGCTCCGGTGTGCCGCTGAGCAACGTGTAGCTGACCGACAGGCCGGGGGAGGCCAGGGAGAGCAGCAGCCCGCCGGCACCGATCTCGATGTCGTCAGGGTGGGCTCCGAAGAGGGCGACCCGCCGGACGCCCGGCAGCGCGAAGGGAAGCATCAGGAGATCAGCGCCGGCGCGAGCGAGCCGCCCGTGCGGTTGGTGTCCCAGAGCATCCACGGGCAGCGCGCCGAGTAGTAGAGCTGCTCCAGCTCGGCCCGGTCCTTGAAGGTGTCCGCCGCGCGCCAGAAACCCTTGTAGCGCTGGGCGATGACCCGCTCGGGCATCAGCCGCTCCAGCGCGTCCGGGACCAGCTCCTCGCCCTCGCGCATGTGCTCGAAGATCTCCGGGCGGAGGACGAAGTAGCCGCCGTTCTCCCACTGCGTCAGCTCGCGCATCGGCGTGATGCCGGTCACCCGGTCACCGTCGGCGATGTCGAGCACGTGGTGCGTCGACTGCACCGGCACGGCCAGCAGGCTGGCCACCGCCGCGCTCGCCTCGAACCGCCGGATCATCTCGTCCAGCGGCGCGTTGGTCAGCGTGTCGGCGTAGTTGGCCAGGAACATCGGCTCGTTCTCGACGTGCGGCCGGACCCGCATCAGCCGTTCGCCGATCGTCGAGTTGAGCCCGGTGTCGATGAACGTGATGTTCCAGTCGGTGATGTCCGACGAGAACAGGTGCAGGTCGCGGTCGCTCATCGCGAGCGTGAAGTCGTTGGAGAGCGTCTCGTCGTAGTGCAGGAAGTAGTCCTTGACCGCGGCGGCGCCGTACCCGAGGCAGAGCACGAAGTCGGTGTGCCCGAAGTGCGCGTAGTAGCGCATGACGTGCCAGAGCAGCGGACGGTCACCGATCATGGCCATCGGCTTGGGCGCGGACTGTGCGTCCTCCCGCATCCGCATGCCGAGGCCGCCGCAGAACAGGACGACCTTCATCACACCACCTCGAGGTCCGGGATCGGGAAGACCAGCCGGCCGCCCCACTCTCGCACGTAGGAGAGCTGAGCCGCGATCTCGGTGCGCAGGTTCCACGGCAGCACCAGCACGTAGTCCGGGCGGTCCTGGGCGATCCGCTCCGGCGCGTGGATCGGGATGTGCGTGCCCGGCAGGAACATGCCCTGCTTGTGCGGGCTGCGGTCGACCGTGTATTCGAGCAGGTCCGACCGGATGCCGCAGTGGTTGAGCAGCGTGTTGCCCTTGCCGGGGGCGCCGTAGCCGACGACCCGCTTGCCCTCGGCCCGCGCGCCGATGAGGAACTCGAGCAGGTCCCGCTTGATGTCGAAGACCGCCTCGGCGAAGCCCTTGTGGCCCTCGACGGTGTGCAGCCCGGCCTCCGCCTCGGCCTCGAGCACCGACTTGACGTTGCTGGACGACTCGCCCGCGGCGGCGCCGTGCCGGGCGTGCACGCGCAATGACCCACCGTGCGTGGACAGCTCCTCGACGTCGACCACGACCAGGCCGGCGGTGGCCAGCGCGCGCTGCGCGGTGAGCAGCGAAAGATACTGGTAGTGCTCGTGGTAGATCGTGTCGTACTGGCGCCGCTCGATCAGCCGCAGCAGGTGCGGGAACTCCAGCGTCACCAGGCCCTCGGGCTTGACCAGCGCGGCCAGCCCGGCGGTGAACCCGACGAGGTTTGGCACGTGTGCGTAGACGTTGTTGCCGGCGACCAGGTCGGCCCGGCCGTATTCCGCGGCCAGCGCCGCGCCCGTCTCCGCGCCGAGGAACTCGTTGGCGGTCCGGATCCCCTTGCCGCGCGCGACCTCGGCGATGTTGGCGGCCGGCTCGACCCCGAGCACCGGGATGCCGCGGGCGACGAAGTGCTGCAGCAGGTAGCCGTCGTTGCTGGCCACCTCGGTGACCAGGCTCTCCGGCCCGAGGCCCAGCTGCTCGGCCATCGTGTCGGCGTAGCGCTTGGCGTGCGCCACCCACGAGTCCGAGTACGAGGAGAAGTAGGCGTAATCGGAGAAGATGTCCTCGCCCGCGACATATGCGGGCAACTGCACCAACAGGCAGCTCGGGCAGAGCCGCACGTGCAGCGGGTAGAACGTCTCGGCGCTGTCGAGCCGCGCCGCTGGCAAGTAGCTCTCGCACAGTGGGGACATGCCCAGGTCGACGAAGGTCTCGGTCAACTCCGCCGCACAAAGGCGACATACGGCTGTTGTCATGCGCACGTACCCCGAATTCGAGCAAACACCAGTCAGCGCGAACGGTCGGCCCCGGCCCGCGCCCGGCGAAACGCTAGCCAGGTGGCGCTTCGCCATGGGGCGTGGAGTAAGAAGTCCGACACTAGTCCCGCTCCCCGTAACACGGCGTCCGTAGACTCGCGGGTCTCACCCCGGACAACGCTGCGGAGCTTCACCATGCGCACACTCGTGACCGGCCACGACGGATACATCGGCGGCGTTCTGGTGCCGCTGCTGCGGGCCGCGGGACACGACGTCACCGGCCTCGACATCAGCCTGTACGCCGACGGCGTGCTCGGCCCGCCGCCGCCTGCGGTGCCGGCGCTCCGCGTCGACCTGCGCGACGTCGAGCCCGAGCACCTGCGCGGCTTCGACGCGGTGCTGCACCTGGCGGCGCTGTGCAACGACCCGATCGGCAACCTGAACCCGGATCTCACCTACGACATCAACCACCGGTCGACGGTGCGGCTGGCCAAGGCGGCCAAGGCGGCGGGCGTCCAGCGGTTCCTGTTCTCGTCGTCGTGCTCGCTCTACGGTGCCGGCCTCGACGACCGCCCGCTCGACGAGGACGCCGGCTTCGCGCCCGTCACCCCGTACGGCGAGTCCAAGATCCTCTCCGAGCAGGGCCTGGCTGAACTGGCCGACGACGACTTCTCGCCGGTCTACCTGCGCAACGCCACCGCGTACGGCTTCTCCCCGCGGCTGCGCGGCGACCTGGTGGTCAACGACCTGACCGCGCACGCGCTGCTCACCGGCGAGGTGCGGCTGCTCTCCGACGGCACCGCCTGGCGCCCGCTGGTGCACATCGAGGACATCTCGGCCGCGTTCCTGGCGCTGCTGGAGGCGCCGCGCGAGGTCGTGCACAACCGGGCCTACAACGTCGGCCAGACCACCGAGAACTACCTCATCCGCGACGTCGCCGAGATCGTCCGCGACGTGGTCACCGGCTCGACCGTCACGTTCGCCGGCGGCGCCTCCGCCGACTCGCGCAACTACCGGGTCAGCTGCGACCGGATCGCCGCCGAGGTGCCCGGCTTCCGTCCGGCGTGGACGGTCCGCAAGGGCGTCGAACAGCTCGTCGAGGAATACCGGCGGCACGGCCTGACCATCGAGCAGTTCATGGGCGAGGGGCACCAGCGGCTCAAGAAGATCCGGGCCCTGCTGGCCGCGGGCAGGATCGACGAGCAGCTCCGGTGGACGTCGTGACCCGCTGCCACGCCTGCGGCGCCGGCGAGCTGGTGCCGTTCGCCGATTTGGGCACGATCCCCGTGTTCTGCGGCGTGCACTGGGCCAGCCGGGACGAGGCGCTCGCCTCGCCGCTCGGCCGGATGGCGCTGTCCTACTGCCCGTCGTGCGCGTACGTGCGGAACGTGGCCTTCGAGCCGGAACTGCTGCACTACGACACGACGATGGACACCAACCTGCACCACTCGCCGGCCTTCCAGTCGTTCTCCGCGGAGCTGGTCAAGCACCTGACCGAGCGCTACCCGCTGCGCGGCGCGACGGTGCTCGACATCGGCTGCGGGCAGGGCGAGTTCCTGCGCGAGCTGTGCCACGTCGCGGGCGCCAAGGGCATCGGCTACGACGCCATGTACGCCGGCCCGACCGGCCCGGACCCGTCCGGCGCCACGTTCTACAGTGGACATGCTCCGCTCGACGCCGCGACGCCCGAGTTCGACTTCGTCACCTCCCGGCACTGGTTCGAGCACATCGACGACCCGCACGAGTTCCTGGTGACCCTGCGCGCGTTGGCAGGTGACCGCCCCGTGCGCGGCTACATCGAGGTGCCGGACGCCTGCTACGACATGGCCACCGCGGGCTGGGAGGTCATCTACCCGCACGTCTCGTACTTCGACGCCTACTCGCTGCGCCGGATCGTCGAGCGGGCCGGCTGGCGGGTCGAGGACACCGGGCCGCTGTTCCAGGGCATGTTCCGGTTCGTGGAGTTCTCGGCCAACGTGTCCGGCCCGCCCGCCTCGACCGCACCGCTGCCGGGCGCCGACGCGGTGTCGCAGCAGCTCGAAGCGATCCGCGGGTTCGCCGCCCGGCATTTCGCCGAACGCGACAAATGGCGCACGCTGATCGCCGACCGGATCGCCGCCGGCGACCGGCCGGTGCTCTGGGGCGCGGGCTCGCGCGGCGTGCAGTTCCTGCACCTCGCCGACCCCGACGGCAAGCTGGCGGCCGTGGTCGACGTCAACGCCCGCAAGTGGGGTAGGTTCCTGCCCGTGACGGGACACGAGGTCACCGCGCCGGAAACGTTGGCCGGGCTGGGCACACGCACCGTCATCATCACCAACCCGGCATATCGCGGCGAGATCGGCAACGCGCTGCGCGACCTCGGCGTCGACGCCGAGCTGCTGGTGGCGTGATGCCCCGGGTCACCATCGGCGTGCCGGTCTACAACGCGGCGCGCTACCTGCCGGTGGCGCTCGACGCGCTGCGCGCGCAGGACCATCCCGACTTCGAGATCGTCATCAGCGACAACGCGTCGACGGACGAGACCTGGGAGATCTGCCAGCGGTACGCCGTCGCCGACCCGCGGATCCGGCTGTGGCGCAACGAGCGCAACCTCGGCGGGCACGCCAACTTCGCCAAGGTCGTCGAGCTGGCGTCGGGCGACCTGTTCAAGTGGGCGGCGTACGACGACATTTGCCGGCCCGGGTTCGTCAGCGCCTGCGTCGCCGCGCTGGACGCCGCCGGGCCGCGCGCGGTGCTCGCGTACCCGAAAACGGTCTTGATCGACGAGGACGGCGAGATCGTCGGGCCCTATGCCGACAAGCTCGACCTGCGCGACCCGCGGGCCTGGAAGCGGCTGTCGGTGCTGGCCAACAACATCAGCCTGTGCCACGCGCACTTCGGCGTGTTCCGCACGTCCGCGCTCCGGCAGACTGGGCTGATCCGGCCGTTCCTGTCGTCGGACTACACGCTGATGGCCGAGATCGCCGCGCTCGGCGAGGTGCACGAGGTGCCGGAGCAGCTCTTCCTGCGCCGGGTGCACGGCGCGTCGACCCGGCAGGCGGGCAACAGCGCCGCGTCCGCGACGTCCTGGTTCGCACCGGACGGCGCCAAGAAGGCGGCACGGTCGCCACGGACCAACATGCTGCGCCAGACGGTACGCGTGCTGCGCGGGCATCCCGGCGGGTTGACCAACTCGGCCGCGTTCCTGGGCACGTGGTTCGCGCGGCGGGGCCGGGTGCGGCTCGGCGCGCTGCGCCGGCGCCTGACGGGCAAGCCGATGCCGGCCCTCACCGAGAGCGGCGCTTAGGTGGTCGCGGCACCGCCAGCCGTCGCCGAGAAACCGGGCGTCGGCAGCGCGATCGGCTGGTCGTACGTGCTCACCGGCGGCCGGATCGGCTCGACCGTGCTGGTCACGTTCATGCTGGCGAAGCTGCTCGGCCCGAGCGAGTTCGGCATCGTCGCGATGGCCACCGTGTTCATCACGGTCGCGCAGACGATCCTCCAGCAGGGTCTCGTCTCGGCGATCGTGCAGCGCGACAAGCTGACCCCCGAGCACCTCGACGCGGCGTTCGGCGTGATGGTCATCTCGGGCTTCGTGGTCGGCGGTGCCGCGGCCGCACTCAGCCCGGTCTGGGCGCTGGTCAACCGCGAGCCGCAGCTCACGGTCGTCTGCCTGGCGCTCTCGCCGCTGGTGCTGATGCAGGCGCTGACCATCGTCCCGGAGGCGGTGCTGCGGCGGGAGCTCCAGTTCAAGTCGGTCGCGGTGCGCACGCTGTCGGCATCCGTGGTCAGCGGCGTGGTCGGCGTGGTGCTGGCCGTGCTCGGCGCGGGCGTCTGGGCGCTGGTCGCGCAGTCGCTGGTGAACGCGTTCGTCGGCCTGGTGGTGCTCTGGACGGTGTGTCCGTGGCGCCCGTCGGGGTCGATGCGGCTCGGCGCGATCCGCGACTTGTGGAAGTTCTCGATGCACTCCGCGAACGCCGGCCTCGGCTCGATGCTGAGCTCGAAGTCGGACATCATCTTCACGGGCCTGTTCTTCGGCCCGGTCGCGACCGGCATCTACCGGCTCGCGGCGCGGCTGCCGGACATGCTGGTCGACGTGACCGTGCGGTCGCTGCAGCAGGTGGCGCTGCCGTCGCTGTCCCGGTTGCAGAACGACCGGGCGGCGTTCATCCGGCATCTGACCACGCTGCAACACCTGGGCGCGCTGACGGGGCTGCCGCTGCTCGGCGTCCTGGTGGCGGCGGCCGGGCCGCTGGTGGAGTTCCTCGGCCCGCAGTGGGCCGGCACGGAGGTGCCGCTCGCGCTGCTCTGCCTCTACGGTGCGCTGAACGCGTACGGCGTGCTGCTCGGCCCGGCCCTGCAGGCGATCGGCCAGCCGGCCAAGCTGGCGGCCATCCTGTGGACCCGCGGGATCCTGGGCGTCGTGGTCTTCGCCGGGGTCGGCACGCTGCTGCACGGCTCGTCGGCGGCGACGCAGGCGACCGCGATCGCACTGGCCGCGATCGCCATGCAGATCGTCATGAACGCCGCCTCGATCTGGGTGACGGTCTCCCGCACGGTGGGCGGCTCGATCCCACGCTTCCTGGCGCCGACGATCCCGGCCGTCCTGGCGGGCGGCGCGGCGGCCGCGGTGCCGTGGCTGTTCTCCGTGCTGCGGGTCTCGATCGAGCCGCCCCTGCTGGCGATGTTCTGCTACGCCGCGGTGGCGGGCGTGGTCGCAGGCGCCCTGCTCTGGGTGACGGACCGGCGGCTGCGGATGTTGGTGCGCAAGAAGCTAGGTGGCCGGCTGGCATGGATCCCGCTGAGCCACCCACGGGCGGGCCGGCACGCGGCCTGACCGCGTCGGCCCGGGCACCGGCACGCAAGGAAGCGGTGCGCGGCGAGATCGCCAGGTCGAAGATCCACGTTGGAACGGCCGCCGGGTACGCTCAGGAAGTGCTGGTGAGCGTCGAAGACCCTGACGCGTTCCCCGAGCGCGGTGTAGTCGCCCGCCGACGAGGAGATGGGTTTCGTCGCCGACAGCATCGCAGCGCCATGGTCAGGTGGGCTGTGGTCAACTGCCGGGTTCCGACGCCAGGCGGTACTCGGGAGCTGGGAAGATCGAGGCCAGGTCCATGGAGGACAGCAGCTCACGGATCCGCCCAGTGAGATAGTCAACGTTGAGTGCGTCAAGGTTCCCACTGACGGTTATCAGCACACCCGTCGGTTCGCGCGGCACGACGAGGATCTCCAGCGACTGCGCTGGCTGTCGGACGGTCGCCATAGTCAGCACTCCCAAGAGGCCCGGCCGGTAAGCTCTTCCTCACCCAACGTGCGGATGGACATGACTCGGGGATTCGAGATGCATGTCCGATGCGAGGACAACCGGGGTCCGGGGTTGCCGATGTGGGACGTGACGATCCGTACTGGTTGACAATACCATCAGGCATTAGCGCGACGACCGCACCCAAGAGTGTGAGCCCTGCGGGCTTTCTGCGCGCGTACCCTTCAGGCATGACGGTGCCCGCCGAGGCCACGCGTGCGATGCAGGACGCGCTGGCTCGTGCGGACCGGGAACGTCGCCGGGCCGATCGTTCAGCCGGAATTGCCCAGCGCCATGAGCGGCAGGTGTTTGCGGAACCCCATATGCAGACGCTTCACGCCAGGATGGCGAGTATGCACCGTCGCGCGCAACGGCTGCACCTGGCCGCCGCCGCGATGCATGTGGCCCACGCGGATCGACTGAAAACGTGGGCCGACGGGTCTAGGCGCCACAAGGCATTGCCCGGATTGATGGTCGGCGTTGCCGAAACCGCTGGTGCCGACAGCGCCACCGTCGCTGTTTTCGGGCCGGGACTGGTCGAGACCCTCACTATTGCCTCTGACGACACCGCCAAGGCCGCCCAGGACGCTGAGTTCGCCCTCGGCGAAGGTCCCGCACGAGAGGCCGCGACCGGGGACCGTGCCGTCCGTGCGGCCGGGGATGCCTTGCGCCGACGGTGGCCGGCCTATGGATCAGCTGTCGGCGGGCTCGGCATCCACTCGGTCGCCGCCGTACCGATCCTCCCGGTTCGCGGCACACCGATCGGAGCACTGACACTCTTTGGTCTGGCTCCGAATCGGACGATCGGCGACCTCGACAGTCTGCACATGATTGCCGATATCGTCGCATATATGCTTTTGTCTGATAACGACACCAAATCTACGCCCGGCTCTTTTCCGTTCGCAGATGGCGATCACAGGGCCATCATTCATCAGGCCGCCGGGCTCGTGTCTGTCCAAAATGGTTGCGCCATCCCCGATGCACTCGCGCTGATCAGAGCACGAGCATTTGCCGACGAGCGTCCCCTCGAGTCGATCGCAGCAGACATCCTCGACCAGAGACTGAGGCTGCCATGACAACGCCCGCACCGAGCAGGTCAGCAGAGGCTCGCGAGGCACAGATGTTTCTTGTCGAGCTCGTCGACACGGTCGACGGAAATTTCGACGAGTTCCTCTCTGCGTTTGTCGCCGGGTGCGTGGCCGTGCTCGACGTGACCGCTGTTGGCGTACTGCTCGCGGACCGAGATGGGCGGCTCGAGGCGGCAGCGCATGAGGGCGAACCGGCCGGATTGCTGGCTGGCATCGAACTCGCCGACGGGGACGGCCCGGGTGTGGTGTGCCACGCTGCCGGCGTTCCCGCCTCATACCCCACAAACTCGGCGCTGGCCGTGCGCTGGCCGGGCCTGGCAAGAGCCGCCGACCAAGCCGGGATCGCCGCTCTCTACACGCTTCCCATGCGACGTCGAGACAGGACCGTCGGAGTGCTCACTCTGCTCGGCAACCGCGAGTACCACCTCCGCGACGACACACTCCAGCTCGCGCAGGCGCTGACCGAGGCGGCGACTGTGGGACTGCTGAACCAGCGCACCATCCAGCAACACCGACGCACCGCAACCCAACTCAGGACAGCCCTCAGCTCACGGATCGTGATCGAACAAGCCAAAGGAGTGCTGGCCGGGCGGCTGAGGATCACGGTCGACGCGGCATTCGTCCTACTCCGCGCCCACGCCCGGTCGAACAACCGCAACCTGCACGAGGTCGCCGCGGAAGTCGCCAAGGGCGACCTCACGATCAGCTGAGCCGAAACAGAGTCTCTTCCCGTCCCGTTGTCCTCGGACTATCGTTGGCCCACTCAACGGTGCTCCCATCACCTGGAATTGGAAGTACGTCGCCGCCCCAGACCTCGGCGGTACGTGCGGTGCCACTCCATACGGGAAGCCTCGCCGTGGTGCTCTACGAGCGGTGGAGTTGCTCCATAAGCAGGACAACGCCTTCACCGTGGTCGTCGAGGGGCGAGCAGGCGACCGAGCATGTGATCTTGCGGCCGATCCGGTTGACGGCGGCCAGTTCGACAGGTCCGGTGCGCTGTCTCGACGTGCGGCACTGCTCGACGATCGCGCGGAGGTGGCTGACTGCCAGGCCGAAGTCCAGGCTGAAGAAGGGTTGCTGGCTGACTTCGTGGCTGCGTAGGCCCCAGAGCTCCTCGGCGCCGCGGTTCCAGCTTCGCACCCGCAATTGGGAGTCGAGGACGACGACGCCGGCGACGATGCTCGACAGGACGCCCGACAGGAAGGTGCGTGCCTCGTCGAGCTCGCCCCTGCGGATGCGCAACTCCTCGTTCATCGTCTCGAGTTCTTCGTTGCCGGATTCGAGTTCTTCGTTGGTGGTCTCCAGTTCCTCGTTGGTCGACTGGAGCTCTTCGTTGGTGGTCTCGAGCTCCTCGATGCTGGCCTGGAGTTCTTCGTTGGTCGACTGGAGCGACTCGTATGCCTTCTGCAGGTCCTGCCGCGTGCGTTGGAGTTCGTTCTGCAGCTTGCTCGCCGTCGTCGTGTCGACGAACGTCAACGCCGTCCCGACCTTCCGCTTGTCGTCGTCGAACAACGGTTGGAGCAGAACGTCGATGTACTCGACGCTGCCATTCGTCAGGTGGCGCTCGGCGGCGGTCACCCGTAGGTGACGTCTCTCGGCTTCTGCTTGCTCGATCATGGGTCGCAGGTCGACTGGCTGGTGCGACAGTTCGAGGTCCTGGAAGGGGCGGTTCAGGTCGGTTGCGGCGAGTCCGAACATGTCGCGGGCCAGGTCGTTGAACATGGATACCGTTCCGTCGACATCGACCAGGACGACCGCGTTCGGCGCCGCCTCGATGGTCAGGTCACGCAGCCGGCGTCGGCGCGCCACCTCTCGCAGCTCGGACTGGATCGGCGTCTGGATGGGTGGCAGCGCGGGAGGGGTCTGGGCGGTATCGCCTGCCCGGCGACGGAAGAGGCGTCGCCGCAGATTGGCGACTTCGAACCGGTTGCTGTCGGTCAACAGCATCTCGGCCTTGCCGAGGAAAAGGTAGCCGCCATCACGAAGCGCGAAATGGTACCGGTCGATGATCTGCTTTTGTGTTTCGACGTTGAAGTACATCAGGGTGTTGCGGCAGACCAGCATGTCGAGCCGGGAGATCGGCGCGTCGCGGGTGATGTCGTGCCGCCCGAAGATGACCCGGCCACGCAGGTCGTTGTTGACGGTGTACTGCTCGCCATCGGACGCGAAGTACCGTTCTCGCAGGTCGGCGGGGACCGGCGCGAGAGACGTGGCCGGGTATGTGCCGCTGCGTGCCTCACGCAGGGCGTCCTCGTCGACGTCCGTCCCGTAGATCTTCACTCGGTTGGCAAACTCGTCTTCGCCGAGGATCTCGGCGAAGAGGATCGCCAGCGTGTAGGGCTCCTCCCCGGTGGAGCACCCGGCGCTCCATACCCGGATCTGGCCGTCCGGACGTGCCTCGAGCAACTCCGGGATGATCTGCTCACGTACCTCGGCCCAACAGTCGGGGTCCCGGAAGAAGCTGGTGACGTTGATCAGGATTGTGTTGAACAGGGCGGAGAACTCGGCGGCGTCGGTCTCGAGCACGTCCCTGTAGTCGACGTAGTTCGCGACGGCGATGTCGTTCATACGTTTGCTGATACGCCGAGCCACTGACGATCGCTTGTAGCCGGTGAAATCGAATCCCCGCGCATCGCGAATAAAGATCAACAGTTCGTCGAGGCCCGGTTCGCGGATTTCCGCAGACATGCGTGGCGTCACTTGGCCCTCGCTTCGATCAGGCCGCGGATGACGAGACCGATCTCGTCGATCGGCAGCACGAAGTCGACGGGGTTCGCCGTCAGGGCCGCCTCCGGCATGCCGGCGAACTCCGCCGAAGCGGGGTCCTGCACGATCACGGTGCCGCCGCGGGACTTCACGGCCGCAACACCCATCGCACCGTCCCGACCGGTCCCGGTCAGTACACACGCGATGGCACGCGAGCCGTACGCACCGGCAACCGATTCGAACAGCAGATCCGCGGACGGGCGGACAAAATGGACCAGCTCGGTGCTGGCGAGGCTGACCACGCCCCACGGCCCCGCAAGCAGGTGCCGGTTAGGCGGCGCCACATAAACGGTCCCGGGTCGCAGATGCTCATCGGCCTCCGCCAGCTTCACATGCAACGCGGTCCGTCGCGCCAGCACCTCGGCGATGACCGTCTCGTGCCGGGGATCCAGATGCTGCACCACCAGGACGGGTACTCCGAATCCTGCCGGCAGCTCGCCGAGGACCTTGCCCAGCGCCGTGATCCCGCCGGCCGAGGCCGCCAACGCGACGACCGCGTAGCGCTCGCCCGCACCGCTGCTGGCGCCGGGGACGTCATCAGCCACGTCGTCCCTCCGTCCCCGGATAGTTCGGACAATCCCAGCAGCATCTTATGCTCGCGTTGTGTGAGCGCCCGGAGGACGGCCGGACCGGTTTACGTTTCTCTGTCCCGGGCGCCCACAGTCATCACAAGGCGCAGTGTGATTCCGAATTGCCCTGGTCGGACAGTCATCTCGTCAACGAGTTGTCGTGTCAACGATAGCCCGCCATTGATCATTGGCTCACGCGATGCGGTCGGCCGGGCCAACTCGATGCCATCACATCCGTCGGAGATCTCAGCGATGAGCTGGCCACCGTTATCGTGCAGGACGGAAAGGACTCGTGCGGGCCCGCCGCGCTGGATCGCTTGGTTAAGAGCCTGGACGATCGCGACCGCGAACCTCAGCGCCCGATCGCCGCTGAGACCGACTTCCAACGCTGACTCGTAGCAGACGGCGCCCAGCCGCGGGACATCGCCGTCCAAGAATGCCTCGTTGACCAGGACGTCACCGACAACGCTTCGTCCACGCAACCATGCTCTCGGCCGCACCCGGACCACCCCCTGCGCGCACATGCGGCTGCATACGCCGGGGTCCTGGGCGACTCGGGT
This sequence comes from Asanoa iriomotensis, assembly GCF_016862515.1. Lineage (GTDB taxonomy): Bacteria > Actinomycetota > Actinomycetes > Mycobacteriales > Micromonosporaceae > Asanoa > Asanoa iriomotensis. The sequence goes on from NZ_BONC01000004.1 coordinate 142,135, forward strand.
GGAGCTTAGCGAGCGGCCGTGTCGCTCGGAAGTGCTCTTTCGGCCCATCGGACGTCGCAACGGGCGATAGTCGCACCGCGGCACGAACACCGTCGCCGACCGGTTGGGAGCTGGTTTGTGCGGGTATGGTCGGAGTGGTGGAAGTCGTGACACCGCTCGATCGAATGGATCGGGCGCGTCTTGAGGTATCCGCGGAGCGTGGTCGGGCCAGGCGCGCAGCGCACCTCGCGGCACGGCACGAGCAGTTGGCCACCGCCGGGCCGGTCCAGCTACGTGACCTCCACCAACGGGCAGCCGCGGCCAACCGTGAGACGGAGCGGCGTCACCTCGCCGCCGAGGGGATACAGGCGTCGCACCTCGCCAGGCTGCGGGCGTCCGCGTGGGACGCGACGCGCCAGCCGTCGGCGAGCGATACGCCTTCCCCCTTGTTCAGCGACCGGCTGGCGATCGCGACCGATCGCGACGCCCTGGAGCCATCCGCTCGTCGCGACCGCGGCGACGATGCCGATCCGGCGCCGGACGCGTTGGCGGCAGAGCTGCGGACCGCCATCGACAGAGGTCAGCTCCGCGTCGAATACCAGCCGATCGTCTCGTTGTCCGACCGCCAGATGATAGGAGTGGAGGCGCTTGTGCGGTGGCAGCACCCACGGTTGGGTCTGCTCCAGCCGGACCAGTTCCTTGCACTAGCAGAGGAAATCGGCGTTATCACTCGGCTGGACCAGGCGGTTCTGGCGGAAGCGACCAGCGAGGCCGCGCGTTGGCTGCGTGCGACACCGGATCCGCCGTTCGTGAGCGTCAATATCACCGCCGGCCACCTGCAGGACTCCGGCCTGGTCCGTGAGATCGCCACGCTACTTGGTGAGACCGGTCTACCGGCCTCCCACCTCCACCTGGAGATCGTTGAAGGAGCGGTTGTCCGCCCATACGGGCCGTCCCTCGCCACGCTCGACGATCTCGTCCGCCTCGGAGTAACTGTCGCGATCGATGACTTCGGAACGGGATACAGCAACCTGTCCTACCTGCGGCGGCTGCCGGTCAAGACGATCAAAGTCGACCGGAGCTTCGTCGCGGACATCTGCCCACCCGGCGGCGGACCCGACCCCGCGGGCGCAGAGATCCTCGTAGCGATCATCACCCTGTCGCACGCGCTCGGGCTGACCGTCACCGTGGAAGGAGTCGAGACCGCCGCTCAGGCGGAGTGGCTCCGGTCGATCGGCGCCGATTCCGCCCAAGGCTGGCACTTCGGACGGCCTGTGGGCATGAAAGCGATTCGGGCAACAATCGGCGCCGGACGCGGCACGGGGTGAGATCGCCCGGGCTCAACCGTCCAGGAAGGCCAGTTGGGCCGTCTTGTCCGGGGTGGTGACCACGGTGTCGAAGGTGAAGCCGAGACGGCGCCAGCGAGCCAGCGCGCGCTCGTTGCGGACGTCGGGTTCGATCACGATCCGTTTCGTGCCGGGGTGGGCGAAAGCGAACCGGAGAAGCGCGCCGGCGACCGTACCCGTGAAGCCTGGTTTCGGTGTTTCAGCCGGTGCGAGGAACAGGTGGATGCCGAAGTCCCCGGCGCGGACGTCGTAGTGGTCACCGATCGGGTCGGCCTCGGGTCGGTAGGTCTGGAAGATGCCGACCGGTTCGCCGGCCAGCAGCATCAGGTAGGCGTGGTGGGTCTCCAGGCCGTCGACGTACGCGTAGATCTCGTGGACCAGCTCCTTGGAGTGGCCGGTCATGCCCCAGAACTCGGCGCGCGGCTGGGTCACCCACCCGTGGACGAGGTCGAGGTGGCGGACCGGGTCCAGCGGCACGAGCTGGAGGGTGCCGAGGTCCGGGAGCTCCTCCTCGTACGCCGTCATCGCGTGTCCTTCAGCGGAAGCGGGCACACGAGCATCCGATGTGGACGCCAGCCGGGGAACGGCACGAGGTCGCCGACGCGCGCGAAGCCGAGGGCCTGGAGCGCGCGCCAGACGCGGGTGTTGGTCTCGGCGACGGCCAGCGAGACCCGTTCTCGTGGCGGGCACCCCAGCACGGCGCCGGCGAGCGTGCCGCCGACGTAGGCGACCGTCGCGGCGAACCCGGGCGCCTCCGCGGTCCACCGCAGCCGCCCCTCGACGGTCGGTGGCGCTACTCCGGGCAACGAGGGCTCCTAGGTTTGGTTAGGCTCACCTAACCACAACGGATGGCGAGCGACAAGGCTGACCTAGACTGGGCTTGATGGAGACCTGGGATGCCATCCGTGCCAGGCGTAATGTGCGCCAGTACACCGCTGATCAAGTGTCGGATGCCGACCTCACCCGGATCCTGGAGGCGGGCCGGCGGGCGCCGTCGGCGTCCAACCGCCAGCACTGGGACTTCGTCGTCGTCACCGACCGGGAGCGGTTGGTCGAGCTCGCGACGGTCTGGCAGTCGGCGGGCCACATCGCCGGCGCGGCGGCCGCCATCGCGCTGGTGCTGCCGGTGCCCAACCAGGCGCTCGACTACTACGACCTGGGCCAGGCCACCTACGCGATGATGGTGGCCGCGGCCGACCTTGGCATCGGCACCGGGCACTCCTCGATCGGCGACCAGGCCAGGGCCCGCGCGATCCTGGGTGTTCCGGACACCCACGCGGTCGCCTACATGATGGGGGTCGGTTACCCCGCAGACCGGCCGCTGCGCCCGCTCAAGCGCCCGAACCGCCGACCCTTCGACGACGTCGTCCACCGCGACCGCTGGTAGACCGTCAGAACAGTTGCAGCGAACCCGTTCGTTGCGCGTGCCGCTCCCCCACACGCAGCAGCACCGCCGTCAGGCCCAGCAGCACCGCCGACAGGCCCGCCAGAAACGCGAGGTGGCCCGCCAGCTCGCCGGTGTCCCGGCCGTCGAGCAGGGCGCCGCGCAGGACCGTGAGGCTGGTGGTCAGCGGGAACGCGAGGCCGATGGCCTTGACCCAGACCGGCAGCGCGAACAACGGCAGCCGGACACCGGCGACGAACCACAGTGGATCGTCGAGCAGGGTGTAGAGGAAAGCCGAGTCGCGGCTGAACATGAGCAGGCTGTTGAGGAACGCGCCCCAGGCCACCGCCGGCACCAGCAGGGCGAGGGCCGCGACCGCGAGCATGCCCGGGTGTGCCAGGTGCAGGCTGCCGGTGGCGAGCGCGGCGGCGATCCCGAAACACCCGAACAGCCAGGCGTTCTGCACCAGCGCGCTGGATCCGTTGGCCAGCACCAGGGCCATCCGGCTGGCCGGCGTCAGGAACATCGCCTCGAGCGTCCCGCTGACCCGCTCGAAGGAGAAGTGCCAGGCGGACTGCACGAGCGAGAAGAAGAAGGTGTACGCGAGCGCGCCCGCGGCCAGGAACGCCAGCAGCCGGCCGGGTTCGGCGACCAGCGGCCACCGTTGCGCCGCACCGGGCGCGGAGGTGACCGGCAGGACCGTGTAGTACGTGGTCGCCAGCGTCAGCACCGGCCACAGCAGCATCGAGAACACGACGAGCTTGCTGCCGAAGATCCGGCGGTGCTGCTTGAGGCCCTCGGCGGCGAAGACCCGCAGTGCGGCGCTCATGAGACGGGAGCCGGGGCGGCCATGGCGAGGATCGCGTCTTCCAGCGTCGGCGGGTTGACCTCCAGCCGCACGATCGCGCCGCCGGCCCGGACCACCGCGGTGGCCAGCTCGCCGGCCAGGTCGTCGGGGCTGCGCAGGACGTACGTCGGCCGTCCCTCGGCGTCCAGCCCGGTCTCGACCTCGGCACCGAGCGCGCCGACGGCGACGGAGACCGCGGGCGCCGCCTCCGCGAGCGTCAGCTCCACCGTGTGCGGCAGTCGGGTGCCCGCGGTCAGCGCGGTCGGGCTGCCCTCGGCGACCAGCCGGCCGCGGTCGATCACGTACACGTGGCCGCACAGCTCCTCGACCTCGGCCAGGTAGTGCGAGGTGAGCAGCACGCCCACGCCCTCCTGGGCGAGCCGGGCCACCACCGCGCGCAGGTCGCGGGCGATCGGCGCGTCCAGGCCGAGGGTGGGCTCGTCGAGCAGGAGGTACGCGGGTTGGTTGATCAGGCCGCGGGCGATGCTGAGCCGCTGGCGCATGCCGCGCGAGTAGCGCTCCACGAGGGTGTCGGCGGCGTCGGGCAGGCCGACCAGCTCGAGCAGCTCGTCGATGCGGGCGCGCAGCGTGGCGCGGGGGACGTCGTAGAGCTGGCCGAAGTACCAGAGATTCTCGCGGCCGGTCAGCCGCGCGTACACCATGCGCTCCCCGCCGGCGATCAGGTTGATCCGGCGGCGGACCGCGCGGGCGTCCCGGACGACGTCGAGCCCGTCCACCGTGATGGTGCCGGTCGTCGGATGCAGCAGCGTGGCGATGATCTTGATGGTGGTGGTCTTGCCGGCGCCGTTGAGGCCGAGCAGGCCGGTCACCGCGCCGGGCGGGATCGACAGCGACAGGCCGTCGACCGCGCGGGTCTCGGTGCCGCCGGAGCGCCGGAACAGCGTCCGTTTCGCTGGATAGGTCTTGCGCAGCTCGCGCGTGACGATCACGCTGATCCTCCACGTTGGATGGCGACGCGTTCCGCGGGCCCGAGCAGGCGGAGCCCGACGATCAGGTAGGCCAGGCCGAGGGCGAGGCAGAGCAACAGGTCCGGCGCGGCGGCCGAGAGCGGCGCGTGGTCGAGCGTCGCCGCGCGCAGCGCCCGCAGCGCCGAGGTGACCGGCAGCGCCTCGCCGAGCCAGCGCAGCGGGTCGGGCAGGTAGGCCGGTGGGAACGTGAAACCGCACAGCAGGCCCATCGCGACGAACAGCGTGTTCTGGGTGATGTGTGCCTCGCCCGCGGTGATCATGATGGCCGACAGCGGCACCGAGATCCCGAAGACGGCCACGCTGGCGGCCACGAACGCGGCGAGCAGGGTGACCGGGTCGGGCGCCGGGAGGCGCACCCCGATCATGACCGCGAAGGCCAGCATCACCACCACCTCGACGACCGTCGTGGTCAGGGACTGGAGACCGACCCCGACGAGGTACGGGAGGCGGCGCGCGGGCGCCAGCACCTGGCTCTCCAGGGTGCCCTCGCGCTGCTCGGTGATCTGCGCCTTGGCCACCCAGAGCACCATGCGGACCGTGAACATCGAGGCGGCCGCGCCGACCGTGACGTAGCCGAGGTAGTCGGCCGTGCCGGCGGCGGCCGCGAACCCGCCGCCGGCCCGACCGCCCCCGATGGAGTGGTAGGCGAGGTAGGCCAGCCCGACCGTGAGGATGCCGGTGGCCAGCGTGCCCACGAAGTAGGTCCACTGGTAGGCCCGCATGGTGACCAGCCAGTTTCGCCGGAGCGTCGGCATGGCGGTGGCCACTGTTCCTCCATGGGTTTTATTTTGGAACTCAGTAAGTTTCAGTTGGGAACTTAGCGGCTGGGGCGCAGGATGTACAGAGAGGAGGCCGGTGTGAGTTCTCGGGTACGTGAGGTCGACGAGGCGTGCGGTGTCGCGCAGGCCGCCGCCGTCATGGGCGACTGGTGGAACCTGCTCGTGCTGCGCGAGGTCGCGCGGGGGCAGCACCGCTTCGATCAACTGGTCGCGGAGCTGGCGGTCTCGCGGCGCGTGCTCACCGAGCGCCTGACCCACCTGGTCTCGCACGGTGTGCTCGCGCGGTCGCGCTACCAGGATCGGCCGCCGCGGTACGAGTACCGCCTGACCGAGCGCGGCGAGGCGTTCCTGCCGGTGCTCGTCGGGATGCAGGACTGGGCGGACCGGTGGCTGCTCGGCGACGGCTCGCTGACCGCGCTGCCGTCCGGAGCGGAGAGCGACCGGGTCCGCGCGTTGGTCGGCACCACGGTGCCGCCGGTGTCACTCCCGTCCGCGGCCGGCCCGCGCGACGTGCTCGCGTCGACCGCGACGGTGCTGTTCGCCTATCCCGCCACGGGCCGGCCGACCCCACACCCGGCGGGCTGGGACGGCATCGCCGGCACGATCGGCTGCACGCTGGAGAACCGCCTGTTCCGCGACCGCCTGCCCGCGTTCACGGCGGCCGGGGTGGCGGTGCACGGCGTGAGCACGCAACGGCCCGAGGAACAGGCGGCGTTCGCCGCCGAGGAGGGCATCCCGTTCCCGTTGCTGTCCGATGTGGACTTGGTCCTCGCGGCGGCGCTGCGCCTGCCGACCGTGCGGATCGCCCAGCAGCAGCGCCTCAAGCGCCTGGTCCTGGTCGCCGACCGCGACCGGGTGGTCCGCCACACGATCTTCCCGGTGACGGACATCCCGGCCGCGGTCGACGAAGCGCTCACGGTCGGCGCGAGCCTATGAGCAGGGCGGTCGAGAGGGTCGCGAAGGCGGCGGCGCCGGCGAAGACCGCGCCGGGCGCCGCGTAGCTCAACGACCAGGCGAAGGCGGCACCGGCGAGGACCGGCACCGCGGTCTCGGCGACGGCCCCGACACCGGTCACCGCGCCGTTGACGGCACCCTGCTCGTCCGACCCCGTGGCGCGGGAGAGCCAGGACTGCGCCGCGGCCACGCCGACGCCGCCGACCACGCCGACGGCCTGGAGCAGGTAGATCGCGGCCGGGGTGGTCGCGAACGCCGTCGCGCCCAACGCGATCGCTCCGCACAGGCTGCCCAGGACGGCGGCGTTTCGGTCACCGAGCCTTCGGACGATCGGGCCGACCGCCCGGGCCTGGAAGACGGCGCCGGCGAGCGCGCCGACGGACATGGTGACACCGACGTGCGCCGTACCCCAGGCGAACTGGTGTGTGACGAAGAAGGTCCAGATCGCCTGGTGGGTCATCCGCGCGACGTCGGCGCAGAAGCGGGCCGCCACGAGCCGGCCCAGCACGGGACGGCGCAGCACGGTTTTGATGGCGGTGAACGGGTTCGCCGCACGCAGGCTCAGCGCGGTCGTCCGGTCGCCGGGGCGGGACTCGGGCAGGACGCGCCAGCCGTAGGCGACGTTGGCGAAGGCGAGCCCGGCCGCGGCGTAGAACGGCAGCCGCGGGTCGACGGACCCGAGCGCGCCGCCGAGCAGCGGGCCGGCGACGAACCCGAGCCCGAACGCGGAGCCGACCAGCGCGAAGGCGCCGGCCCGGCGCTCGGGCGGGGTGACATCGGCGACGTAGGCGTTGACGACGGTGGTGGTGCCGGCGAACGCACCGGCCAGGGCGTGGAACGCGACCAGCAGTGTGACGGTCGGCGTCAGCGCGTGCGCGAGCCAGTCGACGCCGAGGCCGGCGAGCGCGACGAGCAGGACGGGCCGGCGCCCGTACCGGTCGGCGAGCCGGCCCAGCAGCGGCGCGGTGAGAAACTGCAGCAGCCCGAAACTGGACCCGAGCAGACCGGACCAGGTGGCGGCGTCGGCCGCCCGGCCGGTGAGGTCGAGCATGAGAGCGGGCACGACCGGCACGACGATGCCCAGGCCGAGCATGTCGATGAACACGGTGACGAGCAGGAAGGACAGGGCAGGCGCCCGGCGCATCAGGAGCTCCCGAGAGTCGAAGAGGCGGGGCCCCCTCGACCTCGAGGTACGGAGGATCAGATTATCGGTGCCGTCAAACGCTTTCCGGCGCCCAGACATAGGGCGTGGTGGTGGTGACCGCGCGCAGGCCGAGGCGTTGCAGGATCGGGCGGCTGTCGTCGGAGGCGTCGACCATGAGGTAACGGATCCCGCGCGCGGCCGCGACGCGGGCCCGGTGGGCGACCAGCGCGCGATAGATGCCCTTACGCCGCCAGGCCGCGAGCGTCGAACCACCCCACAGCGCCGCGAACTCGGTGCCGGGGAAGATCGGCATCCAGGCGGCGGACACGACGACGCCCTCGGCCTCGGCTACGAAGACGACGATGTCGTCAGGCGCGGACTCGATCCGGTCGCGGAGGTCGTCGGCCAGGAACGACCAGTCCTGCCCCCAGACCTCGGACTCCATGGCCGCGATCCGGCGCAGGTCGTCGTGGTCGGTGGTGGTGCGAATGACGACCCCGGCGGGCGCCTGCCCGGCCTCGGTCAGGTCGGCCGCGAGACCGATCACCACGGTCTCGCGATCCTCGGGCACGAACCCGGCGAGCCGCAACCGATCGACGAGATCGGCCCGGTCGTGCGCGTAGGTCTTCCACTCGACGGCCCGCCCCGCGGCGGCGGCCCGCTCCCGCACGCGCCCGATCAACAGATCGAGCTCGTCGACCCGCAGCCCGTCCAGTTCCTGCGCGAAGGCCAGCCACCGCCCCGGCGACCGCGCGAGCAGCACAGGCCCGTCCCATCCGGCCTTCCACGACTCGGGCAACCGCCCCGCGACCGTCCCACGCACCTGCTCGTCATGGAGCTTCAGCAGTTCGTCATTCGTCACCAGAAACGTGTAGCACGATCAGGTCCGCGTCGTGGGTGGGGGTCCAGCGGACCGGGAGGCCGACGGACATCAGGTGGGCGCCCGAATAGGTGGCCTCGCCCGCGCGGTAGCGGGCCTTCGGGTCCAGGCCTTGCAGAGGCAGGCGGATGTCGCGGGCCGGGACCCGGTCGAGGCCGTCCAGGCCGCCGGCGTTCCAGGCCAGGACGGCGACCCGGTCGTCGAGCGTGTACTGGACCGCGCAGCGCGCCTCGTCCGGGCTGCCGATGCGGTGCAAATCGCCGCGTGTGACGAGCTCGCGGATCTCCTTGTAGCGGGCCACCCACGACGCCGCTTCCGTGCGCTGCGCGGCCGACCACCTCGTGATGTCCGCGCCGATGCCCAGGACGCCCGCGCAGGCCAGCACGAAGCGGAAGGCCAGCGAGCGGGTGCGCTCGTCGAACATCCCGTCCGCGTCCGTCACCCACGAGCTCATCAGGTGCGGTGCGAACGCCGACAAGAAGCCGTGCTGGATGCGCAGGCGGTCCAGCGGCGCCGTGTTGTCGCTCGGCCACAGGACGTCCGTGCGGGCGGCCATCGCCAGGTCGACCCGGGCGCCGCCGGCCGCGCAGCCCTCGATCGTGACCGACGGGTGGGCCGTGCGTAGGTGGTCGAGGATGCGGTAGAGGTTGTGGACGTGCGCGCCGTCCAGGTCCGCGGCCGAGCGGTCCGCCTCCGTGCGCGGGCGGTTGAAATCCCATTTCAGATACGAGATGGGGTACGCCGAGAGCAAGTTGTCCAACATGGACAGCACGAACTCGTAGACGTCTGTGCGACCCAGGTCGAGCAGGTACTGATTGCGGATCGTGCTCAGCGGGCGCCCGTCAGCCTGGCAGACCCAGTCCGGATGCGCCTCGTAGAGGGCCGACTTCGGGTTGACCATCTCCGGCTCGACCCACAGCCCGAACTCCAGGCCCCGCGACCGCACCGCCGAGACGAAGGCGCCGAAGCCGTCCGGGAACTTGGCCGGGTCCGGGGTCCAGTCGCCGAGGCCGCCGTGGTCGTCGTCGCGGCCCACGAACCAGCCGTCGTCGACCACGAACGTCTCGACGCCCAGCGACGCCGCGACGTCGGCCAGCGCCAACTGACCCTCGGCGGTCACGTCGAAGGTGGTCGCCTCCCACGAGTTGTAAATGACCTTGGGGGTACGGGCCAGCCGGTCACCGGCCAGCACCCGCTGGTAGGCGTGCCACTGCCGGGCCAGCCCGTCGAGGCCGTCCGCGCTGTAGACGCCGGCTGCCACCGGAGTGGTCACCGACGAGCCCGGCGCGAGCGTGACCGGTGCCCCGTCCAGCGACCGCCCGACCCGCACCCTGGTCAGCCCGGCCGCGTCCACGTCAGCGACGATCTCCCAAGACCCCGTCCACGCCAGCCCCACGCCGTAGACGGCGTCACCGTTGGAGACCGCCAGGTACGGCGCGAACTGGTGCCCGGTGACACCCTGCGCACTGCCGATCGAAAACCGCCCGCGAGTCAACCGCGTCGACGCGGGCGTGAACTCCTGCGCCCACTGTCCACACAGGTACGAAAAGTCAGCGCCCGACGGCGTCGGCACGCAGAAGCCGGCCGAGCCCAGCCGGGTCAGCGAGACCGGCGACGGCCCGTCGTTGTGCACGACCGCCCACCGCTCGACCACGTCGGTCCCCGGCGCGAACCGCCACCGCAGCACCACCCGCAACCCGGTCACCTCGTCGGCGAACGTCGCCGCGAGCCCGTCGTCGACCGTCATAGAGTCGAACCGCCACGTCAGCACCTGCCCCGCGACCGCCAGGTCCGCGCCGAGGAACGGCCGCGCGCCGTCCGGCGCGTACTCGACCGCCGCCAGGTCCCCCGGCAGCATGTACTGCACCCTGCCGTGGAACGCGAACGGCGACGGTCCGTCGCCGACACCGTGGGGGCCCCACGCGACCAGGTCGATCCGGTCGCCTGCGGCGGCAACGGTGTACTCGGTGCTGGCACCGGCGATCGTCCACATGGTCAGCGGTTCTCCCGGAACTCGTCGTTCAGCCGGCGCTGCAGCGCCACGTCCTGCCACATCGGATGGTGCGGCGCCGCGTTGGAGCAGACCACCGTGCCCCAGGCACCGAGGTCGCGGGCCCTCCGCATCGCGTGCGCGCAGATCTCCGTACCGACCGGGCCCTCTTCGAAGTTGGCGTGCAGCGGCGTGTAACCGACCCAGCCCTCACCGAACACCAGCGGAATCCCGCGCGCGGCGGCGTGGTCGGCGGCCACGGCCAGCCAGGTCTCCATGGTCTCCCGCATCGCGTGCCGGTGCTCGCTGTAGCGGTCGTAGAGCCAGCGGTCCCACCTGTCAGGGTCGCACCAGTCGTGGGTGTAGATCTCCCGGTGGGGAACGATCGTCGCTTCGCTCTTCCAGGACGCCGGGGGCCGCCAGTCCTCGAGCTTCGGCGCCCCGTCACGGAGCAGCTCCGCGAACGCCCGGTCTTGCGGAAAAGCTCTAGAAGTGTCCCGCAGCGCGAACTCGTCGTAGAGCTGGCCCAGAACGCCGTACACGTAAGGATGGAAGACCGCGACGTCCATGTTGCGCGGCAGCCCGCGCATCTCGCCGACGGGAACCCGGGCGTAGTTGACGGTGACCGGCACGGCCGGCTGTCGCTCCTTGAACCGGTCGATGCCACGCTCCATCGAGGCGCGCAGCCCGACGACGCCCTCGCCGGCGTGCAAGCCGCTGTACTGCACCTCGTTGTGCAGTTCGACGTACGCGATCACGTCGTCGAGCCCTTCGGCGCGCACGAAGTCCACGAGCGCGGCGTGGGCGTCGGCCAGCGCGACCGTGCGGTCCGCCCGGGGCACCGCCTGCATCGCACGGTGCCACGCGTCGTCGACGCCGAACGACGGGCTCTGCTGGTATTCCCAGCTCGACACGATGATCCGGCAGTCGTGTGCCTTGGCCTGACGGAACAGCTCCAGCAGGTGCGCCCGCCCGTCGACCGGCGGCCCGGACGGCACGTCGTACCACCGGGTCCGTTGCCCGAACTCACCACCCAGCCCCGTGAACCGCAGCGCCGACGTGTCGAGCCCGGAACCGAAGAGCAGGTAGGGCATCGCGCAGATGCGCACTGTGTCGTAGCCCCGCTCGACCGCCTGCCGGAAGGCCTCGCCGAGATCGGCGAACGGCTCCCCCGGTCCGGTGCGGGTGTACCAGGTGAAGTCCCACAACGAGATCGTCATTGGGGTACGCGTCATTTGCTCGATCCCATCAACAGTCCGGAGACGAAGTGCCGCTGGAAGGCGAAGAACACGATGGCCGTGGGCACGGCCGCGATCACCGAGGCGGCGGCGACCACGTTCCAGTTGCTGACGTACCCGCCCTGCAGGTTGAGCAGCGCCGCGGTGACCGGCAGCTTGGCCTCGGTGCGCAGCACGGTGATGGCCCAGATCAGGTCGTTGAAGATCCAGGTCGTGGCGAGCGCGCCGAGCGCGGCCAACGAGGGCCGGCACAGCGGCATGATGATCCGGGCGTAGATCTGCACTACGCCGGCGCCGTCGATCCGGGCCGCCTCGGTCAGCTCCTCCGGGATCGACCGCATGAAACCGTGCAGCACGAACGTGTAGAAGCCGAGCCCGAAGCCGACGTGAATCGCGACGAGCGCGTACAGCGTGTCGTAGATACCCAGCGACTCCATCACCCGCGACACCGGGATCAGCAGGATCTGCGGGGGCAGCAGGTTGCCGGCCAGCATCGTCAGCAGGATCGCCCGCCGGCCGGGGATGTGGAAGCGGGACAACGCGTACGCCGCCCAGGACGCGAGCAGCAGGCTCAGCAGCACGGCGGGCACGGTCACCTGGACGCTGGTCCACAACGCCCGGCCCATCGTGCCGCGCCCGAGCGCCTCGCGGAAGCCTTCGAGGCTCAACGAGACCGGCCAGGCGGCGGTGCCGTTGGCGGCGATGTCGTCGAACGAGCGGAACGCCAGCACCAGCACGAACACCATCGGCGCCACCCAGAGCAGGGTGAGCGGCGCCATCACCGCGTGGAACACCCAGCCGCGCCGCCGCTTCGGCTTGGTCGGTGGCGGACCTGCGGTTTTCGCGGGTACGGGGGTCAGGGTCGCGGTGGACATCAGGCGACCTCCTCCTTCGTGGCCCGGACCAGGTACGTGATGATGAAGATCAGCGCGAGCGCGAAGATCACCACGGCGATCGCCGACGCGTAACCGAGGTTCAGGAACGTGAAGCCCTGCTGGAACATGTAGGTGCTGAGCAGCTCCGACGAGTGGTACGGCCCGCCCTGGGTCATCGCCCAGACGATGTCGAACGTGCGCAGCGAGTCGATCACGGTGACCGCGAAGACCACGGTGTTGACGCCGCGCAGCTGCGGCCAGGTGACGTAGCGGAACCGTTGCCAGGGGCCGGCGCCGTCGGTCGCGGCCGCGTCGTCGAGCGTCGGGTCGGTGCTCTTGAGCCCGGCCAGGTAGAGCACCATCACGTAGCCGACCTGGCGCCAGACCGCGGCGATCAGCACCGCGTAGAGCGCGGTGTCCGGATTGGCCAGCCACTGCTTCTCGACGCTCTCCAGGCCGACCGCGCCGAGCAGCGTGTTGATCGTGCCGTCCGGCTGGTACTGGACCCGCCAGAACAGGCCCGTGACCGCCAATGAGAACACCATCGGCAGGTAGATGGCGCTGCGGTAGAGGCCGACGCCCCGGCGGGGCCGGTTGAGCGCCACCGCCAGCGCCAACCCGCCCAGCACGGAGAGACCACCGAACCCGATCGCCCAGATGACGTTGTTCCACAGCGCGCCGCGGAAGATGTCGTCGGCGAACAGGTTCTTGAAGTTGTCGAGGCCGACGGGCTTGGCCGCGCCCAGCCCGTTCCACTCGGTCAACGACAGGTAGAAGCTGTTGACCGCCGGCCAGAACACCATGCCGATCTCGACCGCCGCCGGGATCAACAGGAAGAACCAGACCACCTTGGGTACGGCGCGCAGGCGCTTTTTCCTTGGTGGTGCCGCCAACGCGGTCACGAGCCGAGGACCTTCTTCGCGGATGCCTGCCATTCAGCCAGGATCTTGTTGACGTCACCGGGCTTGTCCAGGAACTTGGTCAGCGCGGTGTCGGCGGTGGTCTGGAGCTCGTCGCTGGAGTCCCGGTTGAAGAACTGGGTGATCGCCTTGCTCTCGTTGAGCAGCTTGATGCCCTTCTGCACCAGCGGCGCGAAGGTGGTCGTGTCGACCTGCTGCGAGGTCGGCAGGTTCGACGACTTGGCGAGCTGGATGAACTGCTGCTGGGCCGGCGCGGAGGCCAGGTAGGACAGCAGTTCCTTGGCGCCTTCCGGGTTCTTGGACTTCGCGCTGGCGAAGTAGCCGTCGGTCGGGGCCTCCTCGGCCACCGGCACGCTCGGGTCGATGATCGGCACGCGGAAGAAGTCGAGGTCGTCGACCGCGTCGCTCGGCACGCCGGAGGTGATGAAGGCGCCGATCAGGTACATGCCGGCCTTCTTGGCGGTCAGCGGGGTGACGGCGTCCTGCCACGAGTAGGACCGGCCCTTGGGGTCGATGTATTCGACCAGTTGGCGGTAGTGGTCCATCACGGTCTTGACCTCGGGGCCGTCGAACGCGTGCTTGCCGGCCAACAGGTCGCGGTGGAACTCGGCGCCGTTGATCCGCAGGTTGAGGTAGTCGAACCAGCCCGAGGCCACCCACGGGGTGGAGCCGGTGCCCATGGAGATCGGCGCGACGCCCTTGCTCTTGATGGTCTTGCAGACCGCGATGAACTCGTCCCAGGTGGTGGGCACCTGGACGCCCCACTCCTGGAAGGCGGACTTCCGGTAGAAGACGCCCCACCAGTAGTAGTTGGTGGGCACGAAGATCTGCTTGCCGTCCGCAGTGGACAGTTCCTTGAGCGCGTCGGAGAAGCCGGCGCAGGCGCCGTTGCCGGTCCACAGGTCGGAGACGTCGAGCAGGAAGCCCTTGCCGGCGTAGTCGCGGGCCACCGAGCCGGCGTACCAGGTCAGCACGTCCGGCGGGTTGCCCGAGTTGAGGTAGGTGGGCAACTGGGCCCGGAACGTCTCGATCGCGATCGTGTTGAGCGTGACCGGCGTCTTGCTGTATCCCTCGACGACCTTGGTGAGCGCGGCCTTGGGGTCAGGGTCGGAAAGCGACGACTGCAGGGTCAGCGTCGTGGAGGCGGCACCGGCGCTGCTGTCGTCACTCCCGGTAGCGCATGCACCGAGGAGCGAGGCCATACCGACACCGCCGATCCCGGCGAGGAACCCGCGGCGACTGAGGGGAACAGAAACCATGCGAAGCCTCCTGGGTCGTGTTTCCAAGAGGTTGCATCACAGAGAATGGCCTGTCAACATATCTTCGTAATTAATGAAGACATCGTGATCCGGGAGGTCGCCGCGTGGCGGGTATCTTCGCAGGTCGCACCGCTGTTGTCACGGGTGCGGCCGGAGGCATCGGTGCTGCCTGCGCTGTGCGACTGGCGGCGCACGGCGCTGCCGTGGTCCTCGCCGACGTGCGCTCGGCCGACGACGTCGCGGCTCGCATCACGGCTGCGGGCGGCCGCGCCAAGGCGGTGCTGGCCGATGCTGCGAGCGAGGACGACTGGGCCGCACTGGCGGCTACCGCGCGTGACGAGTTCGGCCCGGTAGGCGTGCTGGTCAGCAACGCGTACACAGTGGATGTCGCCCCTGCGGACCGGACCAGCCTGGCCTCCTGGGAACGGCAGATCGCCGTCTCCCTCACTGGCACCTTTCTCGGCGTCAAGGCGCTGCTGCCCGACCTGCGCGCCCACGACGGCAGCGTGGTCGTGGTCTCGTCCGTGCACGCGCTGGTCGGGCTGCCCGGCCGCCCCGCCTACGCCGCCGCGAAGGGCGGGCTCGTCGCGCTGGCCCGGCAGCTCGCCGTGGAGTATGGTCCGGCGCTGCGGGTCAACACCGTCCTACCTGGACCGATCATGACCGCCGCATGGGACTGGGTGTCCGAGGACGACCGCGCGCGCAGCGTGGCCGAGACGGTGGCCAAGCGGTTCGGCACACCCGACGAGGTGGCCGCCGCGGTGGCGTTCCTCGCCTCCCCGGACGCGGCCTACGTGACCGGCGCGAGCCTCGTGGTCGACGGCGGCTGGACCGCCACCAAAGCGTCCGCGTGAGTCAGGGAGAGACGACAGCATGCAGCAGTACACGGCGCGTGGCGTACACGGCCAGACGGTTGAGCTCCTCGCACAGCGGATCGTCACCGGCCAGCTTCCCGAGGGCGCCATCCTCGACCTGACCGCCCTCCAGACCGAGTTCGACGTCAGCCTCACCGTGCTGCGCGAGGCGCTGCGGGTGCTGGCCGCCAAGGGCATGGTCGACGCGCGCCCCAAGCGCGGCACGTTCGTGCGGCCGAGGGCGGCCTGGAGCCTGCTCGACGCCGACGTCCTGCGGTGGCAGTTCGCCCGCGCCCACCGGCCCGGCCTCTTCGACGACCTGCACGAGCTGCGCAGCATCGTCGAGCCCGGAGCCGCCAGCCTGGCTGCGGCGCGGGCCACCGAGGAGGACCTCGCGGCGCTGGACGCGGCGTTGGAGGAGATGGCCGCCGCCGGCGCCGACCCGCTCGCCGCGGTCGCCGCCGACCTCGCCTTCCACCGCGCCCTGCTCGCCGCCACCCACAACGAGCTGATCCAGCGCATGGAGGTGGTGATCGAGACAGGTCTGGCCGAACGCGACCGGATGGTGCACGGCGCCGACGGACCCAACGATCCGGTGCCCAGCCACAAAGCAGTGGTCGACGGGATCCGGCGACACAACCCCGCACAGGCCGCGCGCGCCATGCGCAAGCTGCTCGACCAGGCCATCGAAGACGTGGCCAGGCTGGAGAGAACCCCGCGTGAAGATCGACAAGATTGAGACCTTCCTCGTACCGCCGCGGTGGCTGTTCTGCCGCGTCGCCACCGACGAGGGCCTCGTGGGCTGGGGCGAGCCGGTGGTCGAAGGTCGCGCCGAGGTGGTCCGGGCCGCGGTCGAGCTGCTCAGCGAGTACCTGCTCGGCGAGGACCCGTTGCGGATCGAGCAGCACTGGCAGGTGCTGAGCAAGGGCGGTTTCTACCGGGGCGGTCCGGTGCTCTCCAGCGCCGTCGCCGGCCTCGACCAGGCGTTGTGGGACATCGCGGGCCAGGCGTACGGCGCACCCGTGCACGCCTTGCTCGGCGGCGCGGTCCGGGACCGGGCCAGGGTCTACGCGTGGATCGGCGGCGACGAGCCCGGCGAGCTCGGCGACGCCGTGGCCGAGCACGTCGCGGCCGGCATGACCGCGGTCAAGATGAACGCCAGCGGCCGGCTGGCACCGGTGCCGACGCCCGCCGAGATCGACCGGATCGTGGAGCGGGTGGCCGCGGCCCGGGCGGCGCTCGGCGACGACCGCGACCTGGCGATCGACCTGCACGGCCGGGCCAGCCTGCCGGCGGCGCGGATGATCCTGCCGGCCGTGGCTCCGCTGCGGCCGCTGCTGGTCGAGGAGCCGCTGGTGCCGGAGCAGACCCATCTGCTCGGCGACCTGGTCCGCGGCACCACGATCCCCGTCGCCACCGGCGAGCGCATCTACGACCGCGCCGGTTTCCTGCCCGCGCTGCGGGCCGGTGTCAGCGTCGTGCAGCCGGACCTGTCGCACGCCGGCGGCATCTCGGAGGTGCGCCGGATCGCCGCGCTCGCCGAGACCCACGGCGCGCTGTTCGCGCCGCACTGCCCGCTCGGCCCGATCGCGCTCGCGGCCAGCCTGCAGGTCGCGTTCGCCACGCCCAACTTCCTGATCCAGGAGCAGAGCATGGGCATCCACTACCACCGCGGTGGGGCCGACCTGCTCGACTACGTCGCCGACCCGGAGCCGCTGCGGATCGTCGCGGGCCACATCGCGCGGTGGGACGCGCCCGGCCTCGGCATCTCGATCGACGAGCGGGCGGTGCGGCAGGCCGACGCGGCCGGGCACGCCTGGCGCAACCCGGTCTGGCGGCACGAGGACGGGTCGTTCGCCGAATGGTGACGGTCACCGCCGACCTCGCGCTCGGCGGCCGTTGGACGTCGTTGCGGGCGGCGGGCCGGGAATGGCTGTGGCACCGGGACGAGCCGGCGCGGTCCACAGTAGAGCCCGGTGCGGCCTTCGTCGACGCCGGCGGGCTCGAGGAGTGCCTGCCGACCATCCGCGGCCTACCCGACCACGGCGACGCCTGGTCCCGGCCGTGGACCGCGCTCGACCCGGCCACGGCGTCGGTCGCGGGCGACGGCTACGTGCTGCGCCGCACGTTCGCGGCGTCCGATGCGACGCTGGTCGTCTCCTACGCGCTGCACGCCGAGCCGGGTTGGCGGTTCCTCTGGGCCGCGCACGCGCTGCTCGACGTCTCCCCCGCCGCCGAGTTGGCGGCGCCGGCCGGCACGGAGACCCGGATCGACGGTGGGGCGGTCGCGCCGTGGCCGACCCCGCTGGGCCGGCTCGGCCCCGACGACGGCAGCGCGACCGGCGCCATCCTGGTCGACTGCCCGTCGGTCACGGTCGTCGACAGCGAGCGGCTGACGCTCACGCTCGACGCCCCCGGCCAGCCGGTGTCCACGGCGCTGTGGCGCAACCTGCGCGGCTGGCCGGCCGACGGTCCCTACCGCAGCATCGGCGTCGAACCCATGCTCGGCCGGGTCTGGGACCTGGCGGACGCCGGGCCGGGCGAGGCCGCGGTGGTGCCGCCGTCCGGAGTGTGCGAGTGGCGGCTGACGATCGGCGCAGTACCGTCGGGTTGATGGCCGAGATCGCGGGAGCGAGCCGCACCGCCGTCCTGGTCTGCCAAGGGCGGGCGGCGGCGCACGACCTGGTGGCGCCCGACCGGTTCGCGGACCCGACCGCCTTGCCGCTTCTGCGCGAGGACGAGCGCGTCCCGGTGCGGTTGGTGCGCGACGGCCGAGCGCCGAAGGAGTGGCGGGCGCGGGTCGAGTTCGAGACGGTCAAGGCGATCACCGAGCTGATGGTGCCGCGCACCGTGGCCATCGACGACGCGGTGCGTGCCCGCCCGCTGCCTCAGGTCGTCATCCTCGGCGCCGGCCTGGACGGGCGGGCCTGGCGCATGCCGGAGCTGGCCGGCACCGCCGTGTTCGAGGTCGACCAGCCCGCCTCACAGGCGGACAAGCGCGCCCGGGCGGCCGCCCTGACCGGCGCTCCCCCGGCGTACGTGCCGGTCGACTTCCGCACCGACGACCTGAGCGCGAAGCTGGCCGCCGCCGGGCATGCCGGTGACCGGCCGACGACCTGGATCTGGGAGGGCGTGGTCCCCTACCTCACGCCCGCGGAGGTGGAGGCCACCGTCGGCGCGCTGGCGGCCTGCTCGGCGCCCGGCAGCCGGCTGGTCGTCAACTTCCAGCTACCCGTGCCGTTCCTCAAGCTCGGCTTCCTGGTCGCCCGCGCGGTGTCCCGGTCGGCGGGCCGGTCGAGCGTGTTCGCCCGGGAACCCTGGCGCTCGACCTGGACGCCGAAGGCGATGGCCGACCTGCTGGCCCGGCACGGGTACACGGTGGTGGCGGACCAGAACATGCTCGACACGGCCGAGGGCATGCCGGTGCCGGTCCAACACCGCCGCTCGCTGGCCCAGAGTCAGGTCCAGGTCGCCGACCGCGACTGAAAACGGCGTGACCGCGGGGCGGCGCGCCCGATAGTTTCGCCGGCGTGGAACCACTGACCGAAGCTGCCATCCGGGACTCGTTCGTCAACTGCAGCAAGGGCGAGGCGAGCCGGATCCGGCTCCCGGCGGGCTTCGCCGACGGCGCCGTGCCCTGGGCTGACCTGGACTTTCTCGGCTGGACAGACCCGGCCGCGCCACTGCGGGCGCTGCTGGTGGTGCCGGGCGACGACGGGCCGACCGGCATCGTGCTGCGCCGGCCCGAGGGGCGCAGGAGCAACAGCCTGTCCCGGTCGAGCATGTGCAACGTCTGCCTGACCGACCACGCGGCGTCCGGGGTGACCCTGTTCGTCGCGCCGCTGGCGGGCGTGGCCGGCCGCAACGGCAACAGCATCGGCCAATATCTCTGCGCCGACCTCGCCTGCTCGCTCTACGTGCGCGGCAAGCGGGAGCCGCGGATGCGCCCGGTCCGCCGCGAGGAGACGCTCACTCTCGAGGAGCGGATCGACCGGACGGTGACCAACGTCAACGCTTTCGCCGGCCGGGTCACAGCGCGATGACCTGACCCACCTGGGCCGGGACGCGGCCGGCGACCGCGGCCAGCCACGCGGTGCGCAGGGCCTCCGGGCCGTGTCCGACCCGGATGTCGACCCGGCCGCCGAGCGCGTCGGCGAACCGGCGCCAGGCGGCGCCGAACCGCCGGTCCAGCTCGTCGCGCCCCCAGTCGGCGCCGCGCTTGCGCATCTGCACGGGCGCGAAGAAGAACTCGCCGGCGGCTTCGCTGTTGGGCACCTGGTAGGTCAACCCGACCGCCACGTCGCGCACCAGGTGGTCGCCGAGGTGCTCGCGCAGCGCGTGCCGGGTCGACGGCGCACCGGCCAGGTCGAGATAGGCGGTCGGGACGGGGGTCAGCGTCTCCACCTGGGCGTAGGTGAGCACGTCGTCGTAGCAGCCGAGGGACTCGGTGAAGCGCTGGTTGCCGGGCGAGGTGAGGCCCACCAACCGCGGCCCCTGGCCACGCAGCTCGAAGGCGGTGGCGTAGGCCGTCTTGCTCGACGCCGAGGAGAGCACGAGGGTGGTCGCGCCGAAGAACCCGTTGTCGGCCAGGTAGTCGGCCAGCATGAAGCTCGTGAAGAACAACGGCCGGAACAGCACCAGCAGGTCTTCCTCGTCGGCCCGATAGGCCGGGTCGCCGGTGGTGAGCCGATAGGCGTTGTAGGGCGAGGGCAGATCGGCCCGGTGCGGGCTGCCGTCCCGGAAGCCGGTCGCGTCGACCCGCTCGGGCCGCACCACGAGCTGCCCGGCCGGAGGCAGGTAGCCGTAGACCCGCTGACCCGGCTCGACGCCGGCCACGGTCGAGGAGACCACGTCGGCGAAACCCCAGAGCGGCACGAGCCCCCAGCCGGATTCGAGCCCGCGGCCCTCGGGCGGAAAGAACCGCCAGTAGCGGAACGACTCACCGAGCACGGCATAGGTCACGTTGTTGGCGGTGACCCCGACCCGATCGACCCGCAACACGGCCGCACCCTCGCCCGCCTCGACCTCGGGCCCATCGACGACGGTGGTCCGGCTCAGATCATCCCTGTCAACGGCGAACGTCCACGAAGCCATTCAATGACGGTAGATACGTCGCACCGCCGGGGACAAGAGGTGATCGTCGCCGGTGGGGGCGCGCCATCGTCTTCACGCCGCGCGTCAGTTCGGCGTGAAGACGATGGCCTGGTTGTCGCTCAGCACCGCCTGGTTGAACGAGTGCTGCACCGCAGCCGTGCCGGTCGGGTTCTCCAGGCCCACCGTGGCGCTGTCGCCGCGTTCGCGGGTCTTCGACGCCGTCAGGTCGAAGTAGTTGAAGACGATCGTGCCGTTCTCGCCGAAGATGGCCTCGACCGAGATGCGCGCCGACGCGGAGCCGTAGTGGCCGATGTTGTTCCACTCGACCACGAACTGCCGGTTGGGTGCCGAACCCGTCACCTTCGTGCGGATCGTCGTGTCCGCCCGCATCACCAGGTCGTCCCAGAACGCGTACGCCGCGGCGTTCGGCAGCGCGGCGGACGGGATCGCCCCGTTCTCCGGCTGGGCCCAGTCGGGCTCGGCGAAGGCGACGAAGCCGTTGGTCGAGACCCACGCCTGCGTCTTGTTCTGGCCGTAGAACGGCACCGGGAACGGCAGGTCGAGCAACGCCGTCGCGTCGTCGCCCGCGATCGCGACCGGTGTGCCGCCGGTGGCCGGGGCGTACGTCCGCTGCTCGGTCGTCTTCGTGTAGCCGCCCGTCGGCGGCGGCGGAGTCGTGCTGCCGACGGCCAGGTTCGCCGTCACCGTCCCGCCCGCGGTCACGGTCACGTTCTTCGACGCCGACTGGCCCCCGGAGGTCGCGGTCACCGTGTAGGTGCCCGCCGGCACCGCGCCGAACTGGTAGGCACCGCCGGTGCCGGTCACCGTCGACCCGCCGCCGGGCGCGAGCGTCACCGCGGCGCCGACGATCGGGTTGCCGGTGGCGGCGTTGGTGACCGCACCCTGGATCGTGCCGGTGGTCGGCGGCGGTGGCGGGTCGTCGGAGCCACCGCCGGCCGGGGTGAAGGTGACTCGCTTGCCGTTGGCGAGGTTGGGCTGGTTGAACGAGTAGGTGGTCGCGGTCGCACCCGCGGCGTCCTCGATGCCGATCGTCGCCGAGTTGCCGTACTCCCGGGCGGTGTTCAGCAGGTCGTAGTTGAAGTCGATCTTGCCCGACTCGTAGAGCACCGCGCTGACCGACAGCCGGGCCGAGTTGGAGCCGTAGTGGCCGATGTTGCCCCACTCGACCACGAACCGGCGGTTGGGCGCCGAGCCGAGCGTCTCCGTGCGGATCGCCGAGTCGGCCCGTGGCACGAGGTCGTCCCAGAACGGGTAGATGCCGGCGTTGGGCGCGTCGCCGTTGGGCAGGGGGCTGTTGACCGCGATCAGGCCCGCCTGGCCCGGGTCGGTGAACGACAGGAACCCGTTGGTGGTCACCCAGAGGCTGTTCTGCGGCACGCCGTAGAACGGGAAGGCGAACGGCAGCGACACCTGCTGCTTCGCGTCGTCGGCGGTCAGCGGCAGCGTGGTCGCGGTGGCACCGACGTACGGCTGCCCGGTGGCGTCGCTGACCTCGTAGTCGCCGCCCCCGCCGCCGGTCGCCTCATAGGTCGCGGTGTACGTCGCCGGGGCGCTCGGTGCGGTGATCACATGGGTGGCCGCGCCGTTGTCGGACCAGCTGTCGAAGGCGTACCCGGACTGCGGTGTGGGCGCGCTGATCGAGTTCGTCGAACCCGCCAGCACGGTACGCGTCGCGGGCGTGGTCACCATGACCCCGTTGACACTCAGCTCGAGCCCCGGCGGGTTGCTGGTGAAGGTCAGGTCGACGCTGCGCGGGTCGAGACGGCGCGTGACCGTGTGGGTGAGCCCACCGTTGTCCGTCGCGGTGAGCTTGAGGTCCAGATAGGACGGATACTCGTGGTCGGGCGCGTTGAACGACCCGGACGCCACCCCGTCCCACTCCTGCACGTTGTGGGTGTGGCAGTTGTCGGCCGCGTAGCAGTGCTGCAACAGGAGCTGCCAGTGCAGCGCCGACGCCGGCAGGTTGCCCTGCTGCGGGTCGGTGGCGTGCCCGCTGAACGAGATCTGGTCGCCCACCTTGAAGCTCGGGTTGGTCGCCGGTGTGTCGATGATCGCGGTCGGCGCACCGGTGCCGACCAGGATCTGCACGGTCGTCTCCGCGGACAGCCCGGCCAGGTCGCTGACCCGCAGCCGGGCCGTGTAGACGCCGGTCGACCCGTATGTGTACGACGCGGTCACGCCGGCCGCGTCCCACGAGCCGTTGTCGGTGAAGTCCCACTGGTAGGACAGCACCTCACCGACGTCCGGGTCGGTCGAGCCGGACGCGTCGAAGCTGACCGTCAGCGGCGCGTTGCCCGAGGTCGGCGTGGCGGTGGCGGCCGCGGTCGGCGGCTGGTCGCCGGAGTTGTAGTCGAACCGGCGGATCGTGCCCCCGCTGTGGTCGACGTAGTAGAGCCGCTGGTCCGGCCCGATCTGCATGTCGACCGGTGTCGCCGCCGTCGAGGTGAACGGCACGATACGGGTGCGGTCCGGCGCACCGTCGGCGCCGGGCAGCATCGCCCAGATGCACTGCCTCGCGTAGTCGCCCCAGAACAGTGCGCCGCGGTACGTCGCCGGGTAGCTGCCGCCGCTGGTCGGGTAGAACGCCAGCGCGCTCGGCGACGATCCGCCGGTCGGGCAGCCGTCTCCGGACACGACGGCGGCGGCGTGGTTGTAGGTGTAGTGCGGCGCCACCACCGCGTTGGGCCCCTGCGCGTAGAGCGTCTCGCACAGTGACAGGTTGGGCGCGTCGTAGCCGTTCTGCCGGATGTCGCCCTCGTAACAGGGCCAGCCGAAGTTCTCCACCGGGCTGTTGAGCGGGTCGGGCAGCCGGTCGATCTCTTCCCAGAGGCGCCAGCCGACGTCGCCGAACCAGACCTCGGACGTGCCCGGCCGGAAGGCCCACCGGTAGGGGTTGCGCAGCCCGTACGCCAGGATCCGGCGGGTGTTGGGGTCGGAGCTGCCGGCCATCGGGTTGTCCGGCAACGCGGCACCGGTGTTGGGGTCAACCCGGATGAACGTGCCGGACAGCCCGGTCGGGTCGCCCGGGGTGCGGACGTCCTGCGAGCGCAGCGCGCCGCCCTCGGCGGTCGGTGGTGTCATCGTGCCACCGACCGGCGCGCCCGGGTCGCCGCAGGCGTTGGTGACGGTGCCGCGCTGGCCGTAGTCGGGGAACGCCGGCGAAGCGCCGTCGCCGCCGCTGACGTAGAGCGCGCCGTCCGGGCCGAACCCGATGTCGCCGACGGCGTGCGTCTCGTACAGGTGGCACCAGTCGTGCAGCAGCACCTGCTCGCTGCCGGTCATCACGTCGCCCGCGATGCGCAACCGGGACACCCGGTTGCTCACGATGCAGTCGCCGAGCACCGCGCAGCGGTCGTTGTAGGTGGGCGCGCTGCCACCGATCTGGCCGTCGTAGGTGTAGGAGACGTAGACCCACGGCGTCGCGGGGAAGTCCGGCGGCACGGCGAGGCCGAGCAGACCCAGGTCGCCGTAGGTGAAGACCTGCTGGCTGAGGTCGGCGAAGACGGTCGGCGTGGTGTCGGAGAGGTTGTCGTAGATCTTGATGACGCCGTTCTTCTGCGCGATCAGGATCCGGCCGTCGGGCGCGAACACCAACTTGGTCGGGCTGGCGAGCCCGCTCATCACGACGCGCTCGGTGAACCCGCTCGGCAACGGCCCGGCCGCCGCCGGCGCGGCGGCCAGGACGCCCAAGGTCAGCGGCGCGCCCAGCACCAACGTCAGCAGGCCGGCTAAGAACCGCCGAAGGCTCAACGACACCGTTCGCTCCATCTCCGCGCCACGTCGGGCGACGACATCACATGCTCGCGCCGTGGCCGACAACTGATCGTCAGCCACGTGACCTGTCCCGTTAACCGGACGGTCCGAATTGGCCGCCCGGTCGGTCGTGGGAACCTCAGTTGGGCGTGAACACCACAGCCGTGCCGTTGTCGAGCACGCCCTGGTTGAACGAATGCTGCACGGCCTTGGCGCCGGCCGCGTCCTCGATGCCGACGGTCGCCGAGTCACCGCGTTCCCGCGCCGACGTGGCCAGGTCGGCGTAGTTGAAGGCGATCTCGCCCGACTCGGAGAGCACCACCTGCGCCGAGATCCGCGCCGACGACGAACCGTACATGCCGGTGTTGAACCAGTCGACGACGAACTGCCGGTTGGGCGCGGTGCCGATCACCTTCGTGCGGATCGCGCTGCCGGAGCGCTGCACCAGGTCGTCCCAGTACGGGTAGAGCGCCGCGTTCGGCAGCGCCGCCGCCGGGATCGCCGTGTTCTCCGGCGTCGCGCCGTTGGGGTTGACGAACGACAGCAAGCCGTTGGTCGACACCCAGGCCGTGGTCTGCTGCTGCCCGTAGAACTGGAACCCGAACGGCAGCGTCACCTGGGCGACCGCGTCGTCTCCGGACAGCGGCAGCACGGTGCCGTCGGCCGTCGACACGTACGCCCGCGTCTGTGTCGTCTTGGCGTAGTCGCCCGTGCCCGGCGGCGGCCCGGTCAGCGTGAGGTTGACCGTGTGGCTGCCGCCCGCGGTGACCGTCACCGGTGCGGAGCCGGCGTAGCCGCCCGGCGCCGTGCCGGCCACCGTGTAGGCGCCCGGCGGCACCGCGGCGAACTGGTAGGAGCCGTTGGCCGCGCTGGTCGCCGTGCGGCCCGACGGCGACAGCGTCAGCGTCGCGCCGGCCAGCGGTGAGCCGTTGGCGCTGACCACGCCGGAGATCGTGCCGGAGGTGGGCGGCGGTGTGCCGCCCGGCGGCGAGAACGTCACGGTCGTGCCGTCGCGCAACACCGGCTGGTCCACCGAGTACGCGAGCCCGATGGTGCCGGACGCGTCCTCGATGCCGACCGTCGCCGAGTTGCCCCGTTCGCGATCGCTGGTCGACAGGTCGGCGTAGTGGTAGGTGATCGTGCCGTCCTCGCCGAACACGGCGGAGACCCGGATCCGGCCGGAACTGGAGCCGTAGTAGCCGCTGTTGCGCCACTCGACGGTGAACTTCCGGTTGGGCGCCGTGCCGGTCACGCCGGTGCGCACCGTGGAGTCGGCGCGCTGCACCAGGTCGTCCCAGAACGGGTACACCGCCGCGTTCGGGAGACCCGTCGACGGCAGCGGGCCGTTGGCGCCGAGCCCGGCCGCCGGGTCCGCGAACGAGACGAACCCGTTGGTGGACACCCAGGCGTTGCCGTACTCCTGGCCGTAGAGCCGGAACGGGAACGGCATGCTCACCTGCGTGACGGCGTCGTCACCGGTCAGCGGCAGCACCGCGCCGTCGGCGGCCGCGAACGGCTGACCCGTCTGCGTGCTGCAGGTGTAGCCGAAGCTGTCGGCGCAGCCGGCCACGCTGGTGTACGTGGCCGTGTAGGTCGCCGGCGCCGTCGGTGCGGTGATCACGTGGCTGTTGGCACCGCCGTCGGACCAGCTCGCGAACGTGTTGACGGCACCGCCGGCGCTCTGCGGCGACGGCGCGCTGACCGTGTTCGTCGAGCCCTGGATGACGGTGCGGCTGAACGGCGTCGTGCCGGTGAACGCCCCGACGTTGAGCTGCAGCCCGGACGGGTTGCTCTGGAACGTCAGGTTGACCGTCTTCGGGTCGAGCTGGCGCGACACCGTGTGGCTGAGCCCGTCGGCGTCGGTGGCCGTCAGCTCGAGCTCCAGATAGGACGGATAGTCGTGGTCCGGCGCGACGAACGAGCCGCTCGCGATGCCCGCCCACTGCTGCACCTCGTGCACGTGGCAGTTGCCGACGCTCTCGCAGTGGTGCATCCGCAGCCGCCAGGACAGCCCGCTCGCCGGCAGGGTGCCCTGCTCGGCGTCGGTGGCGTGGCCGGTGAACGCGACCGTGTCGCCGACCTTCCAGGTGGTCGCGGCGGTCGGGGTGTCGATCGTGGCGACCGGTGCGGTGCGGCCGGGCTGGATGGTCACCAGGTGCGTGTCGCTGGCGCCGAGCGTGTCGGTCACCGTGAGCTTCGCGGTGTAGCTGCCCGAGGCCGGGTACGTGAAGCTGGCCGTCACCCCGGTCGCGTCGGTCGTGCCGTCGTTGGTGAAGTCCCAGGCGTACGTCAGGCGGCCCTGGTCGGCCGGGTCCGCGTCGGTCGAGGCGCTGGCGTCGAAGTCGACCCGCAGCGGCTGCCCGGCGGCCGGTGTGGCGCTGAACGCGGCGGCCGGCGGCTGGTTGCCCGGGAAGTAGCGGATCCGCCGGACGGTGCCGCCGAGGTCGACGTAGTAGAGCTCGTTGCCCGGCCCGATGGCCAGGTCGACCGGGCCGGCCGCGGCCTGCCCGAACGCCTCGATGGCGCTGGTGGACGGCAGCCCGCCGGCGGTGGCCGGCTTCATCGCCCAGATGCAGTTGCGGGAGTAGTCGGCGAAGAACAGCCCGCCCGCGTACGCCGCCGGGTAGTTGCCGCCGCTGGTCGGGTAGAACGCCAGGCCACTGATCGCGTCGCCGCCGTTGCCGCAGTTCTCACCGGGCACGATCGCGGCGGAGTGGTTGTAGGTGTAGTACGGCTGGGTGTGCCCGCCGCTGGTGTAGAGCGACTCGCAGAGGTTGAGGTTGGCGCCGTCGTAGGAGCCCATCACGCCCATGCCCTCGTAGCAGGGCCAGCCGAAGTTGGTCACCCCCGTGGTCGGGCTGGTCACGCGGTTGATCTCTTCCCAGACGTTCCAGCCGACGTCACCGGCCCACACCTCGTTGGTGCCGGGGCGGATCGTCATGCGGAACGGGTTGCGCAGGCCGTACGCGACGATCCGGCGGGCGTTGGCGTCGGCGGAACCCGACAGCGGGTTGCCGGCGGCCGCGGCGCCGGTGGCCGGGTTGAGCCGCAGCACCGCGCCGTCGAGGCTGGTCGGGTCGGCGGTGGAGCGGACGTCCTGCGAGCGCAGCGCGCCGCCTTCGGCGGTGGGCGGGTTCATCACGCCGCCGACCCCGGACGGCGGGTCGGCGCACGGGTTGCGCGGGCTGCCGAGCTGGCCGTAGTCGGTGGCGCTGAAGCTCGCGCCGTCACCGCCGGTGACATAGAGCATGCCGTCGGCGCCGAACTTGAGGTCACCGATCGAATGGCTCGGGAACTGCTGGCACCAGTCGGTGATGAGCACCTGCTCGCTGCCGGTCATCACGTTGCCGGCGGCCTGCAGGCGCGACAGCCGCCCCTGCACGACGCACTGCCCGTTGTTGGCGTCACCGCAGTTGTCGTTCCAGTAGGGCGCGGTCTGCCCGGGCGGCGCGTCGTAGGTGTACAGCACGTAGACGTAAGGGTTCGCCGGGAAGTCGGGCGGCAGCGCGAGACCCAGCAGGCCGCGGTCCCAGACGTTGAAGACGTTGGTCGACAGGTCGGCGAAGACCGTCGGGGTCGGGTCGGCCAGGTTGTCGAAAACCTTGATCCGGCCGCCCTTCTCGGCGACGAACACCCGGCCGTCGGGGGAGAACTCGATGTTCGTGGGCTGGTTGAGCCCGCTGAACACGATCTGTTCCTGGAAGCCGGTCGGCAGCGTGGTCGCCGCAGCCGGCTGTGCCGACCCGAGCGCCGCGAGCCCACCGGCGACCAACGCCGCGGCCAGCACCGTCCGCAGCGGACGTCGTGGGCGCGTCATCGCGCCACCTCCCCCAAGATTCACGTGTACGCGTGCGGCGCATCGCAGGCGCACAGGCTAACGATCAGATCAATTGGGGGCGATGTCTGATAGCTGACCGGCAATTCCGGCAGATCGCCAACATTGGTGGCACACCGGGGATTTGGTCAACCGACCCGTCAACAACTATGGTCCGGTACGCCGAGGAGCAATCGACCGATCGTTCACGGCCATGTAGTGAAGTCGACACTAGAGGTCGTCCGATCACCCTTGCCACGCGTGGCTTAGATAGAGCATCGTCGCCTGTGCTAAGGCTCCCTTAAGGGAGCGCACAATTTGTCCACAGTATTCAGAGGTGGAGATGACCAAATCGCGGGGGCACGTGGTCATCGTGGTGGTCAACCTGCCGGTCGAACGCGACCGCCGGGTCATTCGCGAATGCCTGGCGCTCGAAGAAGCCGGTTACCGGGTCACGGTGATCTGCCCGCGGGGTTCCGCCGGCCTGAGCAGGTTGCCAGGCAGCCGGTCGACCGACATCCGGTCGTTTCCGCAGCCACTGGCCGGTTCCGGCGTGCTGTCGTTCGCCTTCGAGTTCGCCTGGGCGCTGCTCGCCGTCACCACGCGGCTGCTCGGCCTGATGCTGCGCACCCGGGTCGACGCTGTCCAGGCGTGCAACCCGCCGGACGTCTTCTGGGTCGTGGCGCTGTTGATGCGCGCGCTCGGCCGGCCGTTCGTCTTCGACCACCACGACCTGAGCCCCGAGCTCTACGAGTGCAAAACGGACACGCCCAATCCACGGGTGCTGGCCGTCCTCAAGTGGTTCGAGAAGATGTCCTGGCGCCGGTCGACCGCCGTGGTCTCGACCAACGAGTCCTACCGCGACCTGGCCATCAACCGCGGTGGCCTGCACCCCGACAAGGTGGTGGTGGTCCGCAACGGCCCGACGATCGCCGAGGTCGCCTACGACGCGCACGCCCCGCGCGCCGGCCGGCACCAGATCGTCTACCTCGGTGTGATCAACCCGCAGGACCACGTCGAGGCCGCCGTGCTGGCCGCCGAACGGCTGATCGGGCTGCGCGGCAACACCGACTGGAAGCTCGTCGTCGCCGGTGACGGCGAGTGCCTGCCCGCCCTGCGTGAGTTGGCCACCGCGCGCAACCTCGACGACGTGGTCGAGTTCCGCGGCTGGCTGGAGGCCGACGAGGTCGACGTACTCCTCAACTCCGCGACGGTCGCGATCCAGCCGGATCCGCCGACCAAGATGGCCGAGTTGTCGACGATGGCGAAGACTGTCGAATATGTCGCTCGTGGTCTCCCCGTGGTCGCCGTCGACCTGCTGGAGACCCGCCGCACGGCCGAGGGCGCCGCGCTCTACGTGCCCACCGGCGCGCCCGACGAGCTGGCCAAGGCGCTCGACATGCTGCTCAGCGACGGGGCCACGCGCGCCGCGATGAGCCAGATCGCCCGCCAGCGCTTCGTCGACGAGCTCGCGTGGGACCACCAGGCCAAGTCGTACATCCGACTGTGGGATCGGTTGCTGCGTCAGACGCGAAAAGGTTACAAATCAGGTTCACCGGTGGGGGGAGGCAACCCACCGGCGAGTCCTCGTGATACCAACCAGACGGTCAACTGACGACCTGACGCACCCAATTTCCGCCGCATTCGATCAAAGGGCCTATACATGGACCTCCTTGACCTCCTCAAGCTCGTTGTCCGGCGGTGGTACGTCGCGGTTCCGATCGTCATCGTGACGCTGGCGGCCGCGGTCGCGCTCGGCAGCGCGATCCAGCCGGAATACAAGACGGCGGCCACCGTCATGCTGGTCCCGCCGACCACGTCGGCGGCGGCTCCGGCCAACGGCGCCACCCCCGCACCCGGCAACCCCTGGCTGCGCATCGGCGAGGTGCAGATGGCCCAGGCCGTGCAGATCTCCGCGTCGTCGAGCGAGTCCCGGCAGACGGTCGTCGCCGCCGGTGGTGACGACGCGTACGAGATCACGCTCGTCACCCGCAGCTCGATCATGACGATCGAGGTTTCCAGCGACACCAGCGCCAAGGCCCTCGCCACGGTCGAGGCGGCCACCAAGCTGATCAACGACGAGGTGGTCGCGCAGCAGGCGAAATACAAGCCCAAGGCCGGTGAGTCGATCACCACCCAGGTGCTCGACCCGGGCCTCAACGTGACGCCGTCCCGGTCCAACGTGCTCCGCGCCCAGATCGTCGTGCTCGCCGTCGGCCTGCTGCTGATGGCCGCCGTGGTGGTCGCCTACGACGCGATCGCCCGTCGCCGCCTCACCGCCCGGGTCAACAACCGGGCCGGCCTGCGCGCCAACGCCACCGCCGGCTCGGCCGCGGTCGAGCAGCGCCGCCCGCAGCCGCCGCTGGCCAAGGCCGTCGGCCCGGTCAACAAACCGGTGGCCGTCCCGGGACGCGAGCCCGAGCCGGGCGACGAACAGGAGCCCGCGGACGCCACCCAGGTGATCCGGATCAACAGCACCCCGGTGACCGCCAACGGGCACTCGTCCGGAGGCAACCCCCAGCAGGTCTCGGCCGACTTCGTGCGCGCGCCGGAGACCGACGACACCATCCTGCTCACCGCGGTGCGGACGCCCAGGCCTGAAGACAACCACCAGTAGTAGCAGTAGTGCAGACCTACCTATCAGCGCGGAGAACTGCGACCGTCTACGACGGTGTGACACCCAGCGTCATCGAGTTCCGGGACGCGACGGCCTGGGTGAGCTTCACCATCTTCGCGATGTACGCCCTGCCGGCCCGGCTGATCTTCCCGCCGCTGACGACGCTGGGGCGGCCCGGCGTGGTCGCCGGGCTGCTGCTGTTCGTCTGGTGGGCGCTCACCCGGTTCCACCCGTCCCTGGTCACCCGCGGTCAGCAGCCGATGCGCTGGGCGCTGGCGTTCTTCTTCGCCACGACGGCGACCTCCTACATCGCCGGCCAGGCCCGCGGCCTCGACCCGCTCGAGGCCAACCAGGCCGACCGCACCGTGCTGATGGCCTTCGCGGCCGGCGGCATCCTGCTCGCCGCCTGCGACGGCGTGCTGACCCGGGAGCGGATCGACACCGTCCTGCGCTGGCTCTGCTACGGCTCCGCCGTGATGGCGCTGTTCGCGTTCGCCCAGTTCGCCTTCCGGCAGGACTTCACCGTCAACCTGAAGCTGCCGCCGATCCTCCAGTTCCAGCGTGACCTGGTCGGCTTCGACGACCGCGGTGGCGGTGGGCTGGTCCGGGTGGCCGGCACGGCCGGGCACTACATCGAGTTCAGCGTGCTGATGGTGGTCGCGCTGGTGGTGGCCATCCACTACGCCCGGTTCGCGGCGACCCGCCGCGACCGGCAGATCTTCGCCGCGATCGCGATGGTCGTCGCCGGCGTCATCCCGATCTCGCTGTCCCGCACGGGCGTGCTCGCGCTCGGCGCCGCGATCCTGCTGCTGATCCTGGTCTGGCCGTTGCGCACGACGTTCAACGTGCTGATCGTCGGCGTGTTCCTCACCGCGATCATCCAGGTGGGCAAGCCCGGCCTGCTGGGCGCCCTGCGCGCGCTGCTCTTCGCCGGCTCGAACGACCCCAGCGTGCAGGGCCGGCTCGAGGACTACGACTACGTCGCGCCGTTCATCAAGGAACGACCCTGGTTCGGCCGAGGCGTCGGCACCTGGCTGCCGGAGCTCTACCAACTGCTCGACAACCAGTGGCTGGTCACGGTGGTGACCACCGGGATCGTCGGCGTGGTCGGCCTGAGCGTGCTGTTCCTGGCCGGCATCTTCGTCGCCGCCCGGGTCCGCCGGTTCGCCAGGACCGACAGCGACCGCGACCTGGCCGCCGTGCTCGCTGTCGCGATCGGCGTGATGGCGGTGGCCGCGTTCACCTTCGACGCGCTCTACTTCTCCACCTACCTGTTCACGATGCACCTGCTGCTCGGGTTGGCCGGCGCGATGTGGCGCCTCACCCGGGCACAGCGGCTGAACTGAGGACGCGACATGAGTGGCATCGACATCCTGATGATCACGTACGACCGGCCGGAGTACGTCCGGCTGTCCCTGCCGCACCTGCTCGACACCTGCACCGACGACGCGCGGGTCTGGCTGTGGCACAACGGCTCCGACGCGGCGACGCTGGCCGCGGTCGAGGAGTTCCGGCACGACCCGCGGGTGCACCGGTTCCACCACAGCCCGACCAACGCGGGTCTGCGCGAGCCGACGAACTGGCTGTGGTCCGAGTCGTCCGGCGACTACCTGAGCAAGGTCGACGACGACTGCCTGCCCGACAAGTCGTGGCTCGAGGTGCTCCGCCGGGCGCAGGACGACGTGCCCGAGTTCGGGGTGATCGGCACCTGGCGGTTCCCGGAGTCCGACGTCCGCCAGGACCTGGTCGACCAGAAGCTGGCGGAGTACGCCGGCGGGCACCGGCTCATGCGCAACCACTGGGTGCAGGGCAGCGGCTACCTGCTCAAGCGGGCGATGGTCGACCGCACGGGCCTGCTGGCCGAGGACGACTCTTTCACGAGTTGGTGCCTCAAGGCCGCCCGCCTGGGCTTCGTCAACGGCTGGATCTACCCGTTCCTGCCGGAGGACCACCTTGACGACCCGCGCAGCCCGCGGACGATCTACCACACCGACGAGGACTTCATGGCCCGCCGGCCGCTCTCCGCGCAGAAGACCGGCGTGAAGACGGTCGCGGAGTGGACCGAGCAGATGAAGCGGTCCGCGTACGTGGTCCAGGCCGCGTCGCTCGACCTGCGCGAATATTCGGGCTGGCGCCAGCGGAGCCGGTCGCTGACCAAGCGGGTCCGCCGCGCGATCACCGGGCGCGCGCCGTGGTGAGCATCGTGGTCGCCGCCCACAACGAGGCGACGGTCATCGAGCGCACGCTGCGCCACCTGCTCGACGGTGCCGAGCCCGACGAGTTCGACGTGGTCGTGGCCGCCAACGGCTGCACCGACGACACGGCCGGGGTGGCCCGGTCCGTGCCCGGCGTGCGGGTGGTCGAGGTCGCGAAGGCGTCGAAGCCGGCCGCGCTCAACGCCGGTGACGCGGCCGCCACCAGCTTCCCCCGGATCTACCTCGACGCCGACATCCCGCTCTCCGCGGCCGGGGCGCGGGCGCTCGCCGCGGCGGTCTCCGGGAGGGGTGGCGTGATCGCCGCGTCGCCGCGCCGGGTGCTCGACACGTCCGGCCGCCCGTTGCTGGTCCGTGCCTACTACGCCGTCAACGGCCGGCTCCCGGCGTTCCGCGACGCGCTGTTCGGCCGTGGCGCGATCGCGCTGTCCAAGGACGCCCGGGCCCGCTTCGACCAGTTCCCCGACCTGGTCGCCGACGACCTGTTCCTCGACGCCCTGTTCGCGGTCGGTGAGAAGCGCGAGCTGCCTGAAGTGCCGTCGGTGGTGGCCACCCCGAACCGCACCGCGGACCTGCTCCGGCGGCTCGGCCGGCTGCGCGGCGGCAACACCGCATTGCGGGAGGCGGCCGCCGCCGCCGGCGCCACGCTGGCCGTGCGCCCGTCGCGCAAGGCGTCCTGGCTGGTCGACGTCGTCCTGCCGCGCCCCTGGCTGTGGCCGGCCGGCGCCTGCTACGCCGCACTGACCCTGATCGCCGAGCGCCGCGCCCGCCGCACCCCCGCAAACGCCACCTGGGCCCGAGACGAGTCCACCCGT
This sequence comes from Asanoa iriomotensis, assembly GCF_016862515.1. Taxonomy (GTDB): domain Bacteria; phylum Actinomycetota; class Actinomycetes; order Mycobacteriales; family Micromonosporaceae; genus Asanoa; species Asanoa iriomotensis. The sequence goes on from NZ_BONC01000004.1 coordinate 175,900, forward strand.
TAAGGAACGGTCCGTTATTAACGGTTTTCGCATAGGAACGGTCCGCTATTAACATTCCCGTGCCGGTGGCTCGGGAGCGGTGTTAACAGGGGACCGTTCCTATGCGGAAACCGTTAACAAGGGGCCGTTCCTTTCGCCCGCGGCGTGGCGGCTAGCGTGGCCGGGTGGTCGAATCGCATGCCCTAGCCTTGGTGGACTCCTGGCCCGTGGAAACCGTCGCCGTCGCTGTGGTCGACAAGGACGGCGTGCTCGCCCGGACCGGGCCGGACAAGCCGCTGCCGTGGGCGTCGGTGACCAAGCCGCTGTCCGCGCTGACCGTGCTGGCCGCGGTCGACGACGGGCTGGTCTCGCTCGACGACCCGGCCGGGCCGCCCGGCTCCACCGTGCGTCACCTGCTGGCACACGCCTCAGGGCTCAACTTCGGCGACGACCAGGTGATGAGCCAGCCCGGCAAGCGCCGGATCTACTCGAACCGCGGCTTCGAGGTGCTAGCCGACTTCGTCGCGGAGCGGGCCGAGGGCAGCTTCGGCGACCTCATGATCGACCTGGTGCTGGACCAGCTCGACATGCCCAACACGGTGCTCGACGGCTCGCCCGCGTCGAAGGTGACGGGCTCGGTCGGCGACCTGGCGAAGCTGGGCCGCGAGCTGCTGAACCCGACCATCGCGCCCGCCTTGACCCGGTCGGCGGCGCAGGTCGCCTTCCCCGGCCTCGCCGGCGTGCTGCCCGGCCACGGGCGGCAGGACCCCAACGACTGGGGCCTGGGCTTCGAGATCCGGTCGCACAAGCACCCGCACTGGACGGGCACCGACAACTCGCCACAGACCTTCGGGCACTTCGGACAGACGGGCACGTTCCTCTGGGTCGACCCGGTCGCGGGCCTGGCCGTCGCCTGCCTCACCGACCGCAACTTCGGCGAGTGGGCGGCCCCACTCTGGCCGGCCCTCTCCGACGCGATCCTCGCCGAATTCAGTCAGCCGTAGCGCGGCGCGCTGCGGCTGCGCATGGTGCCGGGGGCGCGGCGGTCGCGGGCGCGCCAGCAGCCGCTGTGCCAGTGGCGGCGGTCGGTCAGGTCGCCGCGCTCGTCGGCGGGCCAGACCACCACGTGCGCCGTGCCCGGCCGGATCTCCTGGTCACAGCCCGGGCAGCGGTAGGTCTTCGCGCTGGCACCACCGGGCACCAGCCGCACCATCCAGTCGCCGTGCCGATCCCCCTCGACCGACCCCACCCCACGCCGCAGCGCCTCGTCGTCGAGGGGACGCCCGTCGTCGGGCTTCGGGCGGTTGCGACGCGGGCTCACGCTTTCAACTGTAGGTCTCAGTGTCAGTGGGTGTGGTCGCGGAAGCCGCGGCCGGCCTTGCGTCCCACGTAGCCCGCGGTCACCAGGTGTTCCAGCAGCGGCGCGGGCGCGAAGCCCGGCTCGCGCAGCTCCAGGTAGAGCTCGCGCTGGATGGCCAGCGCCACGTCGAGGCCGACGGTGTCGAGCAGTTCGAACGGGCCCATCGGGTAGCCGCAGCCCAGCTTCATCGCGTAGTCGATGTCGTCGACGGTCGCGTACGACGCCTCCAGCATTCGCACCGCGTCGTTCAGGTATGGGAACAGTAGGGCGTTGACGATGAAACCGGACCGGTCGGCGCAGTGGACGCCGGTCTTGCCCAGCGCCGCGACCAGCGCGCCGGCCGCGGCCGCGGTCTCCGGCGAGGTGCGGATGGTGCGGACGATCTCGACGAGCTGCATCACCGGCGCGGGGTTGAAGAAGTGCAGGCCGATCACGTCGGCCGGGCGCTGGGTGGCCATCGCGATCTCGATCACCGGCAGCGACGACGTGGTGGTGGCGAGCACCACGCCCGGCTTGCAGATCTCGTCGAGGGCGGCGAACACGGCCTTCTTGACCGAGATCTCCTCGACCACGGCCTCGATCACCAGGTCGACGTCGTCGAGGTCCTCCAGCCGCTGCGACCAGGTGATCCGGTCGAGGGCGGCGGCCTGGTCGGCCTCGGTCAGCTTGCCCTTGACGACGGCCTTGGCCAGCGAGCCGCGTGCCGCCTCGGTCACCGCCGCCGTCTGAGGCTCGCCGCGGGTCACGGAGACCACGTCGAAGCCGGCCCGGGCGGCCACCTCGACGATCCCGCGCGCCATCACGCCGGACCCGACCACGCCGATCGTCGTGATCGCGCGGGTCTCGTCGGCGTCCTTGGCGGGTGCGGGCGGCGCGGTCAGCTCGTCGGGGACGACCTTCGGCGACCCCGGGCCTTCGTACGTGTAGAAGCCCCGACCGGTCTTGCGACCGAGCAGGCCCGCGGTGACCATCTGCTTGATCAGCGGAACGGGCGCGTGCCGGCGGTCGCGGCCGCCCCGGCGGTACATCGTGTCCAGGATCTCGTACGCGGTGTCGATGCCGATCAGGTCCATCAGCGCGAGCGGGCCCATCGGCAGCCCGCAGCCGAGCCGCATCGCGGCGTCGATGTCCTCGCGGGTCGCGTACCGCGCCTCCAGCATCGACACGGCCTGGTTGAGGTAGCCGAACAGCAGCGCGTTGGCGATGAAACCGGCCCGGTCGTTGATCGTCACGTCGGTCTTGCCGAGCCGGGCGCAGAGCGCCTCGACGTCGGCCACGACATCGGCCGCGGTGACCACGGTGCGGACGATCTCGACCAGCTTCATCACCGGCGCCGGGTTGAAGAAGTGCACCCCGATGACCTGGTTGGGCCGGCTCGTGGCGACCGAGATCTCGGTGACCGACAGCGACGAGGTGTTGGTGGCCAGGATGGCGTCGGGCTTGCAGACCCGGTCGAGCTCGGCGAAGATCCGCTGCTTGAGCGGCAACTGCTCGGGCACCGCCTCGATGACCAGGTCCACGTCGTGCAGCGCCTCGAAGCCGACCGCGAAACCGACCCGCGCGAAGATCTCGTCGCGCTCCTCGGGCGTCAGCTTGCCCTTGGCCACGGCCCGGTCGATCGAGCCGACCAGCGTCGCCTGGCCGCGATCCAGCGCCGCCTCGGCGACCTCGACCGCGACGACGTCGATCCCGCTGCGCGCGAAGACCTCGACGATGCCCGCGCCCATCGTGCCGAGCCCGACAACTCCGACGGTGTTGATCTCCCGCGACACGCGACGCTCCCCTAACGATCCATCAGGTCAGGGTCAGTCTGCCATGTCGCTTCCCCGGTCAGCGGGCGCTTCGCACCGCGGCGGCCACCTCCGCGGCGCCCTTGGGTCCGAGCGTGATCGTGTAGTGGTTGGTGCCGGGCACGTCGCGCTCCGTGATGCCCGGGAAGGCCCGGCCGGCCACGCCCGGCGCGAACAGCCCCTCCGGTTGGTCGAACATGCCGCGCTCGGCGCGCAGGAAGACGGCCGGCGCCGGCAGCGGCGCCGGCTCGACGGGCCGCCAGGCGTAGAGGTCGCGGGCGTCGCGCAGGGCCGCTTCGAGCCGGCAGGCCGGCCGCAGCACGCCACCGTCGTCGACCAGGTCGTAGTCCGCGTACGCGGCCATGGTGTCGTTCCACTCGGCGAGCGAGGGGTGGGCTCGCCAGAGCTCCCGATAAGCGTCGCGATCGGGGAAGGTCATTGTCAAGCGCGCGTACGCCTGCCCGACCGTCTCGGTGATCACCTGGGTGACCTGCTCGGGGCTGGGCTCGGCCGGCACGCCCGGCGGCGGTGCCAGCGGCGGCCCGCCGTCGACCAGCACCAGGCGCTCGACCAGGGCCGGCTCGCCGCGCGCGAGGGCGATCGCGGCCCAGCAGCCCATCGAGTGACCGACCACGATGGCCGGACCACCGCCGTAGGCCCGGATCACCTCGGCGAGGTCGGCGGCGTGCCGGTCCATCCCGTACGGCGCCGGCAGGTCCCGGCTGTGCCCACGGCCGCGCAGGTCCGGCGCGACGAACCGGTGGTCCGCACCGACGAGCGGGCCGACCAGCCCCCAGGCGAGGTGGTGCGAGGTGATGCCGTGCGCGGCGACCACCAGCGGGCCGCCGTCGCCCCAGACGCCGACGGCGAGGTCCCCGGCGCGCTCCTCCCGGTAGGACGTCACGGCAACAACGCCACCAGTTCCGCGACGAACTCGGCCGGGCGCTCGATGTGCGGCGAGTGGCCGCAGCCCGCGTAGACCACCTCGCGGTAGCTGCCACCGGCGGCCGCGTAACGGTCGAGGACCGCGCGGGTCTGGCCGATCATCGGCTGCGGCGGGCTCACCTCCGCGCCCGGCCAGCCCGGCACGACACCGAGGGAGCCGAGGTACGACAGGTCGAAGAACGAGGTGTCGGAGACGATCGCGTCCTGGTCACCGCGTACCCAGGTGATGTGTGGCTTGGTTTCGACGGCGACGAGGTCCTGAGCGATCCGGAAGTGGTTCGGCGCCATCGTGTTGAGCACGCCTCGGTCACCGGGCGCGACACCGGGCCAGTTGGCGCTCGGCGTCGAGGTGCCCGGGTAGTTGTCGTCGCCGGTGACCGTGGAGAGCACGGTGTCGAGCAGCAGTTCCTCGTCGGCGCCGAGCGCGGCCGGGTCGGCGACGTAGGCCGTCCGCATCACCGTGCGCGGGCTGGTCTGCGCGTCGCTCTCGCGGTCCTTGGCGGCGAGCCGGGCGACGAAGTCGGGGTTGGCGGTGCCCGCGCCGGTGCCGGCGAAGTCCTCGGTGGTCGGCGTGCCGTCGAGGTCCTTGGTGCCGCCGAAGCCGTAGGGCGACAGCGGGGCCTCGAGCAGCATCGCTTTGATCCGCGCGGGGTGGTCGACCAGCAGCTGCATCGCGACACCGCAGCCCATCGAGTGCGCGACGACCAGCGGCTTGGCGCCGGCCGGGAACAGGTCGGGCGCGTCGAGCAGGGCGGCCAGGTCGTCGGCGAAGTCGCGCAGGCCGCGGGTGGCGTCGACGGGGGCGGCCTCGCTCGCGCCGTAGCCGCGCAGGTCGGGCGCGACGATCCGGACAGTTTCCGGGAGGTGGCGCAGCAGCGGGCGCCAGAAGTCGGCGGACGAGCAGTTGCCGTGGATCAGCAGCACCGGAGTGCCGTCTGCCGGGCCTGCTACTAGGACGTTCTGGTCGATTCCGCGCGCCGTTACGCGTACCTGCTGGTGCTCCATGGCCGCCATCCTGCACCCACCTCCCCGGACTCCGCTGTGTGGCCGATCCACACCTACCGGCGGGTAACCTTTGCGGCATAGACTTCGCCGCATGACTGCTACGCGGGCCGCCGGCGTCCCTGTCGTCGAGGACGGTTGGCTCGTCTCGACCAACCCCGCGACCGGTGAAGAGGTCGGCCGCTTCGAGGTCGCCTCCTCCGATGAGGTTTCGGAGGCTGTCGGGCGGGCGCGGGAGGCCGCGACCTGGTGGGTCGGGCTGGGCCATGCCGGCCGGCGCGCGCGGCTGCTGCGCTGGCGTTCCCTGCTCGCGCAGCGGGTCGAGGAGGCCGCCGCGCTGGTCAGCCGCGAGGGCGGCAAGCCCGTGGCCGAGGCGATCGTGGAGACCGTGGCCGCGATCGACCACATCGACTGGGCGGCCCGCAACGCCCGCCGGGTGCTCGGGCCGCGCCGGGTGCGTGGCCGGCTGTCGCTCGCGGAGTTCTCCGCGCACCTCGAATACCTGCCGATGGGCGTGGTCGGCGTGATCGGGCCGTGGAACTACCCGGTGGTCACGCCGCTCGGCACGGTCGCCTACGCGCTCGCCGCCGGCAACACCGTCGTGTTCAAGCCGAGTGAATACACGCCGGCCGTGGGCGCGTGGCTGGCGTCGACGTTCGCGGAGGTGGTGCCCGAGCAGCCCGTCCTCCAGGTCGTGCACGGTCTGGGCGACGTCGGTGCGGCGCTGTGCCGGGCGGGCGTCGACAAGGTGGCGTTCACCGGCTCGACCGCGACCGGCAAGAAGGTGATGGCGGCCTGTGCCGAGACGCTGACCCCGGTGCTGATCGAGGCCGGCGGCAAGGACGCGCTGATCGTCGACGCGGACGCCGACGTGTCCGCGGCCGCCGAGGCGTGCGTCTGGGGCGCGCTGACCAACGCCGGGCAGACCTGCCTCGCGATCGAGCGGGTGTACGCGGTCGAGCCCGTCTACGACGCCTTCGTGGCCGAGGTGGTGCGCCGCGCCGGGGCGCTCACGGTCGGCTACGGCGACGGCTTCGACATCGGGCCGATCACGATGCCCAAGCAGATCGACGTCATCCGGCGGCACATCGACGACGCGCTGTCCCGAGGCGGCCGGGCGGTGCTCGGCGGCCGGGAGGCGGTCGAGCCGCCGTACGTGAAGCCCACGATCCTGGTCGACGTGCCCGAGGACTCGGCGGCGGTGACGGAGGAGACGTTCGGGCCGACGCTCGTGATCCGCAAGGTGGCCGACGTCGACGAGGCCGTCCGGCTCGCCAACGCCACCTCGTACGGGCTCGGCGGTGCGGTGTTCGGCAAGCGGCACGCGGTGGCCGCGGCCCGGCGCCTGCGCACGGGCATGGCGTCGGTCAACTCCGTGATCACCTTCATCGGGATGTCGTCGCTGCCGTTCGGCGGCGTCGGCGACTCGGGGTTCGGGCGGACGCACGGTGACGACGGGCTGCGGGAGTTCTCCCGGGCCAAGGCGATCACCATGCGGCGCGGGCCGTCGGCGCTGAAGGCGACGACCTTCGAGCGCACGCCGGCGCACGTCGCACGGATCGTCAAGGCGGTCAAGCTGCTGTACGGCCGGTCGCGTCCTTGACGATCAGGCGGGCACCGCGGACCCGGCCGACGTTGACCGTGGTGTCCACATAGTCGATCGCGAGCGCCAGCGCGACCGCGCCGATCAGGAGCTCGGCGCCAAGGAGCCCGAGCGGCAGCCACGGGATGGCCAGGCCGAGGTGGCCCTGCACCGCGAGGATGCCGCCGACCGCGGCCTGGGCCAGCGCGAGCTTGCCGATGACGGAGTCGAACCGGTCGGCCAGGGCCGCCAGGGCGGTGGTGCCGCCGTCGAGGCGGGTCTTGTCGAGCCCGTTCTCGCGGAGCAGGCCGTCGGCTTCCTCGCGTGCTCCTTCCGCGCCGAGCACGCCTCCCAGCAGCGCCGGGCCGGCGCCGGCGGTGCCCGCCCGGTCGGCCAGCGTGACCAGCCGGTCGCGGGCGATCTCCAGCCAGCGGGCGTCGACCAGTTCGAGCAACGCGTCGAGGGCGGTGGCGACGGCGCGCATGCCGAGCCGGAGCAGGCGGCCGCCGATGTTGTCGAGGAAGAGCCGCTTGCTGACCTTGTCCCAGGCTTCCTTCCACTGCGCCGGTGCCCGGCCGGCGATGCTCTTGCAGGGGCCGGCGACCACGTCGGCGGTGCCCTTGGCGATCGCGTCGAGCGTGCTGCCTAGCCGTTCCCGCAGGGTGGCTACGGCTTCGTCCAGGTCGCGTGAGGCGATGCTCTCGTGCTGCCGTGGGATCTTCGCGGGGGTGGTGCGGTCCAGGTCGGCCAGGGTGCGGTCGAGGACGTCGGGCGCGGGGTTGCCCGTCTCGCCCAGGGCGACGCCTGCGGCCAGGGCCAGCTCGCCGAGCGTGAGCTGGTCGGCGACGGCGGCCAGGACGGCGTCCGGGTCCTGGGAGCGGCGGTCGGCCGTTTGGGTGAGGGCCCTCTCGATCTCCTGGGCCAGTCGTTCCGCGGCCTCGTCGCGGCCGTCGCCGGTGGCTACCGCCTGCTGGAGATCACGGAACCGTCCGATCTCGACATCGGTCACGCGTACAGGGTGGCACTCTTGGCCACGTCAGAACAGCGTCAGCTCGTCGCGCTCGATGCCGCGCAGCTTGTCGTAGTCGACGACCACGCACCGGATGCCGCGGTCCTCGGCGAGGACGCGTGCCTGCGGCTTGATCTCCTGCGCGGCGAAGATGCCGGCGACCGGTGCGAGCAGCGGGTCGCGGTTCATCAGTTCGAGGTAGCGGGTGAGCTGCTCGACGCCGTCGATCTCGCCGCGGCGCTTGACCTCGACCGCGACCGAGCCACCGCTCGCGTCCTTGCAGAGCAGGTCCACGGGGCCGATCGCGGTCATGTACTCGCGCCGGACCAGTGTGTAGCCCTCGCCGAAGGTGGTCGGGTTGGCGGCCAGCAACTCCTGCAGGTGCGCCTCGACACCGTCCTTTTGCAGGCCAGGATCGACGCCCAGGTCGTACGACGTGTCCTGGAAGATCTCCTCGAGGGTGATCCGCAGTTCCTCGCCGGCTTTGTTGACCACCCGCCAGACGCCGGGCTCCTCCTGGATCCGGCAGGGCGGGCTCATCCAGTTGAGCGGCTTGTAGGCACGGTCGTCGGCGTGCACCGAGACGGAACCGTCGGCCTTGACCATCAGCAACCGGGTGGCCGGCGGCAGGTGGGCGGAGAGCCGGCCGACATAGTCGACCGAACAGCGAGCGATCACGAGACGCACCTGACCACCCTATGCAACTGGCTTGCGGGTGCCATGCTGAGGTCGTGCTGGAAGCCCTCACCGGCGCTGGCCTCGCTACCTCGGCCGGCCTCAACGCTTACATCCCGCTGCTCGCGATCGGGGTGCTGTCCCGCTATACCGACGTGGTCTCGCTGCCGGCCGGCTGGGGCTGGCTGGGCAACGGGTGGGTGATCCTCATCCTCGGTGGACTGCTTCTCATCGAGGTGGTCGCCGACAAGGTGCCCGTCCTCGACTCGGCCAACGACGTGGTGCAGACCGTGGTGCGGCCGACCGCGGGCGGGCTCGCGTTCGGCGCCGGCACGAGCACGGCGACCGTCTCTGACCCGGGCAGCTTCTTCGGTTCGCACCAGTGGGTGCCGGTGGCGGTGGGTGTGCTGCTGGCGCTGGGCGTCCACGGGATCAAGGCGACCGCGCGGCCAGTGGTGAACGTGGGCACCGCGGGCGTCGGCGCTCCGATCGTGAGCACGCTGGAAGACATCGCGAGCGTCGTGATGTCGGTGATCGCGTTGCTCCTGCCGGTGCTGATCCTCCTGTTCCTGGTCGTGTTCGTGCTGCTCTTCGCGTGGGCGCTGCGCCGACGAGGTGTGGGCCGTCGAAGAACACGCCGACAACGCGCGGCCTGAGTTCCAGGTCACCTCTCGCAGTCCGGCGATAACGTAGCGTCATCGACTCGGGCCGGAGGGGGAACCGTGGCGAGCGTTGCCGAGGTCAAGGCCGCCATCGACGTCGCGATGGCACATGTCCAGGAGGGACAGGAGGCCGTCCGGGCGGCCAACGACAAGCTCGACGCGGCCCGGGCCAGCCTGGCGGCGGCGGTCGACGGCAGCGCGCACGAGTCGGTCGCGGCGGCGCGGTCGGCCCTGGCGCAGGCCTCCACGGAACTGGAGGACTGCATGACCGCGACGCTGGGGGCGATGGAGCAGGCGCAGACGTACGCCGCGGCGTTGTGAGTCTCCTACACGCCCTGGCCGACCGGGTGGTGACGGTGCGCGGGTCGCTGCCGGTGGCGGAGGTCGGCGTGGCGTCTGGGCGGCTGCGGGAGGCGACCGCGCTGCTGGCGGCGACCCTCGAAGCGAGTTCCGCGGTCACCGCCGCGCCGCTGCTGGCGTCGGCGGCGTCGCATCTGGACGCGGCCTGCGGTGCGCTGGATCGGGCCGGCGACGAACTGGACCGGTATCTCGCCGCCGTGGGCGTGGCGCCGTCGTCTTCTCCGGTGGTGACGTCAGGACCCTGTCCGTGGGCTTCTCGGGTCGACGTGCTGACGGGGTCGGTGGGTGCTGCGCGGCCGGCCGTTGATCGCTCGCTGTCGGTCGACCTGGTGCTGGTCGCGGCCGTGCGTGCAGCCGTGCGGGGCGATCGGGTGGGGTTGCGTTCCGCGCTGGTGGTGGCGCCGCCGTCGGTGGGTTTCGCGCTCGCCGCGCGTACCGCTGGATTGGTCGGGGTTGCTTCGCCGTCTTTGGTTCTTTCTGGCGCTCTGTCCCGGTTGCCGGCCTTGTTGCCTGGCTTGCCGCCAGCGGCCGCGGAGGCCTTGGCGTGCCGGGCGCTGCGGTTGCCGGGGCCCGCGGTGTCCGCCCATGCGGCGGACGCGAGCGCGGTCGGAGTGGTGCTCGTGTCGGTGGTGCTGGGGTTGACCGGCGCTTTGCCCGAGTCGCTGGTCGCCGGGGAGGCCTGAGATGGCCGGCGCGCGGGCCCGACTGGTGGCGGACGTGCGCGCCACGCTGGCGGCGGCCCGGGGCCAGGCGCGGGCGGCGTCGGCGCTCGCGGAGTCGCGCCGCGCGGCGGCGCTGGATCGGTTGCGCGCTGTCCGGTCGGCGCATCTGGCCTGTGTACGCGGCTTGGGCGCCCAGCGCGAACGGGCGCGGCGCGCGATCGAGGCCGCGTTCGTGGCGTCGTCGCGGCGGGTGGCGGCGGACCTGGTGTCGTTCTCGCCCGACCACACCGTGGTCCGGCTCGGCACGGTGACGGCGCCGGGCTGCGGCACGGTGGTGCCGGCGCTGGTGCCGTTGCTGGACCGCGGCCATCTGTTTGTCTCGGGCTCGTCGGTGGACGATCTCGTGCGGTTGGTGTTGCTGCGGGTGCTGTCGGCGGCGCCGCCGGGCGCGGTGCGGTTGACCGTCTACGACCCGGAGCGGTTGGGCGGGACGCTGGCGGGCTTCGCGCCGTTGGGGGCCGCGGGGCTGGTGCGGTTCGTCGGACCGGGCGGGTTGGGTGCCGCGCTCGACGAGCTTGTCGACGAGATCCAGCGGCTGAACGCGCTGGTGCTGGCGGCGGGCCACACGTCCGTCGCGGCTCTGCGTCCGCGGCCGGCGCCGTGGCAGGTGGTGGTGCTGCTGTGCGACGCCTCGGAGTCGCTGTCGTCGGCGCAGTTCGACCGGGTGGTGCGGCTGGGTCCGGCGTGCGGGATCCACCTGGTCTGTCGTGGCCTGCCGGTGCCGGCGGTGCCGACGGTCGTGCCGGTGTCGCTTTTGGACGACGGCACGGTCGGCTCACCGGCGGTGGCCGATCTGCCAGTGTCGCTCGATGCTTTTCCCTCCTCGACGGAGATCGCGGCCCGGTGTCGGGAGATCGCGTCGGCGGCCACGTCGGGCCCGCCGGCGGCGTCCTTCGCTTCTCTGTTGCCGGCGCGCCGCTGGACTCGTCTGGCCACGTCGGGCGTCTCGGCCCCGGTCGGCACGACGCTCGACGGTTCGGCCCTGGTGTCGATGTCGCTCGGCGACGACCCGCCGCACGCGCTGATCGGGGGTCCGTCAGGATCGGGCAAGACCAATCTGTTGTACGCGTGGCTGGGCGCCCTGTGCGCCCGGTACTCCCCTGACGAGCTGGCCCTGTATCTGCTCGATTTCAAAGAAGGTGTGTCGTTCGCCCGCCTGGCACCGGGCGCGCGGGACCCGAGCTGGCTGCCGCACGTACGCCTGGTCGGTGTGAACATCAACAACGACCGGGAGTTCGGCCTGGCCCTCCTGCGCCACCTGGCATCGGAGCTACGCACCCGCGCCGCCGCGGCGAAGCGCGTCGACGCGACGAAGCTGTCGGAGCTGCGTGCCGAGGACCCGGAGTCCCGGTGGCCCCGGATAGTAGCGGTGATCGACGAGTTCCAGGCGCTGCTTTCTGGCCGCGACGCGGTGACGACGGAGTCGGTGACCCTGCTGGAGGACCTGGCGCGGCGGGGCCGGTCCCAAGGCATCCACCTGGTCCTGGCGTCGCAGGACGTGTCGGGGATCGAGGCGCTGTGGGGCCGATCGGGCTTGGTAGCGCAGTTCACCTTGCGGGTGGCGCTGCCCAAGGCCCGCCGCATCCTGTCGGAGACAAACCTGGCGGCGGACACGATCCCGCGCTTCACGGCGGTGGTCAACGCGGACTCGGGCGTACCGTCCGCCAACCAGGTGGTCCGCCTCCCGGATGCGAGCGACCGCACGACGTGGCGTGGGCTGCAGCAGTCGCTGTGGGAGTCGCGACCATCCGGTTGCGTTCCCCCACGCCTGTTCGACGGTGACACGGTCCCGTCGCTGCCCCCGCCACCGCCGTCGGACGTCCCGCTGGCGATGCTGGGCGAAACCATCGACGTAGGCGCCCGCCCGGCCCTATTCCGCCTAACCCGCGCGCCGGGCCGCAACCTGGCAATCTTGGGCACCCGCTCGGCGGACGCGACCGCCATCCTGACCACCGCGGCGCTGTCCCTGCCTTCTTTGCGGATCAGCGTGATCTGCCTGGACGATTCCGCGATGCCGGCGGCCACCCTCGTGGCGAACGCCGTCGGCGGCCGATTATTCGACCGCGACACGATGGCTCCGCTCATCGCGGACCTGACCACGACGTTGGAGTCGCCGCCGTCCGGCCCGCCGCACGTGGTGATCGGCTTCGCCCTTGACGCCCACCCATCCGACCTCAAGGCACTGTTGACCCGCGGCCCGGAGAACGGTGTCCACGTCCTGGGTTGGTGGCGAACGGTAGCCCGCCTCCGCGACGCCTTGGGCGGCCCCGGCGCCCGAACAGACGCGATCGGCGGCTGGATAGCCCTGGACGTCCAGGGCACAGACCTGGCCCCGCTGTCCCCGCAGTCCGTCACGTGGTATCCCCGCGACCGCCGCGCCCTCTTCTTCGACCGCACCACGGACCGCGCCCCTCAGGTCATCGTCCCGTACGCAATCCCGCCCGACCGCCTGTCGCCGCGGGGGTTGGCCGTGCCAACACAGCCGCGAGGCTCAACGCCCGCCGACGACGCAACCGACGCGAGTCCCGGGGCAGCCCATGGCTGACTACCACGCCCTCATGACGGAGCTGGCGGCCACGGTCAACCGCAGGGACACCGACCTGGCGGCCGCCGAGCGTGCGTACCACGACGGCATGTCCGCCGCGGCCGCCGAACTTCGTCGCGCCGAAACGGAGGCCACCGAGACTGACCGCCGAGCCGCCGCAGCGGCAGCCGCCGTCGTCGAGGTCGACCGCGACGCGGAACGGCTCTGGTCGGACCTGCACCGCACCCGCGCCTGGCTGGGCCAACGTCCAGGACCAACCCCAGACCCCGCACCGGCCACCGCCCAACCGAGGCTGGACCTGGCCGACGACGCGAGCACGACGTTGCTGACGGAGGCCGCACAACGCATCCACGGCCGCACACCCCGCCCGTCCCCGAGCGCCACAGGAAAACTACCGATCCTGATCCCCCCTCTCCTCCCCCTCCTCGGCGCCACCACAACCGCAACCACCGCACTCCTGGCCGGCGCCCTGGCGGCCCTGGCCACCCTGGGCGACCTACCGGCCCACACCTTCCTGCGGGCAATTGCCTGGCTCCTCTACTTCGCCTCCCCCTTCACCGGAATCCCCATAGCCACCCGCCTACTCCGCCACCACTGGTCAACCCGCCTCGACACAGGCGGCGTAGCCCTAACTGTCCTAGGCGGCCTCGGCGCCCTATCCGCCATGATCATCACCTTCTCGTGACACCGCGCCGACCAACGTCCAGCGCCGCGCGCCGCGGGCACGGTCATTGCCCGGGCCGTGTCCGGGACACCGGTCCGTGCCCATCGCCCCGCCCCGCCCCGCCGCCACGATCCATGCCCGACCCCGTCCGGGATACCGGTCCGACCCGCCCGAACGCATGGTCGCCCGGCGACCGACCGAGACGGGACAAACGCCGGGGTCGTCGGCCGCCGTCGGTCCCGCACCAACCACCACCCGAGCCAAGCCCCAACCCAACAAACCCCGCCAGCCTCCGGCGGCCACCAGCCGGCACTGTCCTTCTCGGCGCTTAACGCCGCGCCATTGTTCAACCCGCCGGTCCGGCCCGACGGCGGCCGAAGCCAATCCCGGTCCGTCAGCCACCACCCAGCCGCGGTAACGGTCCTCCGGCCAGCGGGCCCGGCCCCGACTGTTCACAGCGACCAATCCCGTTCCCACCCACCTCCAGTCCACCCAGGCTCCAACCGGCCGCCGGGCCGGTTGCGCAAGCGCCGCTCGCGTCCGCCGGTTGATGCGGGCTCTACGAGTTAGGGCAGGGCGTTGGCTGTGCGGATCACGTCGACCAGTTCGTCGACGATCTGGGTCAGGGCGAAGTCCTTCGGTGTGAAGACCCGCGCCACTCCGGCCGCGCGTAGCTTGTCCGCGTCGGGTGGCGGAATGATGCCGCCGACGACGAGCGGTAGGTCCGCGCGGCCGGCGGCCCGCAGGCCGTCGAGCACCGCGGGCACTGCGGCCAAATGCGAACCCGACAGCACGCTCAAGCCGACCAGGTCGACGTCTTCCTCGATGGCCGCGGCCACGATCTCCTCCGGGGTCAGCCTGATGCCCTGGTAGATCACTTCGAAACCGGCGTCCCGCGCGCGGACGGCGATCTGTTCGGCGCCGTTGGAGTGGCCGTCGAGGCCGGGCTTGCCGACCAACAGCCGCAACCGGCCGCCGCCGAGGTCCGCGGCCGTGCTCAGTACCCGCTCGCGGACCGCGGTCAACGAATGGTCGGCGTCGCCGCCGGTCGCCGCCGAGAGGCCGGTCGGCGCCCGATATTCGCCGAAGACCTCGCGCAGGGCGCCCGCCCATTCCCCGGTGGTCACTCCCGCTCGCGCGCAGGCGATCGTGGCTGGCATCAGGTTGGCGGTGCCGGCCGCGTCCGCGCGGAGCCGGGCGAGGGCCGCCGCGACGGGTGCCGGGTCACGGGCCTCCCGCCACGCGCGGACCGCTGCCGTCGCGTGCGCCTCGACTCCCGGGTCGACCTGCTCGACGTGGTCGGCACCGGTCGTGGTCAGCGGCGACGGCTCCGTGTCGACGTAGCGGTTTACCCCGACCACCACCTCGTCGCCCGACTCGATCCGCCGGCGGCGCTCGGCCAGCGAGGCAACCAACTCCGTCTTGAGGTAGCCCGACTCGACGGCGGCGACCACCCCGCCCAGGCGCTGGATCTGCTCGAGCTCGCGGCGCGCCCCAGCCGCGATCGAGTCGACCAGCGCGGCCACCACCGGTGAGCCGTCGAACAGGTCGGGATAGTCGAGCAGGTCGGACTCGAGCGCGAGCACCTGCTGCATCCGCAGCGACCACTGTTGGTCCCAGGGCCGGGGCAGGCCGAGCGCCTCGTTCCACGCGGGGAGCTGGATGGCCCGCGCCCGGGCGGAGCGGGACAGCGTCACGCCGAGCATCTCCAGCACGATGCGCTGGATGTTGTTCTCTGGCTGGGCCTCGGTGAGGCCGAGGGAGTTGACCTGCACCCCGTACCGCAGGCGCCGTTGTTTCGGGTCCTTGATCTCGTATCTGGTCGCGGTGATCTCGTCCCACAGCGCACCGAACGCGCGCATCTTCGCCATCTCCTCGACGAACCGCACGCCGGAGTTGACGAAGAACGACATGCGCGCGACGACCTCGCCCATCCGATCGGCGGGCACCTGGCCGGCGTCGCGGACGGCGTCGAGGACCGCCACCGCCGTCGCCAGCGCGAAGCCGACCTCCTGGATCGGCGTGGCACCGGCCTCTTGGAGGTGGTAGGAGCAGACGTTGATCGGGTTCCACCGCGGCGCGTTGGCGACCGTCCAGGCGATCATGTCGGTCGTCAGCCGCAGCGACGGGCCGGGCGGGAAGATGTGGGTGCCGCGCGACAGGTATTCCTTGACGATGTCGTTCTGCGTGGTGCCGGCCAGCTCCGCACCGGCCGCACCGTGCTCCTCCGCCACCACGACATAGAGCGCGAGCAACCACATCGCGGTCGCGTTGATGGTCATCGAGGTGTTGGCCTCGGCCAGCGGGATGCCGGCGAAGAGCGAACGCATGTCGCCCAGGTGCGAGATCGGCACGCCGACCCGGCCGACCTCGCCGGCGGCAAGCGGATCGTCCGGGTCGTAGCCGGTCTGCGTCGGCAGGTCGAAGGCGACCGAGAGACCGGTCTGGCCCTTGTCGAGGTTGCGCCGGAACAGGGCGTTGCTCGCGGTCGCCGACGAGTGACCGGCGTAGGTGCGCATCACCCACGGTCGGTCGCGCTCCGACAGGCGGCCTTCCATGGGCGCAGTGTAAGGCGCCTTTTAGCCTGTTTTCGGGCGTTTGAGCGGTCTGCTGGCGCATGCCATCGAGTGTGGGCGGTCGGAGAGAGACGGATGTGAGTTATCCACAGGCGGAAGTTATCCACAGGCCGTCGCCCCAGAGTGCCCCTCCGCGAACGCGAAAGGCATCATGTCTGTCATGACGCAGGAGGAGCCCGCGATCGCGGTCAGTGGTTTGCGCAAGGCATATGGCGACAACGTCGCCGTGGCCGGCGTCGACCTGGAGGTGCGTCGGGGCGAGGTGTTCGCGTTGCTCGGCCCCAACGGCGCGGGCAAGACCACGACCGTCGAGATCCTCGAGGGCTACCGCCACCGTGACGGCGGCTCGGTCAGCGTGCTCGGCGCCGACCCGCAGCATGCCGACAAGGCGTGGCGGTCCCGGGTCGGCATCGTCCTGCAGGGCACGGGCGAGTTCGACGACCTGACGGTCAGCGAGGTGGTGCGCCACTTCGCGGGCTTCTACCCCAACCCCGACGACCCGGCGACGGTGATCAGGCGGGTCGGCCTGGGCGACAAGGAGCGGGCTCGCACCCACACCCTCTCGGGCGGCCAGAAGCGCCGGCTCGACGTGGCGCTGGGCATCATCGGCCGGCCCGAGTTGCTCTTCCTCGACGAGCCGACGACCGGGTTCGACCCGGAGGCACGGCGCGAGTTCTGGGATCTCATCCGCGACCTCTCCGCTGCGGGCACGACGATCGTGCTGACCACCCACTACCTCGAAGAGGCCGAGGCGCTCGCCGACCGGCTGGCGGTCATCGCGGGCGGCTCCCTGATCGCGGTCTCGACCCCGCAGGCGCTCGGCGACCGGCAGAGCGCGCCGGCGACCGTGTCGTGGCGCACCGCCGACGGCACAGTCGAGCGCAAGGAGACCTCGACGCCGACGGCGTTGATCGCCGAGATCGCCACCGGCTTCGGCGGTGAGGTCCCAGGTCTCACCGTGACCCGGCCGACGCTCGAAGACGTCTACCTGACGATGATCGGACACCGATGACCGCTCTAACGCAGACACCAGCCACGGCGGGCCCGCTGGCGCTCGGCCTCCGGCAGGGCGGCCTCGAGATCAAGCAGTTCAGCCGCAGCCGCGAGGCCGTGGTCTTCACGATGGCCTTCCCGGCCATCATGATCGTGATCTTCGCGTCGATCTTCGACGGTGAGATCGGCGGCGGGGTCAACTTCACCCAGTACTTCATCACCGGCATGATCGCGACCGGCCTCCTGTCGGTCGGCTTCCAGAGCCTGGCGATCCAGATCCCGGCCGAACGCGACCGCGGCGTGCTCAAGCGCCTCCGCGGCACCCCGATGCCGCAGTGGGTCTATTTCGCCGGCAAAGTGATCATGGTCTTTGTCGTCGGCCTGGTGGAGACCGCGGTCCTGCTCGCGGTCTCGACGCTGTTCTTCGGCCTGGAGCTACCCGGCTCGGGCGCCCGCTGGCTGACCTTCCTCTGGGTGGGCGTGCTCGGCATCTCCGCGTGCACGCTGTGCGGCATCGCGTTCTCCTCGGTCGCCCGCACGGCCCGCAGCGCGCCCGCGGTGGTCACCCCGGTCGCCCTGATCCTCCAGTTCATCTCGGGCGTCTTCTTCGTCTTCACCAACCTCCCGACCTGGATGCAGCAGGTCGCGGCGATCTTCCCGCTGAAATGGATGTGCCAGGGCCTACGCTCGGTCTTCCTACCGGACTCCTTCGCCGCCCAGGAGCCGGGCGGCTCCTGGGAACTGGGCAAGGTAGCCCTCGTGCTGGGCGCCTGGTGCGTCATCGGCCTGATCCTCTGCATCACCACGTTCCGCTGGACAACCAAGCGCGACGGCTGACCCGCGACGCACCTCGCCGACGCGCGAAAGACCGCCGCGCGCGGCCGGACGGGCATGCGCAGCCGCGCCAGCCACGGCGTGGGCGGCTCTGGAACTGCCTAGCGTGCGGCCAGGCCAGTGCGCGCCCCACGGACCGCCGCCGCAGCGGGCCCGACACGGCCAACCAGCTACGCGCCCGGCCCGGTCGCCCGCCACGGATTGCCGCATTCGCCTCGCGGTCGCGCTGAGTGGGCCGGCGCTTCGTCGCATGCGGTCCGCGGGTGCGACCGCGACCGCCGCAGCCGCCCCGAGGTCGGCAATGGCGCGTTGCCGCACCTGGCGCGGCAGGGGCCCTGCGTGGTCTGCGGCCACGCGTGGCGCGGGCCGCAGCCGCGCGGGCGCGGGGCACCACGCGCCGTCGCGCGGGAGCCGTGGCCCTGGGCGCAGGCCGCAGGCGCGCGGGCGCGGGCACCGCCGCGCCGTGGCGCGGGTTGCTGTGGCGCGGGGGACGCTGTGGCGCCGGGCGCGCGCCGCCGTCGCGAGGGGTCCCAAGCCAGACCCGCCTTGCTCTGGTTATCGTTGTTGTCATCGTGGCTACCACCCGCACCCACCGAGATGACACCCTTGGGTCGCTGATGAGGGCGCGATTTGTTGGGCTTGGCGACCGCGGACCTGGCAGCGAAGCGGAGCGAGCGGTGCCTGGCGGGAGCGACGGTCGCGCCCCCGACGGACCCGAGTTCGATGCCCTAGGTGTTCTTTCGGCCCCCGCCGGGCACCCAGAGCACATCGCCGCCGGGATTGGCCGTTCTTGACAGGATGAACAGCAAGTCCGAGAGCCGGTTGAGATACTTTGCCGGGAGCGTGCTGGTTCGGTCGGGATCCTCCGCGATCAGTGACCACGCGGCGCGTTCCGCGCGGCGGGCGATCGTGCGCGCCACGTGCAGCAGCGCGGCTCCCGCGGTGCCGCCAGGGAGGACGAAGGAGTCGAGCTTGGACAGCCGGCCGTTGAACTCGTCGCACCAGCCCTCCAACCGTTCGACGTATTCCTCGGTCACCCGCAGCGGCGGGTACGCGGGTTCCGGCTCCACCGGGTTCGCCAGGTCGGCGCCGACGTCGAACAGGTCGTTCTGGATCCGGGCCAGCACCTCGCGCACCTCCCCGGAGAGGTCGCCGAGCGCCAGCGCGACGCCCAGCGCCGCGTTGCATTCGTCGACGTCCGCGTACGCCGTGATCCGCGGGTGGGTCTTCGCCACCTGCTCGTTGTTGACCAGTCGGGTCGAGCCGGTGTCGCCGGCCTTCGTGTAGATGCGGGTGAGGTGGACGGCCATGACAAACAGCGTACGGACGCCCTCGCGGGACGACCTCGGGGCCGGCACACCGACAGTCACTCCTACGATGGCCGACGTGGATCTGATCCGGGTCGAGGGCGGCGCGCGGCTGGCCGGCGAGGTCGCCGTCGTCGGCGCCAAGAACTCCGCGCTCAAGCTGATGGCCGCCGCATTGCTGGCGCCGGGGCGCAGCGTGATCACCAACGTGCCGCGCATCACCGACATCGCGATCATGGCGGAGGTGCTGCGCCGGCTCGGTTGCGAGGTGGAGATCACGCCTGACGTGATGCCACCGGGGCGGGAGGGGCCGCCGACCTCCGTCGTGGTGACCATCGACGTGCCGGACGAGCCGGGCACCGAGGCCGACTACGACCTGGTCCGCCGGCTGCGCGCGTCGATCGCCGTCCTGGGGCCGCTGCTGGCCCGCCGCGGCTACGTGCGGGTCGCCCACCCCGGCGGCGACGCCATCGGCTCCCGCGGCCTGGACATGCACGTCGCCGGGCTCGCCCGGATGGGCGCCGAGATCTCCGGCGAGCACGGCTTCGTGATCGCCTCGGCCCCGCAGGGCCTGCAGGGAGCCACCATCTGGCTCGACTTCCCCAGCGTCGGCGCCACCGAGAACCTGGTCATGGCCGCCGCTCTCGCCAAGGGCAGCACCGAGATCGACAACGCCGCGCGCGAGCCCGAGATCGTCGACATCTGCTCCATGTTGATCGAGATGGGCGCCAAGATCGAGGGCGTCGGCACCTCCACGTTGCGGATCGAGGGGGTCGAGACCCTTTCGCCGGTACGCCACGCCACTGTCGGCGACCGCATCGTCGCCGGCACGTGGGCCTTCGGCGCCGCGATGACCCGCGGCGACGTGCAGGTCAACGGCGTCGACCCGACGTTCCTCGAGATCGCCCTGGACAAGCTCGTCTCCGCGGGCGGTGCGGTCGAGGCACAACCAACAGGATTCCGGGTACGCATGGACGATCGCCCCAAAGCGGTCGATGTCGTGACACTCCCGTTCCCGGGCTTCGCCACCGACCTCCTCCCGATGGCCATCGGCCTGGCCTCGGTCAGCGACGGCGCCTCCCTGGTCACCGAGAACATCTTCGACGGCCGATTCATGTTCATCAACGAGATGGCACGCCTGGGCGCGGACATCAAAACCGACGGCCACCACGCGGTCGTACGCGGCCGCGACCGCCTGTCGAGCGCCCCCGTCCGAGCAACCGACATCCGCGCGGGCGCGGGCCTGGTGATCGCGGCGTTGTGCGCCGACGGCGTCACGGAGATCTCCCACGTCCACCACATCGACCGCGGCTACCCGGACTTCGTCGGCGACCTGGCCGCCCTGGGCGTCGAGGTCCAACGGGCCGCGGCCCCAGAAGACCCACAGTTCTCCTTCTGACACCACCGCGGCGTCCCCAGCGCCCTGGGCGCAACGCCGGAGCTGACGGCGCACGGCGGCGGCTTTCGAGCGGATGGAGGGGCCCGCCGGCGGGAACAGCGGACCGCGCCACCAGAGCCACCGCCGGCGCGTCAGGTGGGTCGCCATGCCGTTGGGGCGATCCCGATGGCGATGGGCCGCGGGCAGCTGTTGCGGCGCTGCCCGCCAGGGCTGTGCGGCGGCTGGTTGGCGGGCTTCCGGCGAGTGCCGGGGCTCGTAACATCGCCCCAGCCGGAACGGCCGGTCGCGGAAGAACCAGAGGCGAGTTCCGGCAAGGCTGGTGCTGGGTAGCCGACCGGCGCCTCTGCAGCGGGGGATGAGATCAGGCAGCGGTAGCTCACTCCGCGCTGGGGTCCAGGGCGCCGCCGCCGACCAGGCGGCGGGCGTGGGCCGCGTTTTCTCTGAAGACCAGGATGCGGGTGCGGCCGTTCGTGCCCGGTGCCACCGTCGAGCGGATGCCGTTGGCCGTCAGGCGGCGGCGCAGGGACTCCGCGTCCGCGCCCGTCGCCGGCTGGGCCACCGTTACCAGCAGGCCGAACTCCGGAGCCTCGTTCTCGCCCATGCTGCGCCCCCGCCGCCTAGTTCCAGGTCCCGGACCACCGGCATCTGCTCAGTTTGTCAGTCCGCGAGCCTTTCTCGGGTGCAGTCGGTCACAGCGAGTGGGCTGACCGATCGTTCACCCGGCCTACTAAGTTCCATTGGAGGAACCAAAGACTCAAGGGAGAGTGCGGCATGGCGGGTCGGCTGGCGGTCATCGGGGCCGGGTTGATGGGGTCGGGGATCGCCCAGGTGGCGGCGCAGGCCGGGTGGGAGGTGACGCTCCGCGACCTGGATGACGCGGCCGTCGGGCGCGGAGTCAAGGCGATCAACAAGTCGCTCGAGCGGATGGTCGCCAAGGGCACCATCGACGGCGCGGACGTGGAACCCCTGCTCAGGCGGATCACCACCACCACCGACCTCGGCGCGGCGGCCGACGCCGACATCGTGGTCGAGGCCGTGTTCGAGCGGCTCGACATCAAGCAGGACGTCTTCCGGGAGCTCGACAAGATCTGCAAGGCCGACGCCGTGCTGGCGACCAACACCTCGGCCATCCCGGTCTCCCAGATCGCCGCGGCCACCCAGCGGCCCGAGTCCGTCGTGGGGACCCACTTCTTCTCGCCCGTGCCCATGATGAAGCTCTGTGAGCTCGTCCGCGGCTACAAGACAAGCGATGACGCGCTGGCCAAGGCCAAGACCTTCGCCGAGGAGATCGGGAAGACCGTCGTCGTGGTCAACCGCGACGTCGCCGGGTTCGTCACCACCCGGTTGATCGCCGTGCTGGCGCTCGAAGCCGTCAAGCTCGTCGAGTCCGGGGTGATCTCCGCCGAGGACCTCGACACCGCGTGCAAGCTCGGGTTCGGGCACGCCATGGGCCCGCTGGCGACCATCGACCTGACCGGCGTGGACGTGATGCTGCACGCCGCCCGCAACATCTACACCGACACCGCCGACGAGAAGTTCTTCCCGCCGGAGTTGCTCCAGCGCATGGTGGTCGCGGGCGACCTCGGTCGGAAGACCGGCAAGGGGTTCTACGACTACGAGCAGAAGAGCTAGGGCTAGGCCGCGGGCGGCCAGTCGGTCGCCGAGAGGTGGTTGCGCTGGTAGTTCGGCGGGCCCGCCTCGATCCAGGACGAGAAGCCGGTGACGGTGGAGAGCGCCATCGCGATCTCCACCGGAGCCTGGTGGCCGACGCAGCGGAGAATGATCCAGTCGGCGGGCATCGTGAGCCGTTCCTGGCCCTCGGGGAGGCGGCGGCTCGCCACCGTCAGACCCCGGCGGGACAGCACGCGTTTGGGGCGGATGGCGAAGCTGAACACCCTGTACCAGCGCATCTCGTCGCCGACGAAGCGGGCGAAGCCCGGTGACCAGCCCCGACCGACCAGCAGGGTCGAGACGCGCAGGTCACAGCGGATCGTGCCGCCGGCGCGGGCGTAATACGCCCGTCGGGCGAACAACAGGACGATCGCGGCGAGGAGCAGGCCGAGGCCGATTGCGATCCATTCGATGATCAGCATCGGCCCGGCTCCGTCAGCGAGCCGAGGCTTCGGCTGGCGTGGCGCTTTCGGCCAAGACCGTCACGCCCGTCTCCGTTACGGAGAGGAATCCGCCGGCTACGTCGTAGGCGAGGGTCTGGCCGCCGTCGAGCTTGATGCGGATCTGGCTCGGCTCGGCCAGCTGGCCGAGCAGCGGCGCGTGGCCCGGCAGCACACCCAGCTCGCCCTCGGTGGTGCGGGCGACGAGCATCTCTGCTTCGCCGGTCCACACCTTCTGCTCGACGGACACGAGCTCGACATGGAGTCGATTTGCCACTCTGGCTCCTCTTCGACGCCGGACCGGGGCGAGGGGATCGCCCGGTGTCGCGGTGGAATTGGAGTGAAGTCTAATCGGCGCCCGCGCCTGAGACGGACCAGGGGTGCCACCTGTGAACGGCGGCACCCCCGGACGCGAGGTCGGTCACTTGTCGCGGTTGATCAGCTCCGGATGGCTGGCGATGAAGGCGTCGGTCGTCTCGTTCTTGATGGACGCGAAGAAGTCGGTCGCGACCGGCTTCAGACCCTCGCCGAGGTATTTCCCGTTCTCGCTGATGCCGCCGCCCGGCAGCTTGATCATGGTGATCGAGTCCTGCCGCATGCCCTTCAGCGCGAAGCCGAACTCGGCCACGCTGTGGCCACGGCCGTTGAACACCAGCGCCTCGCCGGCCGCCCGCAGCACCTTGTCGAGCTTGGGCAGGTCGGTCATCACGTTCTTGCTGAGCACCTGCTGGGCCATCGCCTTGACGAACTGCTGCTGGTGCCGCTGGCGCCCGTAGTCACCACCCTCGACCGTGTAGCGCTGCCGCACGTAGTCGAGCGCCTGCCAACCCTGGAACTTGTGCGTGCCCTTGGTGTAGCGGGCCTGCGGGCCGTAGTAGGGGTGGGCACAGCCGCCGCAGTCCCGCATCGGGCGGGCCTTGCCGCTGGGCTGCAGGTGCTCCGAGAGCACCTCGGCCTCGTCGACGTACATGGTCACGCCGCCCATGGCGTCCACGATCTTCTTGAAGCCCGAGAAGTTGATGATCGCGCCGGCGTCGAAGCGCGCGATCCCGGTGTAGTTGCTGATCGTCTTCGACAGCAGCTCGAAACCCTTCGCCCGGTCGGGTGTGCCACCGCCCTGGACCCGCGCCCCGTGCGACATCGCCGCGTTGAGCTTTTCGCGGCCGCCGTTGTAGCCGGACTTCGGGAAGGCCGGGATGTCGACGAGCGTGTCCCGCGGGAGGGAGAACAGGTAGCCCCGGTCGAGCGACGCCGGGATGTGCATGATCATGACGGAGTCGGCCAGCGGCAGCGTCGTCGTGTTGCGCGGGTCGATGCCGACCAACAGGATGTTGAGCGGGCCCTTGATGTCGCTCTTGGCCTCGACCTTGGCGCCGTCGCCGAAGAGGTCCTCGGTGGTGACCGCACCCTCGTAGCGGGCCAGCAGCGCCTCCGAGGTGACCAGCAGACCGCCGCTGGCGACCATCAGGATCGCGCCGAGGATGGTGCAGTAGCGCGCCCACCGCGGGATACCGGACCGCTTCTTCTTCGCGGTGGCGGAGGAGACACCCGCAGGGCCGCCGAAGTCCGGCGGGAGAGCGCCCGGCGTGGCCCTGCCGGTCGCACCGCGCCCGGTCGAGCGGCCCGATGAACCGCTGCCCGACCTTCTCGCCATCGAAACTCCTTGTCGTCGATCCCCCGTTGCCGCTTCCGTTATGGAGACGTGTGCGGCAGGGCTCGCGGTTGCGGTCGAGAGCCTATATCTCACGCCTGAATACGGACGCCCGGGTCGGCCGCCGTGCGAAATCGGGCCAAACCATTTACTGTGCGGCAACACGCGCGCGACAAAACGCAACGATCCAGGCACCCACCGGGGTGCCTGGATCGCTGTGAGTGAGGACGCTCAGTCCTTCATCAGCTCCGCGGCCTTGCGCTCGAGGTCCTCGAGCCCGCCGCACATGAAGAAGGCCTGCTCGGGGAAGTGGTCGTACTCGCCCTCGGAGATCTTCTTGAACGCCTCGATGGTCTCCTTGATCGGCACCGTCGAGCCGGGCACGCCGGTGAACTGCTCCGCGGCGTAGGTGTTCTGCGAGAGGAACCGCTCGATCCGGCGGGCCCGCTGCACCGTCACCTTGTCGTCCTCGGAGAGCTCCTCCATGCCGAGGATGGCGATGATGTCCTGCAGGTCCTTGTAGCGCTGCAGGATCCGCTTGACCTCGGACGCGACGTTGTAGTGCTCCTGGCCCACGAACTGCGGCGCGAGCAGGGTCGACGAGGACGCCAGCGGGTCAACCGCCGGGTAGATGCCCTTGTCGGAGATCGACCGCTCCAGGTTGGTGGTCGCGTCGAGGTGCGCGAACGTCGTGGCCGGCGCCGGGTCGGTGTAGTCGTCGGCGGGCACGTAGATCGCCTGCATCGAGGTGATCGCCTGGCCCCGGACCGAGGTGATCCGCTCCTGCAGCTGGCCCATCTCGTCGGCCAGGGTGGGCTGGTAACCCACCGCGGACGGCATGCGGCCGAGCAGCGTGGAGACCTCGGAACCGGCCTGGGTGAAGCGGAAGATGTTGTCGATGAAGAGCAGCACCTCCTGCTTCTGCACGTCGCGGAAGTACTCCGCCATCGTCAGCGCGGAGAGGGCGACGCGCAGCCGGGTGCCCGGCGGCTCGTCCATCTGGCCGAACACCAGCGCGGTCTGCGGGAGCACGCCGGACTCGGCCATCTCCGTGATGAGGTCGTTGCCCTCACGGGTGCGCTCGCCGACGCCGGCGAACACCGAGGTGCCACCGAAGTTGCGGGCCACGCGGGTGATCATCTCCTGGATGAGCACCGTCTTGCCCACACCCGCGCCGCCGAACAGGCCGATCTTGCCACCCTTCACATAAGGGGTGAGCAGGTCGATGACCTTGATGCCGGTCTCCAGCATCTCCGTCTTCGGCTCGAGGTCGGCGAACTTCGGGGGCTCGCGGTGGATCGGCCACCGGTCCTTGACCTCGAACTTCTCGCCCTCCTTGAGGTTGAGCACCTCGCCGATGGCGTTGAAGACGTGGCCCTTGGTGATGTCGCCGACCGGGACGGTGATGCCCGAGCCGGTGTTCTCCACCTCGGCGCCGCGGACCAGACCGTCGGTGGGCTGCATCGAGATCGCCCGCACCATGTTGTCGCCGAGGTGCTGCGCGACCTCGAGGGTCAGCGTCTTGTCGCCCTCGGCCAGCGACACCTTCACGTGCAGGGCGTTGTAGATCTCCGGCATGGCGTCACGCGGGAACTCCGCGTCGACGACCGGGCCGATGACCCGGACGACACGGCCGTTGGCCGTGGTGGTCTCAGCTTCGACAGTCGCAGTCATCACGCTTCACTTCCCGCCGCGGCCAGCGCGTTCGCGCCGCCGACAATCTCACTGATCTCCTGGGTGATCCCGGCCTGCCGCGCCGCGTTCATCTGGCGCGTATAGGTCTGGATGATGTCCTCCGCGTTGTCGGTCGCGCTCTTCATCGCCCGCCGGCGCGCCGCCGACTCGCTGGCCGCGGAGTCCAGCAGGGCCGCGTAGATGCGGGTGTTGACGTAGCGCGGCAGCAACGCGTCGAGCAGCGCCTCGGCCTCGGGCTCGAACTCGTACGCCGGCAGCAGCCCCTCGGACTTCGGGCGCTCCTCGACCTGCATCGGGCCGATGATGCGGGTGACCGGCGTCTGGGTCAGCAGCGACTTGAACTGCGTGTAGACGATGTGCAGCTCGTCGACCCCGGTGACCGTGTCGGCGCCCGGACCGTCGTCGGTGTCGTCCGCACCGTGGGTGAACGCCTCGATCAGCGTGTCACCCACCGTGCGGGCGTCCTCGAACGTCGGCTGCTCCGAGAAACCGGTCCAGCTCGCCTCGATCGGCCGCTGCCGGAAGCGGTAGTAGCCGACGCCCTTGCGGCCGATGACGTACAGCACCGGCTCCTTGCCGTCCTCGCGCAACCGCGCGACGAGCGACTCGGCGGTGCGGATCGCGTTGGTGCTGTAGCCGCCGGCCAGGCCCCGGTCGCTGGTGATGAGCAGCACCCCGGCCCGGCGCACCCGCGGGCGCGGGGTGAGCAGCGGGTGGTCGACGCTGGCGTTGGACGCCAGCGCCGTCAGCACACCCGTGATCGCCTGGGCGTAGGGCAGCGACGCATCGACCCGCGCCTGCGCCTTGGCGATGCGGCTCGTCGCGACGAGCTCCATCGCCTTGGTGATCTTCTTCATGCCCTTCGCCGAGCGGATGCGCTGGCGAAGGACGCGTACCTGGGCCGCCATGCGGTGCCTACGCCTTCTCTGCCGGCTGGTCGGTGTACCGGGTCACCGACTCGCTCTCGAGCTCACCCTCGGTGGGCTCGGCCGGCGGCTCGTTGACCGTGGTCGTCTCGCCCCGGGCCAGGAAGTTCTCCTTGAAGCCCGTGATGGATTTGTCGAGCGCGGCGATGATGTCGTCGTCCCACTGGCCGTCGGCGATCGCCTGCAGCGTCGCCTTGTCGTGCCGGCGCACGTGGTCGAGGAAGTCCGCCTCGAACCGCCGCACGTCGCCGACCGCGATGTCGTCGAGCTTGCCCTCGACACCCGCCCAGACGACGACCGCCTCTTCCTCGACCGGGTACGGCGAGTAGTTCGGCTGCTTGAGCAGCTCGACCAGGCGGGCGCCACGCTCGAGCTGGGCGCGGGACGCGCGGTCGAGGTCCGACGCGAACGCGGCGAACGCCTCGAGCTCGCGGTACTGCGCGAGGTTGAGCCGCAGCGAGCCGGACACCTTGCGGACCGGCTTGACCTGGGCGGCGCCGCCGACCCGGGACACCGAGGTGCCGACGTTGATGGCCGGCCGGACGCCCTGGTTGAACAGGTCGGGCTCGACGAAGATCTGGCCGTCGGTGATCGAGATGACGTTGGTCGGGATGAAGGCCGAGATGTCGTTGGCCTTCGTCTCGATGATCGGCAGGCCGGTCATCGAACCGCCACCCAGCTCGTCGGAGAGCTTCGCGCAGCGCTCCAGCAGGCGGGAGTGCAGGTAGAAGACGTCACCGGGGTACGCCTCACGGCCCGGCGGGCGACGCAGCAGCAGGGAGACGGCGCGGTAGGCCTCGGCCTGCTTCGACAGGTCGTCGAAGACGATCAGGACGTGCTTGCCGGCGTACATCCAGTGCTGGCCGATCGACGAACCCGTGTAGGGCGCGATGTACTTGAAGCCGGCCGGGTCGGACGCGGGCGCGGTGACGATGGTGGTGTATTCCATCGCGCCGGCCTCGTCGAGGATGCCCTTGATCGACGCCACGGTCGAGGCCTTCTGGCCGATCGCGACGTAGATGCAGCGGACCTGCTTCTTGGGGTCGCCGGACTCCCAGTTGGCCTTCTGGTTGAGGATCGTGTCGAGCGCGATGGTGGTCTTGCCGGTCTTGCGGTCGCCGATGATCAGCTCGCGCTGGCCACGGCCGATCGGGATCATCGCGTCGATCGCCTTGATGCCGGTCTGCAGCGGCTCGCTGACGGACTGGCGGGCCATGACGTTGGGCGCCTGGAGCTCGAGCTCGCGGAAACCCTCGTTCTCGATCTCACCGAGGCCGTCGACCGGAGCGCCGAGCGCGTCGACCACGCGGCCGAGGAACTTGTCCCCGACCGGCACGGACAGGACGCGGCCGGTGCGCTTCACGCGCTGGCCCTCGTCGATGCCGGCGAAGTCGCCCAGGACCACGACGCCGATCTCGCGGGCGTCGAGGTTCAGCGCCACGCCGAGCGTGCCGTCCTCGAACTCCAGCAGCTCGTTGGCCATGGTCGAGGGCAGGCCCTCGACGTGTGCGATGCCGTCACCGGCGTCGGCGACGGTGCCGACCTCCTCGCGGGAGATGTCGGGCGTGTAGGAGGAGACGTAGCGCTCCAGGGCGCCGCGGATTTCCTCCGACGAGATGGTCAGCTCGGCCATCCTCTGCTTCCTCTATTCAGGCCCGGGTTACCGGTGCGGTGTCAGGGTCTAAGCGGGCGGGGTGTCAGCGCTGGGAAAGCGCCTTGCGGGTGTCGTTCAGGCGGCGCAGAACCGTGCCGTCGTAGAGGTCGGAGCCGACAAGCACGCTCATGCCGCCCAGCACCTGCGGATCGACCGTCTGCTTGACAGTGACGTCTCGACCGTACAGTTGTGACAGCTTGGCGCCCAACCGGCGCTCCTCGTCATCGGACAGCGGTGCTGCGACGGTGACATAAGCGACCTGGCGATCGCGCCGTTCAGCGGACATTTCCACCATGCGGCTCAATGCCGCCTGGAACGACCGCCCGCCGAAGCCGCCGAGCGCCACCTCGACGAGCCGCAGGGTCACCGGCTTGGCCTTGCCCTCCAGGAGCGACGAGGCCAGCTCGGCCCGCTGCGCGGGCGGCGCGACCACATCGGAGAGCGCACTGGACAGCGCCGGCGAGCCGTCGACGACCTGCCCGAAACGGAACAGCTCGTCCTCGACGTCGGCGAGGTCGTCGGCGCGGTCGGCGCTGGCGAGCAGCGCCTCGACGCCCAACCGCTCGGTCGCGTCGAGCAGCTCGGTCGCGGCCGACCAGCGGCCGCCGGCCAGGGTGGTGGCCAGCCCGAGCGTCTCGTCGCCGACCTTGCCGGCGAGCAGCGAGCGGATCAGCTCCGCCCGGTCCTCGCCGGGCCGGCCCGGGTCCGACAGCGCCCGCCGCAGCGTCGGCTGCCGGCGGAGCACGTCAGCCACCGACAGCAGCTCGTCGCCGGTCGTCGCGAGGTCGGCGGCGGGCGCCGAGGCCGCGTAGGAGTCCAGCCGCTCCGCGGCGGAGCGGAAGGACTCCCGGCTGACGCCCTGCATCAACGGCTCCCGGTCGACTCGAGCTCGGACAGGAACCGGTCAACCGTGCCACGGCGGCGCGCCTCGTCGGTGAGCGACTCACCGACGATCCGGCCGGCCAGGTCGACGGCGAGCGTGCCGACCTCGGCCCGCAGCTCGCGCACGATCTGCTGACGCTCGGCGTTGAGCTGCTCGCGCCCGGCGGCGATGATCCGCTCGGACTCCTCGCGGGCCCGCACCTGGATCTCCTGCCGGATCTCCTCGGCGTCGGCACGCGCGTCGTCGCGGATCTTCGCGGCGTCGGTGCGTGCTTCGGCCAGCTGGGCCCGGTACTGCTCGAGCAGCTTGTTGGCCTCGGACTGCGCCTCTTCGGCGCGCTTGAGGCCACCCTCGATCGCGTCGACCCGCGCCTTGAAGGTCTCCTCCATGCGCGGGAAGACGAACTTCATGAGCACGAAGCAGAGCACCGCGAACGCGACGCCGCCAACCACGATCTCCTGCCAGAGCGGAAGGATCGGGCTGTGCTCGACTGCTGCGCTAAGGATCATGGAAACCTCCCGTTCGAAGGTTGGGGTCTTAGGAGCCGGTGGCCCAGATGAAGCCGAACGCGATGCCGAACAGCGCGAGCGCCTCAACCACGGCGAAACCGATCCAGACGAACGGCAGGGTCATGCGCGACGACTCGGGCTGGCGCGCGGTCGACTGGATGTAGGACGCGAAGATCAGCCCGACGCCGATGCCCGGACCGATGGCGGCGAGGCCATATCCGATAGCGGCGAGGCTGCCACTAACTCCTGCGGCGATGTCCATTGCTGAGGTTCCTCCTGGTTATCACGCGTGACGTTCACGCGGGACGGACAACTGTTGGTGCGGGGGTGGACCACTCGTCCCGAGGGGCCGGGATCAGTGCTCCTCCGAGACCGCGCCTTGGATGTAGCTCGCGGTCAACACGGTGAAGACGTAGGCCTGCAGGAAGACCACCAGCAGCTCGAGCAGGGTCAAAGCGATGGTCATCAACCAGGACAGCACCGAGATGGGCGCCAGGGCGGGCGTCGCGTTCAACATGGCGAAGCCGCCGAGCGTGAAGACGAGCAGCAGCATGTGCCCGGCGAACATGTTGGCGAACAACCGGACCGCGAGCGAGAACGGCCGCACCAGGAAGGTCGAGAAGAACTCGATCGGGATCAGGATCGGCAGCACGAACCACGGCGCCGGCGGAATGAGCGAGTTGCGCATGTATTTGCGGAACCCGAACTTCTTGATGCCGACGTAGTTGAAGAGCACGTAGCTGATCAGCGCCAGGAATGCCGGGAACGCGATGTGCGAGTTCGGCGAGATCTGGGCGATCGGGACGATGCTCCACAGGTTGTTGAAGACGATGAACAGCAGCAGCGTGGTGAAGTACGGCGCGAAGCGCACGCCCCGGGCGCCCAGCATCTCGACCGCGATGTTGTTGCGGACGAAGCCGTAGGACGACTCCGCGATCCACTGCGCCTTGCCGGGAACCAACTTGGGCTTCCGGTACGCGAGCAGGAAGAACACGATGATGATCGCGGTGCTGAGCCACACCAGCGCCGTGATCTTCGTGAACCACAGCGAGTTGAGCCCGCCCCACGGCACGATGGAGGGCAGGTAGAAGTCGCCCACCTCTGGTGGAAACGGAACCTCGCTCGCGAGAGCGACCGCCTGTCCGATCACCGCGTCCCTTCCCTCATGAACTGCCGGGCCCCGGTGGTGGGGCGCCGATTCGCTGGATGACCAGGTAGATCCCACCAGCGCAACCGATCACCACACCGATGCCGGTGATCACGCCGCCGGTGTGGACCCATCGGTCGACCAGCCAGCCGATGAACCCCCACACCAACATCCCGCCGATGAGGTAGGACAGGGCGGTCCAGCCGAGGTCGGCCCCCGTCGGCTGTGCGTCGGGGTCCTTGTCGGAGTGTTGCGAGGGTGGGTCACCGGCCATGACGCGGGAACCGTATCAGCCGGTAGAGGGAGGCGAAGACTCGACCCCCGCACGCTCATGCAGCGCGGGGGTGATGGGATGATGAATCTGCCTCTGCGCTCACGCTACTCCTCCGACCCCTGATGTGGGGTCACCGAAGGGTCGCGTTAACGACGAAATCCTCGGGCGTGCACCGTCACGATCCACCAGATCTGGGTCGCTGTCCACGCCAACACGCCAGCCACGATGCCTACGGAGAGTGGCTTGAGCCCGGGCCAGCCCGTGGTCGCCACGACCAGCATCAGGCCGCCGAGCACGCTCAGCTTGGCCACGTAAACGCCCATGCCGAACGGCATCACGAGCTTCGGGTCGAGCCGGTCGGCCCAGGCGATGGCCAACGTGGA
The DNA here is from genome assembly GCF_016862515.1 of Asanoa iriomotensis. Classification (GTDB taxonomy): domain Bacteria; phylum Actinomycetota; class Actinomycetes; order Mycobacteriales; family Micromonosporaceae; genus Asanoa; species Asanoa iriomotensis. The sequence goes on from NZ_BONC01000004.1 coordinate 207,537, forward strand.
CACCAGGAAGCTGGCGGTCGCGACGAGCACGCCCAGTGGCGCCGCGTAGGCGCCCACCCCGCCCGCGAACACGCCGCCCAGGACCGCCGCGCCGGCGGTCATCACCGCGGCGGCGATCAGGATGGGCGGCAGGTGCCGCAGCCGCCAGTTGCGGTCCTCGGGGGTCGCGGTCGGTTCGGCCGGAGTGGGTACGGAGGTCGTCGACATTGCGGAGCAGTCTACGTGCGCCCGCCAAGTCTCCCGGAACGCGCCATAGATTCGGATAAGCCCGGACAAATCAGCGCCGCCCGGGAAACCTATGGCGAACTCTGGGTGACGATCCGGATACCGCCCGAGCCGGCGACGGGAGCCGCATAGTGAGAGAGATGAAGTGTCTGGTCACCGGCGCCACCGGTTACATCGGCGGCCGCCTGGTCCCCCGCCTGCTCGACGCCGGTCACGAGGTCCGCTGCCTGAGCCGCTCGCCGGAGAAGCTGCGCGACGTGCCCTGGGCCGACCGGGTCGAGGTGAGCAAGGGCGACCTCGGTGACCCGGCCTCCCTGCCGGCCGCGTTCGCCGGCGTCGACGTCGCCTACTTCCTCGTCCATTCGCTCGGCCGGCCCAACTTCGAGGACCTCGACCGGGCCAACGCCGAGGCGTTCGCGGCCGCGGCCAGGGACGCCGGCGTGCGGCGGATCGTCTACCTCGGCGGCCCCGAGCCCCCGCCGGGCAGCCACAGTTCCGCACACCTGCGCTCACGCGCCGGGGTCGCCCGGATCCTGCTCGAGAGCGGCACGCCGACCGCGGTGCTGCGGGCGCCGGTGATCATCGGCTCCGGCTCCGCGTCGTTCGAGATGCTCCGCTACCTGACCGAGCGCCTGCCGGCCATGGTCACGCCGCGCTGGGTGCGCAACCGGATCCAGCCGATCGCCGTCCGCGACGTCCTGCACTACCTGATCGGCGCGGCCACGCTGCCGGCCGGCGTCAACCGCGGCTTCGACATCGCCGGACCGGACGTGCTGACCTTCGCCGAGATGATGCAGCGGTACGCCGTCGTGGCGGGACTCCCCCGGCGCCTGATCGTGCCGGTCCGGCCGTTGACACCCGGGCTCTCCTCGCACTGGGTCGGCTTCGTCACCCCCGTGCCCAACTCGATCGCCCGACCGCTGGTGGAGAGCCTCATCCACGAGGCGGTGGCGCACGAGCACGACATCGCGGCGTACGTGCCGGACCCGCCCGACGGCCTGACCGGATTCGACCGCGCGGTGCGGCTGGCGCTGCGCAAAATCCGCGACCTGAACGTGGAGACCCGCTGGTCCGGCGCCGGCTCGCCGGCCGAGCCGCTGCCCACCGACCCGCAGTGGTCCGGCGGCAGCGTCTACACCGACGTACGCGAGCGGGTGGTCGACGCCGACGCCGGGATGCTGTGGCGGGTGATCGAGGGGGTCGGCGGCGAGAACGGCTGGTACTCGTTCCCGCTCGCCTGGTCGGTGCGGGGCTGGCTCGACCGGCTGGTCGGCGGCGTCGGGCTGCGCCGGGGCCGGCGGGATCCGCAGCGGCTCTACATCGGCGACGCGCTCGACTTCTGGCGGGTCGAGGAGATCGTGCCGGGCGACCTGCTCCGGCTGCGCGCCGAGATGCGCCTGCCCGGCCGGGCGTGGCTGGAGATGCGCGCCGAGCCGGATGGCCCGGGCCGGTCCCGCTACCGCCAGCGGGCGGTGTTCCTGCCGCACGGGCTGGCCGGGCACGCGTACTGGGCGGCGGTCTCGCCGTTCCACGCGCTGATCTTCGGTGGCATGGCCCGCAACATCGCGCGCGGCGCCGAGCACCCTAGCGAGCCAGGGTCTCCTGTACCTGCGCCGCCGAGACCGGGCCTTCGCGGAGCACCCGCGGACCGTCCGGATCGGTGAGCAGCACCAGCGTCGAGGCCAGCGAGTGCCGGATCGACGCGTGGTCGACCACCACCGGCAAGGACTCCGACGTGTCCCACTCGAGCTCGGCGAGCACGTCGGCGTCGACCGGCCGCGACTCGGCGCCGGACGGGTTGAGGCTGGTCGCGGTCACCGGGACACCGGCCGCCGCGATCACCTGCAGGGTCGCCGGGTGGTCCGGCACCCGGATGCCGACCGTGCCCTGGTGGGTCACCAGCTTGTCGGGCAGTTCGCTGGTCTTCTCGACGACCACGGTCAGCGGCCCGGGCGTGAACGCGCCGATCACCTTGCGGGCGTCGGGCGTCAGCTTCGCGAAGTGCGCGGCCATCTCGAGCGAGGCGCAGGCGATGTGCATCGGGTGGGCGAGGTCGCGCCGCTTGGCCTTGAAGACCCGCAGCACCGCCGCCTCGATCGTGGCCGCGGCGGCCAGCATGTAGCCGGTCTCCGTCGGCAGCACCGCGAGCCCGCCACCGGCGAGCACGGCCGCGACGTCCTCGGCGTCGCCGAGCCGGAGCAGCCCGGACGGCGAACCCGGCGCCAGCCAGCGGGCGTTGACCATGTCTGTCCCCTCAGGACGGGATGAGCAGGCGGGCGAGCGGCACGACGGTCTCCTCGATCTCGTCGGCCACCCGGCTGAACGTCTGGTCGCCGCGGCCCCACGGGTCGTCGAGGTCGTCGGCGGGCAGCGGCGCGGCGCCCCGGCGGGCGGCGTCGACCGCTTCGACCAGGGCCACACCGCGGGCGTACACGGCATCAGGTGTGAGGGAGCCGTCGGGCAGCGCCGCGGGGTCGACCACCGGCAGCAGGCGGCCGAACTCGCCGAGCACGAACGTGCGGGCCGCGGCGTCGGGGCGCAGGGCGACCACGTAGTCCTGCTGATCGGCGGTGGCCGTGAGGACCAGGTCGGCGGCGTCGATGTGCTCCGAGAGGAGCTTGCGCGCGGCGAAGCCGGTGGGGTCGCCGCCGCGGGCGCGCACCTGGCGGGCGGCCGGCGGGTTCATCTCCTCGCCGTCGTGCCATCCACCGGTGCCGGCGCTGTGGCTGTGCACCAGGGCGTCGGCCTCCGGCACGGCCGTTCCCGCCGGCACGCGGGTCAACCGCTGCCGGACCGAGAGGGCGAGCAGGCGCTCGGCCATCGGGGAACGGCAGATGTTGCCCATGCAGACGTGCAGGACGGTGAACGGCGGCACGGTCACAGCTCCGGGCCGGCGATGCCGGGGACCACGTCGCGCAGCTTCTCGATCGGGATGCCGCCCTCGCGCAGCAGGCGCGGCACGTCGCCGGTCACGTCCACCATGGTGCTGGGCACCGGGTCGGCGCTCGGGCCGGCCTCGAGGTAGACGCGGACCGCGTACTCGAGCTGCTCGCGGGCCTCCTCGGCGGTGGTGGGCGCGGGCTGGCCGGACTTGTTGGCGGAGAGCACCGCCATCGGGCCGGTCTCGCGCAGCACCTCGAGGGCCACCGGGTGCAGCGGCATCCGCACCGCGATCTGCCCGCCGGTCTCGCCGAGGTCCCACTGCAGGGTGGGCGAGTGCTCGATGATGATCGTCAGCGGGCCCGGCCAGAACGCCTCGACCAGGTCACGGGCCGCCTGCGGCAGCGAGAAGACCAGGCCGTCGAGGGTGTGCCGGGAGCCGACCATCACCGGCGGCGCGGCCGCCCGGTCGCGTCCCTTGGTGGTCTGCAACTGCGACACCGCGTACGGCGTGAACGCGTCGGCGCCCAGCCCGTAGACCGTGTCGGTCGGGAACACCACCAGCTCGCCGGATTTGACCGCCTCGATCGCGGCGGCGATCCCCCGGTCACGGTCGGCGATCGACCGGCAGTCATAGAGCATCACGAGGAGCCAGTCTGCCACGACGGGCTGCCCTCGATGCGGCGGGCAGTGGTGAATCGAGGACGGCCGGTGAGATCGTCATGCGGTTCAATCCGGTCAAACCCACCGTGTACGCGCAACAGCTCCGGTACCGCCGCGCCGTGCTCCTCATCGTGCTCGATGGCCAACGCCCCACCGGGCCGCAGCAGCTCGGCCGCCCGGTCGATCACCGGACGCACCACCACCAGCCCGTCCGGCCCGCCGAACACCGCGGTCGCCGGGTCGTAGCGGTCGACCTCCGGCGGGACCGGCGTGCCCGACGGGACGTACGGCGGGTTGCTGAGCAGCACGTCCACCCGGCCCCGCAGGTCGGCGAGCAGACCCGGGTCGGTCACGTCGCCGGCCACGACCCGGGTGCCCGGCGCCAGCTCGGCGGCGTTCCGGCGCAGCCAGTCCAGGGCGGCCGGGGACTTCTCGACCGCGTACACGGTCGAGGCCGTGACCTCGGAAGCCACCGACAGCGCGATCGGGCCGGGCCCGGCGCACAGGTCGACCACCACGGGGTCGGTCAGCGCACGGGCGACGTCGATGCCCCAGCCGGCGAGCAGCTCGGTCTCGGGCCGGGGCACGAACGCGCCCGGGCCGACCGCCAGCTCCAGGTGCCGGAAGGCGGCCGTACCCGTGATGTATTGAAGGGGTTCGCGGGCGACCCGGCGATCGACCAGCCGCCGGAACGCGTCGGCCTGCGCGGCGGTGGCCCGGTCGGCCAACAGGAGCCGGCCGCGCGACACGCCGAGAACGAAGGCCGCCAGCAGCTCGGCGTCGTTTCGCGGTGATTCGACCCCCGCGGACGCCAACCGGTCGGTGGCATCGGCGATCATTGGTGCGACGCGGATCGTCGTCCCTTCGGTCGGCTGTTGTCGGCGGCCCGTCACTAGATAATCATTGACGTTCGACCACGCGACTGTTGCAGAAGGGGGTCACTCGGTGGGTTGGCTCGACCGGGTCCCCGACCAGGTTGACGTGTTGCGCCAGGCGCGCGGGCTGCTGACGCAGAGCCGCTCGGCCGACGCCTGCCTGGTACTCGACCGCGTGCTCGAGACCACCACCGACCCGCAGACCAGGGCGGACGCGCTGGTCCAGCGCCTGTCCGCGGTGATCAACCTGGGCCGCACCGCGGAATACGCGGGTGCCGTCGACGCTGCCCTGGAAGGCGCCCGCGAGGTCGGCGACCCCTACGTGCTCGGCCACGCGCACGCCCTGGCCGCCCTCGCCGCGCACCACCAGGGCGCCCTCGACCGCTGCGTCACCCACTTCGTGCAGAGCGCGAGCTTCCTCACCCGGGTGTCCGACCCGGACGGCGACACCGCGTGGGGCTGGCACGACCTGGCGATGGCCTATTCCTACCTGAGCTTCCACGGCTACGCGCTCGGCGCGATCGAGCGGGCCCGGCAGATCGGCACCGCCGCCGGGCTGCCCGAGGAGCTGTTCGCCGCGCCCGGCATCCGGCTGCGCAACGCGGTCGCGCTCGACCACTCCGGCGACTCCGACGGCTGCCTGCGGGTGCTCCGCGACATCGGCGCCGACCTGTGCCGGTTCCTCGACGCCGACGGCGGCGCCAAGCTGCGACCGTCCACGGTGACCGCCTACGGCTACGCGGCGGCGCGCCGGGGCGCCCTCGGCGAGGAGATCGACGACCGTTCCGACGTGCACGCGCTGTTGGCCGCCGGCGGCGACGGCGCTCGCGCGCGAGACCTGCGCCAGCTCGGCGAGGTCTGCGTGGCGATCGCGGGCGGCCGGCCGACCGAGGCGCTGCGCCGCATCGGCACCGTCACGATCTCGCCGCAGACGCTGGGCGCGGCCGAGCCGGAACGGCTGCGCAGCCTGACCTTCGCCCGGGCCGGCGACCACGCCGCGGCCCACCGCGCCGACCGCAAGGCGTTCCGCCTGGCCGCGCAGCGCAGCGACCGGCTGCAGACGGTCTACGTCGACGGCATCGCGGCGCAGATCGAGCGCGAGGAGCTGCGCCGCACCGCCGCGCAGCTCGCCGGCGAGGCACTCACCGACCCGCTGACGGGGCTGCCCAACCGCCGGCAGCTCGAGCGCTACGTGGCGGCGATGGTCGCCCGCGGCGAGCGGGCCGTGATCGGCGTCTGCGACCTCGACGGCTTCAAGGCGGTCAACACCGAGCACGGCCACCACTCCGGCGACCTGGTGCTCCAGCGCATCGCCGGGGTGATCCACCGGGTGATGCGCCGCGGCGACTTCGTGGCCCGCTACGGCGGCGACGAGTTCGTCGTCGTGCTGCCGGGCGCCGGCATGGCCGAGGCGGCCGACGTGGCCCGCCGGGTGGCGGCCGCGGTCGCCGCCGAAGACTGGCACGCCCTGGTCCCGGGCACACCGGTCGGGGTCAGCGTCGGCTTCGCCGAGGTCAACGGCTCCGGTCCGGCGCTGCGTGACGCTCTCGGCCAGGCCTTCGAGATCGCCGACCGGGAGATGTTGCGGGCCAAACGCCGCCCGCGCGCCGCGTCCTGACGACATCCGGCGCCACGTGCGCCAGCAGCACGAGGCCGAAGGCCATCAGGAGGCCGCCGACGATCGTCGCCTCCATCGTGGAGAGCCGGATCTCGGTGAACGGCAGCGGAAAGCCCGTGCGGAAGACCGGCAGCGGCAATGGCTCCGCGCCGCTCGCGGTCAGCACGGTCTCGGCGGCGTTGTTCGCGCTGTCCGGGTCGCCGGGGCTCGCCTCGGCTACCGCCCGGCCGGCGATCGGGCCGGCCGCCTCGACCCGGACCCGCACGGTCAGCGTCGCTTCGGCGCCGGGCGTCAGGTCACCGACCGCCCAGCGGCCGGCCTCCTGGTCGTAGCCGCCGGCACTCGACGACGCGGACACGAAGACCAGCCCGTCGCGGGGCGGATCGGTGACGGTCACCGCGCGCGCCGGGTCCGGGCCGGCGTTGCCGACGGTCAGGGTGATCGTGATTTCCTGCCCGAAGACCGGGGTGAGGTTGCTGACGTCCCGCTCGAGCGCCACGTCGGCCGCGGTCACCACCGGAGCCGCCCGGGCGACGGCGTTGCCCGGGACCGGGTCGTCGGCGCCGCTCTGGGTGACCAGCACCGCGGTGTCGCCCCAGACGGGGAACGCGGTCAGCGCCCGCACCGTCCACGTCGCACTGGCACCGGCCGCCAACGTGCCCACGTGCCAGCGGGCGGCGGTGGCCACCGCGCCGGTGCCCACCGGCAGCCCGGTCACCTGGCCGGCGGTCGCCGCCGACGCCAGGAAGGTCCCGGCGACCACCGGATCCGCCACCTCCACGTCGGACGCCGGCGCCGGGCCCTTGTTGGTCACGGTGACCACGAAGCTGACCGGCTCACCGAGTCTGGCCGTGGCCGGTACGACCTGGGCCACCAGCGCGAGGTCCGCCCGCGGCACCGTGGCCGCCCCGTTGGCCGCGGTCACCCGCAGCGCCGCCGTCGCCAAGTCGTTCCGGGCGTCGCCGTCCCGTGGGGTCGCACCGACCAGCGCGGCTGCCGCCGTGACGGTGGCCGGTCCACTCCCGCGCACCACGAGCGTCAGCGTCACGGTCTTCCGCACCGGCAGCGCCCCGACGGTCCACACCAGACCGTCGAAGGAACCCTGGCCGGCGGTGTGTTTCGTGACGGCGAGGCGCGACGGCAGCGGCACCGCGACGCGTACGCCGGCCGCTGGCAGGAAGCCCTTGTTGTGCGCCGTGATGGTCAGGGTCGCGTCCTGCCCTGCCCGCACCGTGGCCGGCGCGACCTTGCCCGCCAGCGCGACGTCCACGGTGCTCGGCAGGGGTGTCGCCAGCGCGACGCCGGACAGCAACACCAGCAGCCCGAGCGGCACGGATGCCACTGCGAGCCGAAACCACCTCACACCAGTCACACTATCCACACACTCGGACAAAAATGACCGAAATGCGGCGTCAAGCCGGCCTTGACGAAGTCGGTGGCGTCAACCCACACTTGACGCATGGCACCCTTCGACCTCTCCGTCGACGCCCTGATCAGCCAGCTCGAGAGCGACCTGCCCGACGCCGACCCCGTGGCCCGCGTCGGGGAGGCCCGGTCCCGGGCGCGCGCCCTCGGCGACCTCGGCGACCAGCTCATCGACCACTTCATCCGGGCCGCCCGGCTCTCCGGGGCGTCCTGGAGCCAGATCGGCGACGCCATGGGCGTCTCCAAGCAGGCCGCCCAGCAGCGCGGCGGCGCGGGCAGGTTCGCCCGGTTCACCGAGAAGGCCGCGAGGGTCGCCAAGGACAGCAGCGCGCTGGCCCACGAGCGCGGCAACCCGCTGGTCGAGCCCGAGCACGTGCTGGTCGCCCTGCTCGGCGCCACCGACGCGCTGGCCGCCAAGCTGGTCGGCACGCTCGGCGCGGACCCCGCCACGCTCGCCGAGGCGGTCACCGGGCGGTTGCCGGCGCCGGGCCGGAAGGCGGCACCCGACCACGTGCCGTTCTCCGCCGGCGCCAAGCAGCTGCTCCAGGAAGCCATGCAAAGCGCCCTCGACCTCGGCCACAACTACGTCGGCACCGAGCACATCCTGCTCGGCGTGCTGCGCATGCCCGACACCGCGGCCGGCCAGGTGCTCGCCGACGCCGGGCTCGGCTACGACCGCGTCAAGCAGGCGGTCGAGACGGCGCTGCTCGGCTTCCAGCACCGCGCCAAGGGATGACCGACCGCTACGGCGCGGTCGACGCGCACTACCCGGACGAGGGCGGCGCCCGCGCGGCCCTCGTCGTGGCCGCCGAACCCCGGTTCGCCACGCTCGTCGAGGAAAAGATCGGCACGGTGACGGCGGTGCCGGCGTACCGGCCGGGCTTCTTCTTCGAGCGCGAGCTGCCGGTGATCCGCGCCGTGCTCGCCACGACCGCGCCGGTCGACCTGCTCATCGTGGACGGTTACGTCGACCTGGACCCTGCGGGCCGACCCGGGCTCGGCGCCCGCCTGCGTGCGGAGATCGACATTCCGGTGGTGGGTGTCGCGAAGACCGCGTTCCGGTCGGCGACGCACGCGGTGCCCGTGGTCCGCGGCGGCACCCGGCCGCTCTACGTGACCGCGGCCGGCATCCCGCTCGCGGAGGCAGCGGCACTCGTCAGCGCGATGGCCGGCGCACACCGGATCCCCGACGCGCTGCGCCGGGTCGACCGGCTCGCGCGGTCAGTGCCGGGATAGCTCCGTCTCGCCGGCCAGCCGGGCCGCCCGGTCCGCCTCGCTGAGCGCGTCCAGCACGCCGTCGAGGTCGCCGGCCAGCGCCAGGTCGAGGTTGTAGGCGGTGTAGCCGATCCGGTGGTCGCTGATCCGGTTCTGCGGGAAGTTGTAGGTGCGGATCCGCTCGGAGCGGTCCACGGTGCGCACCTGGGCCTTGCGGGCGTCGGACGCGGCCGCGTTGGCCTCCTCCTGCGCCGCAGCCAGCAGCCGGGCGCGCAGGATCCGCATCGCCTGCTCCCGGTTCTGCAGCTGGCTCTTCTCGTTCTGGCAGCTCACGACGATGCCCGTGGGTAGGTGCGTGATGCGTACCGCCGAGTCCGTGGTGTTGACCGACTGACCGCCCGGCCCGGACGACCGGAACACGTCGACCCGGATGTCGCCCGGGTCGATGCTCACGTCGACGTCCTCGGCCTCGGGGAGCACCAGCACGCCGGCCGCCGAGGTGTGGATCCGGCCCTGCGACTCGGTGACCGGCACCCGCTGCACGCGGTGGACGCCGCCCTCCCACTTGAGCCGCGACCAGACGCCGTTGCCGCCCTCCGGCACACCGCGGGTCTTGACCGCCAGCGAGACGTCCTTGACGCCGCCGAGGTCGGAGTCCTGCGCGTCGATCACCTCGGTGACCCAGCCGTGCCGCTCGGCGTAGCGGGTGTACATCCGCAGCAGGTCGCCCGCGAACAGCGCCGACTCCTCGCCGCCCTCGCCCGCCTTGATCTCCAGGATCACGTCCTTGGCGTCGTGCGGGTCGCGCGGCATGAGCAGCTCGGCGAGGCGCTCCTCGAGGGCCGGCAGGGTGGCCGCGATCGAGTCGACCTCGCCGGCGAACGACGGGTCCTCGGCGGCCAGCTCACGCGCGGCGGCGAGGTCGGCGCGGGTCTGCTCGAGCTCGTCGTTGGCCTTGCGGATCGGGGCCAGCTCGGCGAACCGCCGGCCCACCCGCCGGGCCGTGTTCTGGTCAGCGTGGATCGCCGGGTCGGCGAGCCGCTTCTCCAGCTCGTCGTACTCGTCGAGCAGCCCCGCGAGTCGATCCACGCTCATTGTCGTACCCCTTTGCCGGCCCCTTGTTGACACGAAACGGCGCCCACCCCCGCAGGACCGCGAGGGGGGCGCCGTCGGCGTAGCTACTTCTTCTTGGCCTGAACCTTGGCGTACTTCTGCTGGAACTTGGCCACGCGGCCGGCGGTGTCGAGAACGCGCTGCTTGCCGGTGTAGAACGGGTGGCAGGCGCTGCAGGTCTCGACGTGGATCTGACCGTTCTTCGCCGTGCTGCGGGTGGTGAACGTGTTGCCGCAGCTACAGGTGACCTCGGTGCTCACGTACTGCGGGTGGATGTCGGGCTTCATGCCGCCTCGGTCCTTTCGTCGATGGTCGCCGGGTCGTCCACCGAACGGACGTGAACCGGAACCTTGGCCGATTGACCAGTCTGCCATGCAGTGGTCCGCCGGGTGTAACGCGCCCCCTGGGGTGGTCATTCCCGTGGGTCATGATTGACCGCATGCCGTCCCGCGTGCCCAGGTTGATCATCACACGCGGCCTGCCCGCGTCCGGTAAGACCACCTATGCGCGCTCGCTGCAGCCCTGGGTGGTCCGGGTCAACCGCGACGACCTGCGCAGGATGCTGCACGGCGAGCCGCTGCTCACCGACCGGGCCGAGCGCGAGGTCACGATCGCCTCGTACACGCTGGTCGACAGCCTCCTCCAGGCCGGCGTCGACGTCTGCGTCGACGACACGAACCTGCGCACCCGGGTCGCTCGCGAATGGGCGGGCCTCGCCGCCCGCCACGGCGCCACCTTCGAGGTGCACGACCTCACCGACGTGCCGGTCGACGAGTGCGTCCGCCGTGACGCCACCCGCCCCAAGGAGGAGCAGGTCGGCGAGGTGGCGATCCGGTCGATGCACCAGCGGTACCTGGCCGGCCGCACCCTGCCGCTCCCGGTGCCGTCGGTCGCCGCCGCACCGCCGACGGACCGCTACGAGCCGCCGGCGGACGCGCCCGAGATCGTGCTGGTCGACATCGACGGCACGGTCGCGCTGCTCGGCGACCGCCACCACCTCGACCTCGACCGGGTCATCGAGGACGAGCCCAACCACGCGGTGATCGCCGCGGTCCGCGCCATGCACGCCGCGGGCTACGGGGTCATCTACTGCACCGGCCGCGAGGAGAGCGCCCGCACCGACACCGAGGACTGGCTGGCGGAACACGTCGGCGTCCCGTACCTGGCGCTGCACATGCGCGGCTTCGGCGACACGCGCCGCGACGCGGTGGTCAAGCGCGACATCTTCCAGAGCGAGATCGCGGGCGACTTCCGCGTCGTCGGCGTCTTCGACGACCGCCAGCACGTCGTCCGGATGTGGCGCGACCTGGGCCTGACCGTCTTCCAGGTCGCCGAAGGCGACTTCTAGCTCATTGCTCGGGTCCGCGGTGGTGCG
>NZ_BONC01000005.1 GCF_016862515.1 Asanoa iriomotensis
CTTGCTGGTACGGGAGCCCGTCGGCTGGCGCCTCCTCGGCGGCGGTGGCGGCAGCTCGGGCGGTCCATGGTCGACAGACGAGTTCGACCGGGCGCGGGGCGGGTTGCCGGCCGGCGGCTTCGAGCTAACCGGCGGGTCGTCGGTCGTGCGCGACAAGGGCAGCTGGCTACCGTTGGGCTCGCGGTGGATCCGCTCGTCGATGCTGCTGGTCGGCCCGTCGGTCGCGGAGGCGGTCATCGCCGGTCGCCACCGCCCGGTCCCGTACCACGGCCGCCTGGTGGTGGTGTGGTCGTCCCGCCGGCCACCGCTGGTGTCGTTGCGGGACGGTGTGGGTAGCGAGCTGTCGACGGTCGCACCCGGTGACACCTACCGCGGACGGCGATCCTGAGGCGTGGCGGTGACGGGCCGATTCGAGAGCCATGGCGACCGCCGACCGGTCATCCTGGTCAACGACCAAGGGTTGACACTCGGCCTCGACTCCGCCGGGGGATGGATCATGTGGGGCCCCAACCATCCCGTCCAACCTGCGGAGGACCGCCTGCTCTGGCTGTTGCCGCTGCTGGAGAGGCCGCCGGACGAGGTGACCGGAGCTTTTGCCGAAGCTCAAGCGGACGAGTCTTTCGTCCCCGCACTGTTGCGGTTCGCCGTTGAATCCCGGAGCGATTACTGGGCAGGGCTGGCTCTACGGTGGCTCGAGACCGGGTACCCCGCGACCGCCCTGACCAGCACGCTCGCGACCCTCAAAGACTCCCGAACCCAGCCGCAGTCTGTCCGGCACCGCGCACTCCGGCTATGGACCAGAAACGTCGCGGCAACCGGCGCGACCGACTTGCAGCGTCACGGCGCGTGTCCAGCCGCTGATCCCGCATGATCGCCAGCCAGCGCATCCAGGCCGGTATCAACCACGCCGGCCGCACCCTGACCGTCGAAGACCACCTGGCGCATCCACTACGACCTCGGCCTGGTCGCCGAGGTCGCCCGTACCACCACCCGACCCATCGCCCGATTCAAAGCCCACAAGCCCGAACTCCGGCGACGCGTCGGCTCAACCCCTACCTGAGGCACACTTCGACCATGGCCCGACCGCCGCGACGACCGCCCCCAGGCGTCCCGCACCCGACAACGGTTGAGGAGTTTGAACGAGTTCGACAGGCGGACCCTGGTCCGGACGCCTCCTACCTCGTTCGACGCTGCACGGAACTCGGGCGGAAACCGGTGGACCAGTTCACCACTGAAGATCTGCGCGTCATGCTCGGTCAGCGCATCGGCGTACCGATCCTCCTACCGATCGCCGTCGCTGTCCTGCTCGACGATCCCCTGGCCGAGGGCGACTACTTCCCCGGCGATCTACTGCACAACGTGCTGCGGCTCGACGCCGAGGACTGGCGAGGCGCAGAACGCCACCGAGATCGTCTCGCTGACGTAGTTCGCACGATGCCGCTATCCGACGACGCCAACGCAGACCTCCGCCGTGCCGCCGCTAGATTCGTACGCGGGCTACCAGCGCGTCCGGTCTCATGACCTGTGTGACAAATCGTGTTCACGACCCGCGATGCGCGCTATGAGTGCGCGGAAGGGACCGGCTGTGGCCAAGCCCGTCAACCTGTTTCTGGTCTCGATCGGCGCCGTCTGCGCTCCCAACGGGCTTGTCGCTTGGCATAGGCATGACGTGCCTCCGTCAGACTGATCGGACCGTTGGGACCGCCCCGCACCGTGTCAGCGTCTTCGTCATCCTGCCCGTCGTCTTCCCATCCGCAGACGAAGCACATCTGGAACTGACCTCGCCCGTCAAGCGTCGGATACTGGCAGCACGGACACGCGTACGGTCCGCTGCCCGTCTCGGCCACAACAGATCGCAGGCACAACGCCTCGATGTACTGCTCAGCCCACCTGGTGCGGCGCTCGACTTCCTCTGCGGACCGCCCGCCCGGCTTACCGGCATGCTCGTGCATTCCCTGCACCTCTTGTTGTCGATCCACTTGGCCACGCCGATCCCGGCTTCACCCGCGAGTCATCAGAGTCCGATGTACTGGCTGACTCGCCCGTCACCCTCGGCGGCCGGAGCCGCCGTAAAGATGGACACGGTTGTCGACGTCGCGGTCCGGTGCGCCTCGCAGGAACCGGTCGGGTGCGACATCGCCGTTGCTGACATGGATCACCCAATCCTCGTAATGCCAGCTCGGGTCGCACGCGCAGTGGGTGGACCAGAACCGGAAGTTGGCCCTGTACCGGCCGACCTGCCCGTGAGTGAGAGTGAACAGGCGGGTCGACATTTCGCTCCGAGGGAACGCCGCCCTGCCGGGCAGGCGCTCGACGGTCACCGCCGACCCGTCGACGGTGAGCGATAGGGCAAGGCTCTCGGCGATGGTCGGGCCGCCGGTCACTACGTCTTCGCGGCGTGCATAGGCGGCGGCCGCATCGGCCAGGACGTCATGGGCCACGACCTCGCCCGCGGGCAGCGGCGCGGGAAGCGTCGCGGGCCGGTTGAGTCCTCGGCGGGCGTCCGCCTCCGGCGCGCCTCGCTCCGCCGCGCTCCACCGCACGCGTACCCGCTGGATGACGATCACGCCCGAACCATGGACCACAAGGTGCACGCCGCGCCATCCGATATCCGCTCTCTGAAGCGGGCGAGCTCGCCTTTCTGGAACGGGTCCATCGCGGCGACGTCACGTGTCGCATGGCGCGACCAGAGCTCTCGACGGTCGCATCCGGGGACAGCTACCGCCGGCGGCGATCCTGAGGCTTGGTGTGCACGAGGATGACCACGGTCGCGAGGAACGCCATCAGCACGGCGAACAAGCAGGGACAGAACACCAACCAGCCGATCCCCTCCACACGCCGGAGCCTAAGCCTGACGAACTTCAAGACGCGAGGCGCCGGTCGTACGATGATGGCGTGACACGCACCCCGTTGCCTGCGTCGCTGGGTGGCCACTGGGTGGGCTTGGCCTGCGTCGCGAAGCGGCCGGCGCGGCCCGCGCTGCGCATGGAGGTGACGGCCGGCCGACGGCTTCTGCTGCGTCAAGCCGACCAGGTCGTGTTGTTGGGGGTGCAGCGGGCGAGGAATCAGGGCGTCTACTACGCCCGCACCGCCCGGTACCGCTCACCGTTGCCGCCGCTGACCGCCGGCCATGCGCGGCGCGTCCGGGAGACCAGCCTGGACGACGATGCGTGGGCCGCCCGCTGGACCCACGAGTACCTCGGCCTGCTGCAGGCCGCCGACAACGGCCCGGTGCATGCCGGCGACTGGAATCTCGCGTGGGGCATGCCGAGCTGGAGCGTCGCGGGGCACTGGCAGCGCCTGACGGTCGTCGACCCCGACCACGGCCACATCACCTGGTTCGGCTACGGCGACCCGGAGGACGACCAGCGCGACGTTCTGCCGCTGCGGCCGCTGTCACCGCCGGAACACTACTGAGCAACCCGGTAGCGGACGTGCGTGGCCGCGCCGCCGACGGGCGCGCCCAGCGGCAGCAGTTCCGCCCGCACGCCGGCGAACAGCGGAGCACCCGCGCCCAGGAGCACCGGCACCAGGTGCAGGTGCACCTCGTCCAGCAGGCCCGAGCCCAGCAGTTGCCGCGACACGTCCACGCCCAGCACCAGGACGTCCTTGTCGCCCGCGGCCTCCCGGGCCCGCTGGACCGCCGGCGCCAGCCCGTCGAAGGCGAACGCCCCGCCGTTGGAGCCCACGAAGTCCGCCTCGGGCCGGTGCGTGACCACGAAGGTCGGCACGCCCGGCCACGGCGTGCCACCCCACATGCCCAGGCCCAGATCGAACGTCCGCCGCCCGACGACCGCCGCACCCACGCGCGCGTCGACCGATTCCCGCACCTCGACGTCGGTCGACATCCAGTCGTGCAGGCGTTCACCGCCATCACCCATCGGCGACTCGGGCCGGACCCGCGGCCCGGTGGCGAAGCCGTCCAGAGACATCGACACGTCGAGAACAACCTTGCCCATCAAGGGCCTCCCTCGTTCCAAGCAGAGAATGTCCGTCGCGGGGAACGTCGGAGCCGCCGGACAGTCTTCGACAAGAAACTCAGGGGCCGATCGCGTCGATGGCCGCGATTTCGTCGGGGGAGAGGTTCAGCGACGCCGCGGCCAGGTTGCTGCGCTGCCGGGACGGGTCCGCCGAGCGCGGGATCGCGACCACGTCATGGGCCAGGTGCCAGGCGATGACCACTTCCGACACGGGTACGCCGTGCGCGGCGGCCACCGCGCGCAGAGCAGGATGGTCGAGCGCCGTGCGCCGCAACGGGCTGTAGCCCTCGACCACGACGCCCCGGGAGGCGAACGCCGCCAGCAACGAAGGGGAGTGCAGCGCCGGGCTCCACGGGATCTGGTTGACCGCCGGCGCCTCGCCGGTCGCCGCGATGAGCGAATCAACCTGTGACGGCGAATAGTTGGACACCCCGACCGCCCGCACCAGGCCCTCGTCCCGCGCCGCCAACATCGCCTGCCACGACGGCACTCCCGCGCCGCCCGCGACGGGCCAGTGGATGAGCCACAGGTCGATCCGGTCCACGCCCAGCGCGCGCAGGCTCGCCGCCAGCACGGCCGGCTCGCGGCCCGCGTCCTCCGGGCGCAGCTTCGTGGTCACGAAGGCGCGGACCCCAGACGATCGCAGCGCGGCGCCGACCTCCTGCTCGTTCCCGTAGGCCGTCGCCGTGTCGATCAGGCGATATCCGAGGTCCAGCGCGCCGCGCACCGCCCGCTCGCCGCCCGATCCGTGCAGGCCCGCCGTGCCCAGGCCGATCATCGGCATCGCCACGCCGGGCGCGATCTGGATCTCCCGCATACCTACAGCTTGACGCGGGCCCAGGTGAACGGCGACGCCCACGCCGGGTCCTGCCGGGCGTACGCCTGAAATGTCGTAACCACCTCGTCGAGAGTGCCGACCGACGTACCCTCCTGAGTCTCGTCACCGCCCGCACGCCGCTCCAGGGCGAAATGGTCGGCCTTGACCGCCACCTGTAGGAAGGTGTCCTCGAAGCGCTCGAGGATGACGAACCAGTTGTCGATGGTCAGCGCGCGCACGGCGGCCGCGATCTGGGCGGGTTCCGGGTCGGCGGTCTCCGAACCGTCCGCGGCGATCAGCGTCAGCGAGGCAGTCATGCGTGGCAGTATGCCCCGCTGAGCAAAACCGTCCACAGTGCGTCAGGACCGGCGGCGCGCCCGGCTGCGTGCCGACAAGGCCTCGTTGAGCCGCGCCAGCAGGGTCGCCAGCTCCGCCCGGTCGTGGTCGGACCAGTCCGCCAGCATCTCTTCGTAGACCTCGGCACGCGCACCGCGTACCACCGACATCCGGCGCAGGCCCGCCTCGGTGGCCGAGACGACCGTGCCCCGGCCGTCGCTCGGGTCCGCCTCGCGGGCGATCAGCCCGTCGCGCTCCATGGCACCGACCTGCCGCGTCACGGTCGAGCCGTCGAGGTTGAGGCGGGCGGCGAGCGCGGAGACGTTCTGCGGGCCGGCCTCGTCGAGGTGCCGCAGGATCACGTACGCGGCCCGGTCGAGGGACCGGTGTGCCTCGACCGGGATGGCCCGGCGGGTCGCTTCGCCGAAGCGCATCAGCAGCGCGACCTCGGTCTCGATCCGGCCGATTACGGACTCGTCCGCGTTCATGACTGTATGTTACAGGCGCTGCGCGAGCCGAAATCGCGCCCCGTCACGCGTCCGGGGACACGCCACGGCGATTCAGTCCGCACCCGGCGAAGCGGGTCTACAGTGGATGCGACCCCTCTTTTTGTGTGAAACGGTGGCGCTTGGCCGTTTTGCGGTGCACAGTGATCCCATGAGCGACAGCGGACGTGGGACGGAGTACTTCTGGTGCACCCGTCACCACAGGGTCGAGACCGAAGCTGACGTGTGCCCCGCCAGGTACGTCCTCGGTCCCTACCGGTCCAGGTCCGACGCCGAGAACGCCCTGCAAACCGTGCAGGAGCGCAACCAGGTGTGGGACGAGGAGGACCGCCGCTGGGCAGGGGAGGAGAGGTAGGCGCCGCGGCAACCGTCACGGCGAGCAGCTCCGCGGTCTCCGCGACGGAGCCGGACCCGACGCACGTCTCGCAAGGAGGAAACCACCATGGCCGAAGCGTCGAAGGCCAAGACACCCAGGGCCGCGACCGCGAAACGCGCGGCGGCGGCCAGGACCACCACGGCTAAGCGCACGAGCGCGGCTTCCCGCGCATCGTCCACGGCCCGGAAGACCGTTTCGGCTCAGACGCCGGCGCGCAGGACGGTCACCAGCAAGGCCACCGCCAAGAAGGCGCCCGCGAAACGGGCGACGGCGAAGAAGACCACCGCTCGGAAGACCACCGCCGCCAAGCGCACCACGACCGCCAAGCGGGCGACGGCCGCCAAGCGGACCACCGCGAAGCGGACGACCGCCACCAAGCGGACAGTGGCCAAGCGGACCACCGCGAAGCGCACCACGGCCAAGAAGGCCACCGCGCGCAAGACCACCACGGCCCGCAAGACCGCGGCCAAGAAGACCACGACGCGCCCCACGGCGCGTAAGGCGGCCACCAAGGCTCCCGCGAAGCGGGCCACCGCCAAGAAGACCGCGGCCAAGAAGACCACCGCGAAGAAGACCTCCGCGGCTCGGAAGACGGCCACCAAGCGGGCGACCACCGCCAAGACGGCCGCGAAGCGCGCGCCGGCGAAGCGGGCCGCAGCCAAGAAGGCGCCCGCGAAGCGGACCGCCGCCAAGAAGACCACGACCGCCCGCAAGACGGCGGCCAAGCGGACCACCACGGCCCGCAAGAGCACGGTCCGCAAGGCAGCGAGCCCGCGCAAGTCGACCGCACGCCGGTCCGCGCGATAGCAGTCCGAAATATAAGCAGAAAGTACGACCCGAAGCGGGGCGCTCGGATGCTGGTATGAAGTACCGGTGGTGACCCGACGCATCCGAGCGCCCCACTTCGACTTCGCCGCGCTGCGCCGCGAGCTGGACCTGCCCGGCAGGTTCCCGCCCGAGGCGCAGCGCGAGGCGGACGAGGCCGCGAAAACAGAGCTGACGGACCGGCCGGACCGCACCGACATCCCGTTCGTCACGATCGACCCGATCGGTTCCCGCGACCTCGACCAGGCGATGTGCCTGTCCCGCCGCCCAACTGGCTACCGCGTCCACTACGCGATCGCCGATGTGGCGGCTTTCGTGCGCCCGGGCGGCGCGCTGGAGGCCGAGACCTGGCGCCGCGGCCAGACGATCTACCTGCCGGACGGCAATGTCCCGCTGCACCCTGTCGCGCTCAGCGAGGGCGCCGCCAGCCTCCTCCCGGACCGCACCAGAGCCGCCGTGCTCTGGACCATCGACCTCGACGCGACCGGCGAAACCACCGAGGTCAGTCTCGAACGGGCGTTGGTACGCAGCCGCGCGCAACTCGACTACGACACCGTGCAGGCCCAGTTCGCCGCCGGCACCGCGGCCGAGCCGGTCGCCCTGCTGCCCGAGATCGGCACGCTGCTCACCGAGCGCGGCCTCGACCGCGGCGCGATCAACCTGCCGCTGCCCGAACAGGAGATCGAACGCGACGGCGCCGGCTACCGCCTGGTGCTGCGGGCGCCGCTGCCGGCCGAGGAGCACAACGCGCAGATCTCGCTGCTGACCGGCGTGGCCGCCGCCGGGATCATGCTCGCTGGCCGGGTCGGCCTGCTGCGCACGATGCCGGCGCCCGAGGAGGCCGCGGTCGAGCGGCTGCGCGCCGCCGCGCACGCGCTCGGCATCGCCTGGCCGGCCGGCGAGCCCGTGGGGAGGGTGATCGCCGCCGTCGACGCGGCCGACCCGCGCGGCGCCGCCTTCCTCGACCAGGCCGCCGAGCTCATGCGCGGCGCCGGCTACACGGCCTTCGACGGCGACCTGCCGGAGCAGCCGGGGCACGGTGGCGTGGCGGCACCGTACGCCCACGTGACGGCGCCGCTGCGGCGTCTGGCGGACCGGTACGCCACCGAGGTGTGCCTGGCCCTCACGAGCGGCCAGGAGGCCCCGGAGTGGGCCCGGGCGAGCCTGCCGAAGCTGCCCAAGGTGATGAGCGGGACCGACCGGGTGGCCGGCGCGGCCGCCCGCGGCGCCGTCGACCTCACCGAGGCCGTGCTGCTCCAGGACCGCATCGGCGAGGAGTTCGACGCGGCGGTGGTCGACGTCGACTCGCCCCGCCGCACGGCCCCGGCGCCGGCCAACCCGGCCGACGGTCGCCAGGCGGGCGGCACCGTCGCCCTCGACGACCCGCCGGTCCGCGCCCGCTGCACGGGTGAGCTGCCGCTCGGCGAGCGGGTCCGGGTGACCCTGGTCACCGCCGACCCGGTCAAACGGACGGTCCAGTTCCAGCGGAAGTGACGCCGCGGGCGATCTTTTGCGACGATGCGTGCATGGCCTACGACCCCAGCGCGCTCCCGGACGTGTCCGGCCTGACCGTCGCCATCATCGGCGGCACCGGTGACCAGGGCCGCGGCCTGGCCTACCGGCTCGCCCGAGCCGGCCAGCCGGTGCTGATCGGGTCGCGCCAGGAGGCCCGCGCGACCGCCTCGGCGGCCGAGATCTCCGCACTGCCCGGCGTCACCCGCCCGGTCGAGGGCGGCGCCAACGCCGACGTGGCCGCGGCCGCCGACCTGACGATCATCGCGGTGCCGTGGGCCGGCCACCGCGACACCGTGACCGCGCTGCGCCACCCGCTGGCCGGCAAGCTGGTCGTCGACTGCGTCAACCCGCTGGGCTTCGACAGCCACGGCCCGTTCCCGCTGCACGTCGAGGAGGGCAGCGCCGCGCAGCAGGCGGCGGCGCTGCTGCCCGAGTCGACGGTGGCCGCCGCGTTCAACCACGTGAGCGCGCCGCTGCTGGCCGACCCGGCCGTCGAGAAGATGGAGCTCGACGTGCTGATCTGCGCCGAGGACCGTCACCTCGCCGGCGTCGTGGCGGCGCTGGCGGCGCGGATCCCCGGCATGCGCGGCATCTACGCCGGCCGGCTGCGCAACGCACACCAGGTCGAGGCGCTGACCGCCAACCTGATCGCGATCAACCGCCGCTACAAGGCGCACGCCGGGCTCCGGGTGACCGACGTCTGAACGACGACCTCGGCACGCCCGTCCCGCTGCCCGGCCCGCCGCGCCGGGTCGTCTCGCTGGTGCCGTCGCTGACCGAGGCGGTCGCCCTGACCGTGCCGGACGCGCTGGTCGGCGCCACGGACTGGTGCGTGGAGCCGGCCGGGCTCGACGTGCTGCGGGTCGGTGGGACGAAGTATCCCGATCTGGACAGGGTGCGGGCGGCCGTACCCGATCTCGTGCTGGCCAATGCCGAGGAGAACCGCCGGGAGGACGTCGCGGCGCTGCGGGCGGCGGGCGTGCCGGTCTGGGTGACCTATCCGCGGACCTTGGAGTCGGCGTTCACGTCGCTGGAACGCCTGCTGGCGGCGCTCGGCAGCGCGGAACCACCATGGTTGCGGTCCGCGCGCGCGTCCTGGTCAGAGCCTTTCACGGGGGTACGCCGCCGCGCGGTGATCCCGGTCTGGCGGCGCCCCTGGGTGGTGCTCGGCGCGGACACGTTCGCCGGCGACCTGCTCGCCCGGCTCGGCGTGGACAACGTCTACGCGACCGCGGCGGAACGGTATCCGCGCCCGCCGCTCGCGGAGCTGCGAGCGGCGGGCGCGGACCTGGTCGTGCTGCCGGACGAGCCGTACGCGTTCACCGCGGACGACGGACCGGAGGCATTCCCCGGGCTGCCGTACGCGCTGGTCAGCGGGCGGCACCTGACCTGGTACGGCCCGTCGCTGGCGGACGCCCGGGCGCGGCTAGAAGCTGTGCTCTGAGCTGGGGAACTGCCCGCCGCGGACCTCGTCGCCGAATTGCGTCGCGGCCTCCAGCAGGGTGCCGTGCAGGTCGGCGTACCGCTTGACGAACCTCGGCAGCTTGCCCGTGCGCAGGCCCACCATGTCCTGCCAGACCAGCACCTGGGCGTCGGTCTCGGGCCCGGCACCGATGCCGATGGTCGGCACCGCGATCTCGTTGGTGATCCGCTTGGCGACGTGCGCGGGCACCATCTCCAGCACCACGGCGAAGGCACCGGCCTCGGCCACCGCGTGCGCGTCGGCGATCACCTCCTCGGCGGCGTCGCCCCGGCCCTGCACCCGGTAGCCGCCGAGCGTGTGCTCACTCTGCGGCGTGAACCCGACGTGCGCCATGACCGGGATCCCGGCCGCCGTGATCGCCTCGATCTGCGCGGCGGTCCGCCGCCCACCCTCCAACTTGACGGCGTGGCAGCCGCCCTCCTTCATGAACCGCACGGCCGTCCGCAGAGCCTGGGTGGGCCCTTCCTCGTAGGACCCGAACGGCAGGTCACCGACGACCAGGGCGCGCTTGGTGGCCCGGACGACGGCCCGCACGAGCGGCAGCAGCTCGTCGGCGGTCACGGACAGGGTGGTCTCGTAGCCGAAGACGTTGTTGGCGGCCGAGTCACCGACGAGCAGCACGGGAATGCCGGCCTCGTCGAAAATGGCGGCCGTGTACTGGTCGTACGCGGTCAGCATGGGCCACTTCTCACCGCGCTCCTTGGCGGCGATCAGCTCCCGGGTGCGAACGCGGCGGGTGGGGGGCCCGCCGTAGAGGGACGGTTGCTCCGACATCGCAGCTCTCCTCTCGCCTCAAGGCCGCACCGATGCGGTCCCTGGGCACCCTCCGATGGTCCCACCGGACCCGGCCGGGGGAGAGACGAGCGTGGAATCTTTCACACCCGGATCAACTTTGCGCGCCGCCGAGCGGAAGCACGCAGCACGAAGGGGCTACAGACCGACTGGGCGGCGGGACGGGCTGGCGCCCGCGCCCTGCCGCGGCCACGCGGCGAGAGGTCTGGATGAGGGATAGTCCGTCTTCGCGGGAATTCGCTCGGCTCTGACGAACTGAATACCGTTAGACACGCGAGCTGTTGGCACGACCGAAGCCGTTCTGCGCCAGGTGGGTGATTGAGAGATATGAGCAAGGCGCCGCGGATTCTGAACATCGAGTGGGGACGCATCGAAGTGGAAGGCCTCGGCACGCTGAAGGACGCGAAGCTTTACCCCGGTGGCGGCAGGGCCTGGGACTGGAACGAGACGGGCACCCGGCACCGTCCGGGGATACAGACGGCCGATGTGGCTGAGTTGGTGGCCGCGGGTGCCACCACGGTGGTGCTGTCTCGCGGGATGGACATGGTGCTCGAGGTGACGCCGGAGGCGCTTGCCTGGCTGGCAGAGCAGGGAGTGGCCGTGCACGTGGCGCAGACGCGGGAGGCCGTGGCCACCTACAACGAGTTGGTGGCGACCACGCCGGTGGGTGGCCTTTTCCACTCGACCTGCTGAGCTG
The DNA here is from genome assembly GCF_016862515.1 of Asanoa iriomotensis. Classification (GTDB taxonomy): domain Bacteria; phylum Actinomycetota; class Actinomycetes; order Mycobacteriales; family Micromonosporaceae; genus Asanoa; species Asanoa iriomotensis. The sequence continues at coordinate 11,328 of NZ_BONC01000005.1, forward strand.
ACGAGCGCAAGAGTTTCTACCCTTGTGACGGACTTGTTTCGCGCCAGCGGTTGGTGATCGGGAGGCGGCGGTCGCGGCCGAAGGCCTTGATGGAGATCTTGGTGCCGGGGGCTGCCTGGCGGCGTTTGTATTCCGCCAGGTCGACCAGGCGTAGCACCCGGTCGACCAGGGCCGGGTCGTGGCCCTCGGCGACCAGGTCCGCGCGGCCCTTGTCGCCGTCGACGTAGGACAGCAGGATCGCGTCCAGCTCCGGGTAGTCCGGCAGGGAGTCGCTGTCGAGCTGGCCCGGGCGCAGCTCCGCGCTCGGTGGCTTGGAGATCGAGTTCTCCGGGATCGGCGGCTCCTCGCCCGTGCGCAGCGCCTCGTCGTTGCGCCAGCGCGCCAGTTTCCAGACCAGTGTCTTCGGGACGTCCTTGAGCGGGTTGAAGCCGCCCACCGAGTCGCCGTACAGCGTGGAGTAGCCGACCGACAGCTCGCTCTTGTTGCCCGTGGTCAGGACCAGCGGGCCCTCCTGGTTGGAGATCGACATCAGGATCACGCCGCGGACCCGGGCCTGGAGGTTCTCCAGGGCGAGGCCCGACAGCGACATCGTCGCCAGGAAGCTGTCGACCATCGGCTGGATCTCGTGGAGCCGCAGCTCGAGGCCCGTGCGCTTGGCCATCTCGGCGGCGTCGTCGCGCGAGTGTGCCGACGAGTGGTGGCTCGGCATCGACACGCCGATCACGTCGTGCGGCCCGAGCGCGTCGACGGCGATCGCGGCGACCACCGCCGAGTCGATGCCGCCCGACAGGCCGAGGACCACCTTGCCGAAGCCGTTCTTGCGGACGTAGTCGCGCAGGCCCAGCACCAGCGCCTGCCAGACCTCCGCCTCGTCGGAGAGCCGCGGGGCGTGGCCACCGAGCACCGGCGCGTCGGCCAGGAAAGGACGCGGGTCCGAGATGTGCACCCGCTCGATGCCCATCTCCTCGCCGCCCATCTCGCCCTGGAGCGGCGGGGTGACCGGCGGGACCGACGGCGGCGGGGGCAGCAGGCCAAGCGGCAGGTCGAGGTCGTGGACCAGCAGGTGCTCGGCCATCTGCGGCCCGCGGGCCAGCACCTCGCCGTCGGCTTCGACGATCACCGAGTCGCCGTCGAAGACCAGCTCGTCCTGGCCGCCGACCATGTTGAGGTAGGCGACCGTGGCGCCGGCCTCGGCGGCCCGCTTGCGTACCAGAGCCAGCCGGGTGTCGTCCTTGTGCAGCTCGTACGGCGAGCCGTTGACGGTCAGCACCAGGCTCACACCGGCCCGGCGGGCGGCCACGAACGGGCCGCCGGTCTGCCACATGTCCTCGCAGATGGTCAGGCCGACGTCGATGCCGTCGACGCGGACCACGACGAAGGTGTCACCAGGGACGAAGTAACGGTTCTCGTCGAAGACGCCGTAGTTGGGAAGGTGGTGCTTGAAGTAGCGCGCCGCGACCCGGCCCTGGTGCAGCACGGCCAGCGCGTTGCGCGGGCCGGCGCTCGGGTCGGTGGCGGAGTTGACCGCCGGCGGGCCGTCGGCGTCGAGGTAGCCGACCACCACCGGGGTGTCGCCGAGGCCGTCGGAGTCGAGGTCGGCGGCCAGCCGCTCGATGGCGTCCCGGGAGGCGGTCAGGAACGACTGCCGGAAGACCAGGTCCTCGACCGGGTAGCCGGTGAGCATCATCTCGGGAAAGACCACGAGCCGGGAACCCGCGTCGACGGCGGCGCGCGTGGTCGACCGGACGATCCCGGAGTTCCCGGTGAGGTCGCCGACGGTCGGGTTCACCTGTGCGAGCGCAATGCGCAACGTGGGCATGGTCCAATCCTCCCACCCACCGCCAGAAGGCACGGGGCACCGCCAACCCGGAGCATCGGCGGGCATCGTCCTACCGTAACGTTGGCGTAACGAGACCGAGCAACACTGGTCGGCTAGCACACATGCAGCTCAAAGGGGTTGGCCGTGGATCGTCAGCAGGAGTTCGTGCTCCGTACGCTGGAAGAGCGTGACATCCGGTTTGTCCGGTTGTGGTTCACCGACGTCCTCGGCACGCTCAAGAGCGTCTCGGTCGCGCCGGCCGAGCTCGAGGCCGCCTTCGACGAGGGCATCGGGTTCGACGGCTCCGCGATCGAGGGCTTCGCCCGGGTCTTCGAGTCCGACATGATCGCCATGCCCGACCCGACGACGTTCCAGGTCTTCCCCTTCGAGGGCGGCGTCAGCGGCGAGAGCGCCCGGATGTTCTGCGACGTCCTGCTGCCCGACCGCACCCCGTCCTGGGCCGACCCCCGGCACGTCCTGCGCCGGGCCCTGTCCCGGGCGGCCGAGAAGGGCTTCACCTTCTACACCCACCCCGAGATCGAGTTCTTCCTGCTCGAGGACGGCCCCAACGACGGCTCGGTGCCGGTCCCGGTCGACGCCGGCGGTTACTTCGACCACACCACCCACGCCGTGGCCCGCGACTTCCGCCGCCAGGCGGTGCTCGCCCTGGAGCGGATCGGCATCTCGGTCGAGTTCAGCCACCACGAGGTCGCGCCCGGTCAGCAGGAGATCGACCTGCGGTACGCGGACGCGCTGACCACCGCCGACAACGTGATGACGTTCCGGCACGTGGTCAAGGAGGTCGCGCTCAGCCACGGCGTCCAGGCGACGTTCATGCCCAAGCCGTTCACCGACCAGCCGGGCAGCGGGATGCACACCCACCTGTCGCTGTTCGAGGGCGAGCGCAACGCGTTCCACGACGCCAGTGACCCGATGAAGCTGTCCAAGGTCGCCCGCGCGTTCATCGCCGGCCTGCTCGTGCACGCCCGCGAATACACCGCGGTGACCAACCAGTGGGTCAACTCCTACAAGCGGCTGTTCCCACAGGCACTGCCGGACCGGATCACCGAGTCGCCGGCGTACGTGTGCTGGGGTCACCTCAACCGCTCGGCCCTGGTGCGGGTGCCCGCCTACGGCAAGCCCAACTCCGCCCGGGTCGAGGTCCGTTCGATCGACTCCGCGGCCAACCCCTACCTGGCCTTCGCGGTCATGCTCGGTGCCGGCCTCAAGGGCATCGAGGAGGGCTACGAGCTGCCGCCGGGTGCCGAGGACGACGTCTGGGCGCTGTCCAACGCCGAGCGCAAGGCCGCCGGCTACGAGACGCTGCCGGAGAACCTGGCCGAGGCGATCGACGTGATGGCCGGCTCGGAGCTGGTCGCCGAGGTGCTGGGCGAGCACGTCTTCGACTACTTCCTGCGCAACAAGCGGGCCGAGTGGGAGCAGTACCGGCGCGAGGTCACCCCTTACGAGCGCGAGCGCTACCTCGGCGCCCTCTAGATCATCCCTGACATTTGTCACGGTGACCTCGTGACGCGCGGCCCGCGATCAAGAGCGGGCCGCGCCAGACAGTGAACGCATGCAAACGGCCGCATCACCTTCAAACTCAGTGCTCGCCGCGCGCGGGCAGACGGGGACCCGCACTCCGGCCGTACTCATGCGGGGTCTGACCAAGCGGTTCGGCGCGGTGACCGCGGTGGACCAGCTCGACCTGCGGATCGAGCAAGGTGAGGTGGTCGCGTTCCTCGGCCCGAACGGCGCCGGGAAGACCACGACCATCGACATGATGCTCGGCCTCGCCCGCCCCACGGCGGGTTCGGTCGAGGTGTACGGGCACACGCCCACCGACGCGATCGCCCGTGGCCGGATCGCGGCCGTGATGCAGACCGGCGGCCTGCTCAAGGACGTGACGGTCGCCGAGACGGTACGCATGACCGCCTCGTTCTTCAGCCGCACGCGGCCGGTGGCCGAGGTGCTGGAGCGGGCCGGCATCACCGACATCGCCGACCGCCGGGTGGCCAAGTGCTCCGGCGGCCAGCAGCAGCGACTCCGGTTCGCGCTGGCGCTGCTGCCCGATCCGGACCTCATGGTGCTGGACGAGCCGACCACGGGGATGGACGTCGAGGGGCGGCGGGACTTCTGGAACGCCATCCGCGCCGACGCCCAGGCCGGCCGCACGGTGCTGTTCGCGACCCATTACCTGGAGGAGGCGGACGCGTACGCGGACCGCATCGTCCTCATCCGCAAGGGCCAGGTGGTCGCGGACGGCACCGCCAGCGAGGTCAAGGCCCTGGCCGCCGGCCGCCAGGTGCGGGCGACGCTGCCCGGCGCCGACGAGGTGCGGCTGGCCGCGCTGCCCGGCGTCGACCGGGCCGAGGTGCGCGGCGACACCGTGCTCCTGCACACGAACGACTCCGACGCGATCGCCCGCTACCTGCTCACCCAGACGCCCGCCCGCGACCTGGAGATCACCTCGCGGAACCTCGAGGACGCCTTCCTGGCGCTGACCAGCGGCGAGGACCTGGACCTGGAAGGGACGACGCAGCGATGACCGCCGCCACCTTGCCGAGCACCGACCGGCGCCCCGCGTTCGGCGGCTTCTCGCTGACCTACCTGAGCCTGGAGATCCGCCGCGTGCTGCGCAACCGCCGCAGCCTGTTCTTCATCCTGGTCATGCCGGCGGTGTTCTTCCTGCTCTTCGGCCTGCCCCAGAAGGGCCAGAACATCGACCAGGCCAACAGCGCGGCGGCCATCGCGTACATCATGATCAGTTTGGCCGTGTACGGCGCCATGACCGCCTCGACGGCGACGGGTGGCGCGGTCGCGGTGGAGCGGGCACAGGGCTGGAGCCGCCAGCTCCGGCTGACCCCGCTGCGCCCACCGGCGTACGTGGCCACCAAGGTCCTCTCCGCGCTCTCGCTGAGCCTGCTATCGGTGATCGTGGAGTTCGTGGTGGGCGGGATCGGCGGCGTGCGGATGCCGGCCCACGTCTGGCTGCTGGCCGGCCTCGGCGCCTGGCTCGGCTCCCTGGTCTTCGCCGCCCTCGGGCTGTTCGTCGGCTACCTGGCGCCCGCGGAGAACGTGATGCAGTTCATGGGCCCGATCCTGGCCCTGCTCGCGCTGTTCGGCGGGCTGTTCGTGCCGCTGGAGGTGCTGCCGCACGTGATGCAGACGATCGCGAAGTTCACGCCGGTGTACGGCGTCGGCTCGATCGCCCGCAGCCCGCTCACGCACGACTTCAGCTGGGTGGCCGTGCTCAACGTGGTGGGCTGGACGGCCGTCTTCGGCCTCGGCGCCGCGCTGCTGTTCCGCCGCGATACCGCCCGGGTCTGAAGCCCGGCTAGCGTGTCTGGCATGACGGCCACGTCCCCGACGACCGGCCCGGCTCCGGCCGGGCCGGCGTCGGCGCGTGCGGGGCTGCGGCAGACCAACGTGCCGGGGATGCACACGTACGGGCCGGGGATGCCGCGGCCGAGCCGGTTCTTCCAGCGCGGGTTCGGCTGGCTGCTGGGCGCGGTCTGGCTCTTCTACCTCGGCCAGCCGCTCGGCACGATCCTCGACCGGCCGAACGGCTTCGCCAAGTGGTTCAGCCTCGCGGCGCTGGTCGCGTTCGGGCTCTCGTACATCCTGGTGTTCCTCTGGACCCGCCGGGTGCACATGCAGCAGCGGCAGCCGCCGTTGCGCGAGGGGCTGGCCTGGCTCGGCGCGACCCTGGCGCTGGGCCTGGCGATGATCCCCGGCGCCGGCGGCGACTGGATGGTCGGCCTGGTCTACATCGCGGCCTCGGCGATCATGGTGCTGCCGCCGCGGGCCGCGGTGCCGGTGGTCGCGGTGGTCGCCGCCCAGCCGTTGCTGCTGCCGATGTTCGTGCCGTCGTGGCGGCACGAGAGCGGGCTGTTCTTCTCGATCGTGCTGGCCGCGTTCGCGATGTTCGGCGTGACCCGGATGATCGACCACAACATGCGGCTGACCGCCGCCAACAAGGAGATCGCCCGGCTCGCGGTCGCCGAGGAGCGCGCCCGCGCCGCCCGCGACCTGCACGACATCCTCGGCCACTCGCTGACCGTGATCGCCATCAAGGCCGAGCTGGCCGGCCGGCTGCTGCCGGTCGCGCCGGAGCGGGCCGAGGCCGAGGTCAACGACCTGGAGAAGCTGGCCCGGCAGGCGCTGGCGGACATCCGGCGCACGGTCGGCGCCTATCGCGAGGTGTGCCTCGACGAGGAGTTGGCCAGCGCCCGGTCCGCGCTGTCGGCGGCGGGCATCGAGGCCCGGCTGCCGGTCTCGGTCGCCGACATCCCGGAGCCGCGCGGCACGCTGTTCGGCTGGGCGATCCGCGAGGGCGTGACCAACGTGGTCCGGCACAGCGGCGCGACCCGCTGCGTGATCACCGTGCGCCCGGACCAGGTCGAGATCGCCGACAACGGGCGCGGGCCGGTGGCCTCCGAAGGTGGTGGCTCGGGGTTGCGCGGCCTGCGGGAGCGGGCCTCGGCGCACGGTGCGCAGCTCTCGGTCGGCCGGGCCGAGGGGTCCGGCTTCGTGCTGCGGGTCAGCGTGCCCGCGTGACGTCCATCCGGGTGCTGCTCGCCGACGACCAGGCCCTGGTGCGGGGCGCGTTGGCCGCTCTGCTGTCGCTGGAGCCCGACCTGGAGGTCGTCGCCGAGGTCGGCCGCGGCGACGAGGTGGTCGAGGCGGCGCTGCGGTCCGTTCCGGATGTCGCCCTGCTCGACGTGGAGATGCCCGGCGCCGACGGGATCGAGGCGACCGCGGCGTTGGCGTCGGCGGTGCCCGACTGCCGGGTGCTGGTGGTGACCACGTTCGGGCGACCCGGCTATCTGCGGCGGGCGATGGAGGCCGGTGCCAGCGGGTTCGTCGTCAAGGACACGCCGGCGCGGCAGTTGGCCGAGGCGGTCCGGCGGGTGCACGCCGGGCTGCGGGTGGTCGACCCGTCGCTGGCGGCGGAGACGCTGGTGGCGGGCCGCAGCCCGCTCACGGCTCGGGAGACGGACGTGCTGCGCGCGGCCCGCGACGGCGGCACGGTCGCGGACCTGGCGGCCTCCGTGCACCTCTCGGAAGGCACGGTCCGTAACCACCTCTCGGCCGCGATCGGCAAGACCGGCTCCCGGACCAGGGCCGAGGCCGTGCGGATCGCGGAGCAGAACGGCTGGCTGTGACACGAGTGTCGGCCGATCGGGCTGGGCTCGGCCGGATGGTCGAGCCGATCGGGCATAGCCCGGTTTGCATGATCGCGCTATCGTCCCTTCGACGCCACGCAGGGTGGCATCGACGAGCCAGGCTCGGCTTGCTTGGAGGACGTGCGCGATGTTGGAGGACCTGTTCGTCGGCGCCTGGCACAGCATCGTCTACGGCGCGGTCGGGATCGGCCTGATGGCCGCCGGCTTCGTGCTGATCGACATGCTGACACCGGGCCGCCTGCGTGAGCTGATCTGGGTGCAGCGCAACAGCAACGCCGCGCTGCTGCTGTCGGCCAACCAACTCGGCATCGCGATCATCGTCTTCACGGCGATCCTGACGAGCTATGACGAGTTCGGCAAGGGCCTGGCCTCGACGGTCCTCTTCGGACTGCTCGGCATCGTCCTGATGGGCCTGGCGTTCCTGGTGCTCGACATGCTGACACCGGGCAAGCTCGGCGAGATCATCTGCGAGGACCAGCCCCACCCGGCGGCCCGCGTCAGCGCCGCGAGCCACTTCGGCGTGGCCCTGATCGTCGCGGCCTGCATCGCCTGACCTCCCGGCCTGCCGCCACCGCGCGGGGCTGCCGGCGGGCTACCGGCCCGGTGTTTGGAACGGACCGTTCTTATGCGGAAAGCGTTGACAACGGACCGTTCCTTTCCGCCGTGCGCGGAGTCAGGCGACGGCGGCTTCGACCGACAGGATGCCCTCTGTGGCGTCCAGTGTGGCCAGGGCGCCGACCGGGACGCTGAGTTGGCCTGGGCCGTGGCCGATCGGGAGGCCGTCGAGGACCGGGATGCCCAGGTCGCCCAGGCGGTCCAGGAGCATCGCGGTCAGGCCCGTTTCCCAGTCGTCGGAGCAGTCCGTGAACTGGCCCAGCGCCACCCCGGCCAGCCCGTCCAGCGCGCCCGCGCGGCGGAGGTGGGTGAGCATCCGGTCGATCTTGTACAGCGGCTCCTGCACCTCCTCGACCAGCAGGATCGCGCCCGACAGGTCGGGCATGTCCGCGGTGCCGATCGAGGCCGTGATCAGGCACAGGTTGCCGCCGAGCAGGGGGCCGGCGGCGATGCCGGGCACGCGTACCCCCGCGGTGTCCTCGGTCTCGACCGCCTCGATCGTCACCGGGTCCGTCGTCATCAGCGCGGACCGCAGCGACTCCGCCGAGGCGGCCGGCGTCCGCTCGTCGTTCCAGGCCACGCCCGGGCCGTGCACCGCGGCCAGCCGCGCGCCGCGCCAGAGCGCGAACTGCAACGCCGTGATGTCCGAGAAGCCGGCGACCACCTTGGGGTCGTGGCGGACCGCGGCCATGTCGATCGCGTCGACCATCCGCTGCGCGCCGTAGCCCCCGCGGGTGCAGAGCACACCCCGGATCGCCGGGTCCGCGAACGCGGCGTTGAGGTCGTCGGCGCGGGCCGCGTCGGCGCCGGCCAGATAACCGGCCCGCGCGTACGCGTTGGGCCCCAGCACCGCCCGCAGCCCCCAGGACTCCAGCAACTCGAGCCCCCGCACCAGCCGCTCGGGCCGGGTCGGCCCGGACGGTGAGACCAGCATCACGGCATCCCCGGGCCGCAGAGCCGGGGCCTTGATCGCGTGCACGACCGAAGACTAACCCCCATATAGGCTCGACCTCGTGGCTACCGCGCTCGTGATCGAAAACGACCCCACCGACGACCTGCGCCGGTTGGGTGACTGGTTGACCGAGGGTGGCCTCGAGCAGCACGTGCTCCGCCCCTACGACGACGACCAGCTGCCCGACGACCTGAGCGGGTACGACGCGTTCGTGGTGCTCGGTGGCGAGCAGCGCGCCTACCCCGACGACGACGGGGTGTACGACGGCTGGTGGCTGCCCAAGGTCGAAGGCCTGCTGCGCAAGGCGGTCCGCACCAACCTGCCGACGCTGGCCATCTGCCTCGGCGCCCAGCTGCTCGCCACCGCGCACGCCGGCACCGTCGAGCGCAGCTCGTCCGGTCCCGAGATCGGCCCGGCCCTGGTCGCCAAGCGGGACGCCGCCGAGGCCGACCCGCTGTTCCGCTGGGTGCCGCTCGCGCCCGACGTCCTGCAGTGGCACCAGGACGAGATCACCGAGCTGCCCCGGGGCGCGGTGCTGCTCGCCGCCTCGACGTACTACCCCAACCAGGCGTTCCGGATGGGCGAGCGGGCCTGGGGCCTCCAGTTCCACATCGAGTGCGACTCCGAGATGATCGCCGACTGGGCCGCCGGTTCCACCGAGCTCGCCGAGCTCGGCCTGTCCGAGGAGGCGGTGGTCGGCGCCTGCGCCTCCGTGCTGCCCGACCTCGAGGACGTCTGGCAGCCGTTCGCGATCCGGTTCGCCTCACTCGCGCAGGGCGACCTGGACCTGCCCCGGACCACGCTTCCACTGCTCGGGCGGTGACCGATGAGCCGGCCGACGAGCGAGCGGAACCGGCTTGCCCGGTTCGGGTTCGGGGACCGGGCCGGCGAGCTGCTCGGGCCCGGCGGGCTCCAGCTCTGGGATCCGGCCACGCAGGAGCCGTCCGGTGAGCCGGCCGCCGGGCTGATCGCCGCGCTCTCCCGCGCCGCCGATCCCGACCTCGCGCTGCGGCAGCTGCACCGGCTGGCCGAGGCCCTGGACCGGACCGACGGGGGCCGGGGTGAGCTCGTCGACGCGCTGCTGGTCGACAACGGCGTGCGGCGCCGGCTCGTCGCCGTGCTGGGCGCGTCGTCCGCGCTCGGCGACCACCTGGTCGCCAACCCCGCACAGTGGACGGCGCTGCGCAACGAGAACGGGCACGCACCGGAGGCGACCGGGCAGCTCGAGCCCGTCGAGGCGCGGAACCCGGTGGCCGCGCTACGGCTCGCGTACCGGCTGGCACTGCTGAAGATCGCCGCCGCGGACCTGACCGCCGGGCGCGGCCTGGAGCAGACGATGGCGGCCCTCTCGGCGCTGGCCGACGCGACGCTGCGGGCCGCGTACGCGATCGCCGCCGAGGAGGTCGGTGCCCAGCCGCGGATGGGCGTGGTCGCGCTCGGGAAGTGCGGCGGCAACGAGCTCAACTACGTCTCCGACGTCGACGTGATCTTCGTGGCCGCGACCGACGACGACCTGGTCGCCGGCACGACGATCGCGACCCGGTTGATCGAGATCTGCGGCCTGGTCGCCTGGCCGGTCGACGCCGCGCTGCGGCCCGAGGGCAGCCGCGGCCCGCTGGTCCGCACGCTGGCCAGCCACCAGGCCTACTACCAGCGCTGGGCCCGCACCTGGGAGTTCCAGGCGCTGCTCAAGGCGCGCCCGGCGGCTGGCGACACGGCCGTGGCCCAGGAGTGGATCGACGCGCTCGCGCCGCTGGTGTGGCACGCGGCCGAACGGCCCGAGGCGGTCGAGGACGTGCGCGCGATGCGCCGGAAGATCGTCGAGAACGTGCCGCCGCGGGACGTCGAGCGGGAGATCAAGCGCGGGCCCGGCGGGCTGCGCGACATCGAGTTCGCGGTGCAGCTCCTGCAGCTCGTGCACGGCCGGGCCGACGAGACGCTGCGGGTCACCGGGACGATGCCGGCGCTGCGGGCACTGGTGAGCGGCGGCTACGTCGGGCGGGCCGACGGCGAGGCGCTGCTGCGTGGTTACCGCTTCCTGCGGACCGTCGAGCACCGCCTGCAACTGCAAGGACTTCGGCGTACGCACACCGTGCCGGCGGACCCGGCGGGGTTGCGCTGGCTGGCCTCGTCGCTCGGCTACACCGCGCTGCCCGGGAAGGACTCGGTCGAGCAGTTCCGGGCCGACTGGGTGGCCCACGCCAGCGAGGTCCGCCGGCTGCACGTCAAGCTGCTCTACCGCCCGCTGCTCGAGGCGGTCGCCCGGGTGCCGGCCGAGGCGCTGCGGCTGACCCCCGAGGCCGCGCGGCGCCAGCTCGAGGTGCTCGGTTTCGCCGACCCGAGCGGCGCGCTGCGCCATCTGGAGGCGCTGACCGGCGGCGTGACCCGCACCGCGGCCATCCAGCGCACCTTGCTGCCGGTGCTGCTGCAGGAGTTCGCCGACGCGGCGGAGCCCGACCGGGGGCTGCTCAGCTACCGCCAGGTGTCCGACACCCTCGGCTCGACGCCCTGGTATCTGCGGCTGCTGCGCGACGAGGGCCCGGTGGCCACGCGGTTGGCCCGGGTGCTGGGCCTGTCCCGGTACGCGGCCGACCTGCTCTCCCGCGACCCGGAGGCGCTGCGGCTGCTGGCCGAGGACGCGGAGCTGGCGCCCCGGCCGGCCGAGGTGGTCCGCGACGGGTTCGGCGCCGCGTCCGACCGGCACGACGACCCGGCCGGCGCGATCCGCGCCGTGCGCGGCCTGCGCCGGCGCGAGCTGTTCCGGATCGCCTGCGCCGACGCGCTCAGCCACGGCTCGCTGGCGCCCTCGCCGGTGCTGGACGTCCGCGGCGTGGGCACCGCACTGTCCGATGTGGCCGATGCCACGCTCGGTGCGGCGCTGCGGGCGGCGGCGCGCGCCTATCCGCTGCCCGAAGGGCTCACCTTCGCGATCATCGGGATGGGCCGGCTCGGCGGCGAGGAGATGAGCTTCTCCTCGGACGCCGACGTGCTCTTCGTGTACGAGCCTCCGCCCGGTGTGCCCGACGACGCCGCGAGCGCGGCGGCGCACGCGGTCGCGGAGGAGCTGCGCCGGCTGCTCGGCATGCCGGCGCCCGATCCGCCGCTGGGCGTCGACGCCGACCTGCGGCCGGAGGGGCGGCAGGGTCCGTTGGTGCGGAGCCTGGCCGCGTACGCGCAGTACTACGCCCGCTGGTCCCAGGTCTGGGAGGCGCAGGCGTTGCTGCGGGCCCGGCCGGTGGCGGGCGACGTCGGGCTCGGGGAGCGGTTCGTGGCGATGGCCGACCGGGTGCGCTATCCGGCCGCCGGGCTGACCCGCGAGCAGCACATCGAGATCCGGCGGATCAAGGCCCGGGTGGAGAACGAGCGGCTGCCGCGCGGCGCCGACCCGGCCACGCACGTGAAGCTCGGCCGGGGCGGGCTCGCGGACGTGGAGTGGGCGGCGCAGGTGCTCCAGCTCCGGCACGCGGGTGCCCACGCGCCGTTGCGGACCACGCGGACGGTCGACGCGATCGCCGCCGCGGAGGCCGAGGGGCTGGTCGACCCGTCCGATGCCGCGGCGCTCGCCGCCGGGTGGCAGCAGGCGGCACGGGTGCGCAACGCGCTGACCCTGGTGCGGGGGAAGCCGGGCGACCAGCTGCCCCGGCACGGCGTCGAGCTGGCCGGCGTGGTGCGGCTGCTCGGGCGCGACGACGCCGGTGAGTTCCTCGACGACTACCTGCGCACCGCGCGCCGGGCGCGGGCGGCATTGGAGCACGTGTTGGAGGGCTGAGTTGGACCCCTTGCACGATCAGGGCACGGAAGCCGCGCTGCGGGCGGTGTTCGAGACGGCCGGGCCTTACCTGTCGTCGCTGGCGGAGCGGCCGGTCTACGCGGGATCGTCCCGCGTCGAAGAGCTCGCGGGTGCCTTGCCCGCGTCGGGCGAGGGCGCGGCCGCGGTCGCGGAACGGCTCCTGTCCGTGGGCACGGAGTCGGCCACGCACTCGGCCGGGCCGAGGTTCTTCCACTTCGTCACCGGCGGCGTGACGCCGGCGGCGCTCGCGGCGGACTGGACGGTGTCGCTGCTGGACCAGAACGCGTTCTCGCGGGCGGCGTCGGAGTTCGCCACCTCGGTGGAGACGGTGGCGCTGGACTGGTTGCGGTCGTTGTTCGGGCTGCCGGCGTCGTTCGGGGGTGCGCTGGTCGGCAGCGCCACCTTCGCGAACTTCACCGCGCTCGGTGCGGCCACGCACTGGTGGGGTGCGCGGCACGGCGTGGACGTGACGTCCGCCGGTCTGGCCGGGTTGCCGCGGATGCCGGTGTTCTCCGGCGGGTACGTGCACGCGAGCGCGCGCAAGGCGCTGCAGATGCTGGGCCATGGGCGGGACTCGGTGGCGGTGCACGGTGCCGGGCGGGTGGATCTGTCCTCGTTGGACCGTGCGTTGGCGTCGTCCGGGCCTTCCGTGGTGATCGCCAACGCGGGCGAGGTGAACACCGGCGACTTCGATCCGTTGGCCGACCTGGCCGACGTGGTCGCCCGGCATGACGCGTGGCTGCACGTGGACGGGGCGTTCGGGTTGTTCGCGGCCGTGTCGCCGCGCACTTCCCATCTGGTGGCGGGGCTCGAGCGGGCCGACTCGATCGCGTGCGACGGGCACAAGTGGCTCAACGTGCCCTACGAGAGCGGGTTCGCGTTCCTGCGGGAGCCGGCCCGGCTGGGCGCGGCGTTCGGGATGCCGGGCGCGCCGTACCTGCCGGGTGCGGACTCACCGCGCGGCGGCTACGGGCTGCTCGGGCCGGAGTCGTCGCGGCGGGCGCGGTCGGTGCCGATCTGGGCGACGCTGGCCGCGTACGGGCGGTCGGGCTACCAGGCGATGGTCGAGCGCCACCTGGACCTGGCGCAGGAGCTGGCGGAGCTGGTGGACGCGGCCCCGGAGTTGGAACGGCTGGCCGAGGTGCCGCTGTGCGTGGTCTGCTTCCGGGTCGCTCCGCCGGGCGTGCCGGAGTCGGACCTCGACGACCTGAACCGCCGGGTGGGCGAGGCCCTGCTGGAGGACGGGCGGGTGTTCGCCGGCACGACGGTCTGGGACGGGAAGGTGGCCCTGAGACCGGCGATCGTCAACTGGCGCACGACCTCGCGCGACATCCGGCTCTTCGTCTCCGTGGTCCGGGAGCTGGCGGCGTCATCGGCCCTCTAGGTCGGCGATGGAGACGCGCAGCCTGTTGTCGCCGAGGGTGCGGTAGCCGTGTTGTTCGACCAGGTACACCGCCTGGTACGGGTTGAGCAGGGCGGCCGGGGCGTCCGGGAAGGTCGCGAGGAAGAGGAGGTAGGTCGCGCCGTCCTCGAAATGGACCGCGCTGGGTTGCTCGTAGACGACGCCGTCGCGTTCGCCGCCCATCTGCTGGACGTCGACGAGCAGGCCCGGCGTTCCTTTGTGGACTCTGGTGACGGCGGCCGACCAGACCGTGATGACGATGCCCGAGTCGGCCGGTGGTGCCGCTTCGGGCGCGCCGGCCTGCGGGTCGGCCCGGGGGTCGGTGCCGCCGTCGCCGCTCGGGTAGAGGACGTCCACGCGGGGTTCGGCCACCGTCGCCTCGATGACCAGGTCGGCCTTCGCCATCAGGTCCGCGACGGTTTCGTAGGAGGGGTAGTCGCCCTCGTAGACCACCCGGCCGCCGAACGGCTTCCCGCAGCCGGCCAGTGCCATCGCCGCGACCATGGTGGCTGCCAGGAGCTTCTTTCCGGCCATGTCTCAGTAGACGTCGTTCGGGTCGCGGCCGTTCCGGTTTGAGCGTGACCGGCCGCGGACCTGGCAGCGCAGCGAAGCGGAGCGGTGTCCGGCGGGAGCGACGGTCGCGCCGCCGGCGGACCCGGGACGCCATGCGCTCGCTGTCGCTCTTTCTGCGGCGATCTCGGTCGGGTGGCGGAAGCCGCGGATCGCCGGAAGGGACAGCAGCGCGAGTCCGGAGACGATCTGCCAGGCGACGCCGATGGACAGGACGAGGGGGATGCTCGTCGCGGTGGCGGCGGGGCCGGCGAGGGCGAGGCCGATGGGGCCGACGGAGAACGAGCCGAAGACGACGTAGGAGTTGACGCGGGACATCGCTTCCGCGGGGACACGTCGGTGGATCGCGGTCATCCAGAGGGCGCCGAAGATGGCGCTGACGAGGCCGGCGACGAGGCCGCCGGCGCACACGACGAGCAGTGGGGCGCGGGCGGCGAGGGCCGCGGACGGCGCCGCCCAGAGGATCGTGGCGGCGGTGGCGACGAGCAGTGGTCTCGCTGGTTTCCACCCCAGGACCACGAAGCCGCCGAGGATGGCGCCCGCGCCGTACGCCGCGGCGATCGCTCCCCAGGCGCCGGCGCCGCCGTACCAGCGGTCCGCGGAGACCGGGCCGAGCACGAGGTACGGCGCCCAGAGCAGCAGGTTGAAGAGCGTGAACTGCAGCGTGATCGTCCACAGCCAGGGCAGCGACGCGAACAGGCGCCAGCCTTCGCGCATGTCACGGAGCATCGAGGTGCGGTCGGCCGGGTCCGGATCCGGGACGCGGAGCCAGAGCAGGGCCAGGATGCTGGGTACGTAGGTGAGCGCGTCGATCAGGAGCACCGTCGCCGGGTCGGTGAGGACGACCAGGACGCCGGCCAGGGCGGGGCCGGCGACGCTGGCGCTCGACTGGACCAGGCCGACGAAGGTGTTGGCCTCGTGGCGGCGGCCGGCCGGCACGAGTTGGGGGACGATGCCGTCGAAGGACGGTCGGAAGACGGCCTCGCCCAGGCCGCCGAGTGCGGCGAGGACGAGCAGCAGTCCAAGGTCGGGGGTGCCGACGAAGAAGAGTGCGGCGATCGTGGCCTGCGTGGCGGCGCGGAGGACGTCGGACCAGAGCATGACCAGGCGGCGCGGGAAGCGGTCGCCGAGCCAACCGGCAAAGGGCAGGACGGCAACCATTGGGACAATTCGGGCGGCGAGTACGTAGCTGAGGGTGGCGGGGGAGCCGCCGCTGTCGAGCACGGCGAACGCCAGGGCCACGCCGGCCATCAGTGTGCCGAGGTTCGAGGAGGCGTAGCCGACGACGAAGATGCGGAAGTCGCGTAGGCGTAGCACCGCGAAGCGTTCGGCGAGGGATGGGCGCACGGGTCCTCCTTGAGTCTCTGCGACTCAGATCCTGGAGGTGTGCGATGGAGCCTGTCAATCCTTGGTTGAGTCTTTGTGGCTCAGGGTCTGGCTGAGGGTGGTGGCGGCGTCGGCGATCGTCTCTGGCAGTTCGGCTGGTGGTGGCAGGTCGGCCAGGGCGGTGGTGGTCAGCGCGAACAGCGCTCCTGGTGGTGCGTCGGCGGCCATTCTCAGGGTTGATCTGGCGAGTTCGGCGCGGGTGAATCGTTTGGTCCAGGCGTCGTCCGCCTCTATGCGGCGGAGGAGGGTGCGGGCGGCCGTGCGGATCGCTTTGATCTTTGAGCCGTGATGGGTGTCAACGGATTGTTGACGTCTTCTGGTGGCGCGGGCTGTGTCGGTGTCGGTCCCTGTCGCGGTCAGGCGGAGGAAGCGCTGTTCGGCGGCCTGGCGGCTGGTCAGGGCCAGGGCGGTGGCGATCGTGGCCCAGCTTGCGCCGCCCGCGCGGGCTGACTCGATCAGCAGGCGTTCGGTGGTGTCGAGGCGGTCGCGGAGCGGGCCTAACAGGGTCAGGGCGGCGAGGGCCGCGTCCGGGTCGTCGGCGCGGGCCGCGGCGAGGAGCGTGCGGAGGTCGTCTTCCACTCCGTCAGCGTAGCCGGCCGTGTCAACATCTTGTTGACACTAAGTACCTTACCCGTCTTACCTGGGCCGACTTAGCGGGTAAGGCAGCGCGGATTAGGGCCGGCGCCGGGTGTGCCGGGGGTACCTGCGCGCGGATCGTCAACGTCGACATCAATCCGCATGGTGGGGGAGCCAGTGATGATCAACGACCCGTACGTGACCCTCGATCTGCACCGCGCCCGCGTCGACTCGCTGACCGGCGACGCCCGGGTCAGCCGCTTGGCCCGCGCACTGCGCAGGCACGCGTCGTCGACGGACGCGACGTCCCGGGCTCCGGCCCGATGGGCGTTGCGCCGCAGGTCGGCCTGAGCGCGCGAATTCTCGGCGGCGACATGTCGTACCCGCATGGCATCCTCGATGCCGTGACCGTTCGTGCCCGCAGCACCGCGTTCGTCGGCCGTGACGCCGAGATCGCGGTGCTGCGCGACGCGCTCAAGCGGGCCCGCACCGACGAGCCGGCCATGGTGCTGGTCGGTGGCGAGGCGGGGGTGGGCAAGACCCGACTGATCGAGGAGTTCGCCCGGCACGGGGGCGACGCGCGCTTCGTGGTCGGTCAGTGTCTGGAGCTGGGCGAGGAGGGCCTGCCCTACGCGCCGTTCTGCGCCATCCTGCGCGACCTGATTCGCGCCGAGGGCGTGGCGGTGCTCGACGGGCACGAGCCCGAGTTCGCCCGGCTCCTGCCCGAGCTGGGCCCGGTGGCGCCCGACGCCAACCGCGGGGTGCTCTTCGACCAGGTGGCCGCGCTGCTCTCCCGGCTGGCCACCGGGCGGCCGCTGGTCGTCGTCCTCGAAGACCTGCACTGGGCCGACCGGTCCACCCGCGACCTGGTCGAGTTCCTGGTCCGCGCCGCCCGCACGGCCCGGGTGCTGCTGATCTGCACTTACCGCACCGACGAGCTGCACCGCGGCCATCCGCTGCGGGGTTTCGTCGCCGAGCTCGACCGGGCCCGCGGCGTCGAGCGGCTCGACGTCGGCCGCTTCGACCGCGACGGCACCGCCGAGATCCTGGCCAGCATCTTCGGCGGCGAGCCCACCCAGCGCTCGATCGACAAGGTGCACCAGCGGGCACAGGGCAACCCGTTCTTCGTCGAGGAGCTCGCCGCCTCGGGCGACCCGGCCGCCTGCGCCGACATCCCGGAGAGCCTGCGCGACCTGCTGCTGGCCCGGGTCGACCGGCTGCCCGAGTCGGCGCAACCGGTCCTGCGCATCGCCGCCGCCGGCGGCAGCCGGATCGGCCACGACCTGCTCACCACCGTCGCCGCCCTGCCCGAGGCCGAGCTCGACGCGGCGCTGCGCGCGGCGGTGACGGCCCAGCTGCTGGTCGCCGACCCCGACGGTGGCTACGAGTTCCGGCACGCGCTGGTCCGCGAGGCCGTGCACGACGACCTGCTGCCGGGCGAGCACGCGCGGCTGCACGCCCGCTACGCGGCGGCGATCGAGGCCGACCCGACGCTGGTCGGCGCGGGCCGGGCGCCGGCGGAGGTCGCACACCACTGGTACGCGGCACACGACCACCCGCGCGCCCTGGTCACCTCGCACGCGGCGGGCGTGGCGGCGGGGGAGCGCTATGCCCATGCCGAGCAGGCGCGCCTGCTGGAGCGGGTGCTCGAGCTGTGGGAGCAGGTCCCCGACGCCGCCGACCGCCTGGGCGTCGACCACCTGACGCTGCTCGAGGAGACGATGGTCGCCACCTACACGGCGGGCGACTTCAAGCGGGCGCTGAGCCTCAACCGGGCGGCACTGAGCGCGATCGACCGCTCCGACCAGCCGTTGCGCGCCGCGCGGCTGCTCACCCGGCGCGGCAAGCTGCTGAGCGCGCTGGGCAAGAGCGACGGCTCCCCGTCGCTGCGCGAAGCGGTCGCCCTGGCCGAGGCGGCTCCCGACGACGCGGCGCGGGCGATGCTGCTGGCCGACATCGCCTACCAGATCTCCCGGGTCGACCGTGACGAAGGCGCTCGCATCGCTTCGGTGGCCCGGGCGTCGGCCGAGTCCCTCGGCCACGAGGCGGCGGTGGTCCACGCGACGCTGACACTGGGCCGCGTGTGCGCGCGGCACGTGGCGGCGCAGGAGGGCCTGACGGAGCTACGCCTGGCAGAGGCACGGGCCAAATCGGCCGGCGACCTGGAGGGCCTGGTGCACGCCCGCGTCAACATCTCCGACGCCCTGTTCGAGATCGGCGACTACGCGGGCTCCGCGGAAGCGGCGGCCCTGGGCACCAAGGACGCGGGCAAGGCAGGCGTCGACCGCTCGAGCGGCGCGTTCCTGCGGTCCAACCACGCCGAGGCGCTGGTGGCGCTGGGCCGCTGGGACGAGGCAGACGCGATCTGCGCGGAGTCGGCCCGCTTCGACCCACCGGGCCACCTGGGTCTGCACTGGCTCCAGCTACGCGCGGGCCTGCGCCTGGCGCGCGGCGACGCGTCGGCCCCTGAGCTGATCGGCCGCGCACTCGCCTTCCTGGCGCGGCCTTACGTCAGCGCGCAACACCGGATGCCGCTGCTGACACTCAAGATCGAGGCGGCGTTGTCCGCGGGCGACCCGGCCGCCGCGGCCGAAGCGGCCTCCGCCGCCCTCACGGCCGGCGCAGAGCCGACCACCGAGACCGACTGGACGGCGCCGCCGGGCGCCAGCGACCTGGTAGCGAACCCACGCTATGCCTGGCCCCTGCTCGCGGCCGCCGCCCGCGCCTCCGCCGCGGCCGACGACGCGACCCTGCGATCAATGATCCAAAGCGTCGTGCCCGGGATCGAGTGCCTCTACCCGGCAGACCGCGCATATGCGGCTCAGATAGCCGCGTCGCTCAGCGGGCGCGCGGCCCAACCCCCGGGTCCGGTCCGCGCGTCCGGCTCCGCTGGCCCCGCCGAGGCCGATCGTCTTGTCGCCGCGGCCTCGGAAAGCGCCGCGGCTGGTCGTTCGGCTTCGGGCAGGATCCCGGTGCAGGGTGGTGTGAGCGCGGCCGAGGCGCGCGAGCGGTGGGTGGTCGCGGTGGAAGCGTGGCGGGCCGATGGGCAGCGCTACGCGCTCGCCAGGGCGCTGGTGGGGCTCGCCGAGGCGGCCGCCGCGGCGGGTGACCGGGCCGCGGCCGGCGATGCGCTCGAAGAGGCCGGGGCGATCGCGGCCGATCTCGATGCCCGGCCGTTGCGCGACGAGGTGGCGCGGCTGGCCCGTCGGGTCGGGCTGCGGGGCGCGGTGGGTGCCGGTCCCGACGTGCTGACCGCACGGGAGCGCGAGGTGCTGCGGTTGGTCGCGGTCGGGCACAGCAACAGCCGGATCGGCGCGGAACTCTATCTATCGCCGAAAACGGTCAGCGTGCACGTATCACGCATTATCGCCAAGCTGGAAGTGACGAACCGGATCGAAGCGGCCGCCGTCGCGCATCGGCTGGGGTTGCTCGGCCCGGAGATGATTGCCGGCGGACAGACGACGGCATCCGGACACTAGACTGCGTCGCATGGCCAGGGCAGAAGAGAAGGTGTCGTTCGGCGGACGCCTGAAGCAGATCGGGATGGTTTTCTCGTTCACCGCCAAACAGGACAAGATGTTCGTCCCGTTGGCGGTAGGCGCGGTGCTGATCCCATTGCTGCTCGCCGCCCTCGCGGTGGTGCTCGGCTGGGGCCTGATCTTCATCCCACTCGGCATCCTGGTCGCCCTGCTCGCCCTGCTCATCGTCCTCAACCTGCGCTCCAACCGCGCGATGATGAACGCGGCCGAGGGCCAACCCGGCGCCGCCGCCTCGATCATCGAGAACATGCGCGGCGACTGGCGCGTCCGCCCGGCGGTCAGCTCCACGACCCAGATGGACATGGTCCACCTGGTCGTCGGCAAGCCCGGCGTGATCCTCCTGGCCGAAGGCAACCCGCAGCGCGTCCGCAGCATGCTGGGCCAGGAGAAGCGCCGCCTGGCCAAGGTCATCGGCAACGCGCCGCTGCACGACTACGTGATCGGCAACGGCGAGGACGAGATCCCGATCCGCAAGCTCCGGATCACCCTGACCAAGCTCCCGCGCGCCCTGAGCGGCAAGGACGTCAACTCCCTGGACAAGCGCCTCACGGCCTTGTCGGCCGCCCGCCCCCAAATCCCGAAGGGCGCGATCCCAAAGAACATGCGCCCGCCCAAGGGCGCCTTCCGCCAAACCCGCGGCCGCTAAACACCCCGAACCCGCGCCCCGCTCAAAGAGCGCGGCGCGGGTTTCGTCTACCCCCGGGCTAACGCCGCAAGAAGGGCCGTCGAGGAGCCACGCTCCGCCTACCCGGCCGGGAGACACCGTCGACTGACCGGCTCACGCCCCTCCCGGCATTCGCCGACTGGCGATCTTGGAGCCAAGCGCCGCCCGGGCAAGGTCGCCCGCCGCTGCGCCCATCAACGTCGCGGGACCGGCAGCGTCGCGACGAGCCTGCGGGACAGGCCGCCTACCGGGCCCCGCGAGCCCGACCCGGGCATTCTGATCGTCGGCCACCGACTGCACGCTCCACGACGCCCCGGCCGTAGTCGGGGTCGCCGGTGAACCCGTCCGGCATCGCCAGCTGCGGGTGATCCGGTCCAGCTGATCGTGGCTCGTCGGCTCGCGGCTTGCTCGTTGCCCACCAAGCCCAGCCGAGACGGTTCAACGCGACGCGGAGATCAGCCAAGGGACTGTGTCCCACGACCCGGCATCGATTTCGACCAAGGCCGAACTGGGTCAGGGCGGGGGAGGATGTTGTGAGTGCCGACTATAAGGGGCGCGCCCTTTGCGACCTGTCGGTACTCACAACATTCTCCCCCGACCTAGAGGGCAACCAACAGACTCAGCAAGATCCCAACAGACACGGGTGACCGGTCATGGGACGGCCCGACGCGGACCCGATGTCTGGCGGGAGCGACGGTCCGGACCCACCGCGGACCCGAGCCCGCTACCAGGTTTTGATCTCAAGAAGATGGCTACCATCACAGCGTCGGCGAGTCCGCCGGCCCGGCCGATCTGTGGGTATATATTCGTGTTTGGTCGGTTGTAGCGCCGGCTAAACGGGCATTCCTGGCGGCTCGCGGGTGACGTAACACGGCAGAAACTTTTGCGACACGCTCGGGCAACGGCTTCGCCATACCGTCGCTGCCAGCCTTGCCGAAGACAGACGGCCGAAGAGAAGCCGCTTGAGAGCGCGACGTGCCAGGAGGACGTGTTGTTCGCCAATCCCGAGGAACTCCTGCGATACCTCAAGGACGAGGACGTGAAGTTCGTCGACGTCCGGTTCTGCGACCTGCCCGGCGTGATGCAGCACTTCAACGCCCCGGTCGAGTCTATCGACGACGATATCTTCACCACCGGCCTCGCGTTCGACGGTTCGTCGATCCGTGGTTTCCAGCAGATCCACGAGTCCGACATGCTGCTGCTGCCGGACGTGGCTTCCGCGTTCATCGACCCGTTCCGGGCGCAGAAGACGCTGGCGTTGAACTTCTTCATCCACGACCCGTTCACCCGCGAGGCCTACTCGCGTGACCCGCGCAACGTGGCGAAGAAGGCCGAGGCCTACCTGGCGGCCAGCGGCATCGCCGACACCGCCTACTTCGGTCCCGAGGCCGAGTTCTACATCTTCGACTCGATCCGCCACGAGACCAGCGCGCAGCAGGCCTACTACTACATCGACTCGGTCGAGGGCTGGTGGAACACCGGTCGCGACGAGCCGGGTGGCAACCGCGGCTACAAGACCGCCTACAAGGGTGGGTACTTCCCGGTGCCGCCGGTCGACCACTACGCCGACCTGCGCGACTCGATCGTGCGCAACCTGGTCGACAGTGGCTTCACCGTGGAGCGTTCGCACCACGAGGTCGGCACCGCGGGCCAGGCCGAGATCAACTACAAGTTCTCGACGCTGCTGCACGCGGGTGACCAGCTGCAGCTGTTCAAGTACATCGTCAAGAACACCGCCTGGGCCGCCGGCAAGACCGCGACGTTCATGCCCAAGCCGCTGTTCGGTGACAACGGCTCCGGCATGCACACCCACCAGAGCCTCTGGCTCAACGGCGAGCCGCTGTTCTACGACGAGACCGGCTACGCCGGCCTGTCCGACACGGCCCGCTGGTACATCGGCGGCCTGCTGCACCACGCCCCGAGCCTGCTGGCGTTCACGAACCCGACGGTCAACTCGTACCGCCGTCTCGTGCCCGGCTTCGAGGCCCCGGTCAACCTGGTCTACTCGCAGCGCAACCGCTCCGCCTGCACCCGCATCCCGGTGACCGGCAGCAACGCGAAGGCCAAGCGCGTCGAGTTCCGCGTGCCGGACCCGTCGGCCAACGTCTACCTCGCCTTCTCGGCGATGCTGATGGCCGGCCTCGACGGCATCAAGAGCAAGATCGAGCCGCCGGAGCCGATCGACAAGGACCTCTACGACCTGCCGCCGGAGGAGTTCAGCTCCGTCAAGCAGGTGCCGGGTTCGCTGCCGGAGGTGCTCAACTCGCTCGAGGCCGACCACGACTTCCTGCTCGAGGGCGGCGTCTTCACGCCGGACCTGATCTCGACGTGGATCGACTACAAGCGCGAGAACGAGGTCGACCCGGTCCGCCTGCGCCCGACCCCGCACGAGTTCGCGATGTACTACGACGTCTGATATCTGCGGCTTCAAGCGAGCCGCCGACCGTCCTCAGGGAACGGTCGGCGGCTCGCCGCTTTTCCGCGGCCAGGGGAAGTGAGGGTCATCCCACCTCGCCGGACCAGCGGGCAACCCGAGCAGCCGGACCGCATGCGCGTCCGGCGCGCCGTGCGCGCGAAGGCGGCCCGGTGCGTGCCGCACGAGCCACGCGCCGAGGTCCTCGCGCCGCGCGTCTTCGTCGGACCAGGTCGCCCATGGGAGCTGCTCACCCCACAGCAGGTCGAACTCCCACTGTTCCACGGCCTCGGCCAGCCGCTGGTTGGCCAGGGGATGTGCCAGCCCGGCCCACACGTCGAGCCACGGGCCCAACGCGTCCAGCGCCTCGGTGCACACAGCGAGCACATCGTGGGCGGGCTGCGGCGCGTCCGGATCCGTCAGCGCGTGGACCCACCAGGCGTCGAGGAAATCCCGCACAGCGGTAGCTTCCTCGGCCGGCCACTCCTGCCAGCCGCAGCGCCCGATGGTGGGCCCGATCCCAAAATCGGAACCGTCCACATCGATCTCGCCTGCGGCCAGAGCGGCGGCGAGCTGCGGCAGGATCCGGCGGAGCACGAGGTCCGGATAGTCCCAGTCCCATGCGTGCCAGGTGCGCCTCAGGAGATCGGGATTCAGCTCGACGTCGGGCGCCTTGAGCAGCGCCAACTCCTCGGCGCCACCCCAGTGGCAGTCGCAGTTGTACTCATCGGGGTGCGCGGTGGCGCCGCGAAAAGTGCGGGCGAGTCGGGCGAGCGCACGGGTCAGGTCGCTGGTCATGAGGCGCCTTCGAGGACTCCGGCCGCGGCCGAAGGTAGCGACGTTACCCCGGGCATGATCAGATTCACCAGACCATTCTGTTGCCCGGGTCCGTCGGGGGCGCGACCGTTGCTCCCGCCGGGGAGCGCTCCGCTACGCTCCGCTGCCAGGTCCGTCGTTGGTTGCGGTCAGATCGGGGTGTGTGCATGGCAGGCGGTGCGGAACGGTGGGTGCGGCGCGCGGCCGAGGCCGGTGACAGCGACGCGATGGCCGCTGTCGGGCAGATCCTGCAGGATCGCTGGGATCTGGACGAGGCCGAGGAGTGGTACCGGCGCGCCGCCGACGCCGGGCACGTCGGTGCGATGGTCAACCTCGGGGTGCTGCTCACCATGCGGGGCGAGGTGGCGGAGGCCGAGCGTTGGTATCTCCGGTCCGCCGAGGCCGCGGACACCGACGCCATGATCAACCTTGCCGGGCTGCTGGCCGACCGCGAGGACCGGGCCGGTGCGGAGCACTGGCTGCGCCGGGCGGCGGAGGCCGGCGAGAGCGACGCCATGGTCAATCTCGGCCTGCTGGCGGGTGGCGACGAGGCCCGGCGGTGGTTCCGGCTGGCCGCCGACGCCGGCAACCCCGGCGGCATGCTCAACCTCGGCCTCCTGGCCGAGCAGCAGGGCGACGTGATCGCGGCGGAGGAGTGGTACCAGCGCGCCGCCGACGCCGGTGACCACCACGCAAGGATGAACCTCGGCAACCTGCGCGCCCGCCGCGACGACTCCTGAAAGGGTCAAAACGGCTGTCTCCGGAGGGAGACTGTGGACGCTGCTCGGGTCAACGACGGGGGAACCGCGAATGCGCATGCTGATGACCGTCCAGATGGACACCGAGGCCGCCAACCGCGCCATCCAGGACGGCAGTCTGGCGCAGTTGATGGACTCGACGGTGGAGCGGTTCAAGCCGGAGTCCATCTACTTCAGCACCTTCGCCGGCCGGCGGACCATGTACGTGGTCTTCGACCTCGATGAGCCGGCGCGCATGATCGAGATCGCCGAGCCGCTCTTCATGGGCCTGAAGGCGAAGATCGACTTCGCGCCGGCCATGTCACCGGACGACGTGCGGCAGGGAGTGAGCCGACTCCCGCGGTGACACATCTGGCCCACCGCCCTTGCAAGGTCTAGCCTGCGACGATGGCGGACGAGTTCGCGCGGGCCCTGCGGCTGATGCGTCGCCGCGACCCGCAGCTGGCCGAGGACGGCTTCCAACGGCTACGCGCCACGGCCGGCGAGCACGTCGACCGGCTCATCGACGAGTTCCGCAACGAACCCGACCACGGCATCCGCTGCTGGTTGCTGGAGCTGATCGCGGAAGCGCGCTCACCGCGGGCCCACGACCTGCTGGTCGGTCAACTCCGCGGCGGCGACGAGTCGTTGCGCTCCTGGGCGGAGCACGGCCTGCGCCTGCTCGACACCAAAGAGGCCCGGACCGCGCTCTGGGAGCACGCGAGCGAACCGAGCTGACTGGAGCGGTCGGCAAGTCGAGCCGCTCGGTGGCCGACGCGGGTGGCGTCGCTGGATCACCATGGGCCCGTGGTTCGACGAAGGCTGATGTGGGTGGTCGCCGCCGGTGGGTTCGCCGTCGTGGTGGTCTATCTCGTCCAGGACCTGCGCGGCGGTGGTGACGCCCGGGTCGGTGCGGTGGGCGGGCTGCTGGCCCTTGCCGGCCTGATCGCCGCGTTGGCCTGGCCGGACCGGCGGCCGGCCGTCGACAAGCAACGGCTGGCGGCTGCCCGAGCCGGTGACGTCGGCGCCATGTACGACGTCGGGCGCCAGCTCGCGCACGACGACGCCGATCCGGCGGCCGCGGCGGAGTGGCTGAGGCGGGCCGGGCAGGCCGGGCACGATCGCGCGATGGTGCGGCTCGGCCGGCTCCTCGACGGGCGCGGCGAGCGGGACGAGGCCGAGCTCTGGTTCCGCCGGGCCGCCGGCCTCGGCAACAGGGTGGCGATGCGCCGGCTCGGCGTGCTCCTGGAGGAGAGCGGCGACGACGCGGGAGCCGAGCGGTGGTTACAGGAAGCGGCCGAACACGACGACGTGGCCGCCATGTTCTACCTCGGCATGCTCCGCGAGAAGCAGGGCGACCTCGGCGAGGCCGAGCGATGGCACCGGCGAGCCGCGGAGGCCGGCGACGAGGACTCGATGGCGGCGCTCGGGCTCCTGCACGAGAAGCGTGGGGAGCTGGCCGAGGCCGAGCGGTGGTACCGGCGCGGCGTCGAACAGGACGACGCGCAGTCCATGCGCTTCCTCGGCTGGCTCTACGCCGACCAGGGCCGGACCGACGAGGCACTGCACTGGTACGAGCGGGCCGCGCGGGCCGGCGACGAGGGCGCGATGCACCTGCTCAGCCTCGCCTTGGCGGACTCCGACCGCCGTCGGTCCGAACACTGGCTGTGCCGGGCCGCGGAGGCCGGCGACGTCGATGCCATGGTCGACCTCGGGAACCTCCTGGACGGCCGCGGGGAGCCGGCCGACGCGGAACGGTGGTTCCGGGCCGCCGCCGAGGCGGGCGACGACGTCGGGACGTACAACCTCGGCATCGCGCTCGAAATCCGTGACGAGCTGGCGGAGGCGGAGCAGTGGTTCCGGCGCGGTGCCGAGGCGGGCGACGCCGACGCGATGTTCAAGGTCGGCGCGCTGCTGGAACGCGATCCGGCCGAGGCCGAGCAGTGGTTCCGGCGGGCCGCTGCCGCGGGCAACGCCATGGCCATGTTCAACCTCGGTGCCAGCGCCGAGGAACGGGACGACCTGGGCGAGGCCGAGCGCTGGTACCGGCAGGCGGCCGACGCCGGCGACCCGGACGCCATGTTCGAGGTCGGCCTGATCGTCCGCGGCCGCGGCGAGCCCGCCGACGGGTGGTTCCGTGCCGCCCTGGACGGTGGCAGCACGGCGGCGGCGGTCAGCCTCGGCGTGGTCGCCTACAAGCGTGGCGAGCACGCCGAGGCCGAGCGGCTGTTCCGGCTCGCGGCTGACGGCGGCAACCCCCAAGGCGTGTCGAACCTCGCCGGCCTGCTCTACAACGACGACCGGGACGCCGAGGCCGAGCCCTGGTTCCGGAAGGCGGCGGAGGACGGCAACGCCGAGGCGATGGAGCACCTCGCCGAGATCTGCCGGGCGCGAGGCGCCGCCAGGAAGGGCGAGCGCTGGTCACGCCGGGCCGCCGAGGCCGGGCACCCCGCGGCGATGACCACGCTCGGCAACCTGGCCTCGCAGCGCGGCGACGAGGCGGAGGCCACGCGGTGGTACCGGCTGGCCGCCGACGCGATGTACAACCTGGGCCTCGCGCACGCCGAGAAGGGCGAGCGGGCCGAGGCGGAGCCGTGGTTCCGGCTTGCCGTCGACGCCGGCCACGTGTCCGCGACGTGCGACCTGGCCATCCTGCTCCACCTCCGTGGGGACGACGCCGAGGCCCGGAGGCTGTTCCTGAGCGCGGCCGAGAATGGTCACGCCCAGGCCATGAACAACATTGGCACGTACTACGAGGATGACGGCGACGTCGCCGAGGCGCTGCTCTGGTACGAGCGCGCCGCCACCGCCGGCCAGACCATGGCCATCTACAACCTTGGCTTGTTGCAGGAGAAGGCCGGCGACCTGGCGGCTGCCGAGCGGCGGTACCGGGAAGCGGCCGACGCCGGTGACCCGCTCGCGATGAACGGCCTCGGCATCCTGGCCGCCGGGCGCGGCGACCAGTCCGAGGCGAAGCGCTGGCACCGGCTGGCCCAGCGCAAGGCCACCGCCGATCACCTGTACACGCTCGGCCTGGACGCCGAGGAGCGTGGCGACCCGGCCGGGGCGCGGCAGTGGTTCCAGAGCGCGGCGGACCGGGGGCACGAGCCGGCTCGAGCCAAGCTCTCCTAGTCGAACAACGACGAGATCAGGCGGCAGGCGTACGCGCGGCCAGGGCCTGCTGGTAGAGGCGACCCGCCCGGTAGCTGGAGCGCACCAGGGGGCCGCTCATCACGCCCGCGAAGCCGATCTGCTCGGCCTCCTGGGCCAGCTCGACGAACTCCTCCGGCTTGACCCAGCGCTCGACCGGGTGGTGCCGCGTCGACGGGCGCAGGTACTGCGTGATCGTCACCAGCTCGCAACCCGCCTCGAAAAGGTCGCGCAGCGCCTGGGAGATCTCCGACCGCTCCTCGCCCATGCCCAGGATCAGGTTGGACTTCGTCACCAGGCCGAAGGCGCGCGCCTGGGTCAGCACGTCGAGCGACCGCTCGTACCGGAAACCGGGCCGGATCCGCTTGAAGATCCGCGGGACCGTCTCCAGGTTGTGCGCCAGCACCTCGGGCCGCGACTCGAAGACCTCGCGCAGCAGCGCGGGCGTGCCGTTGAAGTCCGGGATCAGCAGCTCGACGCCGCAGCCCTCCTGGAGGGCGTGGATCTGGCGGACCGTCTCCGCGTAGAGCCAGGCGCCGCCGTCCGGAAGGTCGTCGCGGGCGACGCCCGTGACCGTCGCGTAGCGCAGGCCCATCGTGGCGACCGACTCGGCGACGCGGCGCGGCTCGTCGGCGTCGAACTCGGCCGGCTTGCCCGTGTCGATCTGGCAGAAGTCGCAGCGCCGGGTGCACTGGTCGCCGCCGATCAGGAAGGTGGCCTCGCGGTCTTCCCAACATTCGTAGATGTTGGGACAGCCGGCCTCCTGGCAGACGGTGTGCAAGCCTTCGCGCTGCACCAGACCGTGTAGCGAGGTGAACTCGGGACCCATCTTGGCCCGCACCTTGATCCACGGCGGCTTGCGCTCGATCGGCGTCTCGGCGTTCCGCGCCTCGATGCGCAGGAGCCGGCGGCCTTCTGGAGCGATCGTCACGAATCCGAGCGTATCCCGGTGTTCATCCTTCCTACATACGGGGCGACACGGTTCACATGTGTCCCGCGGCTGTGAGGCCGGTCATATCGCTTGCGTCGCGCGGTAACCTCGACGCCAACGGTGACGACGGAACCGAGTAGCGATCGACCACGCCGGCCGAGAGAGCCACCAGTTGCTGTGACGGTGGCCCGGCGCCGATCGCGAAGACACTCCCGAGCCGAGCTCGACAAATGAGGCCTCATCCGGGCAAAACGGGCGAGGTGAAGGTGTGGTGGCACCGCGAGGATCCCGCTCGCCCACACCTCCCGGGGATCGCGTTGCGACGAACGAGGAGGCCACCACCCATGCAACGCATCCTGTCCAGCGAGCTGCCCGCCCACCCCTGCAGCACCGTGACGGTCGCGGGCTGGGTCCATCGCCGCCGGGTGCTCAAGGCGGTCGCGTTCCTGATCCTGCGTGACCGGGCCGGCCTGGTCCAGATCGTCGTCACCGACCCCGACCTGCGCCAGCAGCTCGAGCAGCTGACCGAGGAGACGGTCGTCGAGGTCACCGGCCGGGTGACCATCAACAGCGCCGCGCCGTTGGGCGTGGAGATCACCGATCCGTCGGTACGCGCGCTGAGCGCCGCCGCCGCCCCGCCACCCTTCGACCTCTACCGGCCGCTGCTCACGGCCAACCTGCCCACCCAGCTCGACCACGCGTCGGTGGCCCTGCGGCACGCGACCCGGCGCCGGGCGGTCACGGCCGCGGCGGCCGCCGCACAGGGGTTCCGCGCCACCCTCGACGCGCGCGGCTTCACCGAGATCTTCACGCCCAAGATCGTCGCCTCGGCCACCGAGAGCGGCGCCAACGTCTTCGGCATCGACTACTTCGGCAGCCCTGCCTACCTGGCCCAGAGCCCGCAGTTCTACAAGCAGCTCATGGTCGGGGTCTTCGAGCAGGTCTACGAGGTCGGCCCGGTCTTCCGCGCCGAGCCGCACGACACCGCCCGGCACCTGGCCCAGTACACGTCCCTCGACGTCGAGCTGGGCTTCATCGACGACCACCGCGACGTGATGGCGGTGCTGCGGGACGTCGTGGCCGGCATGACCGACGCGGTCGCCGACCGGCTGACGGGCGTCAAGGTGCCGGAGGTGCCCGCGGAGATCCCGGCGGTCCACTTCACCACCGCGCTGGAGATCGCCGGCGCGCCGGACGACGAGCCCGACCTGGCCCCCGCGCACGAGCGGGCGTTGGGCGAGTGGGCGGTGCGTGAGCACGGGTCGGACTTCGTCTTCGTGACCGGCTACCCGATGCGCAAGAGACCCTTCTACACGCATCCCGAGCCGGGCCGCCCGACCCACTCGAACTCGTTCGACCTGCTGTTCCGCGGCCTGGAGATGGTCACCGGCGGGCAGCGGCTGCACGAGTACGCCGACTACGTGGCCGCGTTGAACGGCGACCTGACCGGCGTCGAGACCTACGTCGAGGCGTTCCGGCACGGCATGCCGCCGCACGGCGGCTTCGCCATCGGCCTGGAGCGCTTCGTGGCCCGCCTGCTCGGCGCCACCAACGTGCGTGAGGTCGCCGTGTTCCCACGGGACCTGCACCGCCTGACCCCGTAGAACGGAGTCAGGCCAGGAGGGTCGGCAGGCGCCGCTCGACGATCGGCAACACGTCGTCGACGGTGACCTGCCGGCCCAGTTCCGCCGTCAGCGAGGTGGTCGTCGCGTCGCGGATGCCGCAGGCCACGATGTGGTCGTAGGCGGCCAGGTCGCAGTCGGCGTTGATCGAGAACCCGTGCTGGGTGACGCCCCGGGACACCCGGATGCCGATCGCGGCGACCTTGCGGGCCGGCCCGCGGTCGTCCTCGGGCACCCAGACGCCGCTGCGCCCTTCGATGCGGTCGGTGGCCAGGCCCAGCTCGGCGCAGGTGTCGATGAGCAGCTGCTCGGTGCGGCGCACGTAGGCGACCACGTCGATCGGGGCCGGCAGGCGCAGGATCGGGTAACCGACGAGCTGACCCGGACCGTGCCAGGTGATCTTGCCACCGCGGTCGACGTCGATCACCGGGCTGCCGTCGGTCGGGCGGTCCCAGGGTTCGGTGCGCTTGCCGGCGGTGTAGACGAACGGGTGGTCCAGGAGCAGCACGGTGTCGGGGGTGACGCCGTTGGCCACCTCCTCGTGGAGGCGGCGCTGCTCGTCCCAGGCCGCCAGGTAGTCGACGGTGCCGAGGCGGCGGGCGTGGAGCTTGGGAAGCACGCTGGTCACACCCGAACTGTAGCCCTCGGACCCGGTGCCGACCTTCATGCTCGGGCCTCAGGTGACCCGCCACACCCAGACGTCGTCGATCCGCTCACCCGGGCCGAGCAGTTGCCTGGTCGCCGTCAGCAGCGCGTCGTGCTGCACCGGCCACTTGGCGCCGTGGATCCGGTCGGCCAGCACCACCGCGTCGACCCGCCAGTAGGCGAGGTCGGCCCGGGCCGCCGCCTGCTCGTCCGGCCCGATCGGCGGGATCACGCCGGTCCGCGCCACCTCGTAGAGCGTCCCGTCCATGTAGCGGGGCACCGGCCCGATCCGGCCGCGCCCGTCCGGCCCGCCGGGGCCGAGATAGAAGCCCGACACCAGGTGGAACTCGCCCTGCCCGTGGGTCCAGGCGTAAGCCTGCCAACGCTGACCGTCGGGCACGGTGTCGAGGGTGAACGGCACCGTCGCCACCACCCCGCCCGCGGGCACCACCGAGGTCCACGCGCCCGAGGTGATGAAGACCGGGATCGGCTCCCGGGCCACTGTCAGCAGGTTGACCGGCAGCAGCGGCACCAGTGCGACCGCGAACGCCGCCGGCCACACCCGACCCCGCGGCCGGGCGTCGACCAGCAGCGCCAGCAGGATCCCGACGATCGGGGTGACCACCAGGGCCAGCCGTTGCGGCAACGCCGCGTTGAACACCGGCAACGGGTTCAGCAGAGCGTACGGCAGCGGAATGTCGGTGTAGTTCTTGAAGATCTTGACCGCCGGTCCCCAGGACAGCACCGCGAACACCAGCGCGGTCACCCCGAGCGCCCGCAGCGTGGCCCGCCGGCCGGGCGCCGCGAGCCGCCACAGATACCAGAACGCCGCGATCGTCAGCAGCACCAGCGGCAGGCCGAAGAACGAGTTCTCCTCGGTCTCGTTGGGCGCCAGCCGGGTGTCGAGGCCGGCGATGCCGGCCAGCGAGCGCTGCGGGAACGCGAAGTAACCCGCGACGTCCTCGCTGTGCACCCGCGCGTCGAAGCCCGTGCCGTGGAACCGCTGCGGACCCAGGAAATGCATCCAGATGGGGTACGCGAGCAGCGCGAACGCGACGACCGCCGTGACACCGAGGCCGCGCAGCACGCCGGGCAGGGCCGCCCGGGCCTCCGCCCTGGTCGCGCGGGACAGCGACCACGTGCCGAGGAAGACCGCGCAGGCCAGGGCGATGAAGAACAGGCCCTCGGCGGCGATCGAGAAGGCGACCGCGACCAGCACGCCGAGCAGCAACCCGTCGCGCAGCCAGCGCCCGTCGCGCAGGCGCAGCACCCGCCAGACCACGATCGGCACGAGCCAGCCCGCGGTCCAGTTCAGGTGCGCGTTGGCGTGCGAGACCATGCTCGGCGCGAACGCGACGAACAGCGCGCCCGTGGCCGCGGCCAGCGGCGAGCGCACCAGGTGCCGGGAGAGCAGCCAGAACCAGGCGTACGCGGTGGCGACCAGGTTGAGCGTCAGGATCACGAGGAACGTGACCGGGGCGCCGACCAGGAAGGTGAGCGGCGCGAACAGCACCGCGTACACGGTGATCGAGGTGTTGACGGCGAGGTTCGCACCGTCCGGGAAGCCGATCAGGTGGGTGAAGAACGGGTTCTCCCCGTGGGTGATCGCCCGCGCGCCGTAGGAGAGCAACCACTCGAACAGGGCCTGGTCGCTGGAGTTGACCTTGATCGCCCGCCCGTTCGGGTCGATCCACAGCCCGCTGGTCACCCAGACCGCGACCACCAGCGCGATGCCCGTGACCAGCAGATCCGCCCGCCAGCGACGGGCGCGCGGTGGCGCCGCGGGCGCGACGTCGACGGAGGCGGGGGACGCGATGGACACGGGCGGAGGCTACCAATGGGGACGACACGCCCAGAAAGCGCCCGCTGGTTGAAGTCTTATTGAAAATGACATCCAATACCAAGCATGAAAATCGCCTTCGTCGGAAAGGGCGGCAGCGGCAAGACGACACTCGCCGCGCTGCTCGCCCGCCACCTGGCCGCCGCGCCGGACCGCCCGCCGCTGCTCGCCATCGACGCGGACATCAACCAGCACCTCGCCGCGGCGCTCGACGCGGACGTCGCGCTCCCGGCCCTCGG
The DNA here is from genome assembly GCF_016862515.1 of Asanoa iriomotensis. GTDB lineage: Bacteria > Actinomycetota > Actinomycetes > Mycobacteriales > Micromonosporaceae > Asanoa > Asanoa iriomotensis. Next base: position 44,223 of record NZ_BONC01000005.1, read on the forward strand.
CGACCACCTCACCGAGATCAAGGAGTACCTGCGCGGCGACAACCCGCGGATCTCGTCCGCCGCGGCGATGGTCAAGACCACCCCGCCGGGTCGCGGCTCGCGGCTGCTGACGATCGCCGGGACCAATCCGGTGTACGAGGCGACCGTGCGCACCGTCGGCGGCGTCCGGCTGGCCGTGACCGGCCCGTTCGCCGAGCGGGACCTGGGCGTCGCCTGCTACCACAGCAAGGTCGGCGCGGTGGAGTTGCTGCTCAACCACCTGGTCGACGGCCCGGGGGAGTACGCGCTCGTCGACATGACCGCGGGCGCCGACTCGTTCGCCTCCGGCCTGTTCACCCGCTTCGACGCGACGTTCCTGGTCTGCGAGCCGACCCTGCGCAGCGTCGGCGTCTACCGGCAGTACCTGGGCTACGCGGCCGACCACGGCGTCCGGGTGCACGTGGTCGGCAACAAGGTCTGCGACGAGACCGACGTGGAGTTCCTCCGCGCGCACGTCGGCGCCGACCTGCTGACCTGGATCGGCCGGTCCGACTGGGTGCGGGCCGCCGAGCGTGGCCGGACGCTCCCGCTGGACGCCCTCGAGCCCGCCAACCGGGCGGCCCTCGACCGGATTCGGGCCGCCGCCGACGCGGCGGAGAAGGACTGGCCGAGGTACGCGCGCCAGGCCGCCGAGTTCCACCGCCGCAACGCCGCCGCCTGGGCCGACGCCCGCACCGGCGAGAACCTCGCCGACCAGATCGACCCGGACTTCGTCCTGGGTGCCCAACAGCGAAAGGAACGGTCCGTTGTTAACGCAATGCGTTAACAACGGACCGTTCCTTTCGCTCGTCCAGCTCGTCCACTGAGGAGAGAGCATGTCCCTGACCGTTCCCGCCGACCTGATCACCCGCGCGCAGGAAGGCCCGATCGGCGACGCCGAGTTCGTCGACTGCGTGCGCACCTCACTCCCGTACGCGTGGGAGGTCGTCTCCGACGTCGCCGCCCGGTCCGGCGACGGGGTCGCCGAGCACGCCGTGCCGCCGCCCAGCGAGACCGAGCGCGGGCAGTTGCTGCGCGCCCTGGCCAGTGACGCGATCCGCGGTGCCCTGGAGCGCCACTTCGGCGTCAAGCTGGCGTTCCAGAACTGCCACCGGGTCGCCGCGTTCCCGCCCGCGGCCGTCGACGGCGCCGGCTACCGCGAGTTCGTGTCGCCGCGGGCGCAGATCCGCAACCAGACCCCCGAGCTCCGGGACTGTTAGCCACACCACATCCACGGTCGGCGATCTGTGTGATCGTCGACCATGTCAGATCGATGGTCGCGAATCGTAACCTTCCGGGAACCGTCCCCTAGGAGGTCGTCGTGACCAGACGAATCCTGTCCCTCTGTGCCGCCGGCGCGGCGCTGGCCGTCGCGGCTGTGCTCGCGCTGGCCGCGCCCGCGCAGGCGGCACAGCTCACCGCGGTCAGCGGCTTCGGGTCCAATCCCGGAAACCTGGCCATGTACGCGTACCGCCCCGACGGCCTGCCCGGCGGCGCACCGGCCGTGGTGCTGCTGCACGGCTGCGGCCAGGACGCCAGCACCTACTTCACCAACAGCGGCTGGCGCACGTTCGCCGACCGGTGGCGGTTCGCCCTGATCGTGCCCCAGCAGAACAGTGGCAACAACGCGTCGTCGTGCTTCAACTGGTTCGAGACCGGCGACATCAGCCGGGGCCAGGGCGAGGCGGCGTCGATCCGCAACATGGTCGGGTACGCCGTCGCCAACTACGGCACCGCGGCCGGCCGGGTCTACGTGAGCGGGCTGTCCGCCGGCGGCGCGATGAGCGCGGTCATGCTGGCCACGTACCCGGACGTGTTCGCCGCCGGCTCGGTGGTGGCCGGGATCCCGTACCGCTGCGCCACCAGCATGGTCAACGCGTTCAGCTGCATGAACCCGGGCGTCGACAAGACGCCGGCGCAGTGGGGCGACCTCGTGCGGGGAGCGTTCCCCGGTTACACCGGCGCCCGGCCGAAGGTGGCCGTCTGGCACGGGACCTCGGACTTCACGGTCGCGACCGCCAACGCCAACGAGTCGCGCGACCAGTGGACCAACGTGCTGGGCATCTCGGCCTCGCCGACCAGCACCGCCTCGCTGACCGGCGGGACCACGCTGGAGCGCTACGGCAGCGACCAGGTGCGGGTCTACCGGGTCTCCGGGATGGGGCACGGCACGCCGGTCGACGCCGGCACCGCCGCCGACCAGTGCGGCACGGCGGCCGCGTACTTCCTGGACACCATCTGCTCGGCGTACCACGATGCGACGTTCTTCGGGCTGAACACCGGCGGGCCGACCACGCCGCCGACCACCTCACCGCCCACGACGCCGCCGCCGACGTCCGGGCCGTGCGTGACCGCGAGCAACTACGCGCACGTCTCCGCCGGACGGGCTTACCACCAGCTCGGGTACGTGTACGCCCGCGGCTCCAACCAGGCGATGGGCCTCTACAACGTGTTCCAGACCAACGCGCTGCGCCAGACCGGCCCGGACTACTGGGTGGTCGGCTGCTGAGCCGCCCGCTTCACGCCGCGCGGTCCCGGTCCCTGGTGCCGGGGCCGCCGAAGCGGCTGCCGTAGGGCCGGCCCGAGGCGTCCGGGGCGTGCACGAAACCACCGAGCAGCGCGCCGTCATAGCCGTCGATCTGGGGCGGCGACCACCGCTCCACGTCGGCCCGCGCCGCGGCCAGTGACTGGTTGGCCAGGGACTCCGCGGCCCGGGCCGCGACCAGCGCCTCCACCGGCTCGGCCTCGGTGGCCGCGGCCGCCTGGCCGAGCTCGCCGCGGGCCGCGAACAGCCGCGTGCGCGCCCGGGCGCCGACCGCGCCGCGCCGGGTGACCAGGAAGGCGGCCGCCGCGTCGATCGAGGCGCGGGCCGCGAACATGGCCTGGTCGAGCTGCTCGCGGGCGTGCGCCACCCGGGACGAGGGGTCGCGCACGGCGCCCAGCGACTCGCCGAGCGGCCCGGAGACCGCCTCCAGCCGGCGCAGCCCCGCCACCGGGTCCGGTCGGGTCTCCGCCAGTTCGGTGGCCAGCTCCGTGGCGGCCTCGTCGGCCCGCGACACGTCGGCCGCCAGCCCGACCTTGTCGCCCCGGGCGTTGCCGGGCGGGCGGCCGGCCATCGCCAGCACCGCCTTGCCGGCGGCGACCTCGGCGTGCAGGTCGGCCAGCAGCTCGGCGGCCGCGTCCTCGGCGGTGGCCAGGTCGGCCGCGAACGCGTCCAGGGCGTCGAGCAGCGCCTCGGCCTGGCCGAGCGCCTGTTGCGCCGTGCGCAGGCCCGTCCGGCGGCCGTCCTGCTCCAACTCGGCGCTGGCGAACTCGACCCGGGCGCCGGCCTGCGGGAGGTTGTCGGCGATCGGGCGCAGCGCGCTGTCCGCGTACGCCGCGGTCAGCTCCTTCCAGGTCGTGCCGGCGACCGCGAGCCGGCCGCGGATCTCGTCGCGGCGGACCGTGAGCCGGCTGGCCAGGCGGGCCTCCTCGCTGGCGCGGAGCAGCTCGAACGGCTCGGCCCGGGCGTCCAGGCGCTGGTTGGCGGCGGCGCAGTGCCCGACGATCGCGCGCAGCGCGCGGCGCCGGCTGAGCTCGTCCTCCGGCTCGTGGTCGTCGAGGTGCTGCCGGACCCGGAAGGCCTCCGCCAGGTCCGCGCGGGCGGCCGTGACCGCCTCGACGAAGCCGACGGTGGCGTCCCGGCCGTGCTGGGCCTGCGCGAACGACAGCTCCTGCTCGCTCGTGCAGAGGGCGTTGTCGGCGGCGACCAACGCCGCGTCCGCCTGCGCGAGCAGGCGGGCGGTGGGCAGGTCGCCGCCGAGGTCGAGGGTGTCGGCGTCGGTGTTCGGTGGTGGTTCGTCGGCCGGGCCCGCGCGTTCGGCCGGCCCCGCCGGGCCCGCGGTGCGGGTCGTGGCGCCGGTGCCGGCCTCGGCCGGCGGTGGTGGGCCCGCCTGGTCCGGTGGCGCCCAGACGGACGCGGGTGGCTCCTCGGGATGCGGTGGTTCGGTCGGTCGCGCCGGCTCCGGCGGGCGCCCGGTGTTCTGGTGCCGGCCGCGGCGCAGGAGGCTCCTGCGACGGGCGTTGTCGACGCGGTGTTTGGGCGTGGCGCGGTCGGTCCCGCGGCGGCGCGCGACCGCCAGCACGACCACCACCACTCCCAGGACGAACAACACGCACGCCAACAGCGACAGTGCGTTGTTGTCGCCCGATGCCGCCGACATGCTGTGAGGCTATGCGCGGGCGGTTCCGGCGTCTGCCGAATAGGCAGTCACCGATCCCGGAGGGCCTCCGTGAGCGCGGCGCGGACGTCCTGGTGGCGGAACGGAAAGCCGGCGCGGCTCAGCACCCCGGGCACGGCGCGCGTGCTCATCACGGCCAGCTCGGCCACGCCGCCGACGACCAGCCGCACCCCGAACTCCGGGATCGGCAGGAACGCAGGGCGCCGCAGCGCCGTGCCGAACGCCTTGGTGAACTCGGCGTTGGTCACCGGCACGGGGGAGCTGACGTTGACCGGGCCCGCGATGTCGGTGCGCTCGGTGAGCAGGAAGGCGACCGCGCGCAGCCAGTCGTCCAGCGAGATCCACGGGACCCACTGGCGGCCGCCGGCGATCGGGCCGCCGATGCCCAACCGGAAGGGGAGCATCTGCGGCTTGAGAAAACCCTCGTCCCTTTCCAGGGGTACGCCGCTGCGGAGCAGGACCACGCGGACGCCGGCCTCCTCAGCCGGCCGGGTCGACGCCTCCCAGACCCGGCACAGGTCGGGAAAGAAGCCCTCGCCGGGCGCGGCGGTCTCGTCGACCACCCGGTCGCCGGTGTCGCCGTAGACGTTGATGCCGCTGGCGCTGATGAAGGTGGCCGGGCGCTCGCTGCGCTTCGCGATGGCTTCGGCGAGGGTACGGGTCGGCTCGACGCGGCTGTCCCGGAGCAGCCGGCGGTAGGCCGGTGTCCAGCGCTGGTCGCCGATGTTGGCGCCGGACAGGTTGATCACCGCGTCGACACCGTCCAGCGCGGCCGGGTCGAGCTGGCCGGACGCGGGCGTCCAGCGGATCTCGTCGGGGGTTTTCGGTGCCCGCCGCACCAGCCGCACGATGTCGTGACCGCGGAGCGGGCCGGTGATGAGCCGGTTGCCGAGGAAGCCGGACGCGCCTGCCATGAGGATCCGCATGTCTGTCATTGTCGCGTGTTTCGCGGGGACCGGAGTTGTCGGTGGTCGCGGGTAACCTCCTTGGCGTGCGGACGACGCGGGGAGGCGCCAGCCCGGTGATGATCGGGCGCGATCGCGAGCTGCGCCAGCTACGCAAGCTGGTCGCGGCCCGCCGGTCCGGCGTGGGCATGATCGCCGGCGAGCCCGGGGTGGGCAAGACGCGGCTCGTCCGCGAGCTGCTGTCCACCCTCGACGCCGACACGGTGGTGCTCGTCGGCCAGGCGGAGCCGGGCTCGCTGTCCCGGCCCTACGAGGTGCTGATGGACGCCCTCGACGGGCGCGAGGGCGTCGACCCCGCGCTGCTGGCCGAGCTGGGCGACTCGGCGCGCAGCCCGGTCGAGCGCCTGCACAGCGGCGTGCGCCTGGTGAGCGAGCTGATCGCCGGCCGGCCCGCCGTGATCGTCTTCGAAGACCTGCACTGGGCCGACTCCGAGAGCGCGGCGCTGTTCGAGCGCATCGCCGACATCGAGGGCGCGCAGGTGCTGATCGGCTCCTACCGGCCGGCCGAGGTGACGGGCCGCGACCCGGTCACCGCGCTGCTCTCCCGGCTGGGCCGCCGCCACTCGCTGACCCGGCTCGACCTGCACCCGTTCGACGTGTCCGACACCGCGACCCTGCTGGCCGCGATCACGGGCCGCCCCGCGCCGCCGCGCGCGATCGCCGCCCTGCACCAGCGCACGGGCGGCAACCCGTTCTTCCTCGAGGAGCTGCTCCGCGGCCACGAGCGCGACGACCTCGAGGCGGTCCACGAGCAGCCGCTGCCGTGGAGCCTGGCCGAGGTGCTCCGCCGCCAGGTCGACGACCTCGAGCCCGAGCAGCGCCGCATCGTCGAGGCGGCGTCGGTGCTCGGCCACCGGGTCCACTTCGACCTGCTGGCCGCGGTCACGGGCGCGGGCGAAGACGAGCTGATCCGCGCGCTGGGCGCGCTGGTCGCCCGCGACGTGCTGGTCGAGACCGGCGAAGACGAGTTCAGCTTCCGGCACGCGCTGCTGCGCGAGGCGATCGCCGGGCACCTGATCGGCCGCCAGCGGCGCCGCCTGCACGAGGCGGCGCTCGAGGCCCTGCTGGCCGACACCGACGGCCGGCTGCCGCACGATCCGGCGATGGTGGCGCACCACGCGCAGGCGGCGGGCCGTTATGACGACATGCTGGCCGCGGCCCGGCGCGGTGTCGCCCTCTACCTGTCGATCGGGTCGGCCTACCAGGCGCTGGAGCTGGCGGAGATGGGCCTGGCCGAGGACGGCGAAGACCCGTCCCTGCTGGCCGGTGCCGCACGTTCCGCCTGGCTGGCGGGCCTGCTGACCGACGCGATCGGCTACGCCCGCCGCTGGCGCGACCGCGCGGTCTCGGCCCCCGACCGCAACGAGGCGCTCTACCTGATGATCCGGCTCGCCTGGGAGGCCGACGAGCTGGCCGAGATGGACGAGCTGACCCACGAGGTCGAGCTGCTGATCGCCGAGCTGCCACCGAGCGCCGACCAGGCGCTGGCGATGACGGCGGTGGCCCAGTCGTCGATGCTCCGCGACGAGATCGCCTCGGCGATCGCCTGGGCCGACCGCGCACTGGCCATCGCCTCCGACCTCGACCTGCCGCGGATCCGGCTGGCCGCGCTGGTCGAGAAGGGCCTGGCGATGACCGAGTGGCCGTCGACGGCCGCCGAGGGCCAGGCGATCCTGGCGGGCCTGATCGACGAAGCGGAAAAGGCGGGCGAGTGGGTCCTCGCGGCGCGGGCCCTCAACGAGCTGGTCCAGGGCGTGCCGCCCAACTCACCGGCCGAGCACGCCGAGCTGCTGGAACGGATGCGGGTCGACGCGGAGCGAGCGGGCTTCGAGTCCCTCGCCGTCGCGGCCTACTTCCAGGGCCAGGCCCGGATCGCGGTCCGCGAGGGCGCCCTGTCGGTGGGCATCGCGGCCCTGGAGCAGGGCCGCGAACGCGACCGCAGCTATCTGCGCCGCGGGCGATGGGCGGATTACCACGCCGTCTTCCTGGCGGGCCTCTATCTGGAGTCCGGCGCCTGGGACCGCGTCGCCGAGATCATCGACCAGCTCCGCGAGGTGCCCAACGTGGAGCCGCTGACGGTGCCGGGCCTGGCGTTCCACCTGGCCTGCCGCCGCCCGGGCAACGGCGACGTCACGACGCTGCTCGACGAGGTCTTGGCCGCGGTGGCCGACCAGAGCTGGCGCAGCGGCTCCCAGGCCCACGACCTGCTCTCGGCAGCGATCGAGGCGGGCCTACCGGAGCCGCGGTTGCGGCAACTGGTGAGCGCGCTGGTCGACGAGAACGTCTGGGACGACTACCGCACGTTGGTCGACGCGCAACTGGCCGAGGTGGCCGGCCGAGCCGCGGAGGCGATGACGGGTTATCAGGCGGTCTGCGGGTCGCAGATCCTGCCGCCGTCGGTGCGCGGCACGGCCGCGGTGGGCGCGGCCCGGTGCGCGCTCGCGTTGGACCGCGCCGACGAAGCGGAGGTCGAGGCGGCCCGGGCCACCGAGCTGCTATCCCGTTGGGGCGGCTGGCGCCTGGCGGCCCTCGACCGGGTCCGCGACCAACTGGGCCTGGTGCCGCGCACCGGCGACCGCGCGGTGACGGGCGCCGCGGCCTTGACCCCGCGCGAACGCGAGGTCGCGTTCCTGATCGCCGACGGCCTGACCAACGCGGAGCTGGCGCGCCGCCTCTACATCTCACCCAAGACGGCCGCGGTCCATGTGAGCAACATCCTGCACAAGCTCGGTGTCACGTCCCGCACCCAGGTCGCTGAGGTGGTCGGGCGTTAGGGTCGCGGCCTCAGTCGCGTCCAACGCCGCCAACCGTCGCTCGAGGTCGGGGCGCAGCTCCAGGGCACCCGGCCATCCTCCCCGCACCATCCAGACCGCGCCGCCGATCATGCCGCCTTCCGGCACGAGCCCCAGCTCGTGAACGCGCAGAAGCACCTCGATCGCCAGGTGGTCGGCGGCATCCGCGTCGACGATCCTCTCCCAGGTGGCATCGATGATCGCCCAGAGGAGAGGATCGCATTCCCGGTCTCTTCCGAAGAACGCCAGCACGCATCTGAGCAGATGGTTCGGTCTTTCCTTCGCGAGATCGAGGTCACCCTCGCCGACCAGGCGGTGCAGGACCTCGGCCACCACCCGTGGCTGCACGTGATCGTCGGTCGCCAGCCGGTCAAGGACGAGGCTGGCGAAGCCGAGCCGCTGCTCGCGGCTCCACGGTGGCCAGTCGTGGGTCGCGATGCCGGCGGCCCGCGCGTAGCTCTTCCGTCGCTCGTCGGCGGTCTCTTCGCGCAGCGGCGACAGCCAGGCATCCAGAAGCGCGTGTGCGGCGGACGGTGCGGCGTCGGGCAACCAGGCGGCGAAGGTGTGCACGCTCGTGTCGAGCGTGCGGGCCAATGGTTCGAGCGTGTGGCCGACGACGTCGTCGACCATCTCGCACTCGAACTGCGCCCGCCGCAGGAAGAACTCCGGCGATTCATCGTAGTTGGTTAAGCCGGTGGTGCCGCGGTCGGCGTGGCCGGGCGGGAGGTCGTATGTCCAATAAGGATCGACGGGCTCGGCGTCCCGCGGCTCGTCGCCGAAGAAGCTGAGGTGGACCACGCGGACGCGACGGTCCCAGAGGCGTTGCACCCGGATCGCGTTGACCAGGGTTCCCCACGCGTCGACGTCCAGCTGCGACCGCCACAACAATGCCTGGCGGCACCAGGCCGAGACGGCGTGTTCCCCGGTCGAGTTCAGGTCGGCGTACGACACGTGGCCGGCGGCGCACAGGGTCAACAGCAGGAGGTTGGCGCTGTAGGCGGCGTAGCGGGCCGCGTCGGGCAGGCGACGGGGCCGATAGTCGCCGTAACGCCGCGCGGCGGGGGACTCCGCGGCCGCGCGGTAGAGGCGGGTCGTGAGGTCGGCCAGCGCGTGTCTGTCCAACGTGGCCATCCGCTCCTCGACGAAGCCAGGGATGGCGGTCGAGAAGGTCAGCGGTGTGAAGGAGAGCAGGGAGTGCAGAAGGTCGTCGTCGACCGGAGTCGCGGCGAGCGACATCGTCGTGACCCGTTCCCGGGCTGCCATGTCGTCGAGGACCTGACAGGTGAAGCGGGCGATCAGGAACTCGCCGAACGTCGCGTGGAGGAACTCGTAGGTCTCCCGGCGATCGTCGACGCCGGTATCCGCACGGGCGCGGTGCACGAAGAAGAAGCGGCCGATCATCAGCTCCGCGGCGCGCAGTGGCACCCGGAGGTCTGTGCCGGGCGGTGGAGTCCGGGGGATACCGAACAACGCCGGAAGGTCCGCCTGGAGCTCGTCCTCGGTGATCCAGAGGTTGCCGCGGTTGTGCATCGCGAAGGCCACGACCGACAGCGTCCGCAGTTCCTCCTCGACGGCGCGGGCCATGGCCGCGTCCGACAGACCCTGCTGGTGTTTCTCGATCTCGCGGCGCGCGAAGGTGGTGAGCAGGCGTTCGTAGAGCTCGTACTCACCGATGTCGGCGCCGAGCTTCTGCAGCGCGTTGCCGTCGGCGTCGTAGATGGCGAGCATCAGCAGGAGCAGCGGCTGTTCGGCGAGGGCGCGCTGGGCCAGCACCGCTGTGGGCGACAGCGGCGCGACCCCCGCGGCCCGGAAGGACTCCGCGTTCGTGTCGTTCCAGACCCGCAACCACGCATCGATCCGGGGCTCGTCGAACGGCTCGAGGCGGAGCACGATGGTCCCGGACGGCACGTGCGCCCGGTCGGCGACCGCGGTGCGGCTGGTGACCAGCACCGCGACCGGTCGGCCCTGCACCGCCTCGCGACGCTGGAAGTCGGCCACCCTCCGCAGGTAGTCGGTGTGGCTCACGCCGACCGCCTGTAGGAGCTCGTCGAAGCCGTCGAGCAGCACGACCGGCAGGGCGTCGCGGGCCGAGGCGACCAGGGTCGGCCATTCCAGGCGCTCGCCCGTCGCCTTGCGGATCGCCAGCTCCAGTTGCTCGTGCAGGTCGGCCGCGGCGGGCACGTCGCGCAGCGACACGCGCACCGGCATGAAGTCGGCCGGTGGCAGCCGGGCCGCGAGCACTTTGGTGAGCACCGACTTCCCTGAGCCGGGTTGGCCGAGCACGAGCAGCGGGGCGGTGAGGGCGACGCTGGACGTCAGGTGGCCGACCAGGAACTCGTCGAGGTCGTCGCGGACCTCGTGCTGCTCCCACCAGTACTCGTCGTTCGGCTTGTCCGACGGCTCCGCGGCACCGACCCGGAAGCGTTGGGCGAGGTAGGCGGCGCCGAGGGTGGGCACCCGCAGCCCGGCGGGCACCTCGCCCCCGCTCACCACGGGAAGGTCCAACTCCGCCCGGTAGGCGCGGGCCAGGCTCGCGCGGCGGGCGTCGGGTGCGTTTCCGACGGAACCCTGTGCCAACGCCTCCTCGAGCCGGGACAGGCCCGCTCGCAGGGCCCGCAGCTCGGTGCGGGTTGCCGCGTGCTCGCCCAGGTCGATCCAGAAGCCGACCTCGGGGAACTCCACACCCAGCCGGCCCAGCAGCTCGGAGTAGCGGCGGCAGGCCGAGTCCGGCAGCACATCGAGCCGATCGGCGAAATCTGCCCGGTCGCCCTCGGACAACCGCTCCCAGACGGCCAGTCGATCGACGAACCGCATGAGGTTCTGGGACATGTCGCGATAGAACCCGTCCAACGCCGCCAGGTTGATGTCGTGGCCGCAGTGGGCCAGTGGGATCGGCGGCTCGGACCTCAGCAGGTCGTGGATGGGCTCGGTCGTGGCGGTGCCGCTGGCGATGGTGACCTGCTCGGGCGGGGTCAGTTCGAGGTCGGCGAACCGGAACGGGAGGTCGGCCTCCGCCAGGGCTTCGAAGAAGGAGACGATCACGATGACCGTGTGTGCGGCCTCGAAGCGTTGGGTGCGGTCGTAGCGGGACAGGCCGCTGCGCTTCTCCGAGGCCTTCCGGACCAGGTCGTGGGACAGGCGGATGAACTCGGCCTTGGCGTCGAACCAGCTCAGCACCCCGGGCAGGGCGATGGACGCGCCCAGCATCAGGCCGCCGGTCAGCTTGTCGAGGGTTTTGATCAGGGTGCTTTCGCCGCCGCCGAGGAGGCGGGCCGCGTCCGCGTAGCCCAGCTTCGCCGCCATCCGTCGACTATGGACCAGGCGGCGCGGGTGGATAAGCCCCCGGTCGGATAGCTAACCCTGGCGGGGCGCCGGGACCGGGCGGCCGACCGCCCAGATGGTCAGTGCCGCGCAGCTCGTCACCACGCCGGCCGTCGTGATCGCCGGCCAGCCGCCCGTGGACCACAGGGTTGTGGCGGCGGCGGAGCCGGCGGCGCCGCCCGTGAAGGTGGCCACCACGAAGGCCGTGTTGAGGCGGCTGCGGGCCGTGGGGGAGGTGGCGAGGATGCGGGTCTGGTTGAGGATCGCGGTCGTCTGGAAGGCCACGTCCAGCGTGACGATCGCGACCAGCACGAGGACCACCGAGTGCGCGGCGAACGCGGCCACCACGTACGCGATCAGGATGAGCAGCCACGCCGCGCCCGTGGCGGGGATCGAGTGGCCCGTGTCGTGGAGGCGGCCTGCGCGGCGGGCGGCGACGGCGCCGGCCAGGCCGGCCAGGCCGAAGAGGCCGATGACCGAGACCGGGTAGCCGAAGGGTGGCGCGCTCAGCAGGAACGTGAGCGCCGTCCAGAACATCGTGAAGACCGCGAAGCCGAGGGCGGTCAGGGCGAGGGTCCAGCGGACCGTGCGGTCGCCGAGCGCCACGGCCGGAATGGAGCCGATCAGCCGGGGGTACGGGATGGCGGTCTTCGCCGGCAACGGCGGCAGCGCGCGGTGCAGGACCACGGCCAGGACCGACGTCAGAAGCGCAGCGAACGCGAAGACCGCACGCCAGCCCGCCGCGTCGGCCAGCAGGCCGCTGATCGTGCGGGTGGCCAGGATGCCGGTGAGCAGGCCAGCGGCCACCGTGCCGACGACCCGGCCGCGGGTGGCGTCGTCGGCCAGGTCGCTGGCCAACGGCATCAGGATCGGGCCCGCCACCGTGGTCAGACCGAGTGCGGTGGTCGCGGCGAGCAACATTGGGACGGTCGGGGCCAGTGCGCACCAGAGCAGGGCCGCCGCGCAGCAGAGCAGCAGGCCGGGCAGCAGGCGCCGGCGGTCGCGGACGTCGCCGAGGGGCACGATCAGCAGGACGCCGACCGCGTACCCGATCTGCGTCGTGGTGACCAACCAACCCGCGCCGGCCGCGGACGCGTGCAGGTCGTCGGCGATGAGGTCGAGGAGGGGCTGCGCCCAGTAGAGGTTCCCGACCGCGACGCCGGCGGTTACCGCGAACAGGAAGGTCAGCCGCCGGTCCATCAGCGGCGGCTGCGGCGACTGCACTCGCACATGCTCGCGTGCCGCCCGGGAAAGCGAAAGGCCCGGCCGAAGCCGGGCCTTTCCGTGCAGAAATCAGGCGAGGCCGAGCTCCGCCTCGAAGTTGCCGGCCTCCAGGCGCTCCTTGATCGCGGTCAGGAAGCGGGCCGCGTCGGCGCCGTCGACGATGCGGTGGTCGTACGACAGCGACAGGTAGACCATCGAGCGCGGCACGATGACCTCGCCCAGGGTCGGGTCGTCGATGACGACCGCGCGCTTGACCACCGCGCCCGTGCCCAGGATGGCGACCTGGGGCTGGTTGATGATCGGGGTGTCGATCAGCGCGCCCCGGCTGCCCGTGTTGGTGATGGTGAACGTGCCGCCGGAGAGTTCGTCCGGGCTGATCTTGTTGGCCCGGGTGCGCTCGGCCACGTCGGCGATGCGGCGGGCCAGGCCGGCCAGGTTGAGGTCGCCGGCGTCCTTGATGACCGGGACCACCAGGCCCTTCTCCGTGTCCACCGCGATCGCCAGGTGCTCGGCGTCGTAGTAGGTGACCTCGCCCGCCTCCATGTCGATCTTCGAGTTGACCGACGGGTGGGTGCGCAGGGCCTCCACCGAGGCGAGGGCGAAGAACGGCAGGAACGACAGCTTCACGCCGTGCTGCTGCACGAAGTCGTTCTTGGCCCGCTGGCGCAGTTGCGCGATGCGGGTCACGTCGACCTCGACCACCGTGGTGAGCTGCGCCGAGACCTGCAGCGACTCGACCATCCGGTTGGCGATCGTCCGGCGGATCCGGCTGAGCTTCTCGACCCGGCCGCGCAGCGGGCTGGGTGCCGCCGGGGCCTTCGGAGCCGCGGCGGGCTTGGCGGGTGCGGCCGGTGCGGCGGCGCGGGCCTCGGCCTCGGCCTTCGCCTTGGCGGCCGCGTCGAGCACGTCCTGCTTGCGGATGCGGCCACCGACGCCGGTGCCGGTCACCGTCGACAGGTTGACGCCCTGGTCGCTGGCGAGCTTGCGGACCAGCGGGGTCACGTAGCCGTTGCTCTCGTCGCCGCTCGGCGCCGGCGCGGCCGCCGCCGGAGCCGGTTCGCGGGCCGGTGCGGGGCGCTGGGCCGGGGCCTTCACCGGCTGCTGCGCGGCCGGCTCAGCTGCGGCCGGCTCGGCCGCGGCCGGCGCCACCGGCTCGGGGGCCGGTGCGGGCTTGGTCTCCGCGGGAGCGGGCGCAGGGGCGGGCGCGGAAGCAGCCGGGGCCGCGCCACCGGCGGCGCCGATCACGGCGAGCGCCGCACCGACGTCGGCCGTCTCGTCCTGCGGCACCTTGATCTCGAGCAGCGTGCCGGCGACGGGCGACGGGATCTCGGTGTCGACCTTGTCGGTGGAGACCTCGAGCAGCGGCTCGTCGACGTCGACGCTGTCGCCGACCTCCTTGAGCCACCGGGTCACGGTGCCCTCGGTGACGCTCTCGCCGAGCGCCGGCATGGCGACCACAGTGGACTCGCCACCGGAACCGGAGTCCGCGGCCTGCGCGACCGGAGCCGGCTCGGGCTCCTCGACCGGCGCGGCCTCCTCGGCGGGCGCGGGCTCCTCGGCGGCCGGCGCGGCCGCGGCCGGGGCCTCAGCGGCCGGGGCCTCGGCAGCGGGAGCCGCCGCACCGCCCGAACCCGCACCGTCGATCACCGCGAGCTCGCTGCCGACCTCCGCGGTCTCGTCCTCGCGGACCACGATCCGGCTGAGCACACCGGCGGCCGGCGACGGGATCTCCGTGTCGACCTTGTCGGTGGAGACCTCCAGCAACGGCTCGTCGACCTCGACGGTGTCACCCTCCTGCTTCAACCAGCGGGTGACCGTGCCCTCGGTGACGCTCTCGCCGAGGCGAGGCATGGTGACCGATACCGGCATCTCTCTCAGGACTCCTTAGATCAAATGCGACCGGGACGGGTCGATCAGGCGTGCGCGTGCAACGGCTTGCCGGCCAGGGCCAGGTGAGCCTCGCCGAGCGCCTCCGACTGCGTCGGGTGCGGATGGATGAGCTGGGCGACCTCGGCCGGGTACGCCTCCCAGTTGTAGATCAGCTGCGCCTCGGCGATCAACTCGCCGACCCGTGCGCCGACCATGTGAATCCCGACGACCGGCCCGTCGTCGACCCGGACGACCTTGATGAAGCCCTGCGTCTTGAGGATCGAGCTCCGGCCGTTGCCACCGAGGTTGTAGTTGTAGGCGGTCACCTTTTCGGCGCCGTGCTTCTCCTTGGCCTTGGCCTCCGTGAGGCCGACCGACGCGAGCTCCGGGTCGGAGTAGGTGACCCGCGGGATGCCCGCCTCGTCGATGACCGGGGGGTTGAGGCCCGCGATCTCCTCGGCGACGAAGATGCCCTGCTGGAAGCCGCGGTGGGCGAGCTGCAGGCCGGGCACGATGTCGCCGACCGCGTAGACGTTGCCCACGCCGGTGCGCAGCCGCTCGTCGGTGACGACGAAGCCACGGTCGAGCTTGATGCCCTGCTCCTCGTAGCCAAGGTTGGCGGTGGTCGGCCCGCGACCGACGGCGACGAGCATGATCTCGGCCTCGACGGTCTCGCCGCCGGCGATGGTCGCGCGTACGCCGTTCTCGGTGCGCTCGACCTTCTCGAACGGCTTGCCGACCTTGAAGTTGATGCCGCGCTTGCGGTAGGCCCGCTCCAGCGCCTTCGACAGGTCCTCGTCCTCGGCGGCGACCAGTCGGGGCAGCGCCTCCAGGACGGTCACGTCGGCGCCGAACGACTTCCAGGCGCTCGCGAACTCGACGCCGATCACGCCACCGCCGAGCACGATCGCGGAGGTGGGCACCCGGTCGAGGGTCAGCGCGTGCTCGCTGGCAATGACCCGCTCGCCGTCGACCTCGAGGCCCGGCAGGCTGCGCGAGTAGGAACCCGTCGCGAGGATGATGTTGCGCCCGGTGTAGCGGGTGCCGTCGACCTCGACGGCGTTCGGCGCGACCAGCGTGCCGTGGCCCTCGACGTACGTGATCAGCTTGGCGCTCTTGACCAGGCCCTGCAGGCCCTTGTAGAGGCGGCCGACGACGCCGTCCTTGTAGGTGTTGACGCCCACCATGTCGACGCCGAGCAGCTCGGCCTTGACGCCGAAGGACTCGGACTCGCGGGTCTGGTCGGCGATCTCGCCGGCGTGCAGCAGCGCCTTGGTCGGGATGCAGCCCCGGTGCAGGCAGGTGCCGCCGAGCTTGTCCCGCTCGATCAGAGCGACGGACAGGTCGAGTTGTGCGGCGCGCAGCGCGGCCGCGTAGCCGCCGCTGCCACCTCCGAGGATCACGACGTCGAAGGTTGCGTCGTTCGGCTGGCTCACAGTCATCTCCCAGGTCGCGCGGGCTACCTCGGCCATCTTGTCACTTGTGGAGCCTGCCCGCGTAACGAGGTACCCGCCGAGCTTGCGCCAAGACGTACGCTTGCCGCAGTCTTCGATGTCCGTTTCGTAGGGGAGGGTCGGTGTCCTGGTTCCGGCGCCGGAAGGGAACACCAGGTCGGCAGACGGAAAGGCCGGCGGCAAAGGCCGACCTCGACCATCTTGAGAACTTTGTCCGCTCGCGCCGCGGCGTCGAGGCGTTCATCGAGCCGAGGACGACGGTCACGGAGACCACAGTGATGCTGATCGCACACGACGGCGAGTGGACCCGCCGCCGGATCGACGGGCCCGACGGCGCCCGCCGGTTCGCGCACCGGCTGGCCATCCCGATCTACGACGTGCGTCTGGTCGGATACCCGCAGCGCATGCGCGACTACAACGAGCGCCGCAAACGCGCCGCCAACTAGAAAGAGAAAGGCCCCACCGCGCACGCGATGGGGCCAATCGCTTATTCGGCCGCGATCCGGTCGACCAGCTCCAGCAGGGTCCGGACCGGCACACCCGTGCCGCCCTTGGACCAGTGCCCGGTCGGCTCGCCCGAGTGGTAGCTCGGCCCGGCGATGTCGATGTGTGCCCACGGCACGCCGTCGCCGACGAACTCGCGCAGGAACACGCCGCCCTGCAGCATGTGCCCGGCCCGGTCCATCGACGCGTTGACCTGTGAGATGTCGGCCACGTCGGAGTCCATGCCGGTGCGCACGTCGTCGGGCAGCGGCATCGGCCAGGCCGCCTCGCCGACCGCGTCACCCGCGTCGCGTACCCGGTCGCACATCTCCGGTGTGCCCATCACGCCGGCCACCCGCTTGCCCAGCGCGATCACCTGGCCGCCGGTCAGCGTGGAGGTCTCGAACAGGAAGTCGCAGCCGTCGGCGCAGGCGCGGGCCATCGCGTCACCGAGGATCATCCGGCCCTCGGCGTCGGTGTTGAGCACCTCGACCTTCTTGCCGTTGAACATCGTGACCACGTCGCCCGGCCGGTACGCGGTGGCCGAGGGCATGTTCTCCGCCATCGGCAGGTAGCCGCTGACCTCGACGTCGGGCTTGAGCTCGGCGACCGCGAGCAACGTCGCGGCGACCGCGGCCGCGCCGGCCATGTCGCTCTTCATCTCCCACATGCCCTGCGCCGGCTTGATGGAGACGCCGCCGGTGTCGAACGTGATGCCCTTGCCGACCAGGGCGACCCGCTTGCGGTCGCCCGCGCCGCCCGGCTTGTAGGTGAGCTTCACCAGGCGCGGCGGCGCGGCCGAGCCGAGGCCGACGGCCAGGATGCCGCCGTAGCCGCCCGCCTTGAGCTGCTCCTCGTCGAGCACCTCGACCTCGAGGCCGGCCGCACCGGCGGCCGCGACGACCGCGTCGGCGAACGCCGGCGGGCGCAGGTCGTTGGGCGCGGTGTTGACCCAGTCGCGGCAGAGCGCGACCACGCGGGCCACGGTCAGCGCGCGGGTCACCTCGTCCTGCGCGGTCTTGTCGGCGGCGTCCGGCACGTGCACGGCGATGTCCGCGACCGGCTGCCGGGGCGCGGGCTTGGTCTTGTAGCCGGCGAACTTGTAGGAGCCGAGCAGCGCGCCCTCGGCGACCGCGCGCAGGGCGGCCGGCCCGTCCTCGTCGTCCGGCAGCGGCAGGGCCACGGTCACCGACTCGTTGCCGGCCAGCGAGCGGATCGCGGCGGCGGCGCCGCGGCGCAGGATCTCCGGCACGGGTGCGGCGCCGGTCGGCTCCGGGCCGAGGCCGACGACCGCCACGACGGGAGCGGCCACGGTGCCCAGGGTGGCGATCTTGGTCACCTCGCCGGCCGAGCCGGAGGCGCCTAGTCGGGCGAGCGTCTCGGTCAGCTTGCCGTCGAACGCCGCGGCGATGCTCTCAGCACCGCTGGCCAGCAGCAGGGCACCGGCCAGCCCCGGCGGACCGTCCCCACCCGCGACGCTGTGCACACCGATCACGATGGCGTCGGTGGTCAGCTCGGCGGGGTCGGTGTCGACGAGGCGAAGAGCGGTAGACAAGGGCGCGGTCACGCGGCGGCTCCGGGCTGGGCTTGGGGTCGGCCGCTCATGACGGCCGCCCGGTCAGGGCGGGGACGGTCTCTCGGACGAAATTAACGACCACGAGCCGTCTTGTCCCGCCGATGCTAACCATCAGGACCGATCCCGGTAAGTTGCCACCCATGACCGACGCCGTACCGGGATCATCGCGGCCCAGCCACGAGCTGCGCCCGAAGCTCTCTCCCGTCCACGACCGGCACGTCGCGCTCGGTGCGAAGTTCGCACCGTTCGGCGGTTGGGAGATGCCGCTGGAATATCCCGGGGGCGGAGTGATCCGCGAGCACACGGCGGTCCGCACCGGCGTTGGCATCTTCGACGTCTCCCACCTCGGCAAGGCCCGGGTGCGCGGTGCCGGCGCCGCCGCGTTCGTCAACGCGTGCCTCGCCAACGACCTCGACCGGATCGCCGCGGGCCAGGCCCAGTACACGCTGTGCTGCGAGCCGGCGACCGGCGGCGTGGTCGACGACATCATCGCCTACCGCTACGCCGACGACCACGTCTTCCTGATCCCCAACGCGGCCAACACCGCCGAGGTCGTCCGCCGCCTCGAAGCGGCGGCGCCGGCCGGGCTCACCGTGACGAACGAGCACACCGAGCACGCGATCTTCGCGGTGCAGGGCCCGTCCTCGGCGTCCGTGCTCGCGGCGCTGGGCCTGCCGACCGACCACGACTACATGAGCTTCGAGCCGGCCACCCTCGACGGTGTCGACCTCGTGGTCTGCCGCACCGGCTACACCGGCGAGCACGGCTACGAACTGGTCGTGCCGGCCGCCGGTGCCGGCGCGGTGTGGGACGCGGTGCTCGCCGCCGGCGACTCGTTCGGCATCCTGCCGTGCGGCCTCGGCGCCCGCGACACGCTGCGCACCGAGATGGGGTACGCGCTGCACGGCCAGGACCTCGGCCCCGACATCACGCCGGTGCAGGGCCGGGTCGGCTGGGCGGTCGGCTGGAACAAGCCGGAGTTCTGGGGCCGCGAGCCGCTGCTCGCCGAGAAGGCCGAGGGTCCGCGGCGCACGCTGCGCGGCCTGGAGGCGGTCGGCCGGGCGATCCCCCGCCCGCACATGACGGTCTACGTGGGCGACCAGGCGATCGGCGAGATCACCAGCGGCACGTTCTCGCCGACGAAGAAGGTCGGCATCGCGCTCGCGCTGCTGGACACGGCCGCCGGTCTCAAGGACGGCGACACCGTCGAGGTCGACATCCGCGGCCGCCGGGCCGAGATGAAGGTCGTCAAACCGCCGTTCGTGACCCCTTCGGTGCGCTAACCGAGCACGAGTACGAGCAGCGCCAGGCCGGTCGCCAGCTCGACGGTCGCGCCGAGCACGTCGCCAGTGATGCCGCCGAACCGGCGCACCGCGTGCCGCACGAGCAACAGGCTCGCGGCCAGCCCGACGGCCAGCGCGAGCGGGCCCTGCCACGGCCGGCCCGGCACCGCGAACACCGCGAGCGTCACGGTCGGCACGGTGGCACCGACCAGTTCGGCGGTGCCGACCGTGCCGGCCACCAGCGCGCCCAGGCCCTCGGGCCGGGCCGCCGGCACGGCGCTCCGGCAGGCCCAGGTCACCGCCAGCCGACCGGTGGCGAAGGCGGTGATGCCGGCGAGCAACGCGGCCGTCCCGGACAGGGACCCCAGCGCCGCGGCCTGCAGCAGCACCGCGACCACCAGCGCGGCCACGCCGAACGGGCCGATGTCCGGCCGCTTCATGATCTCCAGTGCGGCCGGGCCGGACTTGTAGGAGCCCAGGCCGTCGACCGTGTCGGCGAGCCCGTCCAGATGCAGGCCGCGGGTCAGCAGGGCGGCCAGCGCGACGCCCGCCGCACCGGCGACCAGGTCGGGCGCGCCGACGGCGTGCAGCAGGGCCACCGCGCCTCCGACGGCGGCGCCCAGGCCCGCGCCGACCCACGGTGCCAGCGTCATCGCCCGGGCGGCCGCGGCGCGGTCAACCCGGCCGGCGCGGACCGGCAGGACGGTGAAGGTGGTCAGCGCGAGCCGCAGGCCGTCAGGCACCGCGGGCGGGCTTGTCCGTTTCGGCCGACTCGAACCAGCTCTCCAGGGCGGACGGCGCGGGCTCAGTCGTGCCGGCGTCGTCACCGGCGGCGTCCCGCTGCGCCGGCACCGCTTCGGCGGCGACCGGGTCGGCTGGGTCGGCCGGGTCCGGATCCGCCGACCACGCCGACGGTGGCACTGCCTCGGGGTCGGCGGGCTCGTCGATGGAATCCTGCGCGGCCAGGGTCTCGTCGTCGGGCGCCAGCGCCGGGTGCACCGGCAGTGCCGCGGCCAGCGTGAGCGCCGTGCGCAGCAGCGGCAGCGCGGCCAGCGCCGTGGAGCCCTCGCCGAGCCCGATCCGCAGGTCGAGCAGCGGCGTCAGGCCGAGCACGTCGGCGCCGAGCTTCACCGCCGGGTGCTCGCCGTGGTCGGGCAGCAGGCACCAGTGCCGGGCCTGGCCGGCCAGGTCGCGGGTGACCAGGGCCGCGGCGACGCCGACGGGGCCGTCGAGCAGCACCGGCACGCGGCGCGCGGTGGCGCCGAGGATCAGGCCGGTGGCCACCGCGATGTCGCCGCCGCCGAGGTCCATCAGGACCTGCTTGGCGCTGCGGGAGCTGCGGCGCACCCGGTGCATCGCGTCCCGGACCGCCGCGCAGCGGATCATCCAGGCGTCGTCGTCGATCTCGGCGCCGGGCACCACGACCCGGCCCAGCACCGCGGCCGGCTCGGCGCCGGTGGTCGCGGCCAGCACGGCCGCGGCGGCCGCTCCGGAGCCGCTGCCGCAGGCGCCCACCACCAGCACGTCGACGCCGGCGTCGGAGGCCTCCTCGGCCAGACGCCAGCCGTAGCGCAGCGCCGACTCGACCTCTTCGAGGCTGAGCACCTCGCGCTCCTCCATGGCACCGCAGGCGGGCGCGTCGACGACCTGGAGGGTCGCGCCGGCGGCCGCGGCCAGGCGGGCCAGCGGTCCCTCACCGGCGCGGGCCTGGTCGGCCAGCCGCCGGGACTCGCCGGGGAGCGTGCCGGCGGCCGCACCGCCGTTGTGGTCGCCGCGGATCAGCACCACGCGCGGCGAGCGCCACGGCCGCGGGTCAGGCCGGCCCTGGGTCGCGGCGGCGAACTCGACGACCTTCTGCAGCTTGCCGAAGCCGGCGCCGCCGAGGTCGAGTGTGGGCAGGCGGTCCTGCACCTGCGGGGGAGTGAACTCGTCGGGCATCGGCAGCGACATGCCCTGCTGGATGAGCATGCCGTTGGCCAGCGCGGGGAGCGTCATGGTCGGCGCCGACCAGGCCGGCTGCCCGTCCGCCGCCGCCGTGTCGTCGGCGGCCGGCGTCGGCGTGGGCGTCAGCACCTCAGGCGAGGTCGCCGGCACGACGGGGGTCACCGGCTCCGCGACAGATGCCGGCTCCGCGACAGATGCCGGCTCCACCACAGCTGCTGGCTCCGCCGCAGGTGCCGCGACAGCCTGCTTGAGCCACGAGACCTGCCCGGCCACGACCAGCGCCACCGCGTCGGCGGCGTCCGCGACCGCGCGGTTGGTGGTGCCCAGCGCGTCGGTGTAGGCCCGCCCGACCGCCGTCAGCGGCACCAGCGACAGGCCGACCTCGGAGCTGACCAGGATCAGTCGCGCCTCGCTGTCGCGTACCGCCGTGGCCAGGTCCGTGATCGTCGCCACGTCGTCGGCGGGCTGCCGCTCGGGGTCGATCAGCGCGGTCACCCAGCCGCCGAGGTCGTCGACGAGCAGCGTCTCGCCCTCCTTGGCACCGGAGATGATCTCCAGCAGCCGGGTCGGGTCGGCGCCCGTCTCCTCGGTCGGCCAGGCCGCCGGGCGGCGCTCGCGGTGCGCGGCGATCCGGGCGTCCCAGTCGGGATCGTCGCCGGTGTCGCCGCGCGGGCCGGCGGGTGAGCCGGTGGCGACATAACGGACAGGGCCGCCCTCGCCAACCAATGACTCGGCGAACTCGGACTTACCAGACCGGATCCCGCCGAGGACGAGAACGGAGCGCCAGCCGTCTACGGACATGCCCCGTACCTTACGGCCGGGCGCTGTGCCTCGGGGTAGCGGTGGTCACCCGACTAGGCTGTGTGAGGTTTACATCGCGAGGGGAGTCGAACCAATGCCGTGGAGCTGGCGGTACGAGGGAGCGGACGGCAAGCCGGTGACCGGCCCCGCCGAGACGTTCGGTAGCCAGGCCGATGCCGAATCCTGGATCGGTCAGACCTGGCGCGACCTCGCCGGCGCCGGCGTGGCGACCGTGGTCCTCGCCGAGGACGACCGGGTCGAATACCGCATGCCGCTGGCACCCGCGGGCGAATGAGCGACTGGCGGCGCTGGGACCCGCCCGTGCTGGGGTTGCCCCGCGCGGCGTTCCGGCCGAGCGGGATCTTCCTGGCCCTGGTGGCGGTTTTCGCCCTGAGCGGGGTGATGGCCTGGCACCAGGTCACCCCGCGGCTGGCGGTCTTCGTGTTCGTCATCTCGGGTTGGCTGGTCTCGCTGTGCCTCCACGAGTACGCGCACGCCGTCGTCGCCTACCGCGCCGGCGACACCGACGTGGCGCACCGGGGCTACCTGACGCTCAACCCGCTCAAGTACAGCAACGTGCTGTTGTCGATCATCCTGCCGCTGATCGTGGTGGTGCTCGGCGGCATCGGCCTGCCCGGCGGCGCGGTCTGGGTCGACCACGCGGCGATCCGGGGCCGGCTGCGCAAGTCGCTGATCAGCCTGGCCGGCCCGGCGACCAACCTGCTGTTCACGATCCTGCTGGTGATCCCGTTCGCCTTCGACCCGGACATCTACGTGCACTGGGAGTTCTGGTCCGGCGTCGCCCTGCTGGCGTTCCTCCAGCTCACCGCGACCGTGCTCAACCTGCTCCCGGTGCCCGGGCTCGACGGCGGCAACGCGCTCCAGCCGTGGCTCAAGCCCAACACCCAGCGGATGTACAGCGTGCTGGCGCCGTTCGGCTTCATCCTGCTGTTCGTGCTGCTCTGGGAGCCGACGGTCAACCGCTACTTCTTCGACGTCGTCTACGCGATCGGCGACGTGCTCGGCCTCGACCGTCAGCTCTACGCCCTGGGCTTCGAGATCATCCGCTTCTGGCAATGACCGACGGCGCGGCTCTGCTGGCTTCCGATGCCTGGACTATCAGTCGGCATGGAGAATCCAAGCGAGCCGCGCCGCCGCCTCGTCGTCAGGAGCGGATGTCCCGCGGCGACTGGGTGCGGGCCGGGTCGCGCTCGACCAGCCCGCCGAGCACCTCGTCGATCTGCTTGAGGAGGCTCTCCTCGAGCTTCACGCCCGCCGCCTTGGCGTTGTCGTGCACCTGCTCCGGCCTGGTCGCTCCGACGATCGCCGACGCCACGTTGGGGTTCTGCAGCACCCACGCGACCGCGAGCTGGGCCATCGTCAGCCCCGCGTCGGCGGCCAACGGCTTGAGCTGCTGCACCGCGGTCAGCACCGGGTCCGACATGAACCGGGCGATCACCTCGGGCTCGTCGTTGCCGCGCGAGCCGGCCGGCGCCGGCTGGCCCGGCAGGTACTTGCCGGTCAGCACGCCCTGTGCGATCGGCGACCAGACGATCTGGCTGACGCCGAGCTCCTCCGACGTCGGCACGACCTCGGCCTCGATGACCCGCCACAGCATCGAGTACTGAGGCTGGTTCGACACCAGCGGGATGTGCAGCTCGCGGGCCAGCTTGTGCGCCGCGCGGATCTCCTCGGCCCGCCACTCGGAGACGCCGATGTAGTGGGCCTTGCCGGCGCGGACGACGTCGGCGAACGCCTCCATCGTCTCCTCGAGCGGCGTGCCGTAGTCGTACCGGTGCGCCTGGTAGAGGTCGACGTAGTCGGTCTGCAGCCGGCGCAGCGAGCCGTCGATGGAGGCCATGATGTGCTTGCGCGACAGACCGCGGTCGTTGCGCCCGGGGGTGGCGGTGTCGTCCGGGCCGGTGGGGACGGCCGGCCAGTACACCTTGGTGAAGATCTCGAGGCCCTCGCGACGCTGGCCCTTGAGCGCGCGGCCGAGCACGGCCTCCGCGCGGGTGCCCGCGTAGACGTCGGCGGTGTCGAACGTGGTGATGCCGGCCTCGAGGGCGGCACGGACACATGCGACGGCGGCGTCCTCCTCGACCTGGGAACCGTGGGTGATCCAGTTCCCGTACGAGATCGCGCTGACCTGAAGGCCCGATCGGCCTAGGTGACGGAATTCCATGTGGGACACATTAACCCCGCCCGAAGCCCGTTCCGTTTTCGGATGATCTTGCTACAAGACAGGCTTGGTGTCCGCCAACAACCGATCTATCTCCTCGGTCACCGCGGCCCGGCTGCCGTGCACGACGTCGATCAGCGGCTCGCCCTTGCGGTCCAGCGCGCCCCACAGTCCCTGGCCGCCACCGACCAGGAACGCGACCGGGTGGATGACCAGCGCCGGGAACCGCGGCGGCACGATCACCCGGCCGTTGCGGTCGACCACGCCCTTGCGCCCGCCGGAGTCCACGACGGCCAGTCCCTCGTCCGAGAAGCCGTCCACGTAACGGCCGTCGGTCAGCGCGGTCGCGAACCCGGTGTACTGCGGCGGCAACACGGTGCGACCGCTCTTGTCGATCGCGCCCCACGCACCCCGCTTGACCGCCGCGACCCCGCCGCGGAACGGCCGTACGTCCTCGAAGCCGATGTTGATGACGACGTCGCCCGACTTCTCGATGGCCAGCCAGTTGCTCCGGCCGTTGTGCGAGACCCAGGCCAGCCCGTCGTGGAACGAGCCGACGCCGAGGAAGCCCAGCGACGCGAAGAGGAGCACCTCGCCGGACTCGTCGATCAGCTCCCACGGCTCGGTCTCGGGCCGGCGCACCCAGGCGACGCCTTCCTTGAACGGCTGCACCTCGGCGTAGCTCGGCGCGATGGCCCAGTCACCTTCCGTGTCCACGTACCCCCAGCGCTGCACCTTCTCGCTGAACATCGGTTTCGGCGGCTTGTGGATCTGGAGGATCTCGTCCTCGTCGCGCGGGTAGGGGCCCAGCCCGTGCTTCTCCACCTTGGCGAGCACCGCGTCGAGCGCCTGCTCGGTTCGGGAGATCAGCTCCGGGTCGTCCACCTTGCGCAGGTCGAGCGCCTTCTCGAAGTGGTTGCAGGCCTCGATGTAGCGGCCCTGGTCGTAGCAGGACCGCCCCGCGTGCTCGTGCATCGTGGCGCGCAGCCGGTCGGGCAGCTCGGGGGAGTTGGCCAGCGCGTTGAGCCGGTCCGCCTCCGCGTAGTCACCGCGCCACTGCAGCACGTGCGCGAGCCGGGCCTGCGCGATCGCGATCCGGCGCAGCTCACCGGTCGCCTCGGCGTGCGCCAGCGCCAGCTTGCCGTCGGCCATCGCCTTGCCGAGGTCGCCGAGGATCCGCGAGACCACCGCGCGCAGGCTGAGCAGCCGGGCGCGCGAGGCGTTGTCGCTGGCCGCGTCGACCTTCGTGGTGAGCTGGTCGCGGATCGACCGCAACTCTTCCGGGTCCTCGACGAGCTCGCGCAGCGTCTCGTGGTGGAACCGCCACTGGTAGTTGGCCAGCACCTGCTCCGGGTCCTTCGGCTCCGGCGCGTCCTCGTCCTTGGGCGTGACGACGGGGTGCAGCATCGTCGGCGCCCGCAACGCGGTGGCGGCACCGGCCGCGGTGCCTTCCGGCACCGGCAGGACGGTGTCCGCGGAGGCTTTCTCGCCGCCTTCGGGCTCCGGCTCCGGGGTGGTCTCCGGCTCCGCGGCGGGTTCCGGTGCGGGGGCGGCTTCCGCTTCCGCGGCCGGCTCCGGGTCGTCCTCGGATACGCGCGACGGGGCGGAACCGGTCTCGTCGGACGCACTGTCGTCCGGGGCGCTCTCCGCCTCGACCGGCGCGGCGGGCTTCTCCGCCGTGGTGGTGGTGTGCACGCTGTCGGCCTCGTTCTGGGCGTCCTCCACCGCGGTCGGTTCGTCCGTGCCCGCGTCCGCCGGGGTCGCCGTTTCGATGGTGTCGCCGCCGCGATCCGCGGGCGCGGCGTCTGGTGCTTCCGGTGCCGCCGCCGCGGGCTCCGGCTCTGCTGCCGCCTCGACCGGTGCTGCCTCCTCGGCCGGCTCCGGCACCTCTGGCTCCGCCGGGGCCTCGGCCGGCGCGGCTTCTGGCCGCGCGGCCTCCACCGGCGCGGCCTCGGGAGCCGGTGCGGCGGGCGGGGTGGAGACGGGCCGGGTGGCCTCGTGCAGGTCCAGCCGGAGCCCCTCGAACGCGGGCGGCTTCGGCGTGGGCTTCTGGACCGGCTCGGCGGGTCGCGCCGGCTCGGCCTCGGCAACGGGTTCGGCAACGGGCTCGGCGACGACCGGTTCGACCGGCTCGGGCACGGCCTCCTCGGCCGTCTCGACAGGTGCGTCCGTCTCGACGGCGGCAACGGCCGGCTCGGGCGTCGGCTCCACCGGCTCGGCGGCGGGCTCGGGCTCAGGCTCGCTCGCGGCGCCGCCGAACCAGCCGACGTCCTCGCGCGGCGGCACGGGCGCCGGCGCCGGCTCGGCCACCTCGGGAGCGACGTGCAGTTCCTCGCTGGAGATCCGGCGGGGATAGGCGGGCCCGTCGTCGCCGGTCCGCGGCGCGGGCACGCGGACACCAGTGGCGGCCTCGGCCACCGGCGGTGGCCCGGAGGCACCGGCCACGGGCAGGTCGTCCTCGGCCGGGCGGGACTCGCCCAGCTCCGGCACGGCCGGCGGTGGCGGTGCGACGAGCCACGACTCGTCGCGCTCGGCGCGCCGTGGCGCGGGCGGGGACAGCGGCGCGGTCGGCAGGTCGTCGACCGGACGCCGGTCCGGCGGGGGCACCGGCTCGCGGAACGGCACCGCGCGCTCGTCGCGCCGCGGCGGACCCTGGTCGCGGAACGCGGCGGGCCGTTCGTCGCGCCGCGCCGGCTCGGGCGCCTCGTGCGACGGCGGCGGCCCGGGCGCACGGAACGCGGCCGGCCGCTCGTCGCGGTAGGGCCGGCGCTCCGGCTCCCGGAACGGTTGCTCGCCCCGCCGGCCGCGCTCGTCCTGGTAGGCGGGCGACACCGGCCCGGCGGGCGTGCCGCGGCGGTCTTCCCAACCACCCGGGCGGTCCGCGCGCCGAGGCGCGTCGCGGTCGTCGAAGGGTCGCTCGTCGTAGGGCCGACCGCGGCGCGTCTCGTCGTGGAGCGCGGCGGGCCGGTCCACCTGGCGGGGCGGACCCGCCGGACGCCGGCGCTCGTCGGGACCGTGCCGCTCCTCGGGACGCTGCCACTCGTCGGGGCGGTGCCGCTCGTCCGGACGATGCCGCTCGTCCGGGCGGTAACGCGGCTCAGGCTCGCGCGGGTAGGCGGGCGACACCGGACCGGGACGGTCGTCGTAGCCGCGACCGCGCTCGTCGTGGAACGCCGCCTCGCGACCGGGCTGCGCGCCGCGCCGGGGCCGTGACCTCGACCGGTCGTCCTCCCACGCCGGCGGACCGGCCGGGGACTGCGGGCGCTCGTCCCAGTCGGGCCGCGACCGCCGCCGGTCGTCCCAGCCGGGCGAACCGGCAGGCGACTGCGGCCGGTCGTCCCAGTCGGGCCGGGGCCGCCGGCGCTCGTCCCAGTCCGGCCCGGGACGGCCGCGGCCGGGCCCGGCGGGCGAGACCGGCCCGTCGTCGTAACCACGCCCGCGCTCGTCGTGGAACGCGGCCTCGCGCCCCGCACGCCGCGGGGGCGGGGCGTCGTCGTAGCCGCGGCCGCGCGCCGGCGCCGCCCGCCCGACACCGTCGACCGGCGAGATCGGATGCGGGGCGCGGGGGTCGGGCATGTGCGGGTCGGTGGCGCTGGGGTCGGCCAGCCGCGGGTCCGCGTTGTAGGAGTCGGGCTCCGGCGCCGCGTCGGCCCGGCCGCGCACCACGGCGCGCCCGGCCGAGCGGACCGACCGCCCGGGGGATCGCGGCGGCTGGTCGCCCGGGTACCGCTCGCCGCTGGAGGCCGCCCACTCGTCGGTGCGCTCACTGACCCAGGACGGCTCGCCGGTCGGGTTCCGCTTGGGCCCGGGACTCGCGTCGCCGGACTGCTCGCCCGGACCGTCGATCCAGCCGGGCCCGCCGGGCCCCGCCGGCACGCCGGTCGGCGCCCACCCGGGTGCGGGCGGCCGGTCCTTGGCCCACGCCCACGGGTCGTTGGGGTCTTTGTAACCGCTTCCGCCGCCGGAGTCGCTGCTGCGGCCGAGCTCCCGGAGCCAGCCGTCCTCGTCGCCCCAGCCGCTGTCGGGTCGGGCCTCCTCGGCCCTGCGACCGCGACCGCGGCCGCCGTCCCGCCGCCGGCGGTCGGAGTGCTCGTTGCTCATCCGGGCACGCCGATCCGTCGTGTCTTCGCGCACGCGCCGCTGGAGCGCGGTGCGCGTCGATCGATCACGGCGGGTCACCTCGTCGGAATGTGTCTGGCCCGGCTTCCGCCGGCATCCGATACTGTCATGCGGCCCGATACGGCGTATGTCGCGGATGGAGGGTAACGGCGTGGACTTGGTCACCGCCACTGTCCCTCGCACGCGTTATGCGAATGTCGTCGCAGATACCAGGACATTCACGGCGTTAATGGGCGCTGGATTCCGCCGATACTCGACCTATCGGCAGGCCACCGTCGCGGGCGCGTTCACCAACACCGTCTTCGGCTTCCTCCGCTGCTACGTCCTGCTGGCCGTCGCGGCCGGCGCGGGCACCGCGACCGTCGGCGGCTACGACGCCGCCCGGCTCGCCACGTTCGTATGGTTCGGGCAGGGTCTGTTGGCGGTGGTCCTGCTTTGGGGCTGGACCGAGCTCGCCGACCGGATCCGCACCGGCGACGTCGTCGCCGACCTGCTGCGCCCGGTCCACCCGGTGACCCGCTACCTGGCCACCGACCTCGGCCGGGCCGGCCACGCGGCGCTCACCCGGCTGGTGCCGCCCGTACTCGTCGGCCCGCTGTTCTTCCCGTTCTACGTGCCGCACCGCTGGTCGACCGTTCCGCTGTTCGTCGTCTCGGTCGTCCTGGCCACGGTGCTCTGCTTCGGTTGCCGCTTCCTGGTCAACGCGACGGGCTACTGGCTGCTCGACGTCCGCGGCCCGATGGTCCTCTGGGCCCTGGGTTCCGGCGTGCTGGCCGGGCTCTACTTCCCGTTGCGGTTCCTGCCCGACTGGGTCGCCGTGCCGCTCTGGCTGCTCACCCCGCTGCCCAGCCTCTTCCAGACGCCGCTGGACGTGCTGGTCGAGGTCGATCCGACCCCGCGCCAGCTCTGGCTGGTGGTCCTGCAGGCCGTCTGGGTGGTGGCGATCCTGGTGCTGTGCCACCTGGTGCAACGGTCGGCGGAGCGCCGGTTGGTGGTGCAGGGTGGCTGAGCCCGGCGCCCTGCGCGCGTACTGGGCCATGCTGCGCGGCCAGGCCCGCAGCCAGACCGCGTACCGGCTGTCCTTCGGCATCGACCTGGTCTCCAACGTCGGTGCCACGGCCCTCGACGTGTTCACCGTGTTCGTGCTCTTCGGCGTCACCCGCGTGCTCGGCGGCCTCGACCTGCGCGAGGCACTGGTGGTCACCGGCCTGACCGCCTGTGCGTTCGCCACCGCCGACATGCTGGTCGGCAACATCGAGCGGATCAGCCTGTACGTGCGGACCGGCCGCTTCGACGCGGTGCTCGTGCGCCCGCTGCGCGCCCTGCCGCAACTCGTCCTGCTGGACCTGCCGCTGCACAAGTTGTCCCGGGCCGCCTTCGGCACCGCGGTCTACGCGGTCGCGCTGGCCGCCGCGGGCATCGCCTGGACGCCCGGCCGGGCGCTGCTCGCGGTCGTGGCACCGGCCGCCGCCGTCGTGTTCTTCGGCGCGGTCTTCGTGGTGACGGCCTCGGTGGCCTTCTGGTGGACGGAGTCCGGCGAGTTCGGCAACGCCTTCACCTACGGCGGCCGCGACTTCACCAGCTATCCGATCAGCGTCTACAGTGGATGGTTTCGGAACGCGTTCGCGTACGCGCTGGGCTTCGCCTTCGTCTCCTACTACCCGGCCCTGGCGCTGCTCGGCAAGGCCGACCCGATCGGTCTGCCCGGCTGGGTGGGTTGGCTGGCGCCCGCGGTCGCCCTGCCGGCCGCCGCCGTCGCCGCGCTGATCTGGCGCCAGGGGTTGCGGCACTACACGAGCACGGGGTCATGATGACGGTCATCGCGGCGCGGGAGCTGCGCAAGGAGTTCACGGTCCGGGTCAGGCAGGGCCGGCTGCGCCGCGCGCGGCGCACGGTGGCCGCCGTCGACGGCGTCGACCTCGCGATCGCGCGCGGCGAGATGGTCGGCTACATCGGCCCCAACGGCGCCGGGAAGTCGACCACGCTGAAGATGCTCACCGGGGTGCTGACGCCCAGCGGGGGAGAGGTCAGCGTCTGCGGGCTCTCGCCGGTGCGCCAGCGCACCCGGCTCGCCCGGCGGATCGGGGTCGTCTTCGGCCAGCGCACCCAGCTCTGGTGGGACCTGCCGTTGCGCGACTCGTACGACCTGCTGCGGCACATCTACCGCGTGCCGGCCGCCGAGCACGCCGCCCGGCTGCGCCGCTGCCGCTCGCTGCTCGACCTCGACGAGTTCCTCGACATCCCGGTGCGGCAGCTCTCGCTGGGCCAGCGGATGCGCGGCGAGCTGACCGCGGCGCTGCTGCACGGCCCCGAGGTGCTCTTCCTCGACGAGCCGACGATCGGCCTCGACGTGGTCAGCAAGCAGGCGGTCCGCGGGTTCCTGGCCGAACTGGGCGCCGGCGGCGACGTGACGCTCATGCTCACCACCCACGACCTGGCCGACATCGAGAAGCTCTGCCGCCGGCTGCTGGTCATCGACCACGGCCGGGTGGTGCACGACGGCACGATCGAGGCGCTGCACGCCCGCTACGGCTCGCGCCGCCGGGTGGTGGTCGAGCTGGAGGAGCCGCTCGCCGCGCCGCCCGAGGTGCCGGGCGCGACGCTGGTCACGGCCGGCCCACTGCGCCTCGAATATGACCTGACCGGTGCGACCGCCGGCGAGCTGCTGGCCCGCCTGGCCGGGCTGGCGTTCCGCGACTTGTCCATCGTGGAGCCGGACATCGAGGACGTGGTGGCCCGGCTCTACACCGGCGCGCCCGTCACGGATGCTCCATGACGAGCACCGCGAAGGTCTGCGGCTCCAGCGCCTCGTAGCTGTGCGGCACGTCGCCGGCGAAGGTCGCGTAGTCGCCGGGGTCGAGGTCGACGGTCCCGCCGGCCGGCCCCACCCGCAACCGGCCCCGGCCGACCACGATGTGCTCGACGCTGCGCGGCGTGTGCGCCTCGGCGCGCCGGATCGCGCCCGGCTCGATGGTCAGCACGTAGATGTCCCGCCGCACCGACCGGGGGCCGGCGGCGACCAGCGTGCCCGTGTAGTCGAGCTGGTCCGAGCTGATCCGCGGGCCCTCGCCGGCCCGGATCACCCGCAGCGGCGGCGTGGGCGGCTCGACCAGCGCGCTGAACGGCACGTCGAGGGCGACGCCGAGCGACCAGAGGGTCTCCACGCTCGGGTTGCCGACGCCGTTCTCGAGCTGGGAGAGCGTCGACTTCGCGACGCCGGCCCGCCGGGCCAGCTCGGTCAGCGACAGCCCGGCCCGCTCACGCTCGTGGCGCAGCGCGGCGGCGATGGTGGCGGCGATGGTCGGCTCGGGCACTGTTCGCTCCATCGGTCTAAGTGTTCGACTTGACGAACGCTAGCAGCGCCCGGCACGATCGGTAGCCGTGATTGTCGCCGCGCGGTCCATCCTGAGCGATCGTTCCCTGGTGCGCGACGTCGGTGCGCTCGGGCTCGCGGTCTTCGCGGTGAGCATCTCGTTCGGGGCCATCGCCGTCGCCGCCGGCATCCCGGCCGGGCTCATCGTGCTGATGTCGCTGGTCGTGTTCGCCGGCGGATCCCAGTTCCTCGCGGTCGGCCTGATCGCCGCGGGCAACCCGTTCGCCGCGATCTTCGCCGGCCTGCTGCTCAACGCCCGCCACCTGCCGTTCGGCCTGGCGATCGGCGACGTGATGGGCACCCGCCGCTGGCAGCGGCTGATCGGCGCGCACCTGCTGATCGACGAGTCGGTCGCGTTCGCGCTGGCGCAGCCGGACCTGGAACGCCGCCGCCGCGCCTACTGGGCCACCGGCTGCACGCTGTTCGTCGTGTGGAACGTCGGCGCCGTCCTCGGCGTGCTGCTCGGCAACGCGGGCGACCCCGACCGGCTGGGCCTCGACGCCGCCTTCCCGGCCGGCCTGTTCGCCCTGCTGCTGCCCACCCTCAAGGACCCGACCACCCGACTCGTGGCCCTGACCGGCGCGCTGGTCGCGGTCCTCACCACCCCGTTCCTGCCCGCCGGCCTGCCGGTCCTGCTGGCACTCACCGGCCTGCTGGCGCTGCTGGCCCGCCCCCGGAAGGCGGCCTCGTCATGATCCTCGCGGTGATCGTCGGCCTGGCCATCGGCACCTACGCGTTCCGCCTGGCCGGCGTCGTCCTGCGCGAGCGGGTCGCCCTCCCGACCCGGGTCCAGGCGCTGCTCCCGATGGCCGCGGCCGCGTTGCTCGCGGCCCTGGCGGCCACGGCCACGTTCTGGGACGCGGGCGTCTTCGCCGGCATCTCCCGCCCGGCCGGCGTCGCGGTCGGCGCCCTCCTGGCCTGGCGCCGCGCCCCGTTCGTCGTGGTGGTCGTCGCGGCGGCAGCCACTGCCGCCCTGCTCCGCCTGGCCGGCCTGGAGTAAGCAACGGTCCGTTCTTAACACCACTGGGGGCGGAGTGTTGAGAACGGACCGTTCCTATGCGGAAACCGTTAACAACGGACCGTTGCTTGCGCTGTGGGCGTTAGATTTTCTCGCCGATCTTGACCGCGGGGTGGGGGACGCGCATGCGGCGGAACGTGAGCGAGCGCATGATCGCGTACATGTAGAGCGAGCCCATCCGCTGCTCGCTCTTGGGGTAACGCTCCTTGACCAGGCGCTTGATCTTGCGCGAGATCAGCACGGCGTCGACGACCACGGCCAGCAGCAGGACGCCCCAGAGCGAGGTGGCGACCGTGCGGATCAGGTCGGGCATGGCGCCGTTGGAGCCGACCAGCACGATGATCGCGCCGCCGAAGAAGAAGGTGCCGGCGGTGCGGCGGGAGTCGACCACGTTGCGGGCCAGCTCACGCTCCGGACCCCGGTCGCGCGGGCCGCCCTCGCGGCGGTACTCGGCGGCGGCCTCCTGGCGCAGCTGGCGCTTGCGCTCCCGGGCCTCCTCCTTGCTCAGCGCCTTGGCGGTGCCGGCCGGCTGGCGGGACGCGCCGGGACGCTTCGGGGTCTCCTTGCCCTTGCCCGGGGTGTAGCCCCTGGGGCGGGCAGCCTCGGTCGTCTCGGGAGCCTCAGGCTCCTCGACCACATCGTTGGACTTGCGACGAAACAGCGACTGCACGGGAAGCCCTTCTGCGGCGCGACGCTTACCACGAGGTTAACTGGCCCGGACACGGCGAGACGAGCCGACCCCAAGATCGACTCGCCTCGGCTCGATGTGCTCAGGGGCGCTCGACGTGCGCGCCCAGCGCGGAGAGCTTGCTCTCGAAGTCCTCGTAACCACGATTGATCAGGTCGACGCCGTAGACCCGCGAGGTGCCCTCGGCGG
Organism: Asanoa iriomotensis; assembly: GCF_016862515.1. Taxonomy (GTDB): domain Bacteria; phylum Actinomycetota; class Actinomycetes; order Mycobacteriales; family Micromonosporaceae; genus Asanoa; species Asanoa iriomotensis. The sequence goes on from NZ_BONC01000005.1 coordinate 77,742, forward strand.
CCAGCGCGGCGATCAGGTGGCTGAACCCGGCCCGCAGGTCGGGGATCACCAGGTCGGCCGCGTGCAGCTTGGACGGGCCGGCGATCACCGCGGAGTGCTTGAAGTTGCGGCGCCCGAACCGGCACGGCGTGCCGCCCAGGCAGTCCCGGTAGACCTGGATCGTCGCGCCCATCGTGTTGAGCGCCTCGGTGTAGCCGAGCCGCTGCTCGTAGACGGTCTCGTGGACGATCGACAGGCCGCGGGCCTGGGTCAGCGCGACCACCAGCGGCTGCTGCCAGTCGGTCATGAAGCCCGGGTGCACGTCGGTCTCCAGCGCCACCGCGCGCAGCTCGCCGCCCGGGTGCCAGAACCGGATGCCGCCCTCGACGCCCAGCGAACCGGCGCGCGGCGGCTGGGTGTCGGTCACCTTGTATTCGCCGCCGATCGAGCGGAAGACGTTGAGGAACGTCATCATGTCGACCTGCTGTGCGCCCAGCACCTCGATCTCACCGCGGGTGGCCAGCGCCGCCGCCGCCCAGGAGGCCGCCTCGATCCGGTCGGGGATCGGCCGGTGGGTGTAGCCGCCGAGCCGCGGCACGCCCTCGATCTCGATCACCCGGTCGGTGTGGACGGTGATGATCGCGCCCATCTTCTGCAGCACGCAGATGAGGTCGATGATCTCCGGCTCGACCGCCGCGTTGCGCAGCTCGGTCACGCCGTTGGCCAGCACCGCCGTCAGCAGCACCTGCTCGGTCGCGCCGACGCTCGGGTACGGCAGCTCGAACTTGGTGCCGTGCAGGCCCGCGGGCGCCGTCAGGTGCATGCCCTCGGGGGTCTTGTCGACCACCGCGCCGAACTCGCGCAGCGCCTGGATGTGGAAGTCGATCGGGCGCGGGCCGATGTGGCAGCCGCCCAGGTCGGGGATGAACGCGTGGCCGAGCCGGTGCAGCAGCGGACCGCAGAGCAGGATCGGGATCCGGCTGGAGCCCGCGTGCACGTTGATCTCGTCGGTCGACGCCCGCTCGACGTTGGCCGGGTCGAGGATCAGCTCGCCGTCCTCGGCCCCGTCGGTCACCTTGACGCCGTGCAGGCCGAGCAGGCCGCGGACCACCTCGACGTCGCGGATCCGGGGCACGTCGAACAGCCGGCTGGGTTCGTCACCGAGCAGTGCCGCGACCATCGCCTTGGAGACGAGGTTCTTGGCTCCGCGTACCCGGATCTGACCGTGCAGTGGCGTGCCGCCGTGTACGACCAGGACGTCATCGGGCAAGGCAACCTCCGGGGCGGGCAGCGATCCGGCATCGGGCCGTAACCCGGTTGCGGGATCGCGGGTTGATCGGGAGTGGCGCCCGGGCAGCATAGCGCTCGGTGATGGGCGCGGGGCCACACACACCGGTCTCTCTGGCACGAAATCAGGACGACTGTGGCGCCCGGTAATGCCGGACGCCACGATCAGTCACCGCCGCGAGGTCACGGCAGGGCGAGCATCTGGTCCAACGCGGACCGGGCCTCGGCCGCCGTCTTCGGATCGACCGTGATCTGGTTCACGAGGCGACCCTCGGCCAGCTCCTCGAGCGCCCACACGAGGTGCGGCAGATCGATCCGGTTCATCGTCGAGCAGTAGCAGACCGAGCGGTCGAGGAACATGACCTGCTTGTCGGGGTGCGCCAGGGCGAGCCGGCGGACGAGGTTGAGCTCGGTGCCGACGGCCCACGCCGAACCGGCAGGCGCGTTCTCGATGGTCTTGATGATGTATTCGGTCGAACCGACGTAGTCGGCCGACGTCACGACGTCGTAGCGGCACTCGGGGTGGACGAGCACGTTGACGCCCGGCACCCGCATCCGCACCTCGTCGACGGAGGACTTGGTGAACCGGCCGTGCACCGAGCAGTGCCCGCGCCAGAGGACCATCTTGGCCTCGCCGAGCTGCTGCTGGGTCAGCCCGCCGTTGGGCTTGTGCGGGTCGTAGAGCACGCAGTCGTCGGCGTCGAAGCCCATCTCCAGCACGGCCGTGTTGCGGCCCAGGTGCTGGTCGGGCAGGAAGAGCACCCGCTGGCCGCGCTCGAACGCCCAGGTCAGCGCCCGCTTGGCGTTGGACGAGGTGCACACGACGCCACCGTTGCGCCCGACGAAGCCCTTGATGTCGGCCGACGAGTTCATGTAGGTCACCGGGACCGTCGACTGCGCCACGCCCGCGTCGGTGAGCGCCTCCCAGGCCGCCTCGACCTGCTGGAGCTGGGCCATGTCGGCCATCGAGCAGCCGGCGGCGAGGTCGGGGAGCACGACCTTCTGCGCGTCGGTGGTGAGGATGTCGGCGGACTCGGCCATGAAGTGCACGCCGCAGAACACGATGTATTCGGCGTCGGGGCGGGCGGCCGCCTCGCGGGCCAGCTTGAACGAGTCGCCGGTCACGTCGGCGAACTGGATGACCTCGTCGCGCTGGTAGTGATGGCCGAGCACGAACACCTTGGACCCGAGCTTCGCCTTGGCGGCGGCGGCACGGGCCACGAGATCGGGGTCGCTCGGCGCGGGCAGCTCGCCCGGGCAGTCGACACCCTTCTCCGACGACGGGTCGGCGCCCCGCCCCAGCAGCAGCAGGGCGGTCGCCGTGTTGGCGGGTTCGGTCCAGGTCGACGTCACCGGTCAATCTTCCCACCCGGGCGCCCCACCCCACCGGCTCGGCACCTGTGGGCTGTCACACTGCCGCTATGCGGATTCTGGTCTGCCCTGACAAGTTCGCCGGCACGCTGTCCGCACCCGCGGTCGCGGACGCGGTCGCCGAGGGCTGGCGGGAGCGGGCGCCCGGCGACGAGCTGAGCCTCCGCCCGCTCTCGGACGGCGGTCCGGGCTTCGTCGAGGTGCTCGCCGCGCCGGTCGGCGGGCAGCGGATGCCGGTGCGCACCACCGACCCGCTCGGCCGTCCGGTCGACGCCGAGGTGCTGCTCACCCCCGACCGGACCACGGCGTACGTGGAGAGCGCGCAGGCCTGCGGCCTGCACCTGCTGTCCCCGGACGAACGGAACCCCAAGGCGACCACCTCGTACGGGCTGGGCCTGCTGGTGCTAGCCGCGGTCGAGGCCGGCGCCCGCACCGTGGTGATCGGCCTCGGCGGCTCGGCGACCAACGACGCGGGCGCGGGGATGCTGGCCGCCCTGGGTGCCGCGCCGCTCGACGAGCACGGCGCCGCGCTGCCCTACGGCGGTGCCGCGCTGGCACACGCGGCCGGGCTCGGCGGCGTCCCGATGACCCGCGGCGCCACGCTGGTCGCGGCCACCGACGTCGACAACCCGCTGACCGGCCTGCACGGCGCGTCCAGCGTCTACGGCCCGCAGAAGGGCGCCGACCGCGCCGACGTGCTGCTGCTCGACGCCGCGCTCGAGCGGTTCGCCGGCGTACTCGTGAAGGATTTGCCGTCCTGCCCGCCGGACGTGGCGACCCTCCCGGGCGCGGGTGCCGCCGGTGGTCTCGGCGCGGCCGTCCTCGCGCTCGGCGGGCGCTGCGAATCGGGCATCGGGCTGGTTACCCGGATGATCGGGCTGGAATCGGCCCTCGACGCCGCCGACTTGGTGATCACCGGCGAGGGCTCGTTCGACCACCAGTCGCTGCGCGGCAAGGTGGTCGCGGGCGTGGCCGGGGGAGCGCGCGACCGCGGCGTGCCCTGCGTGGTGCTGGCCGGCCGGGTCAGCACCGGCCGCCGCGAGGCCGCCAACGCGGGCGTGACCGAGACCTACAGCCTGGTGGACCACTTCGGCAGCGAGGCGGAGGCGATGGAGCGTCCGGCCGATGGCCTGCGCGAACTCGCCTCACGGCTCGCCGGCCAGTGGTCCCGGCAGTGACATTCGCCTCACCGGGCCCCGAAATGGCGGCGGGGGTAAGATTTGAGCCGCGACCATGATGGGGAATGCCCGGCTGACGGGCTAGCGTTGCCCCGAGGGACAACGTTGGTCCGAGGGGCCGGCGATCGCAGCGAGCAGGGAGATCCCACGTGACCACTTCAGCGCAGACCGGGTCGGCAGAGACCGCGGCTACCACCGTCGTCCTCACCGATGTCGCCGCGGTGAAGGTGAAGGCCCTGATCGAGCAGGAAGGCCGCGACGACCTGCGGCTCCGCGTGGCCGTGCAGCCCGGTGGCTGCTCCGGCCTGCGCTACCAGCTCTTCTTCGACGAGCGTTCGCTCGACGGTGACATCGTCAACGACTTCGGCGGTGTCGAGGTCGTCGTCGACCGGATGAGCGCCCCCTACCTGAGCGGCGCGACCATCGACTTCGCCGACCGCATCGACGCACAGGGCTTCACGATCGACAACCCCAACGCGCAGAACTCCTGCGCGTGTGGCGACTCGTTCCACTAAGCCGCGACACGACCGTTTCACGAGCGGGGCCGCCTCTTCGGGCGGTCCCGCTCGTCGTGTCTGACCGGCCGGTAAGCTTCCCGGCGCCATTCGTCCACTGACTCCGAGGGCCCACATGAAGATCGCCGTTAGCGGCTCGATCGCCACCGACCACCTGATGCACTTCCCGGGCCGGTTCGCCGACCAGCTCCTGGCCGACCAGCTCCACAAGGTCTCGCTCTCGTTCCTGATCGACGACCTGGTCGTACGCCGCGGCGGGGTGGCCGCCAACATCGCCTTCGGGATGGCCCGGCTCGGCCTGCGTCCGGTGCTGGTCGGTGCCGTCGGTGCGGACTTCGACGACTACCGGTCCTGGTTGGAGCGGCACGGCGTCGACTGCGACTCCATCCACGTCTCCGAGGTGCTGCACACGGCCCGGTTCGTCTGCACCACCGACGAGGACATGTGCCAGATCGCCTCGTTCTACGCGGGCGCGATGAGCGAGGCCCGCAACATCGAGCTCGCACCGGCCAACGACCGGGTGGGCGGCTTCGACCTCGTGCTGATCAGCGCCGACGACCCGCAGGGCATGGTGCGCCACTCGCAGGAATGCCGGGAGCGCGGCTACCGGTTCGCCGCCGACCCGTCGCAGCAGCTCGCCCGGATGGGCGGCGACGACATCATCCAGCTCATCGACGGCGCCGCCTACCTGCTCACCAACGACTACGAGAAGTCGCTGCTGGAGAGCAAGACCGGCCTGTCCGACGCGGAGGTGCTCGACCGGGTCGAGGTGCGGGTCACCACGCTCGGCAAGAACGGTGTGGAGATCACCGGCAAGGGCATCGAGCGGATCCACGTGCCGATAGCGCAGGACGTGCGCCCGGTCGACCCGACCGGCGTCGGCGACGGCTTCCGGGCCGGCTTCTTCGCGGGCCTGTCCTGGGACCTGGGCCTGGAGCGGTCGGCGCAGATCGGCTCGCTGCTCGCCGGGCTGGTCCTCGAGGGCGCCGGCGGCCAGGAGTACGACCTGCGCGTCGACACCTTCCTCAAGCGACTCGGCGACTCGTACGGGCAAGACGCCGCCGACGACGTCCGCCCGCACCTGCAGGGGTGACTCCCCGGCTGGTCGTCTTCGCCGGCCTGCCCGGGGCCGGCAAGAGCACCCTGGCGGCGCGGGTGGGCACGGCGCTGCCCGCGCCCGTGCTCGCGGTCGACACGATCGACCGCGTCCTGCGCGCGCACGAGCTGGTCGAGCCTCGGCCGGGCGTCGCCGCGTACGGCGTGGTCGCGGCCCTCGCCGAGGCCCAGCTCGGCATGGGACAGAGCGTCATCGTCGACGCGGTCAACCCGGTCGCGGCCGCCCGGGCCACCTGGCCGGTGCTCAGCGAGCGCACGGGCGCCGCGTTGCGGATCGTCGAGGTCTGGTGCGCCGACATGGCCGAGCACCGGCGGCGGGTCGAGAGCCGGCACGCCGCCGCCCCGGTCAACCCCGACTGGGAGCAGGTCGTGCTGCGGATGGCCGAGTACGAGCCGTACGTCGGCCGGCGCCTGGTCGTCGACTCGTCGGCGCCCGGCGACCCGTTGCAGGGCACGCTGTCCTGGATCCGGGACTAGGCCCTGCGCACGTCGAACGAGTGCGGCTCCGGCGACCCGAGGTAGTGCTGGCCGCGCATCCGGCACCAGGCCGGGATGTCGGTCGCCGCGGCCGGGTCGTCGGCGAGCACCCGGAGCGTCGCTCCCACGGGCAGCTCCGGGAGGCGGCGGGCCAGCGCGATGACCGGCAGCGGGCAGCGCTGGCCCAGGCAGTCGAGCACCTCCGCCGGCTTCGCCGGCCAGGCCGGCTCGGTCACAGGTTCACCACCCCGGCCTCGGCGCGCAGGTCGGCCACGACACCGGGCAGCTCGGCCAGGAACCGGTCGACCTCGGCGTCGGTCGTGTCCCGGTGCAGCGAGACCCGCACGTTGCCGTGCGAGAGCACACCCATCGCGACCAGCACGTGGCTCGGCGTCAGCGTCGAGGACGTGCACGACGAGCCGGACGAGACCGCGAACCCGCGCCGGTCCAGCGCGTGCAGCAGCGCCTCGCCGTCGACGTAGAGGCACGAGAACGTGACCAGGTGCGGCAGCCGCCGCTCCGGGTCGCCGACCACCTCGACGTCCGGCACGGTCGCGGGCACGGTGGCGCGGATCCGCTCCACCAGCGCGTGGTGCCGCGAAGCGAGCGCCGCCGCCTCGGCCGCCGCCGCGCGCAACGACGCCGCGGCCGCCACCACCGCCGGCAGGTCGGCCGTGCGGTCGGTGCGCTCGTCGGCGGGGCCGGGCGGCAGGAAACGCGTGCCCTTGCGCACGACCAGCAGTCCGACTCCTGGCGGTCCACCCCATTTGTGGGCACTCGCGGTCAGCGCCGACCAGCCCGCCGGCAGCGGCACCCGACCCACCGACTGCGCGGCGTCCACATAGAGCGGCACGCCGTGCTCCGCGCACGCGGCGGCGGCCGCGTCCACCGGCTGCACGGTGCCGACCTCGTGGCTGGCGCTGATCAGCGCGGCCAGCGCGGTGCCGTCCGCGGCGACCGCGGCGGCGAACGCGTCGAGGTCGACCCGGCCGAGCCGGTCCACGCCGACCTCGTGCGCGGTGCCGCCGTCCGCGACGTGCCGTTCCGCGGCGTGCAGCACCGCCGAGTGCTCGATCGCGGAGTGCACGAACCGGCGGCCGACCCGTTGCCGGCCGGCCAGGCCGCCGAGCACGGCCGCGTGCGCCGCCGCCGTGCCGCCGGCCGTGAACGACAACTCGTCCGCGCGTACGCCCAGCACCTCGGCGGTCGCACCGCGGGCCGCGTCGAGCAGTTGGCGGGCGCGGCGGGCGCGCGAGTAGAGCCGGGCCGGGTCGGCCCAGCCGTCGTCCAGTGCCGCGGCCAGCGCCTGCCGGGCCGCCGGGTGCAGCGGAGCGGCGCTCGCGGCGTCGAAATAGGCCTCGGAAACCCCCACGATCAAACGGTATCCCCGCCGGCACGCCGACCCCCGGAGCGGTGTGACGACCTTGGTCGAGTAATCTGCGACCGTCGGTGACGGCAGGTGCGAGAGGGGCAGGACCACAACGTGTCCGCAGAGCGTTCGAAAGCGCGGTCGACAGCCGTCCGGTTGGCCGGTGTCGGCGTCGCCGGTGCGGCGCTGTTGCTGCTCTCCGGTTGTGACGTCGGCAGCGCGGTCGACGGCTTCGGTTGGCCGCAGAACGGCATCACCGAGCAGTCCAAGCGGATGTACGACCTCTGGATCGGGTCGACCGTCGCCGCCCTGATCGTCGGCATCTTCGTCTGGGCGCTGATCTTCTGGTGCGTCATCCGCTACCGCAAGCGGGGCGACAAGCTGCCGGTGCAGACCCGGTTCAACATGCCGATGGAGTTCCTCTACACCATCGCGCCGGTCCTGGTCGTCTCCGTGCTCTTCTACTACACGGCGATCGTGCAGACCGACGTGAACAGGACCACGACCAACCCGGCGGTGACCGTCGAGGTCGAGGCGTTCAAGTGGAACTGGCAGTTCAACTACCAGGACGGCCCGACCGAGGACGGCCGCGTCGGCAAGACCGTCACCTCGACGCTGGGCACCACGGAGATCATCCCGATCCTCGTGCTGCCGACCGGCCGCACGATCCGCTTCGAGGAGACCAGCCGCGACGTCATCCACTCGTTCTGGGTGCCGGAGCTGCTCTTCAAGCGCGACGTGTTCCCCGGCAACGTGCGCAACGTCTTCGAGGTCACGATCGACCAGGAGGGCGCGTACGTCGGCCGCTGCGCCGAGCTGTGCGGCACGTACCACTCGATGATGAACTTCGAGCTGCGCTCGGTCTCGGGTGCCAAGTACGACCAGTTCATCGCCGCCAAGCTCAGTGGGCAGACGACCCAGCAGGCGCTGCAGACGATCGGCGAGGACCCGCTGGCGTCGACCACGTCGCCGTTCCCGACGCGACGGGACGAGTCGAACTTCAACCCGGCCGGCACGGCCGCCGGCACGGGCAACTGAGAGGCCGGCCATGCGCACCGAATGGAAACTGTTCAGCGTCATCTCCGGGTTCCTGTTCGCCGCCACGTTCGTCTACGCGTTCTGGACCAACGGGCAGACCCAGGGCATCGACTGGGTCGGCACGGTCGCGCTCGCGCTGAGCTTCCTGCTCACCGCGATGTGCGGCGGGTTCTTCTGGTTCGTCAGCCGCCGCATCGAGCCGCGCCCGGAGGACCGCGCCGACGGTGAGATCGCCGACGGCGCCGGCGAGATCGGCTTCTTCAGCCCGGGCAGCTACTGGCCGTTCGGCCTGGCCCTGGCCGCCACGATCGCCGGCCTCGGCCTGGTGTTCTGGCAGGTCTGGCTGCTGGTCATCGGCATCGTCGCGGTCATCCTGGCCACCTGCGGCCTGCTCTTCGAGTACTACAGCGGCACCCGCCGCACGGCGGAACACTGAGCTTTCCCGCTGACGCGAAAGGCCGACCCGACCGGGTCGGCCTTTTCGTTTTGCCTGCGGCATCGGACGAACCCTTTTGCCCAGGTTCGTGGTGGTCCGGACCGTCGCTCCCGCCGGACACCGCTCCGCTTCGCTCCGCTGCCAGATCCGCGGTGGGCCGCGCCAACGGCGGCCGTCATTGGTCGCGGTTGCGGACCGCAACCGACGCTGTCGATCCGCGCTGCGCGCTTGGCGTGCGCCAGATCTAGGTCGTTTGTTGCGGCCCTGACCGCAATGAATGCCCTAGATCCGCGCGCGGTGCGCGGAGCGGGGCCGTCGTTGGTCGCGGTTGCGGACTCCAATCGACGCGGTCGATCCGCGCTGCGTGCTTGGCGTGCGGCAGATCTAGGTCGATTGTTGCGGCCCTGACCGCAACAAACGCCCTAGATCGGCGCGGTGCGCGGAGCGCGGCCGTCTTTGGTCGGGGTTGCGGACCGCAGCCGACGCGGTCGATCCGCGCTGCGTGCTTGGTGTGCGGCGGATCTAGGTCGTTTGTTGCGGTCAGGGCCGCGATGAATGCCCTAGATCCGCGCGCGGTGCGTGGAGCGGGCACCACGCGACGTGTTCGGGTGAGGGTGGCTCTCGGCCTAGAGGCCGTCGGCCTTGGCCGACTGGGCGGACGTCACCCAGCGGTCCAGGAGGGTCGCGGCGGCGCCGCTGTCGACCGCTGTGGCGGCACGGGCCAGGCCGGCCCGCAGGGCGGCGTCGAGGTCGTCCGCGCCGCCCGCGTGGGCGACCAGGGCGGCCGCGGCGTTGATCAGGGTGGCGTCGCGGACCGGGCCCGGCTCGCCGGCCAGGACGCGGCGGGCGGCGTCGGCGTTGAAGGTCGCGTCGCCGCCGCGCAGGTCGCCGGGCTGGGAGCGGGGGAGGCCCAGGTCGACCGTGTCGACGCGGGTCTCCGTGACCGTGCCACCGCGGGCCATCCAGACGCGGGTCGGCGCGGCCGTGCTGATCTCGTCGAGCCCGTCCTCGCCGCGGACCACGAGCACCGAGTCGCCGCGGCCGGCGAACACCGCCGCCATCACGGGTGCCATCCGCTCGTCGAAGCAGCCGACCAGGCCGGAGCGGGGGCGGGCCGGGTTGCTCAGCGGGCCGAGGAAGTTGAACGCGGTCGGCACGCCGATCTCGCGCCGGGTCGGGCCGGCGTGCCGCATGCCCGGGTGGAACCGGGCCGCGAAGCAGAAGCCGATGCCCGCCTCGGAGACCGTGCGGGCGACCCCGGCCGGGCCCAGCTCGAGCGGGATGCCGAAGTGCTCCAGCAGGTCGGCGGTGCCGCACAGGGACGACGCGGCGCGGTTGCCGTGCTTGACGACCCGCACGCCGCAGCCGGCCACCACCATGGCCGCCATCGTCGAGATGTTCACCGTGTGCGCCCGGTCGCCGCCGGTGCCGACCACGTCGACCGCGTCGGCCCGGACCTCCTCGGGCAGGTCGACCGTGACCGCCGCCGCGAGCATCGCTTCGACCAGGCCCGCGAGCTCCGCGGGCGTCTCGCCCTTGGCCCGCAGCGCCATCATGAACGCCGCGATCTGGGCCGGCGTGGCCGACCCGGCCATGATCTCGCCCATCGCCCACGCGGTGTCGGGTGTCGCTAGCTCCTCGGCGCGCAGCAGCGCGGTGAGCAGGTGGGGCCAGGTCCGATCGCCCATGCCGGGCCTCCCGTGGCGGGCAGAGGAAAAGGGGAGTGGGTCAGGCGGTGGTGACGGGGCCGCCGGACGCGTAGGAGCGGAGCATGGCCGCGACGGTGCGGCCGGTCTCGATCGGGTCGAGTGGGTACATCAGCGTGCCCTCGACCTGCGCGTAGGCGGCGAGCCAGCGATCGGCGGCCCGGGCCAGCACCACGCAGACCGGCGGTGCGGCGTTGGGGCGGTCGTCCTTGATCTGCCGGGCCAGGCCGAGGCCGCCGGCGGGCTGGGCCTCACCGTCGAGCAGCATCAGGTCGATCTCGTAGTCGTCGACCAGGCGTACGCAGGCGTCGTAGTCGTCGGCCTCGACGAACTCGACCTCGAGGTCGGCGGCCGGGCGCGTGCCCACGGCCAGGCGCATCCGGTCGCGCACCTTCGGGTCGTCGCTGTAGAGCAGGACGGTGTACGTGCGGTCGGTCATCGAAAGGCTCCCACGTGGTTAGTCGCGCGCCGCCGATCGTACCGTCGCGTCGTTTTGATCTTGAGCCCGCTCCCGGGCCTCCTGCCGATCCAGCTCGCGGTCGATCCGCCGCGCCTCCCGTTCGGAGGCCTTGATCCACTGCACCACCAGCACCGCGATCATCGTCACACTGACGAACTCGCCGCCCGCCCAGAGGATCCCGCCGGCCACCCGCTGGTCGTCGAACGGGTTGGACCAGGCGAGCTGCAGGGCCGGGTACCAGTCGCCGCCCAGCAGCGTCTTGCTCTGCATGATGGTCAGGCCCAGCACGGTGTGGAACGGCACGGACAGCAGCATCAGCAGGGCCCGCGCCGGGTAGGGCCAGCGGCCGGGCAGCGGGTCGAGGCCGAGCAGCGGCCAGAAGAACAGGCAGCCGACCGCGATGAAGTGCGCGTGGGTCAGTTCGTGCAGCCACTCGTGCCGCAGGGTCTGCTCGTAGAGCCCGGTGAAGTAGAGGGCGAACGGGGTGGCCACGAACAGCCCGAACGCCACCAGCGGGAAGGTGAACACCTTGGCGACCCGGCTGTGCACGACCGCGAGCAGCCGCCGCCGCGGCGCGCCGTGCAGCGTGCGCAGGGCCAGCGTCATCGGCGCGCCCAGGGCCAGGAAGATCGGCGCGACCATGGAGAGCACCATGTGTTGCACCATGTGGACGGAGAGCAACGTCGTGTCGTACGCGTGGAGGCCACTCACCGTGACCGAGGCGATACCGCCGAGGCCCGGCACCAGGAAGAACACGGTGCGCGAGACGGGCCAGCGGTCACCGCGTAACCGCAGCCGGTGCACGCCGTACAGGTAGAGGCCGGCCGCGACGACGAGCAGCACCGTCAGCCAGCTGTCGAGCCGGATCTCGGTGAAGATGCTCGCGACGGTGAACGGCGGAGGCGTCGTTTCTGCCAGGACCACGCAGCCAGGTTAGTACCGCGTAGGTTGATGGCATTTGCCGGGCCACGACGCGCCGGACGCACCCCCGCGATCGTCTTCGGTGGTCGGGCGCAATAATGACCGCGTGACTGCGGCCCCAGCGATCGACAAGAGCCGGATCCATTCCCTGACGAGACCCAACATGGTCTCCGTCGGGACCATCGTCTGGCTCTCCAGCGAACTGATGTTCTTCGCGGCGCTGTTCGCGATGTACTTCTCGATCCGCGCCGCGGCGCCGGAGCTGTGGGCCGAGCACACGCCCCATCTCAACCTGCCGTACGCGACGACGTTCACGGTCATCCTGGTGCTCTCGTCGATCACCTGCCAGATGGGCGTGTTCGCCGCGGAGCGCGGTGACGTGTTCGGGCTGCGGCGTTGGTTCACCATCACGTTCCTGATGGGCCTGACGTTCCTCTGCGGCCAGCTGTTCGAGTACCACACGCTGGTCGGCGAGGGCATCAAGATCAACGCTGACGGCTACGGCTCGATGTTCTACCTGACCACCGGCTTCCACGGCCTGCACGTGACCGGCGGTCTCATCGCCTTCATCATCTACATGATCCGGACGACGATGGGGCGCTTCACCCCAGCGCAGGCGACCTCGGCGATCGTGGTGTCTTACTACTGGCACTTCGTCGACGTCGTGTGGATCGGCCTCTTCCTCATGATCTACGGTCTGCAGTGATCATGAGAGTCACGTTTCCGACCCCCACGTCGTCAAAGGGACAAGGTCGCACACCCGTGAAGGACAAAGCCTGATGACATCTCCGCACCGGTCCGGCGGTCTGCTCGCCCGGATGCGCAGGCGGCGCGCCGTGCCGCGGAGCAAGGCCCGCCGCCGCATCGCCTCGGCGACGCGGCTGCTCGCGGCCCTCGTGCTCGCCGGCGGCCTCTACACCGCGTTCGCGCCCGCCATCTCCGCGCAGGACGCGCCGCTGTCGCCGGCCGCCATGGAGGGCAAGGCGCTCTTCGACACGAGCTGCATCAGCTGCCATGGCATGAACGCCCAGGGCATCGAGGGCCGCGGCCCGAGCCTGATCGGCGTCGGCGGTGCCTCGGTGGACTTCCAGGTGAGCACCGGCCGCATGCCGCTCGGCTCGCAGGGCGCCCAGGCGGTCGAGAAGCCCCCGGTCTTCAACGAGGAGCAGACGCGCCAGCTCGCGCAGTACGTGCAGGAGCTCGGCGGCGGCCCGCAGATCCCCGAGGGCGACAACCTGCACTCGGGCGGTGACGTCGCGGCCGGCGGTCAGATCTTCCGGCTCAACTGCTCGTCGTGCCACGCGTTCGGCGGTGGTGGTGGCGCGCTGTCCTCGGGCAAGTTCGCGCCGCGGATCAGCAACACCGACGACCGCGTCATCTGGGGTGCCATGCTGTCCGGCCCGCAGAACATGCCGGTCTTCGGTGACAACCAGCTCACCCCGGACCAGAAGCGCGACGTGATCGCGTACATCCAGGAGACGCTGAAGGACCGTGACCCGGGCGGCTTCAACCTCGGCCGGCTCGGCCCGACGACCGAGGGTCTCGCGGTCTTCGTGGTCGGCATTACGGCGCTGATCTTCACGGCACTGTGGATTGCGGGGAAGTCATGACGCTCCAGACCACCGGGTCGAACGGCAACGACCACAAGTCGTCGGTTCCGGCGGAGATCGACTACGACGACCCGCGTACGACCCGCTTCGAGAAGGTCAAGGCCGCCGCCCGCCAGGACGGCGTCGAGATCGTCCACTACGAGCCGCAGTTCCCCGAGCGCGGCTCGAAGACCGAGAAGCGGATGACCCGCACGGTCTCGCTGATGTTCCTGCTCGTCGGCCTCTTCGGCACGGCCTTCGTCGTGCTCTACATCGCCTGGCCGTGGCGGTGGGAGCAGGGCAACGTGCTGATGAAGTGGTACACCCCGCTGCTCGGCATCACGCTCGGCCTGACCGCCCTGTTCATCGGCTTCGCGATCCTCACCTGGGGCAAGAAGCTGCTTCCCCGCGAGGTCTCGATCCAGGAACGGCACGACGGCGGCAGCCCCGAGGGCGACCGCCGGGCCGTCGGCCAGACCCTGGCCTACATGGTCGAGGAGCTGGGCGTGAAGCGGCGGCCGCTGCTCGGCCTGGCGGCCGCGGCGGGCCTCGCACCGGTCGCCGTGGTGTTCGCGGCGCCGATCGTCGGCGGGCTCATCAAGAACCCGCACGCCGACAACCAGATGTTCACCACCGGCTGGGCCCCGATCAAGGAGGCCAACGGCGGCACGCGGCTGATCCGGCTGACCCGCGAGGACGGCACGCCGATCCGCCCGGGCGACGTGAGCGCCGGCGGCCAGATGACGGTGTTCCCGGGCATCCCCGGCGGCGCCAGCAACGCGCACGCCGACTCGCCGACGCTGCTGATCCACCTGCGGCCCGACGACGGGGCGGTGGCGCGGGCCAACAACGTCAAGGGCACCGGCCACAACAAGTTCTCGACCGCCGACTTCATGTACGGCGACTTCATCGCCTACTCGAAGATCTGCACCCACGCGGGCTGCCCGGCCAGCCTCTACGAGCAGCAGACCAACCGGCTGCTCTGCCCCTGCCACCAGTCGCAGTTCCTCATCACCGACAACGCCAAGCCCGTGTTCGGCCCGGCGAGCCGGAGCCTTCCGCAGCTTCCGCTCGCGGTGGACGACGAGGGATACTTCGTGGCGAAGTCGGACTACCAGGCCACCGTCGGACCTGACTTCTGGGAGCGGCCGTGAAGCGCCGAAAGATTGACGTCCGGACCCTGCCGGCCAAGGCCGGCAACGAGGTCGAGGACCGGCTCGGCGTAGCCACCCCGCTGCGCGGCATCATCAACAAGGTCTTCCCCGACCACTGGTCGTTCCTGCTGGGCGAGATCGCGCTGTTCTCGTTCATCGTCCTGCTGCTGACCGGCACGTTCCTGACCCTCTTCTTCGAGCCCTCGATGAAGGAGGTCACCTACGACGGCAGCTACGCACCGCTGCGCGGCGTGCACATGTCGGCCGCGTACGCGTCGTCGCTGGACCTGTCGTTCGACGTCCGCGGCGGTCTGATCATGCGCCAGATGCACCACTGGGCGGCGCTGGTCTTCATGGGCGCGATCGTCGTCCACATGCTGCGCATCTTCTTCACCGGTGCGTTCCGCAAGCCGCGCGAGGTCAACTGGATCATCGGCTCGCTGCTGTTCTGGATCGGCTTCCTGGCCGGCTTCACCGGCTACTCGCTCCCGGACGACGGCCTCTCGGGCACGGGCCTGCGGATCGCCTCGGCGATCATGCTGTCCATCCCGCTGATCGGCACGTGGCTCACCTCGTCGATCTTCAACGGCGAGTTCCCGGGCGAGATCATCATCAGCCGGTTCTTCATCGCACACGTGCTGCTGATCCCGGCCCTGCTGGTCGCGCTGATCAGCGTCCACCTGGCGCTGGTCTTCAAGCAGAAGCACACCCAGTGGCCCGGCCCCGGCCGGACCAACAACAACGTGGTCGGCGAGCGGTTCTTCCCGCGCTACACGATCAAGCAGGCCGGCTTCTTCATGGCCGTGGCCGGCGTGATCGCGCTCCTCGCGGGCGCCATGCAGATCAACCCGATCTGGCTGTTCGGCCCCTACGAGGCCGGCGTCGTGTCAGCGGCGTCCCAGCCCGACTGGTACGTCATGTTCCTCGACGGCTCGACCCGGTTGATGCCCGCCTGGCAGATCAACATCGGCATAGGCAACGGCTACGTCATCCCGCCGATCTTCTGGCCGACGGTGGTGCTGCCCGGCTTCCTAACGATGCTGCCGATGCTCTATCCGTTCATCGAGGCACGCCTCAACCGGGACAACAAGATCCACAACCTGCTGCAGCGTCCGCGCGACGTGCCGCAGCGCACGGCGCTCGGCATGATGGCCGTCGCGTTCTTCCTGGTCCTGGTGCTCTCCGGCGGCAACGACGTGATCGCCGACAAGTTCAACATCAGCCTGAACGCGATGACCTGGGCGGGCCGGATCGGCTTGCTGCTCCTGCCGCCGATCGCCTACTACGTCACCTACCGGATCTGCCTGGGCCTCCAGCAGCACGACCGCGAGGTGCTCGCACACGGTGTGGAAACCGGCATCATCCGCCGGGCTCCCGACGGCCGGTTCTACGAGGTCCACCAGCCGCTCGGCCACGACCACGAGGAACTGGAGTACGCGGGCTGGGTCGTCCCGAAGAAGATGAACCGCCTGGGCGCCCTCGGCCCGGCCCTGAAGGGCTTCTTCCGCCCGATCGAACGCCCGGCCGAGGCCCCGGTCTCGCCCGGCCACCCGCCGATCGAGCCGGCCCCGGAACGACGGGAAATCGAGTCGAAGCACTGAGTTAGCTGTCGAAAAGGCGAGGATCCCGGCCGGGATCCTCGCCTTTCGCATGCTCGGCGACACGCCGACCCGGACCCACTTCCCACGGTGGGCCCGGCCCGCGTGGCAGCGTGAGCCATGAGTGGTGATGACGGCCGCTCGCGTTCTTCCGCTCTTTCGAAAGGAGCCGCCATGCGTGGCGAGGAGGAACTCACCTGTGCCGTGTGTAATACGGACATGCCGTTCGCACCCCCACCCTGCGACGACCACGAGGGCGGCGACTGCCCGGAGTTGATCTGTGAAGGCTGCGGGGCCGCCTTGGTCATCGCACCGGTCACGGTCTGGCTCCGCTCGAGCCGCAAGGGCTGGGTGGCCCCGGAACAACGCCGCGCGGCCTGACGCGCCGCCGTCTCCAGCCGCGCTGCCCGGGGCTGGCTGACGCAGTCCCCGGGACCGCTGCTGGTCGCGGTTGGCTGCCGTGCCGGTCGGTTGGGGCGTTGATTTCTGTCCCCGGGTCCGCGGTGGTCCGGACTATCGCTCCTGCCGGATAACACTTGGCCGCCACCTCCGCGACGGGCCGTGCCCAAAGCGACGGCAGCTGGGGCGACCATCTGGCCGGTCCGCCGGCGGCGAGTTGCTCTTTGCTCGGCGTCGCCGTCGACGGCGCTCACCCGGGCCCGGCGCAGCCCGCCTCGGCCGGTGTGGAACGTCTTGTGCAGGTCCTGGGCGTTTGGGGCCTGCGGACGTTGCCATCGCGGGCCCTCGTCACACCCGGCCCGGCGAGCTGGAACGCGGTGGACCGCGCGCCTGAGGGTTGGCTCGGGTCGTTAGGGGCGTGGAGGCAGGGTGGCGTGCCAGTCGGCGATCAGGGCGGTGACCGGGCCCGGTGCGCGTACCCAGGCGAAATGGGCCGGGCGACCCTCGGCCTCGATCCGCGCGAGGCGCTCGCGGCGCACGGGCGCCCGGCGCAGTTTCGCGGTCGTGTGGTCGAGCGTCTCGTGCGGCGTGTAGATGTCGCCGTCGATGCTGATCGCCAGCACCGGTGTCGTGACCGTGCCGACCGCGGCGTCCGTGTCGAGACCCTGGATCCGCGGGAAGCGACCCGTGCGGCCCGAACCCGCCCAGTCCTGGATCACGCCCCGGGCCTGGCGGCCGCCGAACGTCCATCCGGGCCAGACGCCCAGCGCCGTCGCCGTCAGGCCGATCGCCTGCATGTAACCGCCGACGACGAGACCGTGTCTCGGGTATGCCCGCCAGTACGGTATGGCCGCCGCGACCAGGGCCAGGCCGTCCACCTGGACCTCGCCCGGCGCGGTCGCCAGATGCATCAGCGCCGCCTGGCCGCCGAGCGAGTGGCCGACCAGCACCGTGCGGCGGTCGGCGTAGTCGGTCTTCAGCGAGTCGAGCACCGCGCCCACGTCGTCGGCCAGGTCCGCGTAGCCGTAACCCGACGACCGGCTCGGTCGTGGCGTGCTGTCGCCCGTGCCCCGCAGGTCGGCCACCACCACCGCGAAGCCCGCGGCGCCGAGCGACTCCGCCAGCGGGCGGTAGAACCGGCCCGCGACGCCCATCGCGGGCAGCACGACGGCGACCGGGGCGCTCGGCGACGGCGCCGGGTAGTGGCGCAGCGCGAGCCGGTCGGTGCCCCGGTCGACGTACTCCAGATCAGTCGGACTCACGAAGCCCGATCGCGAACGCCTCTTCGAGGTCGTGCTGCGAGTAGGACCGGAAGGCGATGTGCGTGTCCGTGTTGATCACGCCGTCGACCTTGGAGATGCCGCCGGCGATCACGTCGGCGATCTGGTCGAACTCGCGGACCCGGACGATCGCGATCAGGTCGACGCCGCCGGCGACGGAGTAGACCTCGCTGACCCCGTCGAGATCGGCCAGCTTCTCGGCCACCTCGGGGATCGAGTCGGCGGCGCAGTCGATCAGGACGATCGCGGTGATCACCGATGGGCTCCTCTCGTCGTGCCTGGACGAATGCTAGCGGCCCGCGACCGTCAGCTGACGGCCCGCCCGGATCGCGTGGTCGAGGTGCTCGCCGGCCGCGACGACCGCGCCGGGCCAGACCACGCTGTCGACCACGTCGCCGGCCACGGTGGCGCCGGCACCGACCACGGAGCGCACGCAGCGCCCGGTGACCGTACCCGCGACGAGGTTGTCGCCGCCCGCGGCGTGCAGGTTGGCGGCCAGGTAGTCGCGCGGCGTACCCGTGTCGAAAAAGACGCCGTCGAACGCGACCACCTCGAGCTCGCCGGCCGCCTCCGCGGGCCGCCAGACGGTGCGCACCAGCTCCGCCGGCGCCGCGTCGAGGTCGCGGACCCGCCGCCAGGGCAGCAGCGACAGGCCGGCGAACCGGTGACCGCTGAACAGCCCCGGCCGGCTCGTGTCCCGCACCGCCTGGCCGAGCAGCCGCACGGTCTCGCCGTCCCAGCCGTCCAGCAGCGCGCGGGGGTCGCCGCCGGCGAGGTAGGCGTCGGCGTTGGCGACCAGCACCCCGCGCCCGCCGACCCACTCGCGCAGGTTGCCGAGCCCGCCGGAGGTGCCGAGCGGGTGGTCGGGCTCGACCGAGAGGTGCGCCCGCTCGCCGGTGTGCGCGACCACCTGGTCGCCGAGGTAGCTGGCGTTGACGGCGACGTCGGCGGGCCCGTCGAGGCCGAACCCGCAGACCAGGTCAAGAGCACGATCAAGCAGGGGTACGTTGCCGACGGGGCAGAGCGCCTTGGGCAGCAGCTCGGTCAGCGGCCGCAGCCGTTGCCCCTCGCCGGCCGCGAGGACCACCGCGCAGAGGTCAGCCATCGTGCTGCGGCAGTTTCGGGCGCTCCATGCTGGTCGGATCGTCGGGCGCCACCAGCGGACCGAGGCCGTAGTAGGCCAGCAGCCGAGCGGTCGCCACGGTCAGCCGGGGGAGATCGTCGATGGGGTGGAAGGCGGCCTCGTAGACCTCGGCACCGTCGACCTCGAGCACGGTGGTCGACGCGGGCACCGACACCTCGAAGACCATGTCGACCCAACCCTTGGCGTGTACGACCGCGTTGGGCACGGCCGGGGTCAGCTCGTGCGGGTCGAGGTGGATGCCGGACTCCTCGCCGAGCTCCCGCGCGGCGCCGACGATCGGCGCCTCGCCGCGCCGCAGCAGCCCCGCCGGCAGCCCCCAGCCGCGCCCAGGTGGCTGGCGCAGCAGCAACAACCGCCCGGGCGCCGCGGCCTCGGAGTCACGGACGAGCGTCACCCCACCGACGATGTATTTGGGCACCACGGCCCGCACCAACCGCCGGCGCACCGGATGCGGCAGTCGATAGAAGACTCCGTAGACGATGGCGCGCAACGCGCGGCGGCGGGGATCCACAGAGCAAGGCTAGTAGCCGCGCCCCACCCGCCCCGCACGTACCGCCGACCCGGGCCGGTTCAGCGCGGCCCGGTGGCTATTCGCGGCGGTCGACCAGGGCGACCAGGCGGTCGACTACCGACTCCGGGGTGATGGCGCGGTCGAAGACCGCGACCAGCAGGGTTTCCAGGTCCGGGTAGCCCATCTCGTCGGCCAACTGGCGCAGCGGGCGGTCGTTGGCCAGGCCGCGGTCGTGGCGGCGCAGGGCCAGGCCGATCGTGGCGCGGCCCAGGCGGACCTTGTCGGGGATGCTGATGCCCGGCTCGTCGTGGTCGGCGAACCAGCGGTTGATCTGCATCTGGGCCTGCGGCGACTTGACGAAGCCCAGCCACTCCTTGCGCGGGCCAGCCGGCAGCACGGCCGCGCCCTCGGTCGACTCGGCCTCCGTGAAGATCTCGACGACGTCGCCCTCGCTGAGCTCGGAGGACAGCGGCGCCAGGCGGCCGTTGATCGTGGCCGCGAGGCAGTGGTCGCCGCGCTCCGTGGCCAGCTCGTAGGCCAGGTCGACCGGGGTCGAGCCTGACGGCAGCACGACCTGCCGGCCCTCGGCGAACACCTGGATCTGCGACTCCGCGAGGTCGCAGCGCAGCGACTCGAGGAACTGGGCCGCGTCGGACGTGGCCTGCTCCCAGTCGAGCACGCGGCGCAGCCAGGCGAGCTGCTCGACCCGGGCCTCGGCCATCGCGGCCGGGGTCTTGGGGTAGCGGAAGTGGGCGGCGATCCCGTATTCGGCGAGTTGGTGCATCGCCTCGGTGCGGATCAGCACCTCGACCGAGCGGTCGTCAGGGCCGATCACGGTCGTGTGGAGGGAGCGGTAGAGGTTGTTCTTCGGTGACGCGATGAAGTCTTTGAACCGGCCCGGGACCGGCCGCCAACAGCCGTGGATCGCACCCAGCGCCGCGTAGCAGTCGGTGTCGGCGCCGTCGACGACGACCGCGATCCGGGGCAGGTCGTGCGGCACCGCGTAGCCGGCCTCGACCGTGTCCTTCCAGATCGAGTAGTAGTGCCTCGGCCTGGCCGTCACGTTGGCGGTCACCCGGTTGCGACGCAGCGTGCTCTTGGCCCGCAGGGCCACCTCGGTGACGTATTCGTCCCAACCCGTGCGGGCCTGCACGTGCTCGTCGACGGCGGTGTAGCCGTCGGGCTCGAGGTGGTAGAGCACCACGTCGTCGAGCTCCCGCTTGAGCAGCTGGATGCCGAGTCGGTCGCAGAGCGGCACCAGGACGTCGAGGGTGGCCTTGGCGATCCGGGCCCGGGAGGCGGGGGAGCGGGCGTCCAGCGTGCGCATGTTGTGCAGCCGGTCGGCCAGCTTGATGATCAGCACCCGGACGTCCTTGCCGGCCGCGACCAGCATCTTGCGGATCGTCTCGGCCTCGGCCGCCTTGCCGTAGAACGCCTTGTCGAACTTGGTCACGCCGTCGACCAGGTGGGCCACCTCGGGCCCGAAGTCACCGTGCAGCGCCTGCAGCGTGTATCGGGTGTCCTCGACCGTGTCGTGCAGCAGGGCCGCGACCAGCGTGGTGGTGTCCATGCCCAGCTCGGCGAGGATCTGGGCGACCGCGAGCGGGTGCGTGATGAACGGCTCGCCGCTCTTGCGGAACTGCCCCCGGTGCATGCTCTCGGCGATCCCGTATGCCCGGCGGAGCATCCCGGGGTCGCCGGCGTGCACCTCCCGGTGGGTGCGGACCAGCCGGGTGACCGGATCGTCGTCGGAACCAGGCCAGGACAGGAATGTCCGTAGCCGGCGGGAGATGGGCAGGTCGTTAGGTTGGACAGGCACCACACGACCCAGCGCGGCGCCGTGACCGGCGTCGACATCCACGCCCGCACACCTCCTGACGAGGCCAGCACCCGCGAATCGTGCCTTCGCCCGGGAAATCGGGCGAGACAGTCACGAGTGCATTTCTCTACCAGACTAAGTCACGCACCGTAGTCCAAATGGTCAGTTGCTTCTGGGCGAACGGGTGAGTCTCGTCGTGGCGCTCGGCGGTAGGCGATGTTGTCCGGCGATTAACCCTGGGCTTCCGCCTTTCGGAGCAACTCCCGGTAGCGGGCCGCTCCACGGACGGGCGACGCCCACCCGGCGGACGCCTCCACCAGGCGGGTGTCGGGTCGTTCCAACCACGACAGGATCCGCTCGGTCTCCTCGGCGGTCGCGCTCGGCACCGGGCCGTGACCGGGCAGCACGGTCTCGGCCGTCGCGCGGAGCACCTCGATCGTCGCGCGTGGATGGACTCGCGGTGGCGAGTTGCCGGCCGCCGCCAGCCGACCCTGCCGCACGATCGCCAGCTCCCAGCCGCCGTCGCCGCCCCGCCTGGCCGCGACCAGCTCGGCGATCGTGGTCAGCCCGGCGAGCCGCTGCATCCGGACCGTCGCCCGGAGCACGGCCGCCAGCCGGCCGCGGACCACCGCGGCGTCCTCGTAGCGCTGCGCGTCGGAGAGCACGTTGATCCGGCCCAGCAGTGGCTCGATGACGCGTCTCGGGTCGCCGCTCGTGGCCGTGCGGAACGGCGCCGCCGCGCTCTCCTCGTAGGCCTCCCTGCTGATCCTGTGCTCGCACGGCGCCGCGCATTTGCCCAGCTCAGCCAGTGCGCAGGCGGGTGTCTTGGTCTTGGTCGACAGGCGCAGCGTGCACTGCCGCAGCGGGATCGCGTCGTGCACCGCCGCGGCGGCGAGGTCGGCGGACCGCTTGGAGGTGAACGGCCCGAGGTAGGCGGTGTCGTCCTCGGCCAGCGCGCGGACCACCGACAGCCGGGGATAGGGCTCGTCGGTCAGCTTGAGCCACACCACCCGCTCCGGGAACTTCGAGCGGCGGTTGTAGGGCGGCGCGTGCGCCGCGATCAGCCGTAGCTCGCGGATCTCGGCCTCGAGGCCGTGCGCGCACTCGACGGCGTCGACCTTTTCCGCGGCGGCGAGCATCTCGGAGATCCGGGCGCGCTTCTCGGCCGCCGTGAAATAGCTGCGTACCCGGGTCGCGATGTCGACCGACGTGCCGACGTAGAGCGGGCGGCCGTCGGCGGCGCGGAAGATGTAGACCCCCGGCGCGTGCGGCAGCCCCTCGGCCAGGTGCCGCTTGCGGCGCTGGGTCGGGGTGACCGCCTTGGCGAACTCGATCGCGTCACCGACCGTGTTGACGTTGTGGCTGCCCAGCCGGCCGATCATGGCGTGCAGCACGTCGACGGTGGCCAGCGCGTCGTCGAGCGCCCGGTGGGTCGGCCGGCGCGCGGTGCGGAAGTGCTGCGCCAGCGTGCCGAGCTTGCGGTTGGGCACCTCGTCGCGGATCAGCACCCGCCGGGCGAGCGCCGCCGTGTCGAGGACCCGCGGGTTGGGCCAGGTGTAGCCGAACTTGGCACATGCCGCCTTGAGGAAGCCGACGTCATAGGGAGCGTTGTGCGCGACCAGCACGGCGCCCTTGACGAACTCGAGCAGCGGTGGCAGCACCTCCTCGATCGGTGGGGCCGGCAGCACCATCGCCTGCGTGATGCCGGTCAGGACCGTGATGAACGGCGGGATCGGCTGGCCGGGGTTGACCAGCGTGGCCAGCACGCCCAGCTCCTCGCCGCCGCGCACCTTGACCGCGCCGACCTCGGTGATCCCGCCGCCGTCGGGAGCACCGCCGGTGGTCTCCAGGTCGACCACGACGAAGGTCGTGTCGCGCAGGTCGGTCGCGTCGCCGGCCGACAGGAGGCCGTCGAGCGTGCCCTGGACGAAGAGCTGTTCCACCACGGACAGGACGTTAGAACAGCGGTACGACACTTCCGTCGCACGGGCAACAGGCGTTTCGCGTACGCGTCGCAAAAAGATCGACTACATCAATGGGCGCCGGAGTGGCCGACGGTGGGAGACTTGCTCCATGTCCGAGCCCGAACCGCGCGACGGCCGCCTTCCCGAGGAAGCGGTCACGCCGTCGTCAGCCGGTCCGGAGCCGGAGGCCGAGCCCCTGCTCCCGGAGCCGGTTCGGCAGCGCGTCGTCGCCCTCGCCGCCTCCGCCCTGCCCGGTCTGCCGTTCGACGAGCAGCCGGTGCCGTTGCGCCGGGTGGCCAAGTTCGCGCCCAACCGCCGGGCCCGGCTCGGCGGCCCCGCCATCGCCGCGCAGCTCGCCGGCGACTCGCTGTTCCGCCAGCGGATATCCAGCCGGGTCATCGCCGAGGTCGGTGACCTGGGCGCCGCCGTGGTCGACGGCATCTGCCCGGCCGCGGCCGACCCGGTCGAGGTGGCCGCGCTGGCCTACCTGGCCCGGCCCGCCGGCTGGCGTGAGCTGGTCGAGGCCGCCGGCGAGGCCGTGCGGGCCGAGGCCGACAGCGCCGCTATCGCCGGGCTTGTCCGCGACGCCGAGCAGCGCACCGCCCGGGCCGAGCACGACCGGGCCGTGGCCCGCAGCGAGGCCGACAAGCTCCGCGACGAGCTGGCCCGGGTCAGCGCCGAGCTCGGCCAGCTCCGCGAGGAGCTGCGGTTGCAGTCGCGGCAGCTGCGTGACCTGCTGGGCCGTGAGCGCAAGGCGACCGAGATGCTGGCCACCGAGAAGGGCCGGGCCACCCGCGCCGCGGCCGACCACGACGCCGAGCTGCGCCGGGTGCGCGCCCGGCTGGCCGAGGCCGAGACCGTCGCCGGCAGCGCGCGGCAGAGCGCCAAGGAGGCCCGCTCGGTCGACGACGCCCGGCTGTGGCTGCTGCTGGAGACGATCGGGCAGGCGGCGGTCGGCCTGCGCCGTGAGCTGGCCCTCGAGCCCACCGACCGGCGCCCGGCCGACTACGTCGCCGAGGCGCACGGCGAGGAGCCCGGTGCCGCGTCCAGCGCGCGCGCCCTCGACACCGACGACCCGGCCCGCCTCGACCAGCTGCTCGCCCTGCCACGCGCCCACCTGGTGGTCGACGGATACAACGTCACCAAGCGGGGGTACGGCGACATGTCGCTCGAACAGCAGCGCAAGCGGCTGATCACCGGCTTGGGCGGCATCGCGGCGCAGACCGGTGACGAGGTGACCGTGGTCTTCGACGGCGCGGAGCGCGTGCACGGGCTGCCGCCGGCGCCCCGCGGGGTCCGGGTGCTGTTCTCCCGCAAGGGCGAGACCGCCGACGAGCTGATCCGCCGCTTGGTCCGGGCCGAGCCGGCCGGGCGCCCGGTGGTCGTCGTGAGTTCGGACCGTGAGGTCGCCGACGGGGTACGCCGCCACGGCGCCTACCCGCTGGGCGCGGATGCCCTGGTCAGACGGCTGTCGCGGAGCTGATCCACAAGTTTTGTCGGACCCGCTCGCTAGCGTCAGCATCACGGACGGTGTCTTCCTAGACAGGAGCCTGTGATGCTCATCGACTGCTCCAGCTGCACGGTGCGAGGTGCGGCGTGCCGGGGGTGCCTGGTGACGGCGTTGCTCGACACTCCTTCCGAGATCGAGAGCCTCGACGCCGACGAGCTACGCGCGATCGAGGTGTTCGCGCGGGCCGGCTTCGAGGTCGAGGTGGTCAGCGCGCAGCCAGCCGCCCTGCGGATGGTGCGACGGTCGCACTCCGGCTTCCGGGTCGCCTGACCCTTAAGATGATCCGATTGTCAGCGGGAGGTGGGCCGGATGACGCCACGCACGTGGGCTGTGGTCGCGTTCGGCGTGCTCGCGGTCTCGCTGGCGGTGGCCGTGCTCGTGCTCGTGCCCTGGCACCGCCCGCCGGCACCCAGGGCCGACCAGTTGGCGGCGCTGCGCTCGCTGCCGGCTGACCAGGTCACCGCGGGCAAGGCGTTCCGTGCGGCGCTGCGGCCCGCCGGCTACGGCAGCATGCTCGTCGGCCTGGTGGTCGCCCTCGCCCTGGGCCTGAGCCCGCTGGGTGCACGGTTGATCGAGGCGATCGGCCGGCCGTTCGGCGGCAACTGGGTCGCGCAGGCGGTCCTCGGCGGCCTCGCGGTCGTCCTGGTCGCCGACCTGGTCACCCGGCCGTTCGCCGCCTGGCGGCACTCGATCGTGTCCCGCTACGGGCTGTCCACCCAGGGTTGGGGCGGCTGGACGGTCGACCTGCTCAAGGGCTGGGCGGTCTCGGCCGTGATCGGCGTGGTCGCGCTGCTCGGCTTCTACACGATCACCCACTTCGCGCCCCGCTGGTGGTGGGCGTGGGGTGCGGCCGGCGCCGCGGCGCTGGTCGTGCTGCTCTCGTTCGTGCTGCCCGTGCTGGTCGAGCCGGTCTTCAACAAGTTCACCCCGATGGCCGACGGCCCGCTGCGCACCGAGCTGGTCCAGCTCGCCCGCGACGACGGGGTCCCGGTGCGTGACGTGCTGGTCGCCGACGCGTCCCGGCGCACCCGGCAGGTCAACGCCTACGTGTCCGGCCTCGGCCCGACCCGGCGCATCGTGGTCTACGACACGCTGCTGCGCGAGGCGCCGCCGGCCGAGGTGGTCAGCGTGGTGGCGCACGAGCTGGGCCACGCGAAGGACCGCGACGTGTTCACCGGCACGCTGATCGGCGCGCTGGGCGCGGCGCTCGCGGTGGTCACGCTGTTCCTGCTCGGTGGCTGGACGGGCCTGCTCCGCACGGCGGGCGTGACGTCGATCGCCGAGCCGCGGGCGTTCGCGCTGCTGGTCGCCGTGGTGGCGGTGGCCGGTGTGGTGTCGTCGCCGGCCCAGGCGCTGCTGTCGCGACACACCGAGGCGCGGGCCGACGCCCATGCGCTGGCGCTGACCAACGACCCCGGTACGTTCGAGGCGATGCAGGCCCGGCTCTCTTCCGTCAACCTCGGCGATCCCGACCCGCCACGGTGGGAATACCTCTACGGCGCGTCACACCCGTCCACCGTGGAGCGCATGGCCGCCGCCCGCGCCTACGCCCGCGGCGAAAGGGCAGGCCGATGAGCCGCACGCTGCTCGTCACCAACGACTTCCCGCCGCGGCCGGGCGGCATCCAGAAGTTCGTGCACCAGTTGGCTGTGCGGCAGCCGGCGGGCTCGGTGGTGGTCTACGCGTCGACCTGGCGGGGCGCCGAGAAGTTCGACGCCGACCAGCCCTTCGAGGTGGTCCGCGAGTCGACCGGGATCCTGTTGCCGACGCCGAAGGTCGCCCGCCGGGCCGCCGAGCTGGCCCGGGCGCACGAGTGCGACACGGTCTGGTTCGGCGCGGCCGCGCCGCTGGGCCTGCTCGCCGAGGGCCTGCGCCGCCGGGCGGGCGTCTCGCGGGTGGTCGCCCTGACCCACGGGCACGAGGTCGGCTGGGCGGCGCTGCCCGGCGCCCGCGCGCTGCTGCGCCGCATCGCCCGCGGCGCCGACGTGGTGACCTACCTGACCGACTACCAGCGCACCCGCCTGGAGCGGGCCCTGCACGGCCTGACCGACCTGCGTCGGCTCGCCCCGGGTGTCGACGTCGACGCGTTCCACCCGGGCGTCGACGGCGGCGCGGTCCGGGAGCGCTACGGCATCGGCGACCGCCCGGTCGTGGTCTGCGTGTCGCGCCTGGTCCCGCGCAAGGGCCAGGACGCCCTGATCCGCGCCATGCCCGCGATCCGGGCCGCGGTGCCCGACGCCCTGCTGCTGCTGGTCAGCGGCGGCCCCAACTACGAGCGACTACGCCGCCTGGCGGCGTCGGTCGGTGTCGCCGACCACGTCGTCTTCACGCGCGGCGTCCCGTGGGAGGAGCTGCCGGCCCACTACGCGGCGGGCGACGTCTTCGCGATGCCGTGCCGCACCCGCGGCCGCGGCCTGGACGTCGAGGGCCTGGGCATCGTCTACCTGGAGGCGTCGGCGACGGGCCTCCCGGTCGTCGCGGGCGACTCGGGCGGCGCCCCGGACGCGGTCCGCGAGGGCGAGACGGGCTACGTGGTCGACGGCCGCGACATCGACCAGATCGCCGACCGCGTGGCGACGCTGCTGGCAGACCCGGCGCTGGCCGAGCGCATGGGCCGCGCGGGCCGCGCCTGGGTCGAACGCGACTGGCAGTGGCAGACCCAGGCCACCCGCATGCGCGCCCTGCTCACTCCGTGAGGTTGCGATGCAGATCAAGGTGATGGACGACTACGGCTGCGACCCGCTGTGGGTCCGCGCCGAGGGCGACGAGGTCTTCGAGCCGCAAGACCCGGCCGAGCTGGGCCTGACCCGGACCCTCGTGGGCCGCCTCGCCGCGTGGCGCCAGTGGTACGAGTCGATGGTCAACATCGCCGACCCGAACGACAGCCGGCCGGTCACGGCGTCCGAAGACTCGGCCCTCAACGCGGAAGGCCGCCGCCTGGCCATCCGCGTCGCCGCGGAACTCCCGGAGGCGGTCGTCTGGTTCTACCTCGACCCCGAGCCCGGCACCTCAGAGGTCGAGGAGACGTAGCAACCCGGGCGCGTCCGCCGTCTCCGGTGGCTTGCGGGCGGTGGTCGGGTCAGCTGGAGTGCGGCAACAACGGCCTGGCGGACCTAGTGAGCGAGCGGATTACGTCTTCGTCGTCTTCGGTGGGTGCGGGCGGCAGCGACAGTCGGTCAGTGGTCCAGGAGATCCAGCAAGCGCGCGGCTTGCGTCTCCGTCGTCCCCGGCGGGTTGCGGGCGATGGCGGGTCCGCCGGGGAGCAGCAGCGACAACCAGAACATGGCCCATAGCCGCCGGGCCGCGAGCAGGCGTGGTTGATCGACGTCGAAGAGAGCACACAGAGCGTCGACGCCCCGCCAGGACAGGTGTTCGGCCATGATCGCGACCTCGGTGGCCGGGTCGGACACCGCGCAGTCCTCGAAGTCGACGATCCGCACCCGGCGGCCGTCCCACAGGTAGTTGGCCGCGTTGGGGTCCCGGTGACCCAGGACGGTCACGGTCGGCGGGCCGGCCAGCAGCGCCGGGTCCGGGCCGTTCCACCAGGCCAGTGCCGCATCGAAGGCCTCGGCCGCGATGCCGCCGGCGGGGCGCGGGCCGGTGGTCAGCCGGCGCCCGAACTCGAGGTCGTCCGACCACGGGCCGATCCCACTGCAGACGGGCGGCACCCGCCACAGCGTCCGCACGGCCGCTACCACGGCGGTCATCTGCTCCGGCGTCGGCGACCCGGCGAGCGGCTCACCAGGAACCAGCGCCATGGTGACCGTGGGCGGCCGCGCGGCCAACTTCGCCGAGAGCGGTCGGGGCACGAGATCGGGTGCGTGACGATGGATGTGCCGCAACGCCGCCCACTCCCGCAGATGCTCGCCGCGCTGCCACGACGTGTATCGCTTGGTCACAGACCCGCCGGCGATCGTCAGGCGATGGGTGCCGACGGGCTACTCCGGGATGAAGCGGCGGAGTTGCTCCTCGGTGAGGACCGCGCCGTAGCGGTGGTTCAAGGCGACCGCCGCCGCCCGGGACACCAGCGTCGTGCGGGCCGTGCGTTCCGCGGCCGCTACCGCTTCCGTGATCGCGTCGCCCAGGGTCAGGTTGTCAGTGCGGCGCCTGGCCGTCTCGGTGATCTCGATGCCGCGCAGCGCACCCAGCCCGTCCACCGTGGCCACCACGCCCCCGGACAGGGCTGACCCGGTGAAGGACTCCGCCGCCACACCCGACACGACCGTGCCGAGGTGGTCCTGCAGGGCCGTCGGGTCGGCGGCCAGGCCGCGGACCGCCTCCGCCAGGGCGAAGGGATCAGGGACAGTCATACCTTGCTCCGGCGGATCAGGTCGGCGGGGTCCAGGTCGGCGAAGCGCGACGGGAAATCCCCGACCGAAGCCTGGAACGTCTCCGCGGCCGACGCGCGGGCGGCGGCGATCGCCTCCACGCAGACCGCCGCCAGGTCGACGGCCGTCAGGTCGCGCAGCGCGTGCGGCGAGACGTACGTGCGCACGAGCTTGCCGCCCAGCGACACCGTCGCCTCGACGTAACCCGACGCGTCCGTCGCCGTCACCGTGCGGTTCATCAGCTCCTGCAGGCCCGCCTGGAACTCGACGGCCGCCGCCCGCAACCGCTCCGGGCCGACATCGCTGCGGTAGTGCTGCTCGCTCGTCTCCAGGAACCGCTCGATGAAATCGTGCATCACGGCCGGTCCATCAGGACGGTCAGCGCGATCACCCACGGCAGTTGGGCGAGCAGCGCCAGGGACCACGCCAGGGCCCGCGTGCTGCCCAGCTCGCCCGGCCCATAGCGCGAACGGTGCGACGGCGACGGGCCCGGGAACCGATGGAAGCCCACCACCCCGACGACGGCCAGCGCCAACGCCAGCAACCCCACGACCCAGCCGGCTGCGACGGACGGGCCGACCAGCAGGTAGGCGGACACGCACGACAGGACGAACGAAGCACCCAGCAGCGTGAAGACCCGCGTCAGCGCCTGTCGGCGCGCGCCCGCGAGATCGCTCATGCCACCGGCTCCGGGACCTTCTTGTTGGTCCATCCGCCCTGCTCCCAGGTCTGGATCTCGGTCATCCGCTGCGGTGTCAGCGCCGCCGAGTTGACGGTCAGTTCCTTGCTCTCCGTGCCGAAGTAGCCGTTGAGCTTCGCCGTCTCCGTGGTGATGCCCCCGTTGGTCAACGCCACCGCCGCCGCGGTGCCGGCGACCTCGACGATCAGGCCGCTCACCTCCAGCACGTACTGCGTCGCGAAACCCCAACCCAGCGCCGTGCGCGTCGCCGGCTCCGGGTTGGCCGCCGCGGCGATCAGGCCCGTCGTGATCAGCGCCGTGCCGATCAGGTAGCTCAGGTCCGCCGCCGACATCACCACGCCCATGGTGACGCACTGGTTCTTGAGCTCGCTCACCAGCGACAGGAGCTGGTTGACGGCCGGGTCGAACTGGTTGGAGACGAAGTTGAGGAACGCGTCGGCGCCGTCGCCCTCCCACTTCGCCTCGTTGACCACCCGCTCCGCCAGCGGCAGGACCTGCGCGCCGGCCAGCGCCAGGTTTTTCTCCAGCTCGCCCCAGCCGGCGGCGGCGTTGAAGTAGGGGATCGGGTCCTTGAGCAACGCCAGGGCGGCGATGCCGGCGAAGTGCACGAAGAGCGCCGGGATCGCGGACGCCGCGATCATCAGGCGGATGGTCGCCACCTCCAGGGTGGCGATGATCGCGCCCTCGGCGACCAGGAACCGCGTGGTCTCACCCGCACTCGCGGAGGTCGACATCTCCCGCGGCGCCGGGAACGCCGGTGCCGGGATCGGCCGCCCGCCGAACATCTTCGCGTTCTCGGACTCCTGGTCCTCGTAGTGGTTGGCCACCCGGGTCAGCGCGTTGCCCACCGCCGTGAACACGTCGGCGCACGCCCGGACACCGAGATCGGCGGCCGTGTACGCGGCACCGTACGTCGCCGCGAAGCCGGAGTCAGGAGTCGGGATCGCGGTGCCCGGGATCGAGCACTTCGGCAACGCGGTGGAGACGTCGTCGTGCAACTGCCGGCCGAACTCCACATAGGCCCGTGCCGCACCCCGCAGGGTCTGCGTCTCGACGGATGTGCCCACAGCGCTCCCCCCAGCCCGCTACGGCGCTGGACGTTACCACTAGGGCGAAGCGTGCGGCGCCCCGTCAAGCTGTTGGACGGCCCGGTCGATCCGCCGGTCGGGCACGATCCAGAGCACCGCCGCGGCCACGAAACAGCCCAGCGCCACGACGGACCCGATCGACAGAGCACAAAGGACACCCACCAGGTAGAGCGCGGTGGAGACCTTCCCCTTGACGTCGGCACCGATCGCGGCGCGCAACGGCGACGAGGGCCCCTCCTGACGGATGATCACCAACTGCAGCACGAGATAGGCGAACGACGCGGCCAACAGGTTGAGCCCATACACCACGACAGGTGTACGCGCGAACCGCGTCTCGTCCATCCACGCCGTCGTGAACGGAAACAGCGACAGGCAGAACAGCAGCGCCAGGTTCGCCCACAACACACCGCCGTTGACCCGCTTCACCAGGTGGAACATGTGGTGGTGGTTGTTCCAGTAGATCCCGACGAACGCGAAGCTGAGCAGGTAGCTCAGCAGCCCGACGCCGGCGGTGTGCAGCAGCGCGGAAAGGTCGTGACCCTCCGGCACGGCCAGCTCCAACACCATGATCGTGATGATGATCGCGAGAACGCCGTCACTGAACGCTTCCAGCCGCGTGGTCCGCACCGGACGCACCGCCTTTCGTCAAGAGAGGGGGGTGAGGCCCGCGGGGGGAGCGGGCCTCACCCAGCCGAGACAGGACAGGCGCCGGATCTGTGACAGCGAACCGGTGGTCGCCAACATCACTGGTCGTTGGTATTCCGGCGCCGTTCGGCGAAGGATGGGCCTGTCGGCGGCACGAGCGGACGGGGGAGCGATGGTGGAGCCGGTTCGCACGGACGACCTCGACGAGGCCGCCACGGTTTTCACGAGCGTCCGCCCCCGCCTCTTCGGCATCGCGTACCGCATGCTCAGCAGTGCCGCCGAGGCCGAGGACCTGGTGCAGGAGGTGTGGCTGCGCTGGCAGACCACTGACCGCACCAAGGTCGAGAACCCGGGCGCCTTCCTCGCGACGACCACGACCCGCCTGGCGATCAACGCGCTCCAGTCGGCCCGGGTGAGGCGCGAGACCTACGTCGGGCCGTGGCTGCCCGAGCCCGTCGACACCAGCAACGACCCCTACCTCGGCGCCGAGCGCGGCGAGGCCCTGGAGTTCGCGGCGCTGATGCTGATGGAGAAGCTCACCCCGAACGAGCGCGCCGCCTATGTGCTCCGGGAGGCCTTCGACTACCCGTACGGGCAGATCGCCGACATCCTGCACTCGACCGAGCCAGCGGTGCGCCAGCTCGTCAGCCGGGCCCGCAAGGCGGTCACCAGCGACAAACGCACCCCGGTCAGCGCCGACGCCCAGCGGGAGCTGCTCACCTCGTTCATCGCGGCCGCCCGCACCGGCGACATGGCCGCGCTGGAGAAGCTCTTCGCGCCCGACGTGACCAGTTGGTCCGACGGCAACGGCCGCAAGCAGGTCGCCCGCCGGGTGGTCACCGGCGCGGCCCGCGTGGCGACGTTCCTGCACGCGATGTCCTGGTTCTGGGGCGGCGTCCGGGTCGAGTGGGCGACCACGAACGGGCAGACCTCCGCGCTGCTCCGGCAGCACGACGGCACCGTGTACGGCCTGCTCACGGTCAGCGCCTCGACCGACGGCATCGACCAGGTGCTGTGGCTGGTCAACCCCGACAAGAACGCCGCGGTCGGCTGACCCAAGGCGTCACAAACCGGCCCGCCACCCGGTCATAGCTGCGAACCACCAGCAGACCGAGGACGTGACAGCGAGCATGCTCGACCGGCAGGACGACCTCGTCCGCAGGCTCGTCGGGGCCTGCCGCCGGGGCGACGTCGCCGAGCTGCACGCCGCCCTGGACGCCGGCGTGGTGGCGGTGTGCGACACCAGACCCACAAGGGTCGGTGCGCCCGCCGTCGCCGGCCTGCTCGTGGAGCTGTTCGGTAACCACGACGAGCTGACGATCGAGTCCGTCAACGGCCGCGCGGGGCTGGCACTGCGCCAGGAGGGAAGAGCGGTCGCGGTGGTCGCCGTCAAGGCGGCCGACACCGGGATCGCCTTCCTCTGGATCGTGCTCAGCCCGGCCAAGCTGCACGGCTGGCATCGCCGCTGAGGAGAGCTGTAATGAAGAACGAGAATACGTACGCGCTGGTGACCGGCGCGAGCGGCGGCATCGGCCTGGGCGTGGCGACCCACCTGGCCGCCGGCGGCGCGGAGGTGCTGCTCGGCGTCCGCGACGCCGCGAAAGGCCTGGCGGCGCTCGACCGCATAAAAAACGAGGTTCCCGGCGCCCAGGTCGCCGTGCGCACGCTGGACCTGGCGTCGCTGGCGTCGGTCACCGCGCTGACGGACCAGCTCAACGCGGACGGCCGGCCGATCGGGATCCTCGTCAACAACGCGGGCGTGCTGGCGCCCGCCACCCGGCACACCACGCAGGACGGCCTGGAGCTGCAGTTCGGCACCAACTACGTCGGGCACGCCGCGCTCACCTTCGGGCTGCTGCCGCTGCTGCGCGCCGGCGACGCCCGGGTGACGACCGTGACCAGCGCCGCGGCCCGCCACGCGAAGCTCAACTGGGCTGACCTGCAGAGCGACCGGAAATATTCGCCTGTACGCGCGTACAACCAGTCGAAGTTGGCGAATCTGATGTTCGCGCTGGAACTCGACCGGCGCAGCCGGGCGGGCGGTTGGGGCATCGTCAGCAACGCCGCGCACCCCGGCACGACGCTGACCGGCCTCTACCAGGCCGGCCCGAACCTGGGCCGAAAGCGCCCCGCGCCGCACGAGGCGATCATGCGCCGGCTCAACCGCCTGGGCCTGCTGGTGCACGGCGTGGAGCAGGGCACACTTCCCGTCGTGTACGCGGCGACGAGCCCGCAGGCGCAGGGCGGCCGGCTCTACGGCCCGGACGGTTTCGGCGAGTTCAAGGGCGCCCCGACCGAGCTGGCCGTCTACAAACCGGCCCGGGACGAGGCGGAGGCCGCCCGGCTCTGGGAGTACACCGTCGGGCTCGCGGGAGCCGAGGCGGTGAGCTAGGAGAAGCGCGGCGGTCCTCCTGTGTCTCGTGTGGTTCGACCGGCCCGACTTTTTTCCCCAACGAGCTGTCACAGCCCCGCCGGCTGTCCTGTCATAGCGGGTACCCGGACGTCATCGCGTACAGGAGGTAGGTCATGAAGATCGTGGTCATCGGCGGCACCGGCCTGATCGGGTCGAAGGTCGTGTCGAAGCTCGGCGAGCACGGCCACGAGGCCGTGGCGGCGGCACCGAACACGGGCGTCGACACGATCACCGGTGAGGGTCTCGCCGAGGCCCTCGCCGGCGCCGACGTGGTGGTCGACGTGTCCAACTCGCCGTCGTTCGCGGACGCCGACGTCATGGAGTTCTTCCAGACCTCCACCGCCAACGTGCTCGCGGCGGAGGAGGCCGCGGGCGTCGGCCACCACCTCGCGCTGTCGGTGGTCGGCACCGAACGCCTGCAGGACAGCGGCTACTTCCGGGCCAAGCAGGCGCAGGAGAAGCTGATCAAGGACGCGAAGACGCCGTACTCGGTGCTGCACGCGACGCAGTTCTTCGAGTTCGTCACCAGCATGGCCAACGCCGGTGCCGACGGTGACGACGTCCGGTTCGCGCCGGTGCTGTTCCAGCCGATGGCGAGCGAGGACGTCGCCGACGCCGTCGTCAAGGTCGCGACGGCCGCGCCGCTGAACGCGACCGTCGAGGTCGCCGGGCCTGACCAGTACCGGATGGACGAGTTCTTCCGCGACGCGCTCCCGCTGCGCGGCGACCAGCGGACGGTGGTCACCGACCCCGACGCCAGGTATTTCGGCGCGGAGCTCGGCGAGCGGACCCTGCTGCCGGGCGACGGCGCGAGCCTCGGCGAGATCGAGTTCTTCGAGTGGCCGGGCCGCGACGGCTCCCGGCACTGACCGACCGGACACGAAAGAGAGCATCATGCACCAGCACGGCAGCCATGCCGCCGCCCGCGACCACTGCCTCGGCCCGAACCGCGCCGTCGACCGGCCCACCGGTGCGGCCCGCTACGGTCGGATGTTCCGGGACCTCGACCCGCTGGCCTCCGACCCGCAGGTGCTGATGCGGGCGGGCAGTGACGGCGGCATCTGCGACGCGGCGGCGACCCTGGACGAGCTGAACGCCGACGGCGACGACGCCACGGAGGCCGCCGGTTGGCCGTTCTTCGGCCAGCTCGTGGCACACGACATCACCGCCGACCGGTCGCCGATCAGCGGCGGGGTGGCCACCGAGGCGCTGCGCAACGCCCGCGCCCCGATGCTCAACCTGGAGATCCTCTACTCGGACGGCCCGATCGGGTCAGCGTTCCTGTTCGACGTCAACGACCCGGCCAGGTTCCTGCTCGGCCCGGACGGCGGCGACGTGCCGCGCAACCACCAGGGCGTCGCGCTGATCGGCGACCCGCGCAACGACGTGCACCTGTTCGCGCTGAGCCTGCACGTGGCGCTGCTGCGGGCGCACAACGCGATCGTCGACCTGCTGCGCGACAAGGGCGTCCGGGAGGGCGAGGTCTTCGACACGGCGCGGAACACGCTCACCGCCCACTACCAGTGGATCGTGGTGCACGACTTCCTGCCGCGGCTGGTCGGTGCGCCGCTGGTCGCGCAGGTGCTCGCCGAGGGCGGGCGGTGGTTCAAGCCCCGGCACGGGCAGGCCTTCATCCCGTTGGAGTTCGCCGACGCCGCCTACCGCTACGGCCACGGGCAGATCCGGCACACGTACCGGCTGGTCGAGGGCGGCCCGGCGGTCCCGCTGTTCCCGGACCTGGTCGGCTTCGGCCCGCTGCCCGCCGACCGGCGGCTGGACCTGACGCAGATCTTCGACGTGCCCGGCCACCCGCCGGCGCAGCGGGCGAAGCGCCTCGACGGCCGGCTGGCGGCGAGCCTGATCGGCCTGCCGGAGCAGGTCACGGGCGCGGTCGACACGGCGGCCTACCGCTCGCTCGCGGTGCGCGACCTGCTCCGCGGCGAGACCACGGGCCTGCCCAGCGGCGAGGAGATCGCCGCGCTGCTGGGCGAGCCGCCGTTGAGCGACGAGGAGTTGGCCCACGACTGGCCGACCGGCACCCCGCTGTGGTTCTACATCCTCAAGGAGGCCGAGCACCGCGGCGGCGGCGACCGGCTCGGCCCGGTCGGCGGCCGGATCGTGGCGGAGGTCCTGATCGGACTGCTGCGCGCGGACCGGGCGAGCTACCTGAGCCGGGACCCCCGGTGGCAACCGCACCTGCCGGCCGCGGGCCCGAGCTACCAACTCTCCGACCTGCTGATGCTGGGGGCCTAGGCGTCGTCCTCGGTGAACACCTCCTCGCGGCGCTTGCTGATGGCCGGGAGCACGGCGATCACGAGAGCGACCACGGCGACCACGAGCAGGGAGGCGGAGATCGGGCGGGTGAGGAAGACCGTGGCGTCGCCGCGCGAGATGATCAGGGCGCGGCGCAGGTTCTCCTCCAGCAGGGGGCCGAGCACGAAGCCGAGGAGCAGCGGCGCCGGCTCGCAGCCGCACTTGATCAGGATGTAGCCGAGCAGGCCGAAGAACGCGATCGCGTACACGTCGAAGGCGTTGAAGCTCAGCGAGTACGTGCCGATCGCCGCGAACAGGATGATCATCGGGAACAGCACCGCGTACGGGATGCGCAGCATCCGCACCCACATCCCGATCAGCGGCAGGTTCAGCAGCACGAGCAGCACGTTGCCGATCCACATCGAGGCGATCAGGCCCCAGAACAGGGCCGGCTCGTCGGTGATGACGTTCGGCCCGGGCGTGATGCCGTGCACGATGAACGCGCCGATCATCAGCGCCATCACCGGGTGCGCGGGCAGGCCCAGGGTGAGCAGCGGAATGAACGACGTCTGCGCGGCCGCGTTGTTCGCCGACTCCGGGCCGGCAACGCCCTCGATCGCGCCGCGGCCGAACTCCTGCTTGCGCTTGGAGATGCGTTTTTCGACGGCGTACGACGTGAACGACGCGAGCACGTGCCCACCGCCGGGCAGCACGCCGAGCGCGGCGCCGAGGCCCGTGCCCCGCAGGATCGGGCCGACGATCCGGCGCCGGTCCTCGGCCGTCGGCCACAGGTTCTTCACCTTGCCGACGGTGGCCGTACGCGTGTGCTCGTTCTCCAGGTTGCGCAGGATCTCCGCCACGCCGAACATGCCCACGGCGACCGACACGAAGTCGATGCCGCCGTAGAGCTCGCGCTGATCGAAGACGAATCGCGGCGTGCCGGTGTAGATGTCCTGGCCGACCGTGCCAAACATGATGCCGAGGGCGATCATCGCGAGCGCCTTGAGCGCCGAGCCGCGGGCCAGCGCGATCGAGACGATCAGGCCGAGCAGCACGAGCGAGAAGTACTCGGCCGGGCCGAACTTCAGCGCGATGTCGGCGAGCGGCGGCGCGGCGACGGCCAGCACGACCGTGGCGACCGTGCCCGCGATGAACGAGCCGATCGCGGCCGCGGCCAGCGCCGGACCTGCCCGGCCCTGGCGGGCCATCGCGTGGCCGTCGAGCGCGGTCACCGCCGCCGACGACTCACCGGGCAGGTTGATCAGGATGGCGGTCGTCGAGCCGCCGTACTGTGCGCCGTAGTAGATGCCGGCCAGCATGATCAGCGCGGTCACCGGCTCGAAGCTGAAGGTGATCGGCAGCAGCATCGCCACGGTCGCCGTGGGGCCGATGCCGGGCAGCACGCCGACCGCCGTGCCGAGCAGCACGCCCACGAAGCAGTAGAGGACGTTCTGGACCAGGAACGCGGTCGAGAAGCCCAGCGCGAGGTTGTCGAGAAGTTCCATGCCTCAATCCGGGTGACGCGCGTCAGAGGCCGAGCCACGGACCGAACAACGGGATCCGCAGCTGGAGTCCGACGACGAAGATGAGCGTGCTGGCCACCGTCAGCCCGGCGGCCACGGCCAGGGCCGTGAGCAGCTTGACGCGCTGGCTGGCCAGCGTGACCAGGAAGGCGGTCACCAGGCTGGTCGGCACGAAGCCGAGGCGCCGCACGGTGAACCCGAAGAACACCAGCGCGACCGTCAGGGCGGCGACCGCGCGCCAGGGGATCGCGCCGAACTCGACGACCTCGCCCGCGATCAGTCCCTTGACCACGATCGCGAGGCCGAGCGCGGCCATGATGGCGCCCACCACCAGCGGGAAGTAGCCGGGGCCCATCCGCAGCGGGGTGCCCAGCGAGTAGCTGAGCGACCCCACCGCGAACGCGCCACCGATCAGTACGAAGATTCCCCCGGCGAGGACGTCGGGGAAGGACCGGCGGCGCTCCACGTCAGCCGGCCTTGACCCCGGCGTCGGCGATCACCTTGGCCCACGTGGCGAGCTGCTCCTCGAGCTTGGCCCGGTGCGCCTCGGGCGTCGCCTGGTCGGCCGCGACCGGTGCGGCGCCGAGCTTGGCCATCTGGTCGATGACCGCCTGGTCGGCCAGCGCCACCTTGAGCGCCTCGGTCAGCTTCTGGACGACCTCCGGCGGCGTGCCCTTGGGCACGTAGAGCCCGTGCCACACGCCGACCTGCAGGTTGGACAGCCCGGACTCGGCCGTGGTGGGCAGGTCGGGCAGGCTCTTCACCCGCTCCGGCGTCGTCACCGCGTACGCCTTGACCTTGCCGGCGGTGATCTGACCGCTGGTGTTGGTCGTCTGGTCGCACATGAAGTCGACCTGGCCACCGACGAGGTCGGTGAGCGCCGGGCCGGTGCCCTCGTAGGGAACCTCCTGCAGCTTGACGCCGACGGCGTTCTGGAACAGCAGACCGCACAGGTGGGACGCGGCGCCGATGCCGGCGTTGGCCAGCGTGACCTTGCCGGCGTTGTCCTTCACGTAGCTGACCAGCTCCTGCATCGTCGCCGGCGGGAAGTCCTTGCGCGCGACGATCGTCATCGGCACCTCGGTGACGAGCCCGACCATCTCGAAGTCCTCGAGGGGCTTGTAGCCGAGGTCGGCGTACAGCGCCGGCGCGGTGGACATGCCGATGTGGTGCATCAGCACGGTGTAGCCGTCCGGCTCGGCGCGCGCGACCTCGCCCGCGCCCACGGTGCCGCCGGCGCCTTCCACGTTCTGCACCACGATCTTGCCCTTGAGCTGCTTCGCCATCGGGTCGGCGAGCATGCGGGTGACGGTGTCCGTCGGGCCGCCCGCGCTGAACGGCACGATGAACGTGATGTTCTGGTCGGGGTAGGCGCTGCCGGCGTCGCCGCCGCTGGCACCACCGCCACCGCCGTCGGAACAGGCGGCTATGAGCGACAGCACGCCGATCGCGGCGAGCGTCGCGGCCCGGCGCCTGCTGGTGGTCCTCATGAACGCGGCCTCCTTATCAGCGTATGCACATGAATCTGTCGATGGATCGGCAACCAGTCTGGGTCGAGCGGGACGCCGATGGTGTCAAAGAAATCCCAAGAACTCGCGGGCTCGACGGTCGATGGGCCGGCCATACAATTCGGTATGCGGATCACCGTCATCGAGGACGACGACCGGGTGGCGCGCGGTCTCGTGACCGTCCTGTCCCAGGCCGGCTTCGAGGTGCTCCGCCTCGCCACGGCGGCCGAGGCCGTCCGCGCCGCACCGTCCGATGTGGTCCTCGTCGACCTGGGCCTGCCCGACGGCGACGGGCTCGAGGTGATCCGCAAGCTGCGCGACCGGCCCCAGACCGCCGTCATCGCGGTGACCGCGCGTTCCGAGGAGCACGAGCGGGTACGCGGCCTGCGCGCCGGCGCCGACGACTACATCGTCAAGCCGTTCGGCGTCCCCGAGCTGCTGGCCAGGATCGAGGCCGTGCTGCGCCGCACCCGGGCCGCCCGGGCACAGGGCGACCCCGCCGAGCCGCTCGTCCTGGGCCCGCTGCGGATCCTCGTCGGCACCCGCGAGGTGGTCGTCGACGGCACGCCGGTGACGTTGACCCGCAAGGAGTTCGAGCTGCTCCTGCTGCTCGCCCGGCGGGCGCCGAACGTGGTCGAACGCGACGTCATCCTCGACCAGATCTGGGGCGCCACCTGGGAGACGTCGAGCCGCACCCTCGACACCCACATCGCGGCGCTGCGCCACAAGCTGAGCCGGCCGGGGGTCGAGATCCGGACCGTCCACGGTGTCGGCTACCGGTTGGTCGGCTGACCAGCCGTGCACCGCCGCCTGCTCATGGTGCTGGTGCCGCTCGCCGTGCTGCTCGTCGCGGCACTCGGTGTGCCGCTCAGCATCACGGTCGCCGAGCGGGAGATGCAGGAGACCTACGTCGACCGGCTCAACGACGTCGGCCGGTTCGCCTCGCTGGCCGAGACCGCGCTCTCGACCGGGCGCACCGAGGCCCTCCGCCAGGAACTGACCCGCTATCACGAGTTGTACGGCATCCCGGTGGCGCTCATCGACCCGGCGGGCGCGGTGCTGCTGGGCCCGGTCACGGCGTACCAGGAGGCGGCCGAGTCGCAGCCCGCCCTGCCCCGGATCGTGACCGCGGCACTGGCCGGCGCCCGCTCGGAGCCGTCGGCCGAGTGGGCGCCGTGGGCCGACTCGGCGCTCGTCGTCGCGGAGCCGGTCGGCCGGGACAGCGAGGTCGTCGGCGCGGTCGTGGCGATCTCCGACCTGTCGAAGACGCGGGAGCGCATCCTGCTGCGCTGGGCCCGACTGGCCGGGGTCGGCCTGCTGCCGCTGCTCGCCCTGTCGGCCGTCGCCTGGCCGGTGTCGGCCTGGGTGCTGCGGCCGGTGCGGGAGCTGGACGCCGCGACCGCGCGGATCTCCCAGGGCGACCTGACCACCCGTGCCGACGCGGAGGCCGGCCCGGTCGAGCTGCGCCGGCTCGCGGGCTCGTTCAACACCATGATGGACGCGGTGGAGAACGCCGTGCAGCGCCAGCGGGCGTTCGTCTCCGACGCGTCCCACCAGCTGCGCAACCCGCTGACCAGCCTGCGCCTGGCCGTCGAGAGCCTGCGCCCGCACTTGTCCCCGCGCGGCGCCCCGGAGTTCGACGTCGCGGTCGACGAGCTGAAGGCGATGCAGCGGACGCTGAACTCGTTGCAGGCCAGCGCGCGGATGGAGAGCATGCGCACGGCCTCACCGGTGGACCTCGACGCCGTGCTGGCCACCCGGGTCGACCGCTGGCGGGCGCTGACCGCGACGGCCGGCCAGACGCTGGCGGTCGACGTGCCGCCGGGGCTGCGCCTGCTGGAACCGCCGGGCGGCCTGGGCAGCATCCTGGACGAGCTGATCAGCAACGCGCTGCGGCTGTCGGGCGCACGGCTGGTGGAGGTCTCGGCGCGGGCGGGCGACGTGGTCACGATCTCGGTCCGCGACGACGGCGAAGGCATCTCCGCGGCCGAGCGGGCCAAGGCGTTGGGCCGGTTCTGGCGGTCCTCGCGGCACCAGAACGTGCCCGGCACCGGCCTGGGTCTGGCGATCTGCGCCGACCTGATCGGCGCGGCCGGCGGCGAGCTGCGGCTGGCGGACGGCCTGCCGCGCCGGGACGGGACGGGCCACGGCTTCGCCGCCGTGGTCACCTTGCCGGCTGTATCCGATTAGCGCTTATGGTCGCGGAACCAGGCGGCCGCGCCCGGGTGCAGCGGGATCGACGCCGTGGAGATGCCGGTGCGCACGTTGATCTGCCACGCCTCGGGCAGCGCCTCGCTGTCGTCGCGCTCGCCGGAGGTGATCGCGCCGGTGTGCGTGAAGATCGTGTCGGTGATCGCGTAGATCAGGTCCTCGGCCAGGTCGTTGCGGGCGAGCAGCACGTTCGGCACGGCGACCGTGGGGATCGCGGGGACGCCGGCGTACGCGGTCGTCGGGATGCGGGCCGGCGCGTACGGCCCAGGGAAGGCGGTGACCAGCGCGTCCGCCTGCCCGTCCAACGGGATCAGCCGGATCGGCTGGCGCTGCGCGAGCTCCGTGATGGCCGGCGTCGGCACGCCGGTCAGCGAGAACATCGCGTCGATCGCGCCCGAGCCCAGCGCGGCGGCGGACTCGGCCTGGCTGAGGTTGCGGGCGTCGACCCGGACCGGGCCGAGCGAGAGCACCCGGCGTGAGGTGAACTCGGTGCCGGAGTCGTGCGCGCCGAGCGAGACCCGCTTGCCGTCGAGGTCCCGCAGCTCGTCGACCGGCGAGCCGGCCAGCACCACGAGGTGCAGATGGCTGTCGTAGAGCCGGCAGACGGCCGAGATGCCCGCGGGCGCGCTGCCGTCGCCGGTGATGGTCGCATCCAGGCTCGAGAGTCCAAGATGGACCTCACCGGCGCGCAGCATCCGGATGTTGTCGGTCGACGCGCCGCTCGGCACGGTGGTCACCCGCGCGCCCGGCACCTGCTCGGTGATGTGCTGCGCGAGGGCGCCGCCGATCCGCCGGTAGACGGCGCCCGCCGGCCCGGTGGCCAGCCGCAGCTCCACGTCGCCGACCTCGCGGCGCCCGGAACACCCGGCGAGCAGCCCACCAACGGCCAGCAGCAGCATCCGGCGGCGCAACATGCCGGAAATGATATCGACCTCAGTCGAGATCAGACTCCGGGCGTTTGCGGGCCACCAGGATCGCGTTCGGGGTCGGCTCGTTGGCTTCGGGCTCGCGGACCACCCGGGTCCGCACGTCGAAGCCGGCCTCGGTCAGGAACGTGGCCACCGCGTCCGGCTGGCGGCGGCGGAAGACCAGGTCGACCGGGTGGCCGAAGCCCTCGGTGTGGTGCCGGGGCACGTCGCCGACCTGGAACGCGACCCACAGCCAGCCGCGCGGGCGCAGGACGCGGTGGAAGCCGGCGAGCACCTCCGGCAGGACCTCGTCCGGGATGTGGATCAGCGAGTAGTTGGCGACCAGGCCGGCGAGGCTGCCGTCCGGCTGGTCGAGGGCGAGCATCGAACCCTGGGTGAACCGGATGCCGGGGTTCTCCGCGCGGGCGATCGCCAGGAACCCGGAGGAGAGGTCGACGCCCGAGATGTCGACACCGCGCGAGTGGAGGAAACCGGTCGTCCGGCCGGGTCCGCAGCCGACGTCGAGCACCGGACCGTCACCGACCAGGTCGGCGAACCAGCTGAGCAGGGCCGTGTGCAACGGCAGGCGTTGGATGTCGTCCGCGAACGTGTCGGCGTACCCGGTGGCGATCTTGTCGTAGGAATCGCGCGTGGTGGTCACGAAGTCCGGCTCAATCACGATCATCGACCCTACGCGGACGTGGGCGACGTCATGGCGCCGCACCGGTGATCCGTGGCACCTTAGGATCCGTGGGTTCATCAGCCGTCACCGGACTCGTGGTGGCCGCCGCCGTGCTGGCGATGGCGACCGTCTTCGGGCTGTGGCACAACCGGCGCGACGGCCGGCTGCGGCCCGTCGCCGACGGCCCGGCCGACCTGGCGCTGGCGCGTGAGGGCCTGCCCAGCGACGACCGACCGGCCACCCTCGCGGCCGACGACGACCACGCCGCCGCCAGCCAGACCCTG
The DNA here is from genome assembly GCF_016862515.1 of Asanoa iriomotensis. Taxonomy (GTDB): domain Bacteria; phylum Actinomycetota; class Actinomycetes; order Mycobacteriales; family Micromonosporaceae; genus Asanoa; species Asanoa iriomotensis. The sequence goes on from NZ_BONC01000005.1 coordinate 121,106, forward strand.
CGCGCCCTCGGCGTGGACCCCGCCACCCCGGTCACGCTCGTCCAGTTCTCCTCGGCCTTCTGCGCACCGTGCCGGGTCACCCGGCGGGTGCTCGCCGACGTCTCCAGCCTGGTCGAGGGCGTCACCCACCTCGAGGTCGACGCGGAGAGCCACCTCGACGCGGTCCGCGCGCTCGACATCTGGCGCACGCCGACCACGCTGATCGTCGCCGGCGACCGGATCGTCCAGCGGGCCAGCGGCGTGCCGGCCAAGGCCCAGGTGCTCGCCGCCGTCGCACCGCTGCTGGACCGGGCCGCGTGATGAACGACAAGCTCACCCGCCGCCGCATCGTCGACCACGGTCGTCTCGCCGCCAGCCTCTGTCGCTGACGCTGCGCGACAGACAGCCGGCCCCGACGACCCTGAGGTGGAAACGATGCTGCTCGACCCCCGTGGCCCGCGGTTCGCCGCCGGCCTGACCGCGATCGTGTTCGTGCTGATCCTGGTGACCGGCGCCTGTTGGCTCGCGCTGGCCCAGGCCGTGATCTTCGCCATCACCGCCGTCGACCCGCGCAAGGGTCCCTACTCGCTGGTCTACCGCGCGCTGGTCGCGCCCCGGCTGCGGCCGCCGACCGAGCGCGAGCCCGCCGAGCCGGTCCGGTTCGCGCAGACGCTCGGAGGCGTGTTCGCGCTGACGGCAACGGTCGCGTACGCCGCCGGCGGCACGGCCGTCGGCATCGTCGCGGCCGCCTTCGGCCTGGCCGCCGCGTTCCTCAACAGCGCCTTCGGGCTCTGCCTCGGCTGCGAGCTCTATCTCGCGGCACGCCGGGTGACGGGCCGGCCGATGGCCGCCCGCGTCCCCGTCGACTAGAACTTCGGCGCGTCGGGAGCTTCGAGCAGGCCGAGTCGCAGGGCCGTCATCAGGGCCTGTGCGCGGTTGGCGGCGCCCAGCTTCTCGTAGAGCTTCGAGATGTGGGTCTTGGCCGTCGACTCGCTGACGAACAGCTGCTTGGCGATGCCGGCCACCGACATGCCGTCGGCGAGCAGGCGCAGCACCTGGCCCTCGCGGGGGGAGAGCTGCGGGCCCGACGGGGCCAGCCGGCGCTTCATCGCCTCGGCGAGGTCGGCCGCGGTGAACGCGGACGGCGACGACGCGGCGTGCCGGGCGGCGGCCACGACCTCGTCGGCCGGCGCGGTCTTCGGGACGAACGCGCTGGCGCCCGCCTCGAGCGCACCGAAGAGCTGGTCGTCGCCCGCGTACATGGTCAGCACGACGATGCCCATCGTCGCGCTCGACTTGCGCAGGGCACGGGTGGCCTCGAGGCCGCTGCCGTCGGGCAGCCGCAGGTCCATGATCACGACATCGGGCTGGAGCGCACCCGCCTGGCGCACGCCCTCGGCGGCGGTGGCGGCCTCGCCCACGACCTCGAACTGACGGTCGCGCTCGAAGGCGTGCCGCAGGCCCTTGCGGATGAGGTCGTGATCGTCGACCAGGAGGACCTTGGTGCGAGTGGCCGGCGATGGGCTGGTCGTCATGCTCGGGTTACTCCCCTTCTGATGCGGTGACGCTATCGCGCACGCTACCGCGCCGCGGTGGTGTGCCGACTACCACCGCCACGGTCGTGCCGGACGGGCTTCGCGGACTGATCTCCAACCGGCCTCGGATACGTTCCGCTCTCTCCGCCATGATCGCAAGACCGTAGCGCCCGTCGGGGCGCTGGTCAGCTATGCCCTGACCGTCATCCGACACTTCGATCTGTGCGTACGGGGGATCGATGGAACACGAGACCCACAGGTTAGTGGCTCCGGCGTGCTTTCGGGCGTTCGTGATCGCCTCCTGCGCGATCCGGAGCAGCTCGGCCTCCGTGGCCGCAGGCAGCCGGGCGGTCGTGTCGTCGAGCGTCACGTGCACCCGCAGCCCTCCGGAGGCGCCGACGGTCCGCGCGTACTCCGAGATCGCCGCCGCCAGCCCCCCGTGCCGGTCGACCTCCGAGCGCAGCTCGAACAGGGAAAGCCGCAGCTCGGTGATCACTCTGGTCACCTCGCCGCGCAGCGTGCGCAGCTCCTCGGCCGTCTCCTTGGCGTCGTCGGGCAGGGTCGCCAGCGCGTTGTCGATCCCGTAGCCGACCATCACCAGCTCCTGCGCGACCCCGTCGTGGATCTCGCGGGCCAGCCGCTGCCGCTCCTCGTTGGTGGCCAGCGACCGGACCTCGTCGAAGAGCAGCGCCGCTTCGAGCCGCAGAGCGGCGGGACCGGTGAGCGCGGTCACCTCGTGCACCACGGCCGGCGGATAGGCGCCCGCGGCGTCGGCCTCGATGATCACCAATCCGACGGTACGTACACCCGCCACCAGCGGCACCACCAGCGCCGAAACGTCACCCCTGCGGTGCGAGCGGGCCTGTGACCGGTTGGTCGTGTAGTGGTTCTGGCTGGCCCAGGCCTCGGCGATCGCGGAGTCGGCGTCGAGGCTGGTCTCCCAGTCGACCCGGTCGGCGCCCGCCTGTGCGAGCACCACCAGCCGCCCACCGCCGCTGGCCGAGAGCACGGCCGCGCGGTCGGCCCGCGCGACACCGCGCAGCTCCTCCAGCAGGTGCTCGGAGATGCCGCCGGGGTCGAGGGTGGCGCCCGGGAGCTGCCGGGCGACGCTGCGGAGCTGGGTCAGCAGGCGGGTCGCCTCGGCGTACGGCTGTGGCCGCCCCGCCTCGCCCCGCTGCTGCATGATCCGTTGCAGCGTGGAGGCGGCCAGCGTGCCGAGCGAGGCCAGGATCAGCCACTGCGCGCAGGCGGCCAGGTAGCCGGGCTTGGAGATCAGTGGGTCGCCGCCGGTCGTGCTGACCGCGCCGCCGACGACCAGGGCGAGCGTGGCCACCCCGAGCAGTGCGGCGCTCTCCCGCGACCGGCGGCGCAGTGCGGTCACCGTCAGCGGCACCGACAGGTAGGGCAGCAGCGCGGCGGCGCCCGTGCCCTGGCCGATCGCGTTGCCGGCGGTGTGCTCGGCGACCTGGCTGGCGCCGATGCCGACGATGATCACCTCGGCGAACCGGCCCAGCGGGGCGAGCACCGCGTGGCGGGGCGCGATCACGGCCGGCAGCCCGGCGACGATCAGCAGCGCCACCCACCAGAGCTGGTCGAGCTGCTGCGTGGTGAGCAGCACCAGCACCGCCACGAGCGCGAGCATCACGATGCGCGCGGCCACGGCGAGGGGGTGAGCGCGGATCGGGGTGGGTGGTGGCGCCTCGGGGGTCATCGGCGATAGATCTCGTCAATCACGGCCTGGTGTGCCTTGATCACGACGCTCCGCTTGACCTTCATCGACGGGGTCAGCTCGCCGGTCGCCTCGGTGAAGTCGGCCGGCAGGATGCGGAACTCCTTGATCGACTCGGCGTGCGAGACGGCCTTGTTGGCGTCGTCGATCGCGGTCTGGATCTCGGCGAGCATCCTCTCGTCGGTGCGCAGCTTCTCGACCGGGGTGTCGGCCGGCAGCCCCGCCGACTCCAGCCACCGGGGCAGCGCGTCGGGGTCGACGGTGACCAGCGCGGCGATGAACCGCTCCCGGTCGCCGATCACCAGCGCCTGGCTGACCAGGTGGTGGGCGCGGATCCGGTCCTCGAGCACGGCGGGCGCGACGTTCTTGCCGGCCGCGGTGACGATGATCTCCTTCTTGCGCCCGGTGATCGACAGGTAGCCGTCGTCGTCGAGCTCGCCCAGGTCGCCGGTGGCGAACCAGCCGTCGTCGTCGAGCACCTCGGCCGTCGCCTCGGGGTTGCGCCAGTATTCCTTGAACACCAGCGCGCCCTTGACCAGGATCTCGCCGTCGTCGGCGACCCGCACCGTGACACCGGGCAGGGGCCGGCCGACGGTGCCGATCCGGGTGGCGGTCTCCAGGTTGACGGCGATGGCCGGGGAGGTCTCGGTGAGGCCGTACCCCTCGTAGACCGTGACGCCGATGCCCCGGAAGAAGTGTGCGAGCCGGGCACCCAGCGGCGCGCCGCCGGAGATCGCCCGCGTGCACTTGCCGCCGAGCGCGGCCCGCAGCCGGCCGTAGACCAGCTTGTCGTAGAGGGCGTGCTGCATCCGCAGCCCGAGCCCGGGGCCGTCGCCGTCCATCGCCGTGGAATAGGCGATCGCGGTCTGCTCGGCCTTGGCGAAGATGCCGCCCTTGCCCTCGGCCACGGCCCGCTGCTTGGCCGCGGTGTGCACCTTCTCGAACACCCGAGGCACCGACAGCAGGAACGTCGGCTGGAAGTCCTTGAGGTCGTCGACCAGTGTCTTCGTGTCGGGCAGGTGGCCCATGGTCGCGCGGGCCTGCACCATGCCGATCTGGATCAGCCGGGCGAACGAGTGCGCCAGGGGAAGGAACAGCAGCGTCGAACCGCCCTGGTGGAACAGGTCGGGCAGCACCGGCACCGCGTTGGTGATGTCGGACAGGAGGTTGCGGTGGGTCAGCACACAGCCCTTGGGCCGGCCGGTCGTGCCGCTGGTGTAGATGATCGTGGCAACGTCGTCGGCGGTGGAGGTGCGCCGCTGCTCCTCGATCACGGCGGCGTCGACGGTCGCGCCCCGCTCGCGGAGCAGGTCGAGGTCGTCGGAGTCGATCCGCCACACCTCGGTCAGCGTGGGCAGGTCGGGGCGGACGCCGGCGAGCAGCAGCGCGTGCGCCTCGGTCTCGACGAACACGGCGACCGCGCCGGAGTCCTCGAGGATCCAGCCGACCTGCTCGGCGCTGGAGGTCTCGTAGATCGGCACGGTGACCCCGCCCACCGACCAGATCGCGTAGTCGATCAGCGTCCACTCGTAGCGCGTGCGGCTCATCAGCCCCACCCGCGCGCCGGGCTGGATGCCGGCCGCGACCAGGCCGCGCGCGAGCGCGACGACCTCGTCCCGGAACTGCCCGCAGGTGACGTCGGCCCACGCGCCGTCGCGCCGGCGGCGGAACTGCACCGCGTCGGGCGCCGCCGCGGCGTTGTCCCATACCGGGTCGGTCAGGTTGGCCGCGTCCCCGACCGTCACGACCGGGGGTACGGAGAATTCGCGCACCGGGCCTCCTACAGAACGCGATCAGCTAAATGCAACCTACCCGTATCGACATCGAGTCCGATGCGGGGGACCAGCGAGCCGTCAGCCAGCCGACAGGGCGCAAAGAGGTAGCCTGCCCCACATGGCGGACTCCTCCACCCAGGCGATCGCGATCGACGCCACACCGGCCCAGGTCGCGGCGGTGATTTGCGACTTCGTGCGCTACCCGGAGTGGACCACGGCGATGAAGTCGGCCGAAGTGGTCGAGGAATACGAGGACGGTTATGCGAGCCAGGTCCGGTTCGTGATCGATGCCGGCGTGCTGGTGGACGAATACACCCTCCAATACGAGTACGCCGAGGACATCTCGCGCATCGAATGGCATCTTGTCGCGCCGTCGAAGATGCAGAAGACGCAGGACGGCTCGTACGACATCGAACCGGCCGGCGACGGCGGTTGCGTGGTCACCTACACGCTCGAGGTCGACCTGGCGGTGGGCATGCTCGGCATGTTTCGCAAGAAAGCCGAGAAGATGATCATGGATGCCGCGTTGAAGCAGCTCAAGGGGCGGGTGGAGTCGCTCTACCCGCGGGCCTGACCGGCCCGCCCCCGCATCTACCCGAGGAACGAGATGGCACCGCAACCCGACCCATCGTCCGCCCGCGGCGAGGCCGAGCGCCTCGTCGCGTCCGTGCTCGCCATGGCTCGCCGCGCCGGCGACGGCCCCGGCCTGGCCGCCGGCTTCGGCGCGCTCGGCTCGCTCACCGACGTGCTCGGCAGCGCGTTCGGCCAACCGCATCACCCGTCCGGGGGAACGGGACCACAAATCGCGACCGGCACCGATGAGTGCTGCGTGTGCCCGATCTGCCGGGTGATCGTCGCGTTGCGTGACCCCAGCCCCGAGTTCGCCGAGCGGCTCGCGACCGGCGCCGGGGACTTCGCGGCCGGCGTGGCCAGCCTGCTGCGCGCGGTCAACAGCTCCACCGCGGTCCGGGAGCCGCAGCCGCCGCCCGCGCCGGCGCCCCGGTTCTCCGACGACGAGATCTGGCGCGCGGCCACCCGTACCCGCGATGATGTTGAGCCGGCCCCCGCGGCCGGTGACGTCTGGGCGGCGGCCACCGCCGCGGAGCGGGCGGCCGACGACGAGGTCGCGCCCCCTGGGAAGCAGAAAAAGCCGATGGCCCGCAAGGCCGTCAAGCGCGTGGTGCCTCCGGCGCCACGGTCCGACGACGACAACTTGGGGTCATGATCCTCAATCGGCACAGTGTCGGGCACAGCAGAGGGGAGCGGCAGCGGTGACGCTGACCATCGGAGTCGACGTCGGGGGCACCAAGGTCGCCGCTGGGGTGGTCGACGCGGACGGCACGGTCGTGACGACCATCCGGCGCGACACGCCCGCGGACGACGTCGCGCGTACCCGGGACACGATCGTCGAGGTCACCGCCGAGCTGGCCGCCGGTTATCAGGTCGACGCCGTCGGCATCGGCGCGGCCGGGTGGATCGACGCCTCCCGGTCGACCGTCCTGTTCGCGCCCAACATCGCCTGGCGCGACGAGCCGCTGCGCGACTACGTCAGCGACAAGGTCGGCCTGCCGGTCATCGTCGAGAACGACGGCAACGCCGCGGCCTGGGCCGAGTTCCGCTTCGGGGCCGCGCACGACGCCGACGACTCGATGGTGATGTACACGATCGGCACCGGCGTCGGCGGCGCCATCGTGCTCGGCGGCGAGCTGGTCCGCGGCACCAACGGCATCGCGGCCGAGCTGGGCCACCTGGGCCTGGTGCCCGGCGGGCACAAGTGCGGCTGCGGTCGGCTCGGCTGCATCGAGCAGTACGCGAGCGGCAACGCGCTGGTCCGGTTCGCCCGGGCGGGCGCACGCCAGGAGCCGCACCGCGCCGAGCGGCTGCTCGGGCTGGCGGGCGGTGACCCCGACCGGATCAACGGCCCGATGGTCACCGCGGCCGCCCGCGACGGCGACGGCGTTTCCTGCGAGGCGTTCGCGCAGATCGGCACCTGGCTGGGCATGGGCCTGGCCGACATGGTCCAGGTGCTCGACCCGCAGGTGCTGGTCGTCGGTGGCGGTGTGGTCGAGGCGGGCGAGCTGCTGATGGGCCCGGCCCGCGCGTCCTACCAGGAGTCGCTCGCTCAGCGGGGTCGCTGGCCCGTCGCCGACCTGCGGGTCGCCAAGCTCGGCAACGGCGCGGGCCTGGTGGGCGCCGCCGACCTGGCAAGACGCCGATGACAGCTCGGATCCGGGTGGTCTCGTACAACATCCACAGCTTCAAGGACGACCCACACGCGCTCGCCGCCGTCGTCGCGGACCTCGCGCCCGACGTGCTGGTCGTGCAGGAAGGCGCGCGCCGGTTCCGCTGGCGGCAGAAGAACGCGGCGCTGGCCGACCGCCTGCGGATGGTGGTCGGCGGCGGCGGCCTCTGGTCGCTGGGCAACCTGGTGCTGACCACGCTGCGGGTCCGGGTGCTGGAGACCCGCGACGTCCGGTTCCCGCTGGTGCCGGGGCACCACATGCGCGGCGCGGTGTTCGCGACGTGTGCGGTGCCCGGGGCGCAGTTCGTGGTGACCGGTTCGCACCTGTCCACCGACGCCGCGGTGCGGCCGACCCAGGCGGCGGCCTGGCGGGCCGAGATGCGCGGGTACGAGCTGCCCGTCATCGCCGCCGGCGACCTCAACGCCGAGCCCGCCGACCCGACCTGGGCTGCGGTCGCCGACGGCCTGCGGATCGCCGGGACCGCGCCCACGCACCCGGCCTCCGGCCCGCGCCGAGCCATCGACGGCGTCTTCGTCGACAAGCGCATCGAGGTGTCCCGGTTCCAGGTGGTCTCCTCGGAGGCGACGCTCCGCGCGAGCGACCATCTTCCGATCGCCGTAGATCTGGTGATACCCGACTAGACAGAACCGGCCGTCAGTCGGAAGGATCGTCCGGTGTCCACCCCCACCGGCAACGAACGCTTCGACCCCTCGACCACCCTCTGGCGTGACGGCCGACCGGTCTACGACCGGCGCGACACCGTCTGCGTGGTCGGTGCCGGCGCCAGCGGCCTCGCGGCCGTCAAGAACCTGCGCGAGCACGGCTTCGGCGTCGACTGCTACGAGCGGGAGACCAGCGTCGGCGGCGCGTGGAACTGGCGGCACGACCGCAGCCCGGTCTACGCCTCCACCCACCTGATCTCGTCGAAGCCGTTCACCCAGTTCCCCGACTTCCCGATGCCGGACACCTGGCCGGACTACCCGCACCACAGCCAGCTGCTGTCGTACCTCGAGCGCTACGCCGCGCACTTCGACCTGCTGCCGCACGTCTGGTTCGGCACCGAGGTGGTCAAGATCGAGCCGGCCGACGACACGAGCTGGGACGTCACCACCCGCAGCAGCGGCGGCTACGGGTCCGAGCGGACCCACCGCTACCTCGCGGTCGTCATCGCCAACGGGCACAACTGGCAGCCCAAGGTGCCCACGTTCGAGGGGCTCGACGAGTTCCGCGGCCAGACCATGCACGCCTCGTCCTACAAGGACCCCAAGGAGCTGCGCGGCCGCCGGGTGCTGGTGGTCGGCGGCGGCAACACCGGCTGCGACATCGCCGTCGAGGCGGCCACCGCGGCCACGCAGACCTGGCACTCCACCCGGCGCGGCTACTGGTACCTGCCGAAGTACCTGCTCGGCCGGCCCACCGACCAGGTCAACGACCGGATGCAGGCGGCCAGGCTGCCGCTGGGCATGCGGCAGTGGCTGGCGGCCCGCACGCTGCGGCTGACCGTGGGCGATCAGAGCCGGTTCGGCCTGCCGAAGCCGGACCACAAGGTCTTCGAGACCCACCCGATCGCCAACAGCCAGCTGATCTACCACCTCGGCCACGGCACGATCACCCCGGTGCCGGACGTACGCCGGTTCCACCGAAGCTCGGTCGAGCTGACCGACGGCCGGCACGTCGAGGCCGACGTGGTCGTCTTCGCCACCGGCTACCTGCCGCGCTTCGAGTTCCTGGCCCCGGAGATCCTCGGCGCCGACGAGCACGGCCGGCCCACCCTCTACCTGCACGCGTTCCCGCGCGAGCACCCGACGCTCGCCGTGGCCGGCCTGCTGCAGCCCGACTCGGGCCTGTTCCCGCTGGTGCACTGGCAGACCGTGCTGATCGCGCGCTGGCTGCGGCTGCGCGACCGCGACCTGCAGCGGGCCGCGGCGTTCTGGTCGCGCGCCTCGGCCGACGTGGGCAAGCGCTGGAACCGGGCCCGGGTCAAGGACTCGACCCGGCACTGGTTCGAGGTCAACCATGTCGACTATCTGCGCGAGCTGCAGCGCGCGCTGGACGAGCTGTCCCCGGCCACCGCGACGACGGCGAGGAGCGCGCGATGACCTCCGTGCGGATCATGCGTACCCGCGACTGGGCCGACCCGGTGCCGCCGGCCCGCCGCGAGCTGCTCACCGCGACGCCCGAGATCGCCGACGAGGGCAAGCCGCCGGTGCTGTTCGTGCCGGGCTTCGGTCACGGCGCCTGGGCGTACGCGGAGCACTGGCTGGAGCACGCCGCCGCGCGCGGTTTCGCGGCGCACGCGGTCAGCCCGCGTGGCCACGGCGCCAGCGCCCCCGCGCCGAAGGCGACTCTGCGGGCGTACGCGCACGACGTCGTGCAGGAAGCGGCGCGGTTGCCGCGGCAGGCGGTGCTGGTCGGCCACGGCGCCGGCGCCCTGGTGGTCGCGCACGCGCTGGCCCGCTACCCGGCCAAGGCCGGCGTGCTGGCCGCACCGGTGTTCGGCGGCTGGGGCACGCTCGGCCTGGCCCTGCGCCGCAACCTGTTCGGCACGCTGCCGGCGGCGTTCGGTGGCCGGCTGCGGCTGGGCCGTCGGCAGCTGTTCGGCCGCGAGCTGCCGGACGCGCAGGCCCGCGGCTACGCCAAGCGGGTCGGCCACGCCTCGGCGAAGGCACAGTGGGAGCTGCTGCGGGCCCGTCCGCCGGAGCACCCGGTCGGCGACCCGCCGGTGCTGGTGGTCGGCACCCCCGACGACCGGGTGGTGCCGAGGACCGCGCTGGACAAGGTGGCCCGCCGCTACGGCGGCGCCCCGCTGCTGTTCCCGGGCATGGGCCACGACCTGATGCTCGACGCGCGCTGGCAGGAACCCATCGACGCGATCCTCGACTGGCTGGAGAAGGACGGCAACTAGCTGCTCGCGCGGAGCACCAGCATCGGCTCGAACACCACCGAGGTGGTGTCGAGGGTCGGGTCGTCGACGCGAGCCAGCAGCAGGCGGGCCGCCTCGGCGGCCATGTCCTCCAGCGGCTGGCGCACCGTGGTCAGCTGCGGGCGGGCGGCCAGAGCCGCGCTGCTGTCGTCGAAGCCGACGACCGCGACGTCGGCCGGCACGCGGCGGCCGGCCTCGTGCAGCGCGCTCAACGCGCCCTGTGCCATCAGGTCGTTGGCGACGAACACGCCGTCGAGGTCCGGCTGGTCGGCCAGCAGCTCGCGCATCGCGCGCTCGCCGCTCTCGTGGGTGAAGTTGCCCGTGGCCGCCGGCACGTAGGACCGGCCGTGGCGGGCCATCGCCGCCCGGAAGCCGTCGACCCGGTCGACGCTGGCCGGCACGTCCACCGGGCCCGTGATCATGCCGATCCGGCGCCGGCCGCGGGCCACCAGGTGGTCGGCGGCCAGCGCGGCGCCGCGGTCGTTGGCGACGTCGACGTGGCTGAGCGGCACCGGCCGGGCCGGGCGGCCGATCACCACGCCGGGCAGCCCGGCGTCGGCGAGCAGGTGCGGCAGCGTGTCGCCGGGGTGCAGGGAGAGCACCACCGAGCCGTCGGCCTGGCCCTGGCGCAGGTCGCCGACCAGCCGCGCGCGGGCCTGGTCGGCGCCGACGAGCTGCAGCGCGAGCTGGACACCGGCCGGGCGCAGCGCGCTGAGCAGGCCGCCCACCACCCGGCCGAAGAACGGGTCGCTGAAGAACCGGCTCATGAACGGGTCGTCGTCGTGGCTCTCGGAGTCGGAGACGACCAGCGCGATCGTGCCGGTGCGCCGGGTGACCAGCGACCGGGCCGCGCGGTTGGCCACGTAGCCGGTCGCGTTCACCGCGTTCCAGACCACCTCGTGCAGCTCGGGGTTGACGTTGCGGATGCCGTTGATCACCCGGGAGACCGTGGCCCGGGAGACCCCCGCCAGCCGGGCCACGTCCTCCAGGGTGGGCAGGCGTGCGTTGTCAGTGGTCACTCGCGCGGTGGCCTCTCCATGGTCGGGGGCGGAGAGCGCTCTCCGCCCCCGAAGGCTAGCAGGGGATCAGCGATAGACGCCGAACTCCCACAGCGAGTAGCCCCAGCCGGTGGCTCTGACCTGGCCGTTCATCCGCACGTACCGACCGGTGCCGGTGATCGGCAGGCTGTCGAACCCGCCGTTGCCGGTCGTCGTCGCATAGACCGTCGTCCAGGTGTTGCCGTCGTTGGACGTCTGCACCTGGTAGCCGGTCGCGTACGCCGCCTCCCACGCGAGCTGCACGTGGTTGAACGACTGCACCGAGCCGAGGTCCACCTGCACCCAGGCCGTCGGCACCCACTCGCTGGCCCAGCGGGTGGCGTAGTCGCCGTCGACGGCGTACGCGGGAAGCTGCGGGCCGTTGGTGCCGGTCGGCTGGTACGACGACGCGGTCACCGGCCGGCCCCGGGCGAGGTTGGTGCCCGGGGCGGTCGGCGGCACGACCTTGAACGACCGCTGCTCGATGCCCACGTTGCCCTGGCCGTCGAACGCGTACACGTAGACCTTCCAGACGCCGAGCTGTTCGGGCGCCCGCACCGAGAAGCTGCCGTTGCCCGTCTCCGTGAACGTGACGTTCGAGAAGCCGGTGCCTCCGGTGACGTACTTGTTGCTGAACATCAGGTTGTAGCGGATCAGGTCGCCCTGCGGGTCGGTCGCGGTGACGGAGACCGGGAACGTCCCGCCCGCCGGCACCGAGGTCTGCGAGCCCACGGTCATCGACGTGATCTCGGGCGGGGTGTTGGCCGAGGGCTGACCGGTGTACGCCTGCCGCAGCGCGTGGAAACCCAGCCGCCGCCAACCGCCCGTGCTCACGTTGAGCCAGACGCCGCCGAAGTCGTTCTCGAGGCCGTAGTGGAACTCCGTGGCGCCGAGCGCGACACCCGGATGCGCCTTGATCGCCGCCCAGCTCGCCGCGTAACCGGCCCGCTTCTCCAGGTCGGTCGGCTCGTCGGGCACGCCGTTGACGTCGTCCGGCACCTCCCACTCGCCGTCGGGCCCGGCCTCGGTGACGACGTACGGCTTGGTGTAGCCGCCCGCGATCCAGTCGCTCCTGACCCCGCCGATCGCGCCGTACGAGTTGACCGCCAACAGATCCAGCGCCGGCGAGTACGGCTTGTAGTAGGTCCAGGCGTGCGTGTAGGCGTCGGTCGAGGTGACCGGGTGGTTCGGGTCCGCCGCGTGGATCGCCTCGGCGACCTCGTTGACGAACCGGGCGTACGCCACCCGCCGCGCCTCGACCACGTCGGCCGCCAGGCCGTGGTCCTGCATGGTGAGGATGACCTCGTTGCCGACGTCCCACATCAGCACGCCCTGCCGACCTTTGAGCGCGTTGACCCGGGCCACGATCTCGGCCTTGACGGTGTTCTTGTACGCGGTGTCGTTGACATAGTCGGCGCCCTGGTTGAGCCAGTGCCCGACGATCACCTTGATCCCGTGCCGGGCGGCGGTGTCGAGCAGCACCGGGGTCTGCGCGTCGTCGACACCCCAGGTGCGGATCGTGTTGACGCCCATGTTCTTCAGGTCGCGCAGGTACCCGTCGGCGGCGCCCTGCGGCGGCCCGTAGGTGAGCCCGCGCACCTCCCACGGCGCGCCGTTGACCTGGAGCTGCCAGTTGCCCTGCGTCCCGGTGACCCGCACGACGCTCGGGCCGGCCGGCACCGCCGGGTCCGTCATCGCGGGTGGCGTCGTGCCCGTGGACCGGGCGACCGACACCGAGTCGACGCTGAGCACGCCGCCCGAGGTGGTCTCCGGCGTCGGGACGGTGAAGCCGGCGATCCCGCTCGGGTAGAGGCCGCCGATGGCGAGGTCCAACCGCAGGTAGAAGCCGTGGTGCACGGCGGCCTGCCAGGCGGCGACGCCGACCTGGCTCTCCCGGACGATCCAGGTCTGCCGGCCGTCGAGGTAGAACCGGATCTCCTCGTCGGTCTTGGTGCGGTCGATCACCTGGCTGTACTCGTGGTAGCCGGTCTGGCAGCCCGAGCAGGAGGCGAGGCCACTGGTCCGGCCGTTGTACTCGCCGCACGGACCGTCGGGTGCGGTGCCGCAGTGCAGCGTCTGCGAGAGCTGGTTGCGGCCGTTGACGCCGCTCATGATGTCGGTCTCGCCGATGCCGGGCCAGTTGGTGAAGGTGCCGCGAAAGGCGGCGCCGGTGGCCCGGAACGCCGGCCAGTAGCCGAGCCCGTTGGCGACGTCGGGCTGCTTGAGCACCGCGCTGAACCGGGTGAGCTGGCCGGGCTGGGGCGTGAAGTCGGCCCGCTGGGTCTCGATGCGGCCGGAGGTCCAGTTGCCGGCGCCGTCCCTGGTCGCGCGGATCGACAGCCGGCCCGCGCCGTCGAGGGTGACGTTCGCGGCGCTGGCCGTCTCGACCGAGCCGGTGCCCCAGTTGGCGGCGCCGCCCGGGTACTGGGTGCCGGTGCGCAGCAGCCAGTAGGCCGTGGACGGCGCGGTGCCGGCGGCGCCGGTGAAGTCGTCGCTCCAGACGGTCTGCCAGGTGCCGGGGTCGGGGTCCGGCGGGTTGGTGCTGCCGCCGGCGGTGAACACCTGGAGCTCCCAGAGCGAGTAGCCCCAGCCCGAGGCGCGGGCCGTGCCGTACATCCGGACGTAGCGGCCGGTGCCGGTCACGTCGAGGCTCTGTGTGCCGCCGGTGCCGGTCGTCGTGGCGTACACGTCGGTCCAGGTGTTGCCGTCGGTCGAGGTCTGCACCTGGAACGCCCGGGCGTAGGCGCCCTCCCATTGCAGCCCGACCCGGCAGACGCTCTGTGTCGAGCCCAGGTCGACGCGGATCCACTGTGGATCGGCGAACGCGCTCGACCAGCGGGTGCCGGCGTTGCCGTCGACGGCCATGGCGGCCTCGACGCCGGCGCCCTCGGTGGACGAGGCGGTGGCGGGCCGGCCCTGCGCGGCGTTGGCGGTGCCGCAGGTGCCCGGGTTCGGGTTGGTGCCGCCGAAGGTGCCGTGCACCTGGAACTCCCACAGGGAGTAGCCGTAGCCGCTGTTGCGGGCGGTGCCGTACATCCGGACGTAGCGGCCCGAGCCGGTGACCGTGAGCGTCTGTACGCCGCCCGGGCCCGTCGTGGTCGTGTAGACGTCGGTCCAGGTCGTGCCGTTCGGCGAGGTCTGTAGCTGGAAGGACCGCGCCGACGCGCCCTCCCAGTTGAGGGTGACCTGGGTGATGGTGGCCGTCGCGCCGAGGTCGACCTGGATCCACTGCGGATCCGACCAGGCCGAGCCCCAGCGGGTGCCGGCGTTGCCGTCGACGGCGGCCGAGGCGGGCAGGTCGGCGCCCTGTGTCGAGGACGCGACCGCGGGTTTGCCCTGGGAGATGACGGGGTCGGCGGCGCGGGCCGGCGTGGCGACCGCCAACGAGGTGAGGCCGAGCGCGACGGCCGTGAGCAGGCGAAGTTTCACGGGGTTGCCTTTCCGGAGAGGGGACGGTGCCCTTTGGAGAGCGCTCTCCAGTGCCTCGCAGTGTTGCGCTCGACATTCATCGATGTCAAGGCGTGCGGCCTTGACAGGAGATCGGTCGTACCGGACGCTGGAGGGCGTTTCGGAGAGCGCTCTCCAAGGAGTGATACGGGTTGAGTGGGTTTCCATCGACGTTCTGGTGGGGAGCGGCGACCGCGGCCTACCAGATCGAGGGCGCGGTGACCGCGGACGGGCGGGTGCCGTCCATCTGGGACACCTTCGCCGCGACGCCGGGCAACGTCGTCAACGGCGACACCGGCGCGCGGGCGGCCGACCACTTCCACCGGTACGCGAGCGACGTGGCGCTGATGGCCTCGCTCGGGCTGACCGCCTACCGCTTTTCGGTCGCCTGGCCACGCGCTGCCAATCTCGACTTCTACGACCGGCTCGTGGACGCGCTGCTGGCACACGGCATCCGCCCGGTGGCCACGCTCTACCACTTCGACCTGCCGCAGTGGGTCGAGGACGCGGGCGGCTGGACCAACCGGGACACCGCCTACCGGTTCGCCGAGTTCGCCGAGGCGGTCGGTGCCCGGCTCGGCGACCGGGTCGCGATGTGGAACACGCTCAACGAGCCGTGGTGCTCGGCGTTCCTCGGCTACGGCACGGGCGTGCACGCGCCCGGTCGCCGCGCCGACCTGTTCGCGGCCGTCCACCACCTGCTGCTGGCGCACGGGCTCGCCGTGCCGGTGCTGCGGGCCGCGTCGCCCGGTTCGCAGGTCAGCATCGCGCTCAACGGGGGCACGGTGCGGGCGGTCAGCGCGGAACCGGGCGACGTGGACGCGGCCCGGCGGATCGACGGGCTGCTCAACCGGATCTTCTTCGACCCGGTGCTGCGCGGCGCCTATCCCGCCGACGTCGTGGCCGACACGGCCGCGGTGACCGACTGGGCGTTCGTGCGCCCCGGCGACCTGGGCGTGATCAGCGCGCCGTTGGACGCGCTCGGGGTCAACTACTACCAGCCCGATCTCGTCGGCGCGGCCGCGTCGCCGGTCGAGGACGGCAGCCCGTACCCGACCGGTGGCCGGGTCGTGCACCACGACCTGCCCGGTCCGGTCACCGACATGGGCTGGCCGATCGACCCGACCGGGCTGCGCGACATGCTGCTACGGGTGACCGCCGACTACGGACCGATCCCGCTGTACGTGACGGAGAACGGCGCCGCGTTCGTGGACACGGTGGTCGACGGTCGGGTGCGGGACGCGCAACGGGTCGACTACCTGCGCTCCCACCTGGCCGCCGCGCACGAGGCGATGGCGGCGGGCGTCGACCTGCGCGGCTACTTCGCCTGGTCGCTGCTCGACAACTTCGAGTGGGCCCTGGGTTACGGCAAGCGTTTCGGGCTGGTGCACGTGGACTACCGGACGTTCACGCGTACGCCGAAGGACAGCGCCTTCTGGTACCGCGACGTCATCCGCCGCGGGGGTCTCTAGGCCTGGGTGAGCCGGGTGGCGAGGACGCCGGTGCGGTCGAGGGCGGTCAGGTAGGCGCGGGCCCAGGCGCGGATGTCGTGCGCCCGCAGGTGGGCGCGCATCGCCCGCATCCGCTCCTCGACGTCGTCCGGCGCGGCCCTGGTCGCGTGCATGAGCACCGCCTTGAGGCCGTCGAGGTCGTGCGGGTTGCACAGGTAGGCCTGGGTGAACTCGGCGGCGGCGCCGGCGAACTCGCTGAGCACCAGGGCGCCGGTGTCGTCGACGCGGGACGCGACGTACTCCTTGGCCACGAGGTTCATCCCGTCGCGCAGCGGCGTGACGGCCATGATGTCGGCGACGCGGTAGAGGGCGGCCAGCTCCGCCCGGTCGAACGGCTGGTTGAGGTAGTGGATCGCGGGCTCGCCGACCCGGCCGTACTCGCCGTTGATCCGGCCGACCTCGCGCTCGACCCGTTCGCGCAGCGCCTTGTACTGCTCGACCCGCTCCCGGCTGGGCACCGCGACCTGCACCATCACGGTGTCGCGGACCTTGACCTGGCCGCTGTCGAGCAGCTCGCTGTAGGCCTTGAGCCGCTGCTCGATGCCCTTGGTGTAGTCCATGCGGTCGACGGACAGGATCACGTGCTTCGGCTCGCCGAGGTCGGCGCGCAGCTGCCGGGCGCGGTCGACGACGCCGCGGCTGGCCGCCAGCGACGCCATGTCCGCGGTGTCGATCGAGACCGGGAAGGCGCCGACCCGGACGATCCGGTCACCGATCGCGATCCGCCGGTCGCTGGCCTGCAGGCCGAGCACCTTGACGGCGAGCTGGGCGAAGTTGTGCGCGGCCTGGGCGCGCTGGAACCCGATCAGGTCGGCACCGAGCATGCCGCGCAGCAGCTCGGCGCGGCGGGGGAGCTGCATGAACAGCTCGGGCGGCGGGAACGGCACGTGCATGAAGAACCCGATGGTCAGGTCGGGCCGCAGCTCGCGCAGGATCCCGGGGACGAGCTGCAGGTGGTAGTCCTGCACCCAGACGGTGGCCCCGGGCTCGGCGAGGTCCGCCGCTGCTTCCGCGTAGCGCTGGTTGATCCGCTGGTAGGCCTCCCACCAGCGCCGGTGGTAGACGGGTTGCTCGACCGCGTCGTGATAGAGCGGCCACAGCGTGGCGTTGGCGAACCCCTCGTAGTGCTCGGCGATGTCCTCGGTGCTCAGCGGCACCGAGTGCATGTGCACGCCGTCGAGGTCGGGCACGTGCCGTGCGGGGCCGGTCTGCCCGGCCCACCCGACCCAGGTGGCCGGGCTCTGGCGCAGGATGGGATGCAGGGCGCTGACCAGCCCACCGGGCGAGCGCCGCCACTCACAGGCGCCGTCGGGCGCGACGCTGTCATCAACGGGCAGGCGGTGGGCGACAACCACGAAGGCGCTTCTACGCATGGGGCAGCAGGCTCCGCTCGAGCGGTGGCGAAAGACAGTCACCAATTCCTACTGACGCCACGTTACGCGACGATTACAACAAGCCGTGCCACAGGTGCACCGACTGTCCACTTTAGCCAGATTTAAGGATTTCCACGAACCCGGGCCTGATTCCGCTGTTCCGCAACCAGCCGAGAAAGCGTCCGGTGGAACGGGTGGCGCTTGTCCTGGGCCAGATTGAGCGGCAGCTCCAGCGACCTGATCAGCTCGTGCTCGACGTCCCAGGACCGGTCGACGACGGTCCATACCACCCGCGCGTTGGCCGCCATCCATTCGGTGAGCCGGGCCTCGCCGGCGTCGAAGGTGAGCCGTGTCCCGCTGCCCACCCGCGTCAACCGGATGCCCAACTCATCCGCCAGCAGCGACCCGAGCGTGAGCCGCAGCGTCGAACCGTACGCGTTGCCGCGGAAGTGATAGCGAATGCGTTGCCGGATCGTCTGCCTGCTGGGCGGACGTCCGTTCATTGCCGGCGCCTTCGGGGAGATCCCCACGTACAACAGAGTCGCTCCACCGAAGCGATGACAGCCCTCGACCGGCACCAGCGACGGGACGACCGGGAAATACCAGGCGTAGACGCCGGCCGCCGCCGGCACGGGACCGGGCCGCGCGAGCACCGAGGCCGCGGTGTGTAGTTCTGCCGGCTGGAGCAACGAGTCCACAACGCTCCTCGGTGGGTCTTTCGGTCTGGTCACCGCGGAGGTGGCAGCGCAGCGAAGCGGAGCGGTGTCTGGCGGGAGCGACGGTCGCGCCCCCGGCGGGCCCGAGCAGGGAAAGCTCCTCAGACCTTGGCGCCGTCGTCCGGGTCGTAGTCGTCGTCGTTGCCGTGGCGGAGGCGGGAGATCAGGGTGACGAAGCCTGCCAGGATGGCGAGGAAGCCGGCGACCGTGACGATCGTGCGGTCGATCGGGATCATGTCGGGGAACAGGAAGAGGACGAAACCCAGGACGATGCCGAGCAGGCCGGCCACCGCGTATTTCGAGATGCGGGGCAGCGGCGGCGGTGGCGGCGGGGTGTAGCCCTCGTCGTCGGTCGGCTCGCCGGGCAGGTCGTTGCCGAACGTGTCCAGACCCTCGAGCAGGCTCGGGCCGTCGTCGGTGCGTGGGCCGAGGGTGACGCCGGAGATGTCGGTGGCCGACGGGCGGCGGGCCGGTGACGGAGCGGGCGGCTCGACATGGCGGGTCGGGTCCGCCGGGGCCGTCAGCGTGTCGGCCGTGGCGTCCGGCAGGTTTTCCGCGGCCGGCCACGGCGTCGTGTCGGGCTCCTTGTCGTAGCCTGCGACGATTTTCGCCCAGGCGGCCTCGACGTCCGGATCGTGCCCGTTCGTGCGTGGGGCCGGCTCTTCCTCGGAGGCGAGCTTGGCCAGATAGCCCCGGGCCGTCTCGAGGTGCGTGCTGTCGACGTAGAGGCGGTCGACCGGGCGCGCCGGCATCGTGGTGGTGCGGGTCACGGGGTTGAGGTCCGAGGACGGCTGCAGGTAGGCGGCTATGCCGCCCGCGCCGAGCACCTCGAGCAGGTGTTCGCCGACCCGCGGGTCGACGTCGCCGGCCACGGCGAAGTCGGCCGCGTCGAGACCGTTGTCCCGCCGGCCACGGCGTGCACCACCCGCGGACACCGCATTTCCTCCTGCCTGCCCGCGGGGATCGCCCGCGAGCCGTGCCGCCAATCGTGACACGTCCGCAGCCCCTTCCAGTAGTCCGTTGTGGCATGGCGTACGCGCTTCGTAGGCTCAATGTCGTAGCGTCTGCTCGCAGGCACTGCGGGGGAGAAGGGGCATCGGTTGCTGTACTGGCTGCTGAAGTACGTGATCCTCGGCCCGTGGCTGCGTCTGGTCTTCCGCCCGGTCGTCGAGGGGCGCGACAACGTCCCGGAGACCGGGGCGGCGATCATCGCGAGCAACCACCTGTCCTTCTCCGACTCGATCTTCATGCCGCTGATGGTTCGGCGGAAAGTGACGTTCGTCGCGAAAGCCGAATACTTCACCGGCAAGGGCCTCAAGGGGTGGCTGGTGAAGATGTTCTTCGTCGGCACCGGCACGATCCCCGTCGACCGGGCCGGTGGCCGGGCCGCCCAGGCCGCGCTCGACACCCAGTTGCGGGTGCTGCGCGCCGGCAACCTGGCCGGCATCTATCCCGAGGGCACCCGCTCGCCGGACGGCCGCCTCTACCGGGGCAAGACCGGCGTGGCCCGGCTCGCGCTGCTCAGCGGTGCACCCGTCGTGCCCGTGGTGATGCTCAACGCCGACGAGATCCAGCCGCCGGGCAAGGTCATTCCCAAGATCAAGCGGGTACGCATCCGGTTCGGCGAGCCGATGGACTTCGCCCGGTACGCGGGGATGTCCGGTGACCGGTTCGTCGAGCGGGCGGTGACCGACGAGATCATGTACGAGCTGATGGAGCTGTCCGGCCGCGAGTACGTCGACATCTACGCGCAGAAGGCCAAGAACGCGGCCGCCGCGGCGCGGGTGCCCGGCCCGGCGAAGGCCGCCGACCCGCCCACGGCCGTCGCCGCCTAGCTGGCCAGCGTCGCCTCGGTGGACGGCTCGCCCGTGAGCCGGAGCAGGCCCGGTGCCTGGTTGCGGTTGGCGAACGCGCGGACCTCGGTCAGCGCCACCTCGGCCGCTGCCCGCTCGCCGGCGAGGGTGAAGCTCCGCGCGGCCAGTGCCAGGGCCATCATCCGGTCGGTGACCGCGGGAATCTGGCCGTAGATGCCGGCCGCCGCCGCGTAGAGCTGGCCGGCCCGGCCCTCGTCGCCCCCGGCCGCGGCCAGAGCCGCGCTGACGGTCCGCAGCGCCGCCTCGGCCCAGGGGGTGCGGTGGCTGACCCGGTCGAGCATGCCGCGCACCCGCATCGCGGCGTCGCGGTCGGTCAGCGCCGCCGCGAAGGCCGCCGCCGAGATCCATTCGCCGCTGGCCAGGGCCGGCACGGCCGACCACGACTCGGCGAGCTCGTCGATCAGCGTGCCCGCCTCCTCGGTGCGGCCCTGCAGGGCCCGGACCTGCGCGGCCAGCCCGAGCGTGGTCCACCGAGGCCGGTAGAAGCCGCTGTCGCGGGCGAACTCGAGGGCGTCGGCCACGTCGTCGGTCTCGCCCGCGGCGGGCACCGGCTGGTCGCGCAGCACCCGCAGGCAGGCCCGCAGGCCGCGGACCTGGATGTCCCAGCGCCCGTCGGGCGTGTCGACGAACGCGTCCGCGGCGACCAGCAGGCGCTCGAACTCGCCACCGAAGTACGCCCGCATCGCGTCGCCGGAGAACGCCGTGTTGAGCGTGTGTCCGGCGGGGACGGCGGAGGCCGTCTCGGAGACCAGCTCCCGGGAGCGGACCCAGTCGCCCTCCTCGCTCAAGGCGTACCCGAGGTTCTGGATGGCCCGGGGCAGGGCGAGCAGCCCGTGCGAGCGGCAGAACTCGGTCACCTCGTACAGCTCGGCCAGCGCGCCCCGGTCGCCGGCCTGGTAGCGGGCCATCGCGACGGTGATCCGGGCGTTGGTCTGCGTCTCGACGTTGCCCAACCGTTCGGCGATCTCGGTGGCCGCGGTGGCCGCGGCGATCGCCGGGTCGCGCTCGTAGTTGAGCATGTGCAGCCGGCCCAGCTCGGCGTAGGCGTCGGCCTTCTCGGTGGAGTCGGCCACCGCGTCGAACAGCTCGACCGCGCGGTCGAGGCAGGACAGCGCGGCCCGGCGGTCGGTGCGCAGCCAGGCGGCCTGGCCGAGCAGGGTCCAGGCGCGTGCGGCGGAGGCGGCGTCGCCGTGCGCGTAGAGCCGGTCGGCGAGCGCGACCAGTTGGTCCGGGCCGCCGCCGGTGAGGAACTCGGCGCGGTCGCGGTAGAACGAGATCTCCGTGCGCAGCAGTTCGAGCTGGAGCCGGCCGCCCGGGTCGGACTGGTCGGCCAGCGCGATCGCCCGCTCGACGTGGTTGGTGGCCGCGTCGAGGGCGTGCAGGGCGTACGCGCGCCGCGCGGCCCGGTGCAAGGCCTCGCGGGCCGGAGCGCCGAACGGCGCCGGGTCGACGCCGAGCGTGCGGGCGATCTCGTGGGCCGCCCACCGGTGGTGGGCCAGCACCTCGGCCAGGTCGGTGTCGCGGCCGCGGGACAGCGCGTCGAGCCACTCGGCGGTGCGTTCGTGCCGGGCCACCCGCTCGGTGCGCGGCAGCCGCTGGTAGCAGACGTCGCGGACCAGCACGTGCCCGAACCGGAACTCGGCCTGACCGGCCATCGTGGAGGCCGGCTGCTCGTGCACGAAGTCGCGTTGCTCCAGCCGGCGCAGCGAGCGCTCGACCGACTCGACGTTGCGGCCCAGCGCCGCGGCCACCGCGCCGGGCCAGAACACCATGCCGACCACGGACGCGGCGAACAGCACCGTGCGGTCCTTGGGGTCGAGCAGGTCGAGCCGGTTGGCGATGACGGCGTGCACGCTGTCGGGCATCGGCAGGTCGAGGCGCTTCTCCAGCGACCAGCCCCGGCCGGACTGGCGCAGTGCGCCCTGCTCGATCAGCATCCGCACGTACTCGTGCGCGTAGAGCGGGTTGCCGTCGGCCAGCTCGACCAGCGGGCTGAGCATGTCGGCCGAGAACGCCGCCTGGCCGAACATGTGCGCGTAGAGGGCCGCGATGCCGGTGGCCCGCAACGGCGGCAACGTGATGGCCAGCGAGCCGGGCAACGACGCGGCCCAGCCGGGGTCGCGGTCGATCAGCTCCGGCCGGGCGGTGCAGAGCAGCAGCAGGGGTACGTCCCGGGCGGACGCGCCGAGCAGCTCGACGAACCGCAGCATGCTCTCGTCGGCCCAGTGCAGGTCTTCGAAGACCAGCACGGTCGGCCGGCGCGCGGCGAGGGCCACCAGGAACCGGCGCCAGGCGGACTCGGCGTCCTCGGCCGCGAGCCGGCTCCCGGGCAGGCCGACCAGCGGTCGCAACGCGTCGATCAGGCGGTCGGCCTCGCTCGCGCCGACCAGCTCGGACACGGCCTTGGTCAACCGCTGTGCGGCGGTGCCGGCGGGGTCGGTGTCGAGGATGCCCGCTTCGGCCTTGACGATGTCGGCGACCGCGGCGAAGGCGACGTTCTCGCCGAACGGCGGACAGCGGCCCGTGCGCCAGGCGACCGGCTCGTCGATCAGCTGCTCGGCGTGCTTGAGCAGCTCGCGGACCAGCCGGCTCTTGCCGATGCCGGCCCGGCCGAAGACCGTGACCACCTGCGGCAGCCGCTCGCGCAGCGACCGGTGCAGCGCGTTGACCAGCAGGCCCAGCTCGTGCTCGCGGTCGACCAGCGGGGTGGCGTCGGGCTCCTTGTCGACGTGGGGACGGCGGCGTGGCGCGACCGCGAGCCAGACCTCGGTCGGTGTGGACCGGCCGCGCAGCGTGACCGCCGGCTGGGCCTGGTAGCGGACGGTGTCCTTGGTCAGGGCGTAGGTGTTGCCGCAGACCAGCACGCCGCCGGGCGGCGCGGCCGACTGCAGCCGGGATGCGGTGTTGACCACGTCGCCGGCGACGATCGCCTGCCCGCCGTTGCGCGCCGCGGCGACGTCGACCAGCGCCTCGCCGGTCACCACGCCCACGCGGAACCGCAGGCCGGTCGCGTCGGCACCGTCGGGTGCGAAGCGGGACAGCACCCGCTGCAGCTCCAGCCCGGCGCGGACGCAGCGCAGCGGGTCGGTCTCGGTGGCGACAGGCGCGCCGAACAGCGCCATCACCGCGTCGCCGATGTATTTCTCGACCACGCCGCCGTACTGCCCGACGACCCGGCGCGCGGCGGAGAAGAACCCCGTCTGCATCGCCCGGACCTGCTCAGGGTCGGACCGCTCGGCGTACGGAGTGAAGTCGATCAGGTCCACGAACAGCACGCTGACGCGGCGCCGGTCTTCCTGCGGGTCGCCGTTGCTCACCTCGGCGCGGTTGCCGCCCTCGCGCGGTGTGCCGCAGTTGGTGCAGAAAGCGGCATCCGCGGGGATGGGCCGGCCGCACTGTCGACACGGTGGAGCCAGCTCGGCACCGCAGCCGCCGCAGAATCGGTCCTTCTCGGCGGGGGTCCGGCCACAGCGTGCGCAGGCGGCGGGGATGGCGACACTCCTAGCGACTTTCTGTCCCGGTCAAGGGCTTCGCAGCCTACGCGCGTCCAGCGGCTGTCAGGAACTGTCCTGTTGGCTTGCGGACAGTCCATTCCGATCGGCCGTCGGTAGAGTCGGCGCGGCGGAGATCCAATCGCGACAGGAGGACATCGATGGTTCACGTGCAGCTGGAGAAGGACTGGACCGACGGGACCGGGGTCGAGCACGCCGCGGGGGCGAGCGTCGACGTCGACGCCGCGACCCTGGCTCAGCTCCAGGCTGACGGCGTCGTGGCCGGTGACGAGGTGAAGGCGCAGGGCTGGATGGGTCCGACCCGCGAGGAGCCCGCGGCGCCCGAGCCGACGACGGACACCAAGGCGCAGGGGTGGATGGGTCCGACCGCGCCGCCGAAGGACACCAAGGCGGACGGCTGGATGGGCCCGACGGCGCCGCCGGCCGACTGAGCGACCTGACCGAGCCCCTGGCGCCACGCGCCGGGGGCTTCGTCGTATCCGGGTCAGCGGTCGGGCATGCCGGCGCGGCGGCGCAGCGCCGCGACGTCGGTGACCACGATCCGGCGGCCCTCGGTGCGCAGCCAGCCGCGGTTGGCGAACGAGCCGATCGCCTGGTTGACGCTCTGCCGCGAGCCGCCCGCCATCTCGGCGAGCTGGCTCTGGTTGAGCTCGATGGTGATCATCGGCGCCTGGCTCTCACCGGCCAGCCGGACCAGCGTCTTGGCCACCCGGCCCGGCAGGTCGAGGAAGACGTGGTCGGCGTTCTGCTCGGTGAGGCGGCGGATCAGCGCGCCCAGCGAGCGCATCACGGCGTCGAGTATCCGCGGGTTGGAGTGCACCAGCTCCATGAACGCCGAGCGGGACAGCGCCAGCGCGGTGCAGTCCTCGATCGCCTCGGCGGACGTCGACCGGGTCGACGCGTCCAGGAGGGACACTTCGCCGAGTGTCCCGGGAGGACGGACGACCGAGAGCACGGCGCGCTCGCCGGTCGGCGCGGTGACGAACACCGCGACAGCACCCCGGCGCAGCACGATCAGCGATTCGCCGGGGTCGTTCTCGACGAACAGCAACTGACCTTTGCGGTACGTGCGGGGCACGGCGGCGGCGATGACCCGCTGCCGAACCTCGGGCTCGAGCCCGGCGAACAGCTCGACCCCGGTCAGAGCGTCGCCAGGATCTGGCAGGCGACCCTCCACGGCCCGACCCCTCCCCGGCTCTTGGACACATCCCACTGACCGACCTATTCAGTCGGCAGCGTCAACACATCAGATCATGTCGTTCCTGTCGCGTGCTGTACACCCCTGAAATCGCTTCCGTGACAGTCCCGTGTTGTCCGTTCGGGCAGGCTCAGTGCCAGACCCGCTGCTGGTGGGGGCCGGACGGGGGACTGGCGGGCCCGCTGGGGGGACGCGGGGCGGACCGGTCGGAAGAGATCACTGGGGGGTGTCTCTTCCGGCCGTTCGCCCATTTCCCGGCCCGCACACCCATCGGCGGCGCATAATCCCCGCCGTGGCAGACGACGCGGTCGCGCTCGCGGCCCTGCGCGGCGGATGGCAGCACGTGCCGCGCCAACTCGACCCGGTGCGGCTCGGCAGCACCGAGGTCACCACCTGGGCGTCCAGCATCGCCGGCGCGGGTCACCTGGTCATCCGGGTGCCCGTGCGCAGGCGCCAACGGCTGGAGGCCGGCGTGGCCGCGGCCGGTCACCTCGCCGAGCGGGGCGTGCCGGTGGGCGAGCCGGTCCGGGGACTGTCCGGCGCGCTGGTCGCCGAGCACGACGGCTTCGCGTACGCGCTGGTGCGCTGCCCACCCGGCCGCCCGCTGGCCGCCGGCGACCCGATCGACCAGCAGTGGTGGGGCGACGCGCTGGGCCGGCTGCACGCCGGCATGGACGGGTTCGCCCACCCGGGTCTGGGGCCGTGGCACCGGGTGCGCCCGGACGCGGCACACCTCGACGTCGAGCCGTGGCTGCGGGGGGCGGTCGGGTCCGCGTACGCCGCGCTGACCCGCCTGACCGTGACCGACCGGCTCACCTACGGCGTCCTGCACGGCCGGCCGCGGGCCGCCGCGTTCCACCTCGACCCGGCGACCGGCCGCACCGGGGTGGTCTGCTGGGGCTGTGCGGCCACCGGCCCGTTGGTCGCCGACCTCGCGGCGGCCGTCAACCTCGCCGGCGACGCCGGCACCGACGAGCTCGTCGAGGGCTACGCCGCCACCGGGACCGTGCACCGCGACGAGATCGACGCCGCGCTGCCGGTGCTGCTGCGGTTCCACTGGGCGGCCCGGGCGGACGCCGCCGCCCGCCGGCTCACCGCGTCGCCCACCGACGACGAGGCCTGGACGACGCTGACCGCCGCCGCGGAGGCTCTCGCTTAACCTTCGGCGCCGCGCAGGTGGGCCAGCACCAGCGGGTCGATCTTCCCGGGCACGATCCGTTCCTCGAGGTTCTCGACGCCGGCCCAGCTCGCCAGGGCCTCGTCCAGCGACGCGCCCTCGTGCCCGGCGGCGACCAGCCGGCCGCGCACCTCGGCCGCCAGCGTGCCGTCGAGCGGCAGCAGGGTGGCCGGGTCCGGCTTGCCGAACAGCAGTTCGTGGATGTCGAGCAGCCGGGTCAGCTCGGGCAGCGGCTCGGCGTGGTCGTCCACCCGCAGGTCGGCCACGACGTCGCTGGTCCCGCCGTAACCCTCGCCCCGCGCGACCACGAGCAGCGCCGCGCTCTGCCGCCCGCGCTTGTCGCCGCCCGCCTCGTCGCCGGCCCGCAGCGCGGCCAGCAGCCGCCGGGCCAGCGGGTCGGCCGGGTCGCCGGCCAGCCACGCCTCGTGCATCGCGTCCACCACCTGGGGACCGACCAGGATGTTGCCCTGGATCGCGACCCCGTCGCCGGCCACGCCGCCCGCCCAGTCGTGGCAGTCGGCGCCGGTGTAGGTGGCCCCGTCGCCGGTCGCGCCGACGACGCCGACCTGCCGCTGTGTCCGCCCGTCGTCGGCCGCGGTCAGCCCGGCGACCACGCCCGCGGCGTCCACACCGGTGCGCAGCAGCGCCAGCCCCTGCGGCCGGTAGGCCAGGTTGGCGTACGACTGCGTCGCGACGGCGCCGACCTGCGCCTCGGCGGCCGGCACGGCGGCGCCGACCGCGAGGAACTTGCTGGCGACAGCGATGCCGTGGGAGTGCCCGTCAGCGGACCGCGCCACGATCGAGAACGTCATGACCGGGCACGGTAACGAATCTCCTGGCGGATGGGCCAGGATGGTGGTCGATGACCTACCGCTATTTCTACGACTGTGAGTTCATCGAGGACGGCCTGACGGTCGACCTCGTCTCGATCGGCGTGGTCGACGAGAACGGCCGCGAGTTCTACGCCGTGTCGACCGAGTTCGACGGTTCACGGGCCGTGCCCTGGGTGCGCCGCAACGTGCTCGACAAGCTGCCGTCGCCCGCCGACCCGGCCTGGCGCTCGCGCGAGCGGATCCGCGACGACCTCTACGAGTTCCTGGTCGAGCCGCTGCGCGGGTCGGGCACCGGCGGCTCGCTGGAGCTGTGGGCCTGGTACGCCGCGTACGACCACGTGGCGCTGGCCCAGCTCTGGGGCGCGATGCCGGCGTTGCCGCGGGTGATACCCCGGTTCACCAAGGAGCTCCGGCAGCTCTGGGACGACCTGGGCAAACCGCCGCTGCCGCCGGCCCCGGCCGACCAGCACGACGCGCTGGCCGACGCCCGGCACAACCTGGCCCGCTGGCACGCCATGCGGGCACCCGCCCGACCCTGACAGTTCATGTCACGGTGGGTGGGTCGCGCTGGTAGGCGAATTGCCCGGCGACTACAGTGCGCAGTTGGCGGCCCGCCCCGGGCCGGCAACGACGCCGATCAACGATCCTGGGGCTTTCTGGCCATTTGTGCCCCCTATGGGGCGAGGATCGCGATCAGGAGGATGAGCAGATCATGCGAATCGGCGTGCTTACCGGCGGCGGAGACTGTCCCGGTCTGAACGCGGTGATCCGCGCGGTCGTCCGCAAGGGCGTCTCGACGTACGGTCACGACTTCGTGGGCTTCCGGGACGGCTGGCGCGGTCCGCTGGAAGGCCTCACCATGCCGCTGGGCATCCCCGAGGTCCGCGGCATCCTGCCGCGCGGCGGCACGATCCTCGGCTCCTCCCGCACCAACCCGTTCAAGATCGAGAACGGCGTCGAGCAGATCAAGAACAACCTGCACGCCATGGGCGTCGACGCGCTGATCGCGATCGGCGGCGAGGACACGCTCGGCGTCGCCACCAAGCTGTACGACCTGGGCGTGCACGTGGTCGGCGTGCCGAAGACGATCGACAACGACCTGGGCTCGACCGACTACACGTTCGGCTTCGACACCGCGGTCAACATCGCGATGGAGGCGATCGACCGCCTGCACACCACGGCGGAGAGTCACCACCGCACGCTGGTCGTCGAGGTCATGGGCCGGCACGCCGGCTGGATCGCCCTGCACGCGGGCCTCGCCGGCGGCGCCAACGTGATCCTGCTGCCGGAGCGCAACTTCGACGTCGAGCAGGTCGCGGGCTACGTCGAGAAGCGCTTCCAGCACCAGTACGCGCCGATCGTCGTCGTCGCGGAGGGCGCGCAGCCGCTGGACGGCCAGATGGTCCTGCACAACCAGGAGCTCGACGCGTTCGGCCACGTCCGGCTGGGCGGCATCGGCCAGTGGCTGGCCGAGCAGCTCGAGGCCAAGACCGGCAAGGAGGCCCGCACGGTCGTCCTCGGTCACATCCAGCGCGGTGGCACGCCGACCGCGTTCGACCGGGTGCTCGCCACCCGGCTGGGCCTGCACGCGATCGACGCGGCCAACGACGGCGACTGGGGCAAGATGGTCGCCCTCCAGGGCACCGACGTGGTCAGGGTGCCGCTGGTCGAGGCGACCAAGGAGCTCAAGACCGTGCCGCTGGAGCGCTACACCGAGGCTGAGGTCTTCTTCGGTTCCTGATCGACGCGGCACGAGGGGGCGGGCAGCCATGACGGACAAGACGGTCGCCGTGATCGGCGCGGGCAAGATCGGTGAGCTGATGCTCTCCGGCCTCCTGCGCGCCGGTTGGCCCGTCGGCCGGCTGCTCGCCACCTCGCGCCGCCAGGAGCGGGCCGACGAGCTGCGCCAGCGGTACGGCGTCCGCGTCGTCGACAACCTCACCGCGGTCGCCGAGGCCGACGTGCTGGCCATCTCGGTCAAGCCGCAGGACGCGTCCGCGCTGCTGGCCGACATCGGCCCGAAGGTGCCCGGCGACAAGCTGGTCATCTCCCTCTGCGCCGGCCTGCCGACGAGCTTCTTCGCCAAGCGCCTGCAGGACGGCGTGCCGATCGTGCGGGTCATGACCAACACGCCGGCGCTGGTCGACGAGGCGATGACGGCGATCTCCGCCGGCCCGCACGTGACGCCCGCTCACCTGGCCCTGGCCGAGGAGATGTTCAAGCCCCTCGGCGCGACGATCCGCGTGCCGGAGTCGCAGCAGGACGCGGTGACCGCACTCTCGGGCTCCGGACCGGCCTACTTCTACCTGCTGGTCGAGGCGATGGTCGACGCCGGCATCCTGCTCGGCCTGCCCCGGCAGGTCGCGCACGACCTGATCGTGCAGACCGCGATCGGCTCGGCCGTGATGCTCCGCGACTCCGGCGAGCACCCGGTCAAGCTCCGCGAGGCGGTCACGTCGCCGGCCGGCACGACCATCTCGGCGATCCGCGAACTGGAGAACCACGGCGTCCGTGCGGCCCTGCTCGCGGCCCTCGAGGCGGCCCGCGACCGGGCGCGTGAACTGGCTGAACAGAACTCCTGAGCACCCGTTCGTGGTGATTCATTCACGCTGCTGAGGCTTTCGGACCTCCGCCACCGGGCCTTACTGTCATTACAGATGGTGAATCCCCGGTTGCAGGGAGGTACGGGCCATGCGACGTCTCGCCACCGTAGTCGCCGCCACCGCGGCGGCCCTCTGGATCGCCGCGCCGGCCTCCGCCTTCGCACACGCCAACGTCCTCAACCCGTACGCGCACACCGCGCTGGACGTGCTGACCCTCGGAGTGGTGACCGCTCCGCTGTGGACCGCCTACCTCTGGGCCGGCCGCCGCCTCGCCCTGGTGGCGCTGGTCGCGATCGTCCAACTGCCGGTGGCCGTGCTCGGGTTCACGCAGATCCTCGACCCCGCCTGGCACGCCGTCGCGCTGGCCACCGCACTCACCCTGACCTTGTTCTCGCTCGTAACCGTGCGGCGGCTCGCCACCGCCCACGCGGGCCCGACCGTCGCGGAACCCGCCGCCGCGCCGGCCGACTAGCCCGGGCCCGGGACCGGTGCCCTACCCGGGGAACGCCGGCACCACGACCGGGGATTCGCGGTCCCTGGTAGCCGACACGTGGTGTCAGTGGGGAGTGGGCACCGGCCCCAGGGTGGCCAACTGGTCGCGCACCGCGTCGACGGAGGGGCAGCCCCGGCGCGGTGCGCCCCACCCGTGCGGTCCGGCGTACGCGGTGAACCGGCAGTGCGGCTCGTCCACGTACCCCCAGGCCATGAAGACCTCGACACCGGCGTAGCGGTAGACGCCGACGGACTCGATCCGCGACCCGGCCGTGCGGCGATGGAAGGTCGCGTGCAGGCCGGGCAGCACCGTGCCGTCGAGGTCCGCGTCGGTCACCTCGCGGTGCACCGTGAATTGCGACAGGTCGGGCAGCACGACCTGATCAACGAGCTACCACTCCGTCGGGCCGTGGCCCTTGGACGTCCGCGGCAGCTCGGGCGTGCGGGCGTCGACCGCGTAGACCACCACGTTGTCGCGGTAGGACCGCCTGCTCCGGTCGAACTCGCCGCCGCAGGTGATCAGCCGCAGCTCGGAGCCGGGCGTCGCGCCGTACACCCGGGTCGTGGGGAACTTGTCCTTCGGGTAGTGGCCGGTGGCGACCACGCGGAACGGCAGCCAGGTGTCGCCGCGGCGGACCTCGACGGTGTCGCCGGGGCGCAGCTCGCGGAGGCGGTAGAAGACCGCCGGGCCGCGGTAGGAGTCGACGTGGCCCGCGATCACCGCCGGGCCGGGCTCGCCGGGCAGCGTGCCCTGCTCGTACCAGCCGGCCTTGGCGTAGTCGACCGGTGCCTCCAGCTCGCCCTTGCTGTCGAGGTCGAGACCGACCAGTGAGGACCGGATCGCGACCCGGGGTATCCGCACCTCGGACGGCGGCGGCAGCGCGGCGAGCGGGTCGACCGCGGCGGCCTCGACCGGTCGCGCGCAGTCGGAGCCGCAGCCGACGTGCCAGCGGGCCGTTGGCGGCGGCGCGCTCGCGTCGCCGGCCGCGAGGCCGAGGGTCGTGCCGGCGGCGGCGCAGAGGGTGAGCGCGGTCAGCGTCAGGCCGAGGGCCGGCACGGGCCAGCCCCCGCGGTGCCGTCTGACCGCGGGGGAAGGCCGGGCGTCGCTCGCGCTCACCGACTTACCAGGTGCGTCGGGCCCTGCGCCGCAGCCCGAGGGCTCCCACGCCGACGACGCCGGCCAGCGCGACCAGGCCGAGTCCGGCGGCGAGGGCCATCGTGCCGGCGCCGCTGGTGCCGCCCGCTCCGGTGTCGACGCCGCCCTGCGGGGTGATCTCACCGGCCTTGGCGTCGACCTTGAGGTCGGTGGTCAGGCCGTCCTTGCCGTCGAGCACGAGCAGCGAGTAGGTCGTGCCGCCGGCGAGGTCGCAGGTCGCCTTCGCGGGCGTCCCGCCGGCCTCGGGCGTGAGGTCGAGCGTCCAGTTGCCGGGCTTCACGCCGCGGTAGTCGCTGGTCGTGGCGAACTTGAGCCCGTCGCCGACCTCCTGGCCACCGGTCGTCCTGATGTCGAGGACCGGCGACTTGACCGAGGCCTGCAGCACCCGGATCTTCGCCTGGTCGGCCGGCGGCGCGGTGATGTCGTCGTCGATCACCGACAGGCCGAGCTCGGCGAACCGGCCGGTGCCGGCGACGGTGTGCGCGCTGCCCTCGGTGACCGTGACGCTCTCGGTGAGCACCGGCTTGGACTTCGGGTCGGCGCCGACCTTGCGCATCGAGACCGCGTAGGTGCCGGGCGGCACCGACAGGTAGTCGGACATGACGCCGTACGGCACGGCGTCGAACTTGAGGCCCTTCATCTTGCCGCCGAGATCGTCGACGTAGACGTCGACCGGCGGGGTGTCGGGGGAGAGGTGGGCCAGGCGCACGTAGCCGACGCCGGCCTCCGCGGACGCGGGGGCGGCGATCGCGGCGGACAGGCCGGCACCGATGAGGACGGCACCGGCGGCGGCAACCAACCGGTGCAGCGCGCGGGGGGAGGGACGCGCAGGGATCATGAAACTTCCTCCAGCGGACGAGGATCGCAACACGCGAAACAGAGTCCCGTCAGTCGGACCGGACCGCAAGCCCTGGAAGGTGTAAAAATCTGGCAATCCCGCGGATCATGTCCAGTTGGCCGACGGGGGACCCTGAACGGCGTCCCCCGAGCGGATCTCGTCTACGGGAGGTGGCGTTCGACGGTCGCGACCAGATCCGGCTCCTCGGGGGTGACCTGCGGGCCGAACCGCGCGGCGACCGTGCCGTCGGGCGCGACCAGGAACTTCTCGAAGTTCCAGCGGATGTCGCCGGTATGGCCGTCGGCGTCGGCGGTGTCCACGAGGGCCGTGTAGAGCGGGTGCCGGCCGTCGCCGTTGACCTCGACCTTCTCGGTCAGGGGGAAGGTGACGCCGTAGTTGACCGAGCAGAACTCGGCGATCTCCTCGGCGCTGCCGGGCTCCTGGCCCATGAACTGGTTGCACGGCACGCCGAGCACCACCAGGCCGCGGTCGGCGTAGGTGTCGTAGAGCTTCTGCAGGCCTTCGTACTGGGGGGTCAGGCCGCACTTGGATGCCACGTTGACGACGAGCACAGCCTTGCCTGCGTACTGCTTGAGGTCGGCCGGCCCGCCGGTGAGGGCGCCGATCTCGGTGTCGAGCACTGTCATGGCGGTGACGTTACTAGATCCAGTCAGAAATCGATGTATGCACATCTTGACGAGGTGTTGAGGTGGTGAGTAGCGTCTCACCAACATCTATTTGGAAAGTTTCCTAACTAAAAGGAGACGCGCTATGAGAACCTCGGTGCGCCGGGCCGTCTGGGCCGGCGTCGCGGCGGTCGTGGTCGCCGCCGCCGTGCCCGTCGCCGCGGCATTCGGCGCCGGCACCGTCACCGCCACCTTCGCCGCGGCCTCCGACTGGGGCACCGGGCACGAGGTGCGGGTGACCGTGACCAACGGCTCGTCGGCGGCACTGTCGACCTGGCGAATCGAGTTCGACCTGCCGTCCGGCACCACGATGGGCAGCTTCTGGGACGCGGACGTGACCCGCACCGGCGACCACTACGTCGCCGTGAAGAAGAGCTGGATGGGTCCGCTGAACCCCGGCGCCTCGGTGAGCTGGGGCTACAACGGGACGGGCCCCTACCGCGCACCGCTGAACTGCACGATCAACGGCGCGTCCTGCTCGACCGGCACGACGCCGACGAACCCGCCGACGGGGAACCCGACGAGCACCCCGACCAACCCGCCGACGAGCAACCCGACGAACCCGCCGACCAACCCGCCGACCGGCGGCAAGAAGCTCATCGGCTACTTCGCCGAGTGGGGCGTCTACGCCCGCAACTACCACGTCAAGAACATCCACACGAGCGGCTCGGCGGCGAAGCTGACGCACATCCTCTACGCGTTCGGCAACACCACCGGCGGGCGGTGCACGATCGGCGACTCGTACGCCGACTACGAGAAGGCGTACACGGCGGCGGACAGCGTCGACGGCGTCGCGGACACCTGGGACCAGCCGCTGCGCGGCAACTTCAACCAGTTGCGCAAGCTCAAGCGGATGTACCCGCACCTCAAGGTGATCTACTCGATCGGCGGCTGGACCTGGTCGGGCGGCTTCACCCAGGCGGCGCAGAACCCGGCCGCGTTCGCCGAGTCCTGCTACCAGATGGTCGAGGACCCGCGCTGGGCCGACGTCTTCGACGGCATCGACATCGACTGGGAGTACCCGAACGCGTGTGGCCTGTCCTGTGACGCCAGCGGGCCCAACGCGTTCAAGAACGTGATGGCCGCGCTGCGCTCCCGGTTCGGGTCGTCCGCGCTGGTCACCGCCGCGATCACGGCCGACGGCTCGAACGGCGGCAAGATCGACGCGACCGACTACGCCGGTGCGGCGAACTCGGTCAACTGGTTCATGCCCATGACGTACGACTACTTCGGCGCCTTCGCGCCGCAGGGTCCGACGGCCCCGCACTCGCCGCTGACCTCGTACGCCGGCATCCCGACCGCGGGCTTCAACTCCGACGCGGCGATCCAGAAGCTCAAGAGCAAGGGCATCCCGGCGAGCAAGCTGCTGCTCGGCATCGGCTTCTACGGCCGCGGCTGGTCCGGGGTGACGCAGGAGGCGCCGGGCGGCAGCGCGACCGGTGCCGCGCCGGGCACCTACGAACAGGGCATCGAGGACTACAAGGTCCTCAAGAACACCTGCCCGGCGAACCGGACGATCGGCGGGACGGCGTACGCCAAGTGCGGTAGCAACTGGTGGAGCTACGACACCCCGAGCACCATCGGCGGCAAGATGTCGTACGCGAACGGCCAGGGTCTCGGCGGCGGCTTCTTCTGGGAGCTGTCCGGCGACACCTCCAACGGCGAGCTGATCTCGGCGATGAAGAACGGCCTGGGGTAACCCCCTTCGGTCGACGCAAAACCCCACGGGGAGCGGAGGGTCGGTCGATGGCCCTCCGCTCCTTTTCTCATGGGGGAAGATGTCCGGAGCGGTTGCTCGGCGCCGACGTCTCGGGTGGAGGCGCCACCAGGGCGCCGGCACCGGCTCCGAGGAGACGACGATGAAATACATGATCATGCTGGCCGGCTCGCAGCGTGACTTCGACATGATCACCGGCAACGGTCCCGACGGCGCCGCCTGGACTCCCGAGGACCTCGCCGCGCTGCACGAGTTCATGACCAAGTGGAACAACGAGCTCGTCGAGTCCGGCGAGTTCGTCGACGGGCAGGGCCTGGCCGCGCCGGTGCACACGCGCCGGATCACGCTGCGCGACGGTGCGCCCGTGGTGACGGACGGGCCGTACGCGGAGACCCAGGAGGTCCTCGCCGGCTACACGATCGTCGACTGCGCGAGCTTCGACCGCGCCACGGAGATCGCCGCGAAGCTGGCCGCCACCCCGCACCCGTCGGGCGCCCAGCTCGCCAACGAGTGGTACGTGGACGTGCGGCCGATCGCCGGGGCGCCCGAGTTCGGCTGATGGTGGACCCGCCGGGCGAGGACCTGCTGCGCGAGCTGGCGCCGCAGGTCCTCGGCGCGGTCGTCCGCCGCTACGGCCACTTCGACACGGCCGAGGACGCGGTGCAGGAGGCCCTGCTCGCCGCGGCCCGCCAATGGCCGGCCGAGGGCGTGCCCGACAACCCGCGCGCCTGGCTGATCCGGGTGGCCGCCCGCCGCCTCACCGACCTGCTGCGCGCCGACCAGGCCCGCCGCGGCCGCGAGGAGGTGGTCGCCGCGTGGCCGGTCCCGGCTCCCGGCCCGGCGACGGACGACTCGCTGGTGCTGCTGTTCATGTGCTGCCACCCGGCCCTGTCGCCGGCGTCGCAGATCGCGCTGACGCTGCGCGCGATCGGCGGCCTGACCACGGCCGAGGTGGCGCGGGCGTTCCTGGTCCCGGAGGACACCATGACCCGGCGGATCACCCGGGCCAAGAAGTCCATCAAGGACAGCGGCGTCCCGTTCGGCCTGCCGCCCGCCGCGGAGCGCGCGGCCCGGCTGACGGCGGTCCTGCACGTGCTGTACCTGACCTTCAACGAGGGCTACGTCGGCACGAGCGGCCCGACGCTGCAGCGGGTGGAGCTGTCGACGGAAGCGATCCGGCTGGCCCGGCTGGTGCACCGCCTGCTGCCGGACGACGCGGAGGTGACGGGCCTGCTGGCGCTGATGCTGCTCACGGACGCCCGCCGCGCCGCCCGCACGGCTCCCGACGGCACGCCGGTGCCGATGGACGAGCAGGACCGGTCGCGCTGGCACCAGAATCAGATCGCCGAGGGCGTGGAGCTGATCTCGTCGGCGCTACCCCGCGGCGACGCGGGCCCGTACCAGATCCAGGCGGCGATCGCGGCCCTGCACGACGAGGCCGCGCACCCGTGGGACACGGACTGGCCGCAGATCATGCTGCTGTACGAGGTCCTCCTGACCCATTCCGACAACCCGGTGGTGGCCCTGAACCACGCGGTCGCGGTGGCGATGGTGCACGGCCCGGCGGCGGGCCTGGCCCTGCTGGACCCGCTGGGCAAGGACGACCGCCTGACCGCGGACCACCGCTGGCACACGGCCCGCGCCCACCTGCTGGAGCTGGCAGGCGACCGCGAGGCGGCCCGCGCCGCCTACCTGACCGCGGCGGCCAGGGCCACCAGCCCACCCCAGCAGCGCTACCTGCACCGCCGCGCCGCCCGCGTCGCGGGGTAGCGCTCGCTGGCATACTCGCCGCATGAAGGGTGTGACCATCGGAGACGTCGCCGCGGCGTCCGGGGTCAGCCCGACCACGGTCTCGCACGTCTTCAGCGGTCGCCGGCCCATCAACGCCACGACCCGGCAGCACGTCGAAGAGGTCGCCCGCCGGCTCGGCTATCGGCCCAACGGAGTGGCGCAGAGCCTGCGCACCCGGCGCACCAACACCGTCATGGTCGTGGTCCCCGACATCACGAACCCGTTCTATCCGGACTTCGCCCGTGGCGTTCAGGACGTCGTCGGGCCGGCCGGCTATCACTGCCTGTTCTGCAACACCGACGCGCGCGAGGCCGAGGAGCTCGCGCTGCTCGAGGTCGCGATGTCCCGCCGGCTCGACGGGCTGATCTTCAACGGCTTCCGGGTGCCCGACTCCGAACTGCTGCCGGTGACCGAGGCGGGCCTGGCCGTGGTGAACCTCGGCAGCGTTCCTCTGCCCGACTCGACGATCGACAGTGTCTGTTTCGAGAATCCGCCCGCGATCGCCGAGGCGACCCGGTTCCTGGTCGAACGCTACGGTCCGTCGATCGCGTTCATCTACGCGGAGGCCGAGGCGCGGGTCGGCAAGGTGCGGCGAGCCGGCTTCGAGGAGGCGTGCCGGGAACTGGGCGTGCGGCTCGGCCCGGACGACGTCGTGCTCACCGAGTTCACCCGCGACGGTGGTGTGGAGGGCATGCGCCGCCTGCTCGACCGGCCCGACCCGCCTCGCTCGGTGCAGTGCGCCAACGACATGATCGCGTTCGGGGCGATGGACGTGGCCAGAGAACGCGGCCTGCGAATCCCCGAGGACGTCGCGATCGTCGGCTTCGACGACGTGTTCCCGGCGACCCTCGTCAGCCCGCGGCTGACGACGGTGCGCACCGACGCCCGGCGGTTCGGTGCCGAGGCCGGGCGGCTGCTGCTGAGCCGGATGACCGGTGAGTACGACGGCGCCGGCCGCCACGTCGTCATTCCGCACGAACTGGTGGTCCGCGAGTCCGCCTGACAAGTTCGTGTCTCGCTGACTCTTGACACCTCTCGATCTCGGCGGGCAGAGTCACCGCTCACAGCGAGCGCCAGCTTCCAAATGTTTGCGCAAATCCTTTTGCGCAAATGCATTTGCATCCGCCCCGGACCGCTCTTAGACGAGGGGACCATGCACGACCCACTGAGCTCCTTCGACCTTGTCCACGACGAGCTCGACCAGGCACGAGAGACCGGGCACCTGGTCGACGACCTCGCCGCCGAGCTCGCGACCCTCGATCCGGGCGACAGCGTCGCGCTCGAGGCGCTCTACGTCCGGGTGCTCGCCGCGCCGCGCGGCACGGACTGGCCCTACGAGGAGCCGGAGGGCCTCGATGCGATCCTGGCGAGCCTGCCGGCGGCACCTCGCGGGCCGGTCGGCGCCGGGTTGACCGGGGCCACGCTGGCGGACAAGGTGCGGGGCGGGTGGCTCGGCCGGATCGCCGGCTGCAACCTCGGCAAGCCGGTCGAGAACGGCGCCCATTGGACCTCGGCCCACCTGCGCGACTACCTGGAGCGGGCCGGCGCCTACCCGCTGCGCGACTACCTCCCGGTCCTCGACCCGATGCCGGCGGAGTTCGTGCTGCGGGAGAACTGGGAGTCGACGACCCGGGGCCGGGTGAGGGGCTCCGACCGCGACGACGACATCGACTACGCGATCCTCGGCCTGCACCTGCTGGAGCAGCACGGCGCCGCGCTCACCCCGCACGACGTCGCGAACGCGTGGCTCACGCTGCTGCCCTACCTGCAGACGTACACCGCCGAGCGGGCCACCTACCGGAGCCTGTTGAGCGGCGTGCCGGTCGAACTGGCCGCGTCGACCCGCAACCCTTACCGGGAGTGGATCGGCGCCCTGATCCGCGGCGACGCGTTCGGCTGGACCAACCCGGGCCGGCCGCGCGACGCGATCCGGCTCGCCTACCAGGACGCGTCGCTGTCGCACACCGGCAACGGCGTTTACGGCGAGCTGTGGGCCGCGGCGATCGTGGCGAGCGCGTTCACCGCCGGCACCGTGCGGGAGGCGTACGACCACGCCCTGCACTTCGTCCCGCCGGGCTCGCGGCTGCACGAGGCGCTGGCCGCCGTGCGCGACCTGCGCGACTCGGGCGTGACCTGGGACGTCGCGCTGGTCACGATCCAGGAGCGTTGGGGGCACTACAGCTGGGTCCACACCGTCAACAACGCCGCGGTGATCGCGGCCGGGTTGCTGTGGGGCGAGGACGACTACGCGACCACGGTCGGCCTGACCGTGCAGGGCGGCTGGGACACCGACTCCAACGGGGCCACCGCCGGCTCCGTCGTCGGCGTCGTGCTGGGCGCGGACCGCCTGCCGGAGCACTTCGTCGGGCCGTTGGAGGACCGCACCCGGTCGGCCCTCTTCGGCTACGACAACTCGCTGATCTCCGAACTGGCGCGCCGCACGCTGGCCCTGACGAAGGTGGACCGATGATCCCGTCCCGCCCGCGCTATCACGTCACCGCGCCGACCAACTGGCTCAACGATCCGAACGCCCCGCTCTACTGGGACGGCGAGTACCACCTGTACTACCAGCACAACCCCGACGCACCCGTCTGGGGGCTGATGCGCTGGGGGCACGCCGTCTCGACGGACCTCGTGCACTGGACGGACCGGGGCATCGCCATGCGGCCGACCCCGGGCGGCCCGGACGCGGGCGGCTGCTTCTCCGGCAACGCCCGGATCGTCGACGGGCAGCCGGTCGTGTTCTACACCGGCGTCACCGGGACCGGCTACCCGCACCGGCAGGTGCAGTTGCGGGCCGTCGCCGACGGGAGCCTCGACCGGTTGCGCCTGGAGCCGGCGACCCCGGTCGTGC
The DNA here is from genome assembly GCF_016862515.1 of Asanoa iriomotensis. Classification (GTDB taxonomy): domain Bacteria; phylum Actinomycetota; class Actinomycetes; order Mycobacteriales; family Micromonosporaceae; genus Asanoa; species Asanoa iriomotensis. The sequence continues at coordinate 160,105 of NZ_BONC01000005.1, forward strand.
CCGCCGCCACACCCGAGCAGGGAACCCGTCACCAGCGCGACCCGTTCCTGGTCCGCTACGCCGACCGCTGGATCATGGTGCTCGGCACCGGGCTCAGGACCGACGAGCCGGGCGGCCGCGGCGCGATCGTCGCGTACGAGTCGACCGACACGTTCGAGTGGACCTACCGGGGCGTCGTCTACTCGAAGGCGGGCGGCGGCCCCGGGCTCGACACCGGGCCCGTCTGGGAATGCCCGGTGCTCGTCCAGGTGGACGGCGCGTGGGTGCTGATCGTCTCCGCACAACTGCCCCTCAAGGCCGGCGTCCTGTGTCCGTACGCGCTGTGGTTCGTCGGCGACTTCGACGGAGAGCGGTTCACACCGACCTCGACCGGGCGGATGGACGCCGGCGACGTGTTCTACGCGCCCACGGTCACCGAGGGCGTGCCGGACGGCCGGACGCTGCTGTTCGGCTGGCTGCAGGACGACCGGAGCTGGGTGGCCGAGGGGTTCGCCGGGGCGCTCAGCCTGCCCCGCGAGCTGTCGGTCGTGGACGGGCGGCTGCTCATGCGCCCGGCCGCCGAGGTGGCCGAGCTCTTCGGCTCGCCGATCGTCGACGCCGACGCGATCACGGTCGCGCCCGGCGTGCCGCGTCTGCTCGCGGACGGCGTCCCGGCCACCTATCGGTTGCGGTTCGAGGTCGGGTCCGGCACGACTCACGCCGGCGCCGTGCTCGGCCGTGACGCGAACGGCGCCGAGGTCTGGGTCGGGGTGAGCGGCGGCCGCCTGGTCGCCGGTGCCGTCGGTCCGGACGGCCTCGTCGAACGCCACGGCGTCGATCTGGCCGGCGGTGACACCACCGTCACCGTCCACGTTGACCACTCCATCGTCGAGGTCTTCGCGACGACGGCCGTGCTGACCTTCCGGGTCCACCCGGACATCGACTCCACCGACGGCGTCCGACTGGTCGCCGAGGACGTCACCACCACCTTCCGCCGCGTCGCCTTCGCCGTCGCGGCGCTCTGACCACCCGTACCCCAAATGCATTTGCACGAGAGGAGTCAGACATGCGAGCCAAGGGCGTTGGAGCCCTCATAGCGGTCACGGCACTCGCCCTCACGGGGTGCCAGGAGAGCAGCGCGCCGGTCGACCCCGACCAGATCGGCGGCACCGTCACCCTCTGGTATCTGGAGGACCCGGTGCCGGAGTTCCTCGAAGCGGTCAAGGCCGGCTTCGAGGACAAGTACCCCGGGACCAAGGTGGAGATGACCGAGGTGCCCGAGGACGGCTTCGTCACCAAGATCGACACGGCGTTGCTCGCCAAGGAGCCGCCGGACGTCGCCTTCATCTACGAGTCACGGTGGATGAAGGCCGGCAGCGTCATGAAGCTCGACGACGTCATCAACGCGCAGGGCATCGACACCGCCAACATGAACCAGGTCGCGCTCAGCGAGTGCGAGCTGGACGGACACCTCTACTGCCTCGGCTCGCTGACCGGCTCGGTCGTCCTCCTCTACAACAAGGACCTCTTCGACAAGGCCAAGGTCGCCTACCCGCCGGCGGACAAACCGATGACCATCGACGAGTACGACGCGATGGCGCGGCAGTTGCAGGCCGCACTCGGCAAGGACGTCTACGGCGGGTCCGTCGGGTCGCCCTACACCTGGGCCGGCCGGCTGACCCACTTCAGCGAGGACGGCCGAAAGGTCGACGGCTTCGCCAACGACCCCTCCACCCTCCACCTGTACGACGTCCTCGGGAAGCTCTCGCGCGACAAGGTGTCGCCGACGGCCGCCGAGGAGGAACTGACGCCCCGCCACGACCTGCTCGGCAGCGGCAAGGCGGCGATGGCCGTCACGGACTTCGAGATCGGTGCCAAGACCCTCGAGGCGGCCGGCGCCCGCTGGGGTGCCGCACCACCGCCGGTGGAGAAGGCCGGCGACGACTCGTTCGTCTTCGTCGGCACCGACAAGTACGGCGCGTTCACCGACTCGAAGAACCCCGCGACGGCGAAGGCGCTCGTCGCCTACATCGGCACCGAGGGCAGCAAGATCCGGGCGGAGAAGACCGACCAGCCGCCGCTGGACGCCACGATGCTCCAAGCGTGGGCCGGCACGAACGAGTCCCGCCAGGAGGTCGTCAAGGTCCTCTCCACGAGCACGAAGCCGGGCCTGTTCGTCCCCGGGTTCTGGGAGGTCACCTCGACGTTGAGCGACATCTACGCCCAGATCCTCGCCGGTGAGACGGACACGAGCGCGATACAGAAAGAGGCTCCCGAGCTCCAGAAGAAGCTCGACCGGGAATGGGAGACCTGGGAGAACATCAAATGACGGCCGGGGTGGCGGCGACCGTCCCGCCGGCTTCGCCGCCACCCGCGGCACGTCCTGAGCCGAGGCGCCGCCGGACCGCGTCGCAGCGGCGGGAGGCTCGCGCCGGCCTGCTGTTCGCCAGCCCGTGGCTGATCGGCATGCTCACCTTCACCGTCGGGCCGATCGTCGCCTCGGTCGTCATCAGCCTGACCGACTGGAGCCTCGCCTCGCCGCCGACGTTCGTCGGCGTCGACAACTACGCGGACATGTTCGCGAGCCGCGACTTCCGCAACTCGGTCACGGTCACCCTGACCTACGTGCTGATCGGCGTGCCGCTGTTCCAGGTCGCCGGGCTCGCGCTCGCGCTGCTGCTCAACCTCAAGCTGCCCGGGATCCGGATCTTCCGCACGATCATGTTCCTGCCAGCCGTGCTCAGCGGGGTCGCGGTCGCCGTGCTGTGGGTGCAACTGCTGCGCCCGGAGGGCGCGGTCAACAACACGCTGCGGTTCTTCGGCATCGACGACCCGCCCGGCTGGCTGGCGAGCCCGGACTGGGCGGTGCCCGCGGTGGTCCTCATCGGACTGTGGAGCATCGGCACCGGCGCGATCATCTACCTCGCCGGGCTGCAGAACGTGCCGCCGGAGCTCTACGAGGTCGCGCGGATCGACGGCGCCGGGCCGGTGCGGGCCTTCTTCAGCATCACCCTGCCGATGATCACACCGACGCTGCTGTTCACGTTGCTCAACGGCATCATCGGCGCGTTCCAGGTCTTCGACATCGCCTACGTGCTCGGCGGCAGCCGCGGCGGCAGCGGCGGGTCGCTCTCCTTCTACCTGCTCTACCTGTGGAACGAGGGCTTCCGCAACGGTCGGTTCGGCTACGCCTCCGCGCTGGCCTGGGTCTTCGTGCTGGTCGCGGCCGTCCTGATCGTCACGATCCTGAAGACGTCGAACCGGTGGGTCCACGACGAGTCCGAGGAGAAGCCATGACGTCCGTGCGACTGGTCCGCAAGACGGTGTCCACGTCGGCGGCCTACGTCCTGCTGCTGGCGCTCAGCTTCACGATCCTGCTGCCGCTCGGCTGGATGCTCACCGTCGCCCTCAAACCTGACTTCGCACCGGTCTTCACGCAGCCGACGCAGTGGTTCCCCACCGGCGACTGGCACTGGGAGAACTTCGGCCGCGCGTTGACCGACCCGTCGCGGCCGTTCCTGCGCTACACGATGAACACGCTGGTGATCGTCGCGCTCAACATCGTCGGCACGATCATCTCCTGCTCGCTCGTCGGCTATGCCTTCGCGCGGCTGCGGTTCCGGGGACGGGAGTTCCTCTTCGGCATCCTCATCGTCACGCTGCTGATCCCGTGGCACGTCCTGCTGATCCCGCAGTTCCTGATGTACTTCAAGCTCGGTTGGTACGGCACGATCCTGCCCCTGGTCGTGCCCGCGTTCTTCGGCAACGCGTTCTACATCTTCCTCATCCGCCAGTACATCCGGACTCTGCCGCGCGAGCTGGAACTCGCGGCCACCGTGGACGGTTGCAACCACTTCCAGGTGTTCTGGCACATCATCCTGCCGCTCATCCGGCCGGTGCTCGCGGTGTGCGTGGTCTTCTCGTTCCTCAGCTCGTGGAACGACCTGCTCGGTCCGTTGATCTACCTGTTACGCAACGAGGACTACACGGTCGCGATCGGGATGGCCAACATGGTCTCGCGCGCCAACCCCAAACTGAACCTGCTGATGGCCGCGAACCTGATCATGATGATTCCGGCGATCGTCCTCTACTTCGTGGCACAGGACAAGCTCGTCGGCGGCATCGCCTCGGTCGGCATCAAGGGCTGACCGTCCGGTAGGCCGCCAGCCGCGCGCAGGTGACGAAGACGCGTGGGCCGTACTCGCCGTGCGAGCCCGTCCCGATCAGCCGCAGCCCGGTCGCGGTGACCGGCGCGGCGAGCACGACCTCGAAGACCTCGCCGGCGCGCAGGCCGCCGTTGTCAGCGGCCGTGGTGTCCGGATAGCCGTCCACGGTGGCGATGGTGGCCCACTGTCCCTGGCCGGTGCGGGCCTCGATCCGGGGCGGGCCGGCCGACGTGTCGAACCATCCGCCGTGCACCAGCGAGCGGCCGTGCGCGACGACGACCCGGTCGAAGGTGGCGGGGCGGTCGAGGTCGAGCGCGAACCACTGCTCCTCGCCGGCCGGCCCGACGTCGGTCGCGGCGAACGCGGCCGGGTCGTAGTCGGCCACCGACCCCTTCCCGAGGCTGCCGGAGCTGCGCGACTCGATCGCGCCGTGCAACACCGACAGGTCTTCGCCGCCGGGGGCATGCGCCAGCCACACCCGGGTCGGGCCGCCGTCGGCGCCGAGGTCGGCGAAGGGTGCGAGCACCGCGGTCCGCTGCCCGCCCGGTGCCAGGCGGTTGTCGACCCGCCACGCCGACGGGTCCCTGGTGACCGGGCCGAAGTCGTGGCCGTCGAAGACGTCGAAGGCCGTCGGCTGCGGGCCGTCGGCGCGGTACGCGAGCACCAGCGGCCCCCAACCCAGCGCGACCCGCGACGCGTTCCATCCGGTGCCCGCGACGGTGTGCGCGCCGAGACCGAAGCGGACGGTGATCCGCTCACCGCCCTGCCATTCGCGGGTCGGCAGCACGAACCAGCCGTCCGCCTCGGCCGCCCCGTCGACGTGGAAGCCGTCGGCCCACGGCGGGCGCCGCAGCCGCACCGAGAAGGTGGCCGGGCGGTCGAGGTCGAGCGTGAGCACGGCGCCGCCGTCGAACGGCACGGCGCTCGCCAGCGTCACCCTGACCGCGCGCCCGTCCAGCTCGACCGTGGCCGCCGCGTCCTGGTAGAGCGAGACCACCAGCTCGTCGCGCTCCGCCGCGACCGCGAACACCGAGGCGGCGCCGGTGGCCACGCCGCGCGGGCCGCTGGAGACGCAGCAGCTGATGCCGGGGCCGTAGTCGCGGTAGCCGTCGAGCGGGGTGTAGTAGGACCAGCCCGAGCCGTCGGGGAGCTGCGCCGCCCGCAGGTGGTTGAAGAGGGTCCGTTCGATCTCGTCCGCGAACACGCACTCGCCGGTGAGCGCGAACAGTTGCCGGGTCAGGTGCAACCAGGTGACGGTGACACAGGTTTCGCCCATGTGCACCGACGTCGAGTCGGGCAGCTCGTCCGGCCGGTGGAAGTGTTCGCCGAAGCTCGCCGTGCCCGTGATGTACCGGTGGTGTGCCACGACGTCGTGCCAGGCGCGGACGGCGGCGGTGAAGTGCCGGTCGTCGCCGGAGATCCGGGCCAGCTCGACGAGGCCGACGATGTTCGACAGCATCTCGTAGGCCTTGCCGTTGCCGACCTCGCTGACCCGCCCGCTGTCCAGCAACGTGGAGAGCACCCGCGGGCCGTTCGGCTGGTCCCACGCCGCGACGATGTGCTCCGCGAACGCCAGGTAGCGGGGATCGCCGGTGTGCCGATGCAGGAGCACGACGGGTTCGAGGACGCTGGTCGCCGCCATCCCGGTGTGGGTGCCGGCGGCGATGATGTCCTGACTCCCGGTCTGGAACGTCGCGACGAGCAGGTCGCCGGCCTTGCGGGCGGCGTCGAGCGCCCGCCGCTCGCCGGTGTGTGCGTAGTAGCTCAGCAGGCCGACGAGGGCGTACTTGTGCACCCAGACGTCCCAGTCGGATCGGGGGTCGGGGTGGGTGCCCAGCCGGGTGCCGGCGGCGTAGGTGCCGAGGTAGCCGTCGTCCTCCTGGCTCGCGATCAGCACGGTCACCGCCTCGTCGAGCTTGGCCCGCAACCGGTCGTCGCCGGTCGCAGCCCAGGTCAGCGCTGCGGCGTCGAGCCATTTACCGATGTGCTCGCCGATCCACGGGTGCTCGCCCGGCCGGCTCCGGAAGCCGGCGAGCAGCGGGGCCAGGTCGACCGCGAGCAGCCGGCGCAGATTTCCCGCGACCCGCTCGCCCAGGTAGGACTCCGGCGCGAGGCCGGTCGAGGTGACCGGCTCGAACAGGTCGGGCCGCCCGGCGGGAACGACCCAGGAAAGTCTTCTCATCGAGCGCCCTCGCCAGTTTCCAAATCGGTTTGCATGCCGGTTGTGGAGGAAGCTAGGCCGCCGCGCCGCCGCGTGTCAACGGTCGCGGAATACGTTCGACAGGACCGGCGTTCCTTCGTACCGTGATGGTCATGTTCTTCAGCAGCCCCGCGCGGCCCGCAGGTTTCCTCCTGCGTTGTGCCGCCGACGGCGCTGATCTCTGACCCCTTCCCGCAGCAGCAGAACCCGCGGGTAGGGGTTGGTCCCGGCCCGGTTCTGGCGCGGAGTCTTCTGTCATCAAGGCCCTTAACGCGGCCCCGACGCGGGGTGGCGCCCGCCCGCGCACGTCTCCAACCGCCTCCTTGCATCCAGTTCTGGAGGACTGAACCAACCATGGCGAAGAGCCAGTTCATACGCACGAAGCCGCACCTCAACATCGGGACGATGGGGCACGTCGACCACGGGAAGACGACCCTGACCGCCGCCATCACGAAGGTGCTCGCCGAGGCCGACCCGGCAACCAACCGGTTCGTCGCCTTCGACGGCATCGACCGTGCGCCGGAGGAGATCGTCCGGGGCATCACCATCAACATCGCTCACGTCGAGTACGAGACGGCGACGCGGCACTACGCCCACGTCGACATGCCCGGCCACGCCGACTACGTGAAGAACATGATCACGGGTGCGGCGCAGGTCGACGGCGCGATCCTGGTCGTGTCGGCGCTCGACGGTGCGATGCCGCAGACCCGGGAGCACGTGCTGCTCGCCCGCCGGGTCGGCGTGCCGTACCTGGTGGTGGCGCTCAACAAGGCCGACGCCGTCGAGGACGCGGAGCTGCTCGACCTGGTCGAGCTCGAGGTCCGGGAGCTGCTCTCCGAGTACGGCTTCCCGGGCGACGAGGTGCCCGTGGTGCGGGTGTCCGCGTTGAAGGCGCTCGAGGGTGACCCCGGCTGGACGAAGTCCATCGTGGACCTCCTCGACGCGGTCGACCGGTACGTCCCGGTGCCGCCGCGGGCCGTCGACGAGCCGTTCCTGATGCCCATCGAGAGCGTGCTGACGATCTCCGGGCGGGGCACGGTGGTCACCGGCGCGATCGAGCGGGGCACGCTGAAGGTCGGCGACCCGGTCGAGGTCGTCGGGCTCGGTGACACCCTGACCACGGTGGCGACCGGGCTCGAGACGTTCGGCAAGTCGCTGGTGACGGCCGAGGCCGGTGACAACGCGGCGATCCTGCTCCGCGGCGTCAAGCGCGACCAGATCCAGCGCGGTCAGGTCGTGGCGGCGCCCGGGTCGGTCGCGCCGCACCGCCGGTTCGCCGCGCGGCTGCACGCGCTGACCGCGGCCGAGGGTGGGCGGCACACGCCGTTCTTCGCCAACTACCGGCCCCAGTTCTACTTCCGGACCACCGACGTGGCCGGGGCGATCGAGCTGGGGGAGGGGGTCACGATGGTGCTGCCCGGTGACACGGTCGACCTGACCGTCGAGCTGAGCCGCCCGGTGGCCATGCACGTCGGGCTCGGTTTCGCCGTCCGCGAGGGCGGCCGCACCGTCGCCGCGGGCACGGTCACCGAGATCCTGTAAGTAAGGAACGGACCGTTGTTGACGCTATGCGTCAACAACGGTCCGTTCCTTTCACGGCGCCAGGCGGAACGGCGGATAGCGGTCCGTGACCAGCGTGAACGCGTACGCCGTGACCCGGTTCTGCCAGCGCAGCACCCCTTCGACGTAGTCGAACAGCGGCCGCGGGTAGCGCCCGGTGAACAGGATCGCGAACCACGTGATCACCACCGCGACCACGGCGCCGATGTGCAGGAAGAACAGCACGACGTAGTGCGGGACCGCGAGCAGCCACTTGACGATCGGCAGGAACCGGTTGAGCGTCCCGCCGGGATAGAGGTAGTCGAGCCGCACCGACTGCTGGTCGTCGGTGGCCGGGTAGCGGTCGTCCATCAGCGCGAAGTAGACGGTCACCCGGTTGGCGAACCGCTGCAGCTCCAGGTTCCAGTCGAACCACCAGCGCGGGTACTTCTTCCGGAACAGGATCATCAGCAGCGGCCCGAAGAACAGCACACCGCCGAAGCCGTACGCGACGTTCTGGGCGTGGTTGCCGTTGTCGCCGCCCCACTGGCCCCACTCGGCGCCACCGCTGTAGACGGTGCCGAGCACGATCACGATCGGGATGATCGTGAACAGGCGGAAGAAGCTGGTCAGCCGGTTGAGCGGTCGGTCGGGATAGGCCACGGAGAAATTCACCGGGTACGGCGGTGGAGCGGTCGGTTGCATCGGCGCGTCCCCTCCGTACCAGCAAATGACCTGTATGAACATCTTGCGGGTTTTAATCCGCTTTGGGGCACGAATGGGAATCCCGTTCAGCGCCCGACAAGGAATGTGTGCCAGACTCACGAACCGTGTTGAACCGACGTCGCGCGCTGGCCGTCGCGAGCCTGACCGCGGCCCTGGCACTGGGTGGCTGCACGCTCGCCGACAAGATCGTCGGCGCGGACCCGGTCCCGGTCGACGAGAGCCCGCAGAAGGCCCGCGCCCACGTCGAGTCCTACCTGGCCGCCATGGCCAAGCGGGACGCGGCCGCCGGCCGCAAGCTGCTCTGCCCGACGCTGGCCGGCACGTTCGACAAGACCGCCAAGGGCGAGGGCGGCGACTTCAACCCCAAGACCAAGGTGTCCGGTGGCCTGGTGACCGACGTCCGGGCCGAGGGCGAGGGCCAGAAGGTGACCGCTGCGATGCTCGTCACGCCCGCGGGTGGCGAGCGGACGCCGGTCAGCGTCGCGTTCCTCGTGACCAACATCGATACCGGCTGGTGCATCGCCGCCGAGGAGACGGCCGTGGTGCTGCCGTCGATGCCCGCCGCGCCCAGCCCCACACCTTCCCAGTGAGCGGACAGCCGTAGTCTTGCGGGCATGCGCCAAGAGTGGCATCAGCTGAGCTACCCAGGAGTGGCCAGCCTCGGTCCGCAGACCTCCCGGCCGGCGGCCGACTCCGCCGAAGACCAGGCGCTCGGTCTGGACCACTGGCGTGACCTGCCCCGCGACCAGATGCCGCCGTGGCCGGACATGAAGGTGGTCGCCGAGGTCTGCCAGGTCCTCGACAACGTCCCGTCCGTGGTCGCGCCCTACGAGGTCGACCAGCTCCGCGAGCGGCTCGCGCTGGTCTGCGACGGCCAGGCGTTCCTGCTGCAGGGCGGCGACTGCGCCGAGACCTTCGTGGACAACACCGAGAGCCACCTGCTCGCCAACGCCCGCACGCTGCTGCAGATGGCGGTCGTGCTGACCTACGGCGCCTCGCTGCCCGTGGTCAAGGTGGCCCGGGTGGCCGGGCAGTACACGAAGCCCCGCTCGTCGGCGACCGACGCGCTCGGGCTGCCGGCCTACCGCGGCGACATGATCAACTCGCTGGAGACGACGCCGGCCGCGCGCGTCGCAGACCCGCAGCGGATGATCCGGGCCTACGCCAACTCGGCCGCAGCGATGAACATGCTCCGGGCCTACCTCTCCGGCGGGCTGGCCGACCTGCACGCCGTACACGACTGGAACAAGGGTTTCGTCCGTGAGTCGCCGGCCGGCGAGCGCTACGAGGCGATCGCCCGCGAGATCGACCGGGCGCTGGCCTTCATCCGGGCCTGCGGGATGACCGACGACGAGGCGCTGCGCACGGTCACCCTCTACTGCTCGCACGAGGCGCTCGCGCTGGAATATGACCGCGCGCTGACCCGGGTCTCCGACAACAAGGCCTACGGGCTGTCCGGGCACTTCCTCTGGATCGGCGAGCGCACCCGGCGGATCGACGGGGCGCACGTCGACTTCCTGTCGCGGCTGGTCAACCCGATCGGCGTCAAGCTCGGCCCGACCACCACGCCCGACCAGGCGCTCGAGCTGTGCGAGAAGCTCAACCCGGGCAACGTGCCGGGCCGGCTCACGCTCGTCGCCCGGATGGGCAACCATCGGGTACGCGACGCGCTGGCCCCGATCGTCGACAAGGTCACGGCGGCCGGCGCCAAGGTGGTCTGGCAGTGCGACCCGATGCACGGCAACACGCACGAGTCCTCCAACGGCTACAAGACCCGCCACTTCGACCGGATCGTCGACGAGGTGCTGGGCTACTTCGAGGTGCACCGCTCGCTGGGCACCCACCCCGGCGGCCTGCACGTGGAGCTGACCGGCGAAGACGTGACCGAGTGCCTGGGCGGCGCCCAGGGCATCGAAGACCTCGACCTGCCCGGCAGGTACGAGACGGCCTGTGACCCCCGGCTCAACACCCAGCAGTCACTGGAGTTGGCCTTCCTCGTTGCGGAGATGCTGCGTGGCTGAGTTCGTGGACCTGCGGTCCGACACCGTCACCCAACCGTCGGAGGGCATGCGCGCCGCCATGGCGTCGGCCCGCGTCGGCGACGACGTCTACGGCGAGGACCCGACGATCAACGCCCTCGAGGCGTCGGTCGCCGCGCTGTTCGGCCACGAGGCGGCGCTGTTCGCGCCGACCGGGTCGATGGCCAACCAGATCGCGATCCAGATCTCGGTGCCGCCGGGCGAGGAACTGCTCTGCGACGCGGACGCGCACGTGGTGACCTACGAGATCGGCGCGGCCGCGGCCATCGGCGGCATCTCCACCCGCACCTGGGGTCCCGTCGGCGCCGACGTCGACCCCGACGTGGTGATCGACATGATCCGGCCGGCCGGCGGCTACCACGCGGTGCCGACCCGGGCGATCGCCGTCGAGCAGACCCACAACCGCGGCGGCGGCGGGGTGATCCCGCTGTCCACGCTGGAGACCCTGCGCGCGGCGGCCACCGACGCCGGGCTGGCCCTGCACTGCGACGGCGCCCGGATCTGGCACGCCCACGTGACTGACGGCGTGCCGCTGCGCACCTATGGCGCGCTCTTCGACACCATGTCGGTCTGCCTCTCGAAGGGCCTCGGCGCCCCGGTCGGCTCGCTGGTCGTCTCCTCGGCGGCCAACATCGAGCGCGCCCGCGTGCTCCGCAAGCGGATGGGTGGTGGCATGCGCCAGGCCGGCGTGCTCGCCGCCGCTGGCAGTTACGCGCTGGAGCACAACATCGCGCGGCTCGCGGAGGACCACGCGAAGGCGGCCCGGCTGGCCGAGGCGCTGGCCCCGTTCGGCGTGGTGGCCGGCGCGGTGCGCACCAACATCGTCCCGCTCGACCTGCGCAAGTCACCGCTCGACGCGCACGCCCTGGCGGCGGCCGCCCGCGAGCGTGGCGTGCTGGTCTCGGTGCTCGGCCCGCGGCTGGCCCGCCTGGTCACCCACATGGACGTCGACGACGCCGCCATCGACCGCGCCGTCGAGGTGCTGCCGGAGATCTTTCGACGCTGACAGGATCGCGTGCTTTGCTGAATGGAGCACGCCCCTGACCTGACCCGGTTCGGGGGAGCGACGGTTCGGCGGAGGTTGCCATGGCCACCACGGGCCTGTGGCGCCAGTCCGCCTGGGCCTTCTTCGCGATCGAGGGCGCTCTGATCCTCGCCGCGTTGATTTCGGGTGCCCCCATGCTGACCGCGATCGCCGCGGTCGCCGCCGTCGTGGTCTCGGTCGTCGTCCTGATTGCCCGCCGGCCGCCCCGGGCCGCTGCCTGGTGGTCGTTGACCGTGGCATCCGGGTCCGTGAGCCTCTCCCGGGTGACGGTCGCGGCCGGCAACCGGCCGGTCGCGCTGGACCGGGGCCTGGCCTACGGAGACATTCGCGCCCTGATCCTGTACCCGGCGCTGGTGATCGGGCTGCTGGTGCTCGGCGGAACCGGCGCGCTCGCCGATACCCTCGATGCCTCGGTGGCCACGCTCGGCATCTTCGTCCTGCTCTGGTTGCTATTGCTACACGGCAGTCTCGTGCCGGAGGGGACCCAGCTCGCGGTCGCCGCCCTGCGCCCCATCGGCGTCTCTCTGGTCGTGGGGGCGCTGGTGCGGCTGTTGTTCCTGGTGAATCCCCGGGCGCCCACCGTGCGCCTGGTGGTGGCCAGCGTGATCTGCGCGTTGCTGGCGTCCGTCGCGGTGATCGGAGCGCGAGCCGGCTACCGCATCGAGGGCACCCAGGCGAACACCGGCCTGTTCGCGACGCTCTTCTGCGTCCTTCTCGCCGCCGCCCTGGTGCATCCCTCCTCGAGGACCTCGTTGACCCGCGCGCGGACCAACAGCCGGCGGCTGCGCCGGGGACGCGTCATCATGTTCGTCGGGCTGACCCTGCTGGGCCCGCTCGCCTGGTCGCTCGCGGTCGCGATCGGCCGATTCGATCCGGGGTCGCCGGCCGACTTCGGCCCGCCGGTGCTGGCCGGCGCGGTCATCTCGCTGTTGCTGCTGTGGCGGCTGGCACTCGTGGCGCGGGTCGCCGACCGGCGGGCCGAACAGCTCGGTGTGGCCGTCGGCGAACTGCAGGGGCTGCAGGCGGAGCTGTCCTACCGGGCGGCGCACGACCCGCTGACCGGGCTGGCGAACCGGTCGGTGCTGTCGGAGCGGTTGACCGCGCTGCCGCGAGGCGGGCCGCACGCGCTGCTGCTGATCGACCTCGACGGTTTCAAGGAGATCAACGACTCGCTCGGTCACCCGGCTGGCGACGAGTTGCTGGTCGCGGTCGGGCGGCGGCTGACCCGGCTGGCACCCGTCGGCAGCACGCTGGTCCGGCTCGGTGGCGACGAGTTCGCCGTGCTGCTGCCGGAGACCGACGAAGCCGCCGCGATGGCCTTCGGGGCCGCGGTGTGCGGCCGGCTGCGGCTGCCCTATCCGTCGGCGCACGGTTCCCTCGCGGTCAGCGCCAGCGTCGGCGTCACCGCGGGGGCGCTGGGTGCGCGTGATCCGGCAGAGGTGCTCCGGGAGGCCGACGTCGCGCTCTATTCGGCGAAGGAGGCCGGCAAGGACCGGGTGGCGCCGTACCGGTCGGGCCGCACGCCGCTGCGGCGGCGGGTCCGGCAGCGGCCGCGCTGAGCGCGCTCAGTCCAGCTCGGCCATCAGTTTGCCGCCGCGGTCGGTGAGGCGGTAGACGACGGCGCGGCCGACCCGGGCGCCGGCGACGACGCCGGCTTCGCGGAGCACGGCCAGGTGGGTGCTGACGGTGCCGAGCGAGACCTCCAGGGTGTACGCGAGCTGCGTGCTGGTCGCCGGCCGGCGCAGCTCGCGGAGCACCCGGGCGCGGCCCGGGCCGAGCAGCGTGGCGAGCGCGTCGCCGGCCGGGTCGGTGAGCTCCGCGGCGGGACCGCGGGCCGGGTAGACGAGCGCGTACAGGGGCGGGCGTTCGCAGGTCCACGCGCCGACGCCCGTTGTCTTGGGCACGAACACCAGCCCCTCGTCGGTGATCCAGCGGTCCGGGTAGTCCTGGTCGCTGAACCGGATCGCGTCGTCGCCGACCCAGACGGAGTGGCGGGTCATGTTCCGCACGGTCTCCTTCCAGCCGTAGGCGGCGAGTAGCCCGGCGCGGTGCATGATGTCGCGTTCCAGCAGCGCCCGGCGGCGGGGCCAGTCCGGCTCGACGAACCGGCGCCAGCCCTCGGCGAGCGCGGTCGCCACCTTGGGGCCGAGGCCGGTGGTGTCCAGCCAGGCGGTGTCCTGCGGTTCCCAGGCTTTGGCGACCGCGTCCGCGACCGTCGCCCGGGTCTCCTCGTCGCTGAACGCGGCGACCGCCGCGAGCTCGTCGCGCAGCCGGGTGCCGGTGCCGCCGGTCGGTGGGACCGCGACCAGGTCGGGCAGGAACTTCGTCGCCGAGACCAGGTGCATCAGCCCGGTCGCGAACGGGTCGCCGGCCAGCCAGGCCCGGTAGCCGGGCCGGTGGCGTTCGTGCCAGTCGCGCAGCCACGGCTCGGGTGCGGGCCGGTGCAGGGTGATCAGGGCGCCGAGCGTCTCCGCCAGCGGGGACAGGGCGAACCGGCAGCGGGACAGCGCGGTGGGTGTGAGCCGCAGGAGAGTCATCGTTACGCCTTTCGCCGCAAGGTTAGCCGCCGTCCACCGCGGCCGGCAGGCTGCCCGGGTGCTGCTGCTCGCCCCGCCGTTCCGCAACTTCTACCTCGGCCGGCTGGTCTCCCTCGCCGGGAGTGCGATGACCCCGGTCGCGCTCGCCTTCGCCGTGCTCGACGCCAGCGGCCGGCCGGGCGACCTCGGCATCGTGCTGGCCTGCCAGCTCGGGCCGCACCTCGCGCTGCTGCTGGTCGGTGGCGCGGTCGCGGACCGGCTGCCGCGCCGGGCCGTGCTGGTGCTGGCCAACCTGGGCGCCGGCGTGACACAGGGGGCGATCGCGCTGGTCTTCATCGGCGGCGCGTACCGGCTCTGGCTGGTCGCCGGACTGGCGCTGCTGGCCGGCGCCGTCGAGGCGTTCACCTCGCCAGCGCTGCGGGGGATCGTGCCCGAACTGGTCGGGCCGGACGACCTGGGACGGGCCAACGCGCTGCTGTCGACCACCCGCAGCGCGGTGCTGATCGTCGGGCCGACGGTCGCCGGGCTCGTGGTGGTCGCGGCCGGCGGTGGCTGGGCGATCGCGGTCGACGCGGTCAGCTTCGTCGCGGCGGCGTTCTTCCTGAGCCGGCTGCCCCGGGTCGCCCCGGTGCCCTCCGATTCCGGACTGGTGGGCGGCATCCGGGACGGGTGGCGGGCGTTCGTGGCGATCCCGTGGGTCTGGCCGGTGGCGCTCGCGTACGCCGTGATCAATCTGGTGAACACCGGGCCGTGGCAGATCCTCGGGCCGTCGCTGACGGCGGCCCGCGCGGGCGAGGCCGCCTGGGGCGTGGTGCTGAGCGTGCGCGCGGTGGGTCTGCTGGTGATGAGCGCGGTGATGTACCGGCTGCCGCCCCGGCGGCCGCTGCTGTTCGGGCGGCTGTGCGGCGCGCTCGGCGCCTGCGGGTTGCTCGGGCTCGGGCTCGGCGTCGGGCCGGTGTGGCTCGCCGCCTGCGCGTTCCTCGGCGGGGTCGGCTTCGCCGCGTCGGGGATCACCTGGGACAGCGCCCTGCAGCGGCACGTCGACAGCGCGCATCTGGGCCGGGTCGCGTCGATCGACGACCTGCTGTCGTTCGCGGCGATCCCGCTCGGGCAGCTGCTGGTCGGGCCGGCCGCGGCGGCGTTCGGCGGCGCGCGGGTGGCCGTGTGCTGCGGGCTGGTGTTCGCGGTCGCGGCGCTCGCCCCGCTGGGCGTGCGCGCGGTCCGGGTCCTTAGCTGACCAGCCCCCGCAACGTGGCGATGTCGGCGGCGTGGCCCTCGTGCGTCTTGCCCGACGGGGTCTCGACGACGACCGGCAGCCCTGCGGTCGACGGATGTCCGAGCAGCTCCGCGAACGCCGCCGTGCCGATCGAGCCCTTGCCGATCGTCTCGTGCCGGTCGCGCAGCGAACCGCAGGTGTCCTTGGAGTCGTTGGCGTGCACCAACTTCAGCCGGCCCGCGCCGACCGTCTCGGTCAGCAGGTCCAGCGTCGCCGTCATGCCGCCCGGCGCGGCCAGGTCGTGGCCCGCGGCCCAGGCGTGGCAGGTGTCGAAGCAGACGCCGAGACGCGGGTGCCAGTCGACGGCGGCGAAGTAGTCGGCCAGGTGCTCGACCCGGGACGCCAGGCAGCGCCCGCCGCCGGCGCTCGGCTCGACCAGCAGCTCGGGGCCGTCCTGGTCCAGCAGCGGCAGGAGTTCCTCGCGCACCTGCTTGAGGGCGGCGTCGTGGTGCGTCGGGTCGACCGCGCTGCCGGCGTGGAAGACCACTGCCCGGGCGCCGATCGCCGTGCCCCGGCGCAGCGCGTGCGCGAGCGTCGCGGCCGACCGCTCGACGGTTTCCGCCGTCGGTGAGCCGAGGTTGACCAGCAGCGACGCGTGCACGTAGACCGCCGCCGCGCGCTCCGCGCAGCCCGCCCTGAACAGCTCGTCCTGCGCCGGGTCGCCGGGCGGGAGCGCCCAGCCGCGCGAGTTCGACACGTAGACCTGGGCCACCTGGGACCCGGCCGCGTCGAGGTAGGGCAGCGCGGTCCTGGCGATGCCGCCGGCGGTGGGTGTGTGCGAACCGATCACTGGCAGAAGAGTACGACCTGGCTCCCCGGCGGCACCGGGGTGTTCTCGTTGGGCTGCTGTGCGAAGACCGTCCCGTTGGGGTTGATCTGCGGGTTGGGCTGCAGGCCCATGCCCTGGAGCTGCTGCACCGCCTGCTGGCAGGGCAGGCCGACCACCCGTGGCACGACCGTCTGCGGCGGACCCTCGCTGACCTGCAGCTCGACCTTGGCGCCCTTTTCCACGCCGGCACCGTCGTTGGGCGACTGGCCGATCACCTCGTCGCGCGGCTTGTCGGACTGCTTGTAGGCGATCAGCGGCTCGAGCCCGAGGCCGATCAGCTCGTTGCGGGCGTCGTTGACGTTCTTGCCGACCACGCGGGGAACGGTCAGCGGCGCCTTGCCCTTGCTGACGAAGACGGTCACCTTGTCGCCGGGCTTGGTCTCGGTGCCGGCCGCCGGGTCGACGGCCACCACGACGCCCTTGGGCAGGTTGTCGTCGTAGCGGTCCGCGCCTTTGACGATCTGCAGCTTGGCCTGCTCGAGCTCGGCGGTGGCCAGGTCGAGCGTCATGCCGGAGACGTCCGGGACCTGGTAGCGCTCGGCGCCGAGCGAGAGGACCAGCGTGATCGTGCCGCCCTTGAGGATCCGGCCGGCGGCCGGCGGGTCCTGGGAGAGCACGACGTCCTTGTCGACCTTCTCGTCGAACTGGCCGGCCGCGTAGGAGATCGTGAAGCCGCCGCGGGTGGCCTGCGCCTCGGCGGCGGCCTTGGTCATCGACGCGAGCTGGGGAGCGACCGTGTAGCGGCCCATGCCCCACCACCAGCCGCCGATCGCCGCGACCAGGCCGAACACGACGATCGCGGCGGCCACCGCCATCCGGCCCCGGGGGTGCGACATCACCATGCGGTAGCGGTCGGCGATCTTCCCGCCGAGTCCGGCGCGGCCGTCGTCGTAGTCGTCGTAGTCGGGCTCGGGTGCGCGGCGTCGCCCGCTGGGCGGTGGTTCGGCCAGGCGCGCCCAGGACGGCCGTTGCGGCTCGGCGTTGACGCGCGGGATCGTCACGGTGCGGGCGGAGACCTGTTGGAGCAGGGCCGTGTTGGCGTTGGCCGTGCCGAGGTCGTCGCGCACGACCTGCACCTCGGAGAGGAACGTGCCGGCGTCGGTCGGCCGGGCGTGCGGGTCGCGGCGGGTGGCCCGGGCGACCAGCTCGTCGAGCACGGGCGGGATGCCCGCCACGAGGCTCGACGGCGCGGGGACGTCGCGGTCGACGTGCTGCCAGGCGACCTCGACGGGCTGGTTGCCGTCGTACGGGACCCGGCCGGTGAGCATCTCGAACAGCACGATGCCGGCGGAGTAGACGTCGCTGCGCGGGTCGGCGCGGCCGTCGGTGACCAGCTCGGGCGCGACGTAGGCGACGGTGGCCATGAGCTGGCCGCCCTCGGCGTCGGTGGCGCTGGCCTCGACCGCGCGGGCCAGGCCGAAGTCGGCGACCTTGACCACGCTGTCGACGAGGTTGCCGGGCCCGCCGCTGGGCGCCTCGGCGACCAGCACGTTCTCGGGCTTGACGTCGCGGTGCACGAGGCCGGAGCGGTGGGCGGCGGAGATCGCGGCGAGCATCTGCTCGAGGATCGCCAGTGCCTCGCCCGGGTTGAGCCGGCGGCGCTGCGCGAGCACGTCGCGCAGCGTGTGGCCGCGCACGTATTCCATCACCAGGTAGGGGAGGCCGGCGTGCACGCCCTGGTCGTAGACCGCGACCACGTTGGGGTGGGTCAGCCGGGCGATCGTCTTGGCCTCGTCGGTGAACCGGTCGAGGAACTGCGGATCGCGGGCCTGCGTCGGGTGAATGATCTTGAGGGCGACCGTGCGCTCGAGGCGCTCGTCGGTCGCGGTGTAAACGGTCGCCATGCCGCCACGGGCCACCCGCCCACGGATGCGGTAGCGCCCGTCGACCAGTGTGCCCAAGAGCGAGTCAGCGACCTGGATGTCCATCGGCAGGCAGTCTATGTGCACGCGGCGTTCGAGCGACACAGCCGTGCCGGCATCTTCACCGGTAACCCCGCATTCAGGGGTTTTCGTCCGGGTGACGGTGGTGATGACGGCGCGGGCGGCCTTCGTACGGCTGGGCGTCGCTGCTCTCGGACGCGCTCGCGGTCGGTGACGGGCTCGGCTCGGCGGTGGGGGTCGGCTCCGCCGGTGTCGGGCTCGGGGTGGGCGTCGGGTCTTCCGTCGGGGGCGGGTCCGACTCTTCGGGCTGCGGGTCGCCGGGGTCGCCCGGGTCGCGCTCCGGATCCGGGGCGGGTCCGACGTCGGTGGGTGCGCCGTCGTGCGTATCCGATGATCCGGCGCCGCCCGACGCGGCCTGCCGGCCGGCGACGGTGAGCGGGCCACCCTCCCGGGCGATCCGCACCGGTTCCCGCAGGCTCACCTCTTCCGGGCGCTGGCCGGTGCCGTCGGCGCCGGCCACGACGCTCACGGGTTGTTCCGTCGCTTCCGGCTGGTTCAGCAGCGCGCCGAGGCCGTTGACGACGACGAAGTAGGTGCCGACCGCGCCGACGAGGCTGACCAGGGCGAACCCGCCGGTGGCGACCAGGCGGCGGGGTGGTGCGGCGTGCTCCGGGAAGATCAGCTCAGTGGTCTCCTCGCCGTCCGCGTTCTTGCGGTTGCGCGCCCGGGTCAGGTCGTACTGCACCGACCGCCACGCGCCCACGAGTTCCTTGCGCACACCCCGCCAGGTGGTCACGGGAGATCCTTCCGAAATGATCGTGCGGTACGGCGGTACCCCGTACCGGGTGGTTCGGTGGTGTCACGCCGCGTCGGCGTGGCAATGTGAGCGGGTGACCGAAACCGTTCCCGCTCAGTGGCTGCCCTTGCCCGACGTGGCGGAGCGCCTCGACGTGTCGATCAGCAAGGTGAACCAGATGGTCCGCGACGGCTCGCTGCTCGCGGTCCGCCGCGACGGCGTCCTGCGGGTGCCGGCCGAGCTGGTGGCGAACCGCACCGTGCTCAAGCACCTGCCGGGCGTCATCACGTTGCTGCACGACGCTGGGTACAACGACGAAGAGTGCCTGCGGTGGCTCTACGCGGAGGACGCCACCCTCCCCGGCTTCCCGGCGGTGGCCCTCGGCGGCGACCAGGCCACCGAGGTGAAGCGCCGAGCGCAGGCGCTGGGCTTCTAGATTTGCGCTTCGCGTACCTGGCGGTCCTGCTGGGCTGCCTGGCCGGTGCCCTTTGGCTCGAACCGGCCCTGCGGGTCAACGTCCTGGCCCGCTGGCGGCGGTTGCTGTTGACGGTGGTGCCGGTGATGGCGGTGTTCGCGGCGTGGGACATCGCGGCGATCGCGGCGGGCCACTGGTCGTTCGACCCGCGCCAGACGACCGGTGTGCTGCTGCCCGGCGGCCTGCCGCTGGACGAACTGCTGTTCTTCCTGGTGGTCCCGCTGTGCGCGATCCTGGGCTTCGAAGCGGTCCGGGCGGTCCTGCGACTCCCGGCGGGTGACGAGTGAGCTATACGACGGCTGCCCTGGTCGGCGTCCTGGCCGCGCTCTTTCTCGACCTGTTCGTGCTGCGTACCCGGCTGGTGCTGCGTCGGGTGTTCTGGGCCACGTACCCGATCATCGTGTTCTTCCAACTGCTGTCGAACGGGGTGCTGACGGGTCCGGAGATCGTGCGCTACGACCCTTCGGCGATCGTGGGGGTGCGGCTCGTGTACGCGCCGGTCGAGGATCTGCTGTTCGGGTTCGCGTTGGTCCTGGTGACGCTGTCGCTGTGGGTGTTCTGGGGTCGGGTCGGTGTTCAGCGCCGGCCGTCGGCGGGCACCGGCTCGTCCTGGCTGCTGCGCCGGCTCCGCCGGCGGTAGGCGGTGATAGCTCCGGCGACGATGGCCACGTCGAGGATGGCACCCGGGAGTTTGGTCAGGACCGGGATGCCCAGGCCGTTGGGCAGGGTCAGCGCGGTGACGACGACCGCGGCCGCGGCGAGGGCGGTTCTGGTCCGGCCGGGTTTGGTGGCGCAGGCGAGGACGGCCAGGGGGACCAGGGCGTACCAGGGGTAGAAGACCGGTAGCAGGATCGCGGCAGCCACGAGGGTCCACCCGCAGGCTGCGACGATCGTTCGCGCGGCCGCTTTGTCTTCGGTTAGCCGCGCGGGCCGGTCGTGGACGACGGCCGCGGTTGACCGGGCCTGGGTGGTGGCCGGCACTGTCGCGCCGGCCAACTCGCGGGGCCTCTCCGCGGGTTGCGGCCTCCCGCCTGATGGCGCCAGCCGAAGAGTGGCTCGCAGCGCCCGCCAGCAGAGGGCGAGACCGATGATCACGAGCGCGGCGAGGCCGCACACGCGGGCGACGTCGACCGCAGTGTCGACGGAGTCTGGCTGTCCGGCCGTCCGCAGGACGTAGCCGGCGGTCATCCCGAGGCCGGTGGGCAGCGAGGTCCACTGGACGAGGCTGCCGGTGTCGGAGAGCGCCCGGACCCAGCCGAGGCCGAGCCCGGTGCCGAGACTGGCGGCGGCGAACACCAGCGCGCCGCTCCCGGTGACGGCGGTCGCGGCGAGCGCGATGGTGGGCCAGGGCTTGGCGCCGAGGCGGATCCGCCGGCCGGCGACGAGCATGACCACGAACGGGAGCGCGATGACCGCGGTGACCTTGACCCCGACGGCAAGCCCGAGGAACGCACCGGCGGCGAGCGCGGACCCCCACGGGGACAACTCCCCGTTTTTCGTGCTGGCCGCACCGTGAGCGCCGCCGCCGGCGGCCCACATCCGGCCCGCGGCCGGCACGGACACCGCCAACGCCGCCACGATCAGGCCGGCGGTGAGAGCGTCGTTGTGCGCACCGGAGACCAGGTGCACCGCCACGAGCGGTGACAGCAGCCCCAGCCAACGGGCGGCTTCCGGCGCGACGCCGACCGCGCGCGCGAGCCGGCCGGCGTAGACGGCGATCAGCAAGCCACCGACCAGCGCGACAACCCGCAGCACGGCGACCGCGACGAGCAACTGATGGTCTGCCGGCCCGCCTACGGCACGCGCCACCGCCGCTGCGACACCGGACAACGCGACACCAACCGACCCATACGGCGCGGGGGTGTGCTGCCAGAGGTCGGGCACCGCGCCGGCCCACTGGCAGCCGCCGTCTACGGCGCCGACGGCGTAGGGGTCGAGCCCGGACCGCCAGATCTCGCCCTGGCAGGCGTAGGAGTAGACGTCCCGGCTGGCCAACGGCGGCGCCAGCAACAAAGGCAGCGCCCAGAGCGCGCCGGTCGTGAACAACCAGCGGTTACCGACGGCGCCGAGCCGCCTGCCGATCCGCCACCAGGCGCCGGACATGATCGCAAGGCCGACCACCCACCCGGCCAGCCCCAACCAGAAGCCGAATTCAGGCGTGCCCGGGCCACGGAGACCCGCACCGGGGTCCCGCCCCGGCAAGGCTCCCGCTCCGTATGCCCCAGCGGCGACAACGGCGACCCCGACAAGCCCGGTGACGCGCAGACCCCACGGGCTGTCCAGGCCACGCACGCCATCGATAATCCCACGCCAGCCCAGAACCCCACCGAGCCCGCCCACCGGGTCTCCCGACGACAGCACCCGATCGCCACCAGGACGCCGATGGGCGCGGTCCTCAGGGCACTCGCCACGACGACTTGGGCGCTGAGCCTCGCTACAACCGCGCCGCCAGGGCGCAGCCTCAGGGCCGTGCTCCTGGCGCGAGCATCGCGGCAAGATCGCCGGCCTCGGCCGGCGCGAACGTGGCGGTTCTCAGTCTGTGCGGGTCGTGGCTGCGTGGGCGAGGTCGATCAGCGCCGCCCGTGCCTCGTCCTCGATCGGGGCCGTCTCGATATGCGACAGGGCCGCGTCGAGGAGCGCGCCGATCCGGCGCTCGGTCCGTTCGGCGGCGCCGCAGCCCACGATGATCTCGCGGAGGTGGCCGATTCCTTCAGCGTCCAGGTCGGGTGAGCCCAGGAGGCGTTCCAGGTCGCGGCGGCCCGGCTCGTCGGCGGCCTCGAACGTGGCCGCGACCAGGAACGTGCGCTTGCCCTCGCGGAGGTCGTCGCCCGCCGGCTTGCCGGTCTGCGCCGGGTCGCCGAACACGCCGAGCATGTCGTCGCGGAGCTGGAACGCCTCGCCGAGCGGCAGGCCGAACCCGGAGTAAGCGTCCGTCACCCCGGCGGGCGCCGCGGCGAGCGCCGCGCCCAGCAGCAGCGGGCGTTCG
This sequence comes from Asanoa iriomotensis, assembly GCF_016862515.1. GTDB lineage: Bacteria > Actinomycetota > Actinomycetes > Mycobacteriales > Micromonosporaceae > Asanoa > Asanoa iriomotensis. The sequence goes on from NZ_BONC01000005.1 coordinate 182,581, forward strand.
ACGGTGTACTTCGCCGACTTCAGCCGCGCGACCTTCCCGGCACGCTCGACCGAGGTGTCGCCGGTGGCCTGGGTGAGGACGTCGAGGTACTGGCCAATGGTCACCTCCGTGCGCATCTCGTCGAATACCGGGCGGGCGCGGGAGAGCGCCGCGGGGTCGAGGCCGCCGGCGTGCAGCAGTTCGTCGGACCAGACCAGGCACAGGTCGCCGAGCAGAACGGCGGCGGAGTCGCCGAAGCCGTCGGCGTCGCCGGCCCAGCCGTGTGCCCGGTGGCGGCCCGCGAAGCGGCGATGCACCGCCGGCTCACCGCGCCGGGTGTCGGACCGGTCGATCAGGTCGTCGTGGATCAGCGCGCTGGCCTGGACCAGCTCCAGCGCCGACAACGCGGTGACCAACTGGTCGGAGTCGTGCCCACCCGCACCCCGGAACCCCCAGTAGCCGAATGCCGGCCGCAACCGCTTGCCGCCGCGCAGCACGAAGCCCTCGATGGCGTCGGCCACCGGCGCCAGGGCGCTGTCGACCTCGGCCATCCACGCCCGGCGGTCGGCCAGGAACCAGGCCAGCGACTTGTCGACCCTCTGCCGCAACCTGACCCGGTCGGTGACGGCCAGGCTTGTGGCGATGATCGGGCGGACGGAGTCGGCAGGGCCCGGGCCGGCGGCGTCGGAAGGGCTGGTCGGCGCGGTCACGCCACGACGCTAGGGTCAAACCGGCCGAACGACAACCGCAGCGGTAACTGGCAGGCACCGGACCACCGCATACGGCGGCGGGACCACCCCCGACCGGCGGCCCCCGACCCGCACCGGCTGACCACCGATCGCCCGCCGGCACCCCGGACCGCCGCCGACCCGGCCCGCGCTCGTCGATGCGCCCCACGCGCGGCCACCTAGCCATCGCCGGCCGCCCGATGCGCCGCGGCCGGCTCGCCGGCCAGCGGCCGCGGCAGGTAGGGCCGCGCCGACACCAGCAGGTCCGCGTAGTCCCGGGCCAGCGGGAGCCGGGCATACGGCGCGAGCCGCTCGCCGAACCCCGTCAGCAGGTCGCACGCCCGCGTCGACCCGGACCGGATGGTGTCGAGCACCGCCGCCCCGGCCACGAGCAGCGCGCCCTCGACCTCGCCGGCGTCGAGCCGGGCCCGGGCCAGCCACGCCTTGTCGAGCGCGGCGGTGCGCGGCTGACCCGAACGGGCCACGGCCCGGGACAGCAGTGGCAACGCCCGCCCCGGCCGGCCGAGCACGACCAGGCACCGGCCGGCCAGCGCGTCGAGCTCGCCCTCGTCGAGCCAGTAGAGCCAGGGCGGGTCGTGCTCGGCCGCACGCCGCTCGGTCGCCCGCTGTGCGGCGCCGAGCGCGGCCTCGGCGGCACCACGGAGCCCGGCCGACGCCGCGGCGAACGCGATCCGGTGCAGCAGCAGCGCCCGGCCCGACGCGGACAGGGCTCGCCGCGACCCCGCGTAGGCGGTGCGGGCCAGCAGCAGCGCCGGCGCCGGGTCGCCGGTGCCGGCGAGCAGGTGGCTCGCCGAGCCGAGCACGTGACCGGCGAGCGGCCGGTCGTCGGCGGCCGCCGCCGCACCCAGCGCGCAGCGGTAGGCGGACAGCGCACCGAGCGGGTCGCCCGCGTCGGCCAGGGTCCAGCCGCGGAGCTGGGCGACCTCGGCCCGCAGCCGGGCCGCCTTGCGGGTCAGCGCGATGCCGGCCGGCTGCGTGGTGGCGTGCCCGACGGCCCTCGCCAGCCCCTGCACCGCCGCCGCGAGCTCGACGCCACCGAGCACGTCGTCGAGCCGGCGGGCGGCGACCAGTCGGGCGGTCACCTCGACCACGGTCGGCCGCGCGGCCCGGTCGCCGGCCGGCGGCACCGACCGTGGCGGACCGATCAGCGGCGTCTCGTCGCTGGTCAGCCAGGTGTGCGCGAGCCCGAGCAGGTCGAGCCCGACCCGGTCGCGACTCTCCGCCCGACCGGGGCCGTCCCGCCCGGGCGCGACCAGGCGGTGCCGGACCCGGCTGCGTTCGGCCGCGTCGGCCAGACCGTCGGCCGGCACGTCGAGGACGACGGCGAGCCAGCCCAGCCAGAAGTCGGCCGGCAGCCGCTCCTCGCGTTCCCAGCGGCTGATCTCGTGCCGGGTCACGGTCGGGCTGCCCGACGCGGCGCAGAGCTGTTCGGCCAGCCGTAGCTGGCTCCAACCCCGGCGTAGCCGCAGCTGCGCCACATAGGGGCCGAACGACGGACGCGGACCGGCCGCGTCGAACGGGTGCGCTGGCGACGCCGACATCATGGACCCTCCCCGTAGCAGCGGTGCACGCCTGTGGCCCCCGGACACCGCGAACGGCATCCTCACGCGCCGCCCAACGGACCGTGGGGGCGGTCCGCGACGCGCAGAACACATCTACCCCACAGGTGCGACGTTTTCCCGTCCCCAACCAGCCACCAACGCCGTAACCAGCATCAACCCGTGTTATCCACAGCCCTTCGACACGGCGGCCCCACAGAACCCCCAGCCGGTACGCTCGACCCGTGGCGCTCGGACTCCCTTCGATCCTCCCGGGATCGCAACCGTCGATCGGTGACCTCATCCGCGATGCGGGCCCGACCTTCTCGTTCGAGTTCTTCCCGCCCAAGACTCCCGAGGGCGAGGTGCAGCTGTGGCGCGCGATCCGCGAGCTCGAGCCCCTACAGCCGTCCTTCGTCTCGATCACCTACGGAGCGGGCGGCACCACCCGCGACACCACGGTCGCGGTGACCGAGCGCGTGGCCACCGAGACCACGCTGCTGCCGATGGCCCACCTGACCGCCGTCAACCACTCGGTCGCCGAGCTACGCAACGTGATCGGCCGCCTGGCCGGGGCCGGCATACGCAACATCCTCGCCGTGCGCGGCGACCCGCCCGGCAACCCGGGCGGCGAGTGGGTCCGCCATCCCGAGGGCGTCGACTACGCCGAGGATCTCGTCCGGATCATCCGCGAGTCGGGCGACTTCTGCGTCGGCGTCGCCGCGTTCCCCTACAAGCACCCAAGGTCGGCCGACGTCGCCAGCGACACCGAGCACTTCGTCCGCAAATGCCGTGCCGGCGCCGACTTCGCGATCACCCAGATGTTCTTCGACGGCGACGACTACCTACGGCTCCGCGACCGCGTGGCCGCCGCCGGCTGCGAGACCCCGATCCTGCCCGGCGTCATGCCGGTGACCAGGATGAGCACGATCGCCCGCTCCGAGCAGCTATCCGGGGCGCCGTTCCCCCCGGCGTTGGCCGAGCAGTTCGCGCGGGTGGCCGACGACCCCGACGCGGTGCGCAAGCTCGGCATCGAGCAGGCCAGCGAGATGTGCCGCCGGCTGCTCGACGAGGGCGTTCCCGGCATCCACTTCATCACCCTCAACCGATCCACGGCGACCCGCGAGGTCTGGCAACACCTACGGGTCGACGCCGCCGTGTGACCTCGACCGCCGATCAACGGTTGAGCTGACGTGAGCACACGGTTGGGCTGGCACGACTACGCGGCACGCTGGGCGGCACTGCACGGCGGCTTCGACCCACGGCAGGCCGGCGCGGTGGTCCGGGGTTGGGTCCGGCTGTCCTACGAGATCGGCTCCCGCCTGGGTCGCCTGCGGGTGAGCCCGACGGCGGTCACGGTCGGCGGTCTCGCCCTGTGCGCGGCCACACCGATCGCGGCGACCCGCGCGCCGGAGGGCCTGTTCACCGCCGGCATCCTGGTCGTCCTGGCAGCGGTGGCCGACAGCGTCGACGGCGCCGTAGCCGTATCCACGGACCGCACGACCCGCCTGGGCTACGTCTACGACTCGGTCGCCGACCGCCTCGGCGAGCTCTGCTGGCTGACGGCCTTCTGGGTGGCCGGCGCCCCGACACCCCTGGTCTTCACGGCGGGCGCACTCTCCTGGCTGCACGAGTACGTCCGCGCCCGCGCCACCGCCGCCGGCATGACCGAGATCGGCACGGTCACGATCGGCGAACGCCCGAGCCGCGTCAGTGTCACCACGGTCGCCTTCCTGACCGCCGCGGCCGCCGGCGGCCTCGACCGCGACCTGGTCCCGGGCACCCTCACGGTCTTCCTGGTGATCTGGATCCTCCTGGCCGCCTTCGGCCTGGCCCAGCTGTCACGCGCGGTCCGCCGCCTGTTGCGCTGACCGCAAGACCGAAGTTCCACGATGGACTCGGGCCCGCGGTGCTCCGGACCGTCGCTCCCGCCAGCCACCGCTCCGCTGCCATGTCCGCGTTGGGTCGCTGTGAAGGCAAAGGCCGCAAACGCCTTCTGGAACGCTGCCGTCGACCTCGGCCACCGGGGTGGCTGAGGCGTTTAGCGGCAGATCTTGGCAATCGGTCGCTGCTCCAGCAGCAACCGATTACCAACGTGCGCCGCGTCGAGTGGCCTGCGTTCCCGTGTCGGTGTGACCTGGTCGCCCGGGATCCCGGGGCAGCCGCGGCAACACCCCGCCCACGTTGCGCGAGCGCAGCCACTCCTCGGTGACCGCCGGCGACGGCTCCGGCAGCGGTGGCAGGCGCATCAGGCCGGGCCGATCTGGCCGGCCACGATGCCGGCCGACAGGGCGACCATCGGCAGGCCGCCGCCCGGATGGGTGGAGCCGCCGACCAGGAACAGGCCGCGGACCGGGCCGCGGTTCGGTGGGCGGAGCAGGCCGCCGGCCGTTCCGTAGATCGCGCCGCCCGGGGCGCCGGCCGTCCCCTCCAACCACGCCGGCGTCAGGACCTCGCGGAAGCGCACCCGGTCGCGGACGTCGACGCCGCGCGCGGCCAGCACCGACAGCACCCGGTCCGCGTAAGCGGACGCCAGCCCCGGCCGGTTCCAGTCGACCGCACCGCCGCCCACGCCGTGCCGAGGCGTGTTGACCAGCACGAACCAGGCCTCGTGACCCTCCGGCCGGACCGCCGGGTCGTCGGCCACCGTGACGAAGACCGTCGGGTCCGGCGCCGGGCGGCCGCCGAAGACCGCGTCGAACTCCGCGTCGTAGTCGCGGGGGAAGAACACCGTGTGGTGCGCCAGGCCCGGGGTCCGACCCTCGACGCCCAGCAGCAGCACGAAGCCCGCCAGGCTGCGGTCCGCGAGCCCGGCCAGCCGGCGCGGCGTCGGCAGCAGGTCCCGGTACAGGGTCAGGGCGTCCACGTTGGACACCACAACGTCCGCCGGAAGAACCGCCCCGCCGACCCGTACACCCGAAACCCGCCCACCGGCGGTCTCGATCCGGGTCACCGCCTCGCCCGTCCGCACCGACACGCCGAGGGCGACAAACCGTTCCAGCAGCGCGTCCGCCAAGGTCGCCAGGCCGCCGGGCAGGTACCAACCACCGAACGACAGCTCCGCGTACGGCACCGCGGCCAGTGCCGCCGGTGCCCGCCGGGGGTCCGCGCCCGTGTAGGTCGCGTACCGGTCAAGCAGCATCCGCAGCCGCGGGTCCCGCAGCCGCCGCCGGCCCAGGCCGCGCAGCGTCATGCCCGGCGCCACCGCCGTCAGGTCGCCCAACCGCCACGCCAGGCCGGCCAGCGCCGCCGGCGAGTCGACCGGGCGGCGCAGCACGTCGCGCCACGACGCGTCCCACGCCCGGCCGGCCTGCCGCCACAGCCGTTGCCAGTCGGCCGCGGCGTCCGGGCCGAGCGCCGCGGCGATCCGGTCCGTGAACTCGACCGGGTCCGCGCACGAGTCGAGCACCGCGCCGTCGGGGAACACGTGCCGGACCACCGGGTTCAGCGGCACCATCGCGGGCGGCGCGCCGCCGATCGCACCGAACAGCTCGTCGAACACCTGCGGCAGGGTGAGCAGGCTCGGCCCGGTGTCGAACCGGTACGTGCCCTCGGGCCGCACCACCTCCCGCCGGCCGAGCTTGCCACCGACCACCGTGGACCGTTCGAGCACCGTGACCCGGTGCCCGCCCGCGGCGAGCCGCGCCGCGCAGGCCAGCCCGCCGACCCCGGCGCCGACCACCACGACCTCAGCCACGCGGACCTCCACCGGCCGGCACCACGGGCCGGTCCCGCCAGCGGAGCGCACCGGCGCGCCGGAGCCGGTACGAGCGCGCCACGAGCCACCCGAACAGCACCACCGACACCGGCTGCGTCAGCGCGTCCGGCCACCGCCGCCCGCCGGTCGCGGTCGCGGTCACCACCCGGCCCAGCGCGCCGAGCGCATAGCCCACGCCGCCGGCCAGCAGCGCGACCGGAGACCACGACACCAGGCCGTAGACGAGGAGCAGCACAGGTACGACGTACACGAGGAAGAGCAGGCCGACCACGGCCGCCGCGCCCGACCGGGAGCCGAACGACGCCCAGAGCGACTTCGTGTAACCGGCCGCCAACTCGCCCCACGATCCGTACATCCGGCACGATGCGATCCGCGAACCGTCCGCCAACGCGATCCGCCGGCCGGCGCGCTTCACCGCCCGGGCCAGCGCGATGTCCTCCAGCACCGACGCCCGCACGGCAGCGTGCCCACCCGCGGCGGCATACGCGGCCCGGTCGACGACCAGGAACTGCCCGCCCGCCGCCGTCAACGACGGCCGCCGCGACCGCTCCAGCGCCCGCAACGGGAGAAACGTCAGCCACGACCATTGCAGCAACGGCTGCACGAGCCGCTCGCCCCACGACTCCGCGACGATCCGGGGGTACGGGCTGAGCAGGCCAAATCCCCGCAGCAACCCGCAGGCGCCCGCGATCGCCGACGGCGACAGCACGACGTCCGCGTCGACGAAGACCAGCACGCCCGCGGAGGTCGTGTCGGCGAGCTGCTGGCAGGCGTGCGGTTTGCCGAGCCAACCCGGCGGCAGCGGCGCACCGGTGATCAGCCGCACCCGCGGGTCGTCGCCGGCCACCTCCCGCACCACGTCGGCGGTGCCGTCGGTCGAGCCGTCGTCCAACACCAGGATCGACATTTCGGGTACGCCGCGCTGCGCCAACAGCGATCGCAGGCAGGGCGCGACCCGCCTGGCTTCGTCGCGCACCGGCAGCAGCACGGCGACCGGATCCGGGTAGCTGGTGTCGCGCGGCCGGCGCAGCAGCCGGGCGTTGACCGCCGCGTGCAGGGTGAACACGCCCGCCAGCACCGCCGGCAGCCAGAGCAGCGCGCTCACGCCCGTACCCCATCGTCGATCTTGACCAGACTCGCCGCCAACGGCACGGCGACCAGGCCCATCGCCAGCGCACCCCAGCCCGCCGACGCGGGCAGGCCGAGGAACGCGGCGTGCGCCAGGATGCTGGACAGCCAGGTCCAAAGGTAGAGCGCGTACATCGGCGCGTCCCGGCCCGGCGGCCCGCCGGCCACCGCACCGAGGAAGGCCATCATCAGCACCGCCACGACCAGCCACCCGGCGTAGTTGCCGAGCGGCACGTCCGGCACCCCGGGCAGGCTGGGCGACGGGTTCGACCAGGTCCAGTAACCCTCCGCGACCATCTGCGGGTCCAGGAAGACGTCCCACGCCGCGAGGCCGACACCGGCCACCAGGATCCGTGCCGCGGGGTGGCGGACCAGGCGCACCGCGGCGAGCCAGGCCGGCCAGGCCATCCAGGTCCAGGCCAGTGGGATCACCCAGGGCACGCCGGCGATCTTGGGACCGAGCTGTCCGGAGTACGTGTAGTCGCCGAAGGGGAAACCCGCCGCGACCCCCACGGCCTCGACCAGCAGGCCGCCACCGGTGGTGACCAGCACGAGGGCGCCGGCGACGCGCGGGCCGCGGGTGAGCGCGGCGTGCCCGACCGACAGGGCGAAGCCGAGCACGACCGTGGTGACCGTGACCGCCGCCCGGGCGCCACCGCTGGTCAGCGGATAGCAGATCTGGGCGAGGATCAGCAGACCCAGCCCGTACCAGGGGAGTCTGGGTGTCATTCCCCGGACGGCGCCCGCAGCGGCAGGTCCCGGCCGAGCACCGCGAACGCCCGCTCGTCGCCCGGGAAGCGGAAGTCGCGCAGCACGTCGAGGAAATCGAAGCTGCGATAGAGCCGCCAGGCCCGGGACTTGAGCTCGTCGGCCTCCGGGGTGGACAGCAGAGTCGTCGAGCCCGGTGCCATCGCGAGCAGGGTGCGCAGCTGGCGCGCGCCCACCCCGTGACCCTGCGCGGCCGGGCGGACGTGCAGCTCGACGACCTCGAAACAGTCCTTCAGCCAGCGGTTGCGCTGCTCTTCGGAGAGCGCCGCGCGGACCTGGTCGTGCCACCACTGCCCGGCGCCCGAGACGTAGCCGTAGCCGAAACCGGCGAGGTGACCGTCGGTGGTCAGGGTCGCGACCGCGCGGAACCCGGCCCGGCGCACGTGCGTGGCGATGATGCCGCGCCGGGCCTCCATCAGCTCCGGCCGGTAACCCATCGCCTCGCCGTAGACGGCCACCACGTCGTCGAGCCGACGTGCCAGGTCGTCGGGCTTCCACGGCACCAGCCTCATGCCGGATCGCTCCTTGTCGTCTGTGCCCAACCGAGCACCCCGCGGTCACCCATGATGCCGCACACCGCGAACCGGGCGAACAGCTCCTCCGCGTACCAGCCGACCTGCGCCGTGCGCGCGATGGCCGCCCGATGCTCCGGCTGACGGTACGCGAATCCCATCAGATCCGCCGCGCTTCGCCACACGGTTACGGTGCCCTGCCAGCCGATCGGAGCCTCGCCGACGCCGAACCGGGCGAGCAGGCCCGGCGCGTCGCGCAACGACGCGGCCACCGGGGGGATGGCGCGCCAGAACGTCGCCGCCCGCGTGGGCTTGAGGCGGGCCCGGGTCAGGGCCAGGACCATTCCCTGTGTGCGGGCGTCGGCTCGGCCGACGAACGGTTGGCGTCGGCTCCAGGTGCCGCGGCTGGCGATCGGGGCCAGGTCGACCCGCGCGTGTGCCTCGCTGAGCCGGGTCCAGGCGGTGATGGCCGGTGGTGTGGTTGTCGGATCGTGGACAAGGAGGGCGGCCCAGCGGGTCGCGTCGACGTCGCCCGGGCCGAAGCCGGTGCCGGTGCCCGTGCCGAGCAGCTTGGCGAAGCGGACGCCCGGATGGCGGCGCAGGCGGGCGCGGTCGGTCGCCATGCGGACGAGCACGCGGGGGAGTGCGGTTCTGGGCACTCGCCAGACGTGCAGGGTGACTGCTTCCATCGGTCTCGGCTTTGGGCTTTTGGCTTGGGCTTTGCTCGGGCTCAGGCGACGTCGGTGACCGTGCCGCCGGTTAGTCGCTCCAGCTCGGTCGGGGTGATCGGGAAGACCGCGTGGGCGATGCCGCCGGCGGCCCAGACCTCGTCGAACGTGAACAGGGCGGTGTCGACGAGGGTGCGCATGCCCGGGCGGCCGGGGTGGACCGGCGCGACGCCGCCGATCACCTGGCCGCTGTGCTCGCGGACGAAGTCGGGGGTGGCCCGGCGTAGCTGCTCGATGCCTAGCTCCTTGGCGACCCGGGCGGTGTCGACCCGGTGGGCGCCGCTGGTCAGGACCAGCAGCGGCGCGCCGTCGGCGGCGAAGACCAGCGAGTTGGCGATCTGGCCGACCTCGACGCCGAGCTGCGCGGCGGCCGCCGCGGCGGTCGGTGCGGCCTCGGCCAGGATCCGGACCTGGCTGGGCCGGCCGGCGGCGTCGCGTGCCCCGGCGGTGTCCAGCGCGGCCTGCACGGCGGCGACGTTGGGATGCGGTTGCATGCGGGACACCATCTCATGCCGGTCTGACGGTTTGCTGTTCGTGCTGGTCAGTGCGGAATTCCGGGGGTACGGGCGGCGGCCGCGAACATCAGTGGACATGAGCGCGCGCCACGTTGCGTTTTTGTCGGACCCAAGGTGTACTCTTCTCCTTAGTTAGAACGCGTGTTCGATTGAGTCGCACACTCGTTCTGGCGCTCCGGGAGGCGCGATTCGCGGCGCGGCTTCCGGGAGGTGCGGCTTCGCGGGCCGCACATCAGGCAGGACCGTCGTCCGCCGCCCTCGACCCCCGGGCGGTGGGCGACGGACCAGCCGACCCTTGCCGGTCGGGTGTGGTGTGGGGAAGCGTCACGCCCGACCGGCAACCAAGCAAGACCGCTGCGCCTTCCTCCGCGGCGGGGCACGTCCGTCACAGGCTGCTGCACACGCGGAGGAGACCGTTCAGATGACGACCAGCTCGGCTCAGGCACCGACCGTGCCGGCTCACGTGCTGCCGCATCGCACGCCGGCCCAACTGCTCGCGATCGCCCGGCACGGCCTGGCGGAGGCGGCGCAGACCCGTCCCGACGGCCTGCGCTACGCCGCGGCCCACCTCGCCGCGCTCCGTGCGGCTGCCGCGATGCTCGCGGCCCGCGCCCGCCCGTCGCCGACCCGGCGCAACCGGATCACCAGCGTCTGGACGCTGCTGGTGATGGTCGCGCCCGAGCTCGACGAGTGGGCGACCTACTTCGCCGCGGGTGCGACCAAGCGGGCCGCCGCCGAGGCGGGCATCCCCCGGGTGGTGACGGCCCGCGAGGCCGACGACCTACTACGCGCGGCCGAGCAGTTCGTGGCCGTGGTCGAGGTCGCGCTCGGCATCGCACACCAGCCTTCGCTCGACGGCCTGGCCGCCTGAGCCGTCCTTCTCCCCGAACCATCAGCACAACCAGCACAACCAGCACGACGGGGGTGAGCGCATGGCGGGTCAGATGACGCTGGGATCAGCGGCGTTGTCGGGTCTGGTCCGGCCGGCCAGCGCCGCACCCGACGACGCGCACCGCACCCTGCCGGTCCCGGCCGAGCTGCGGGGCCTGCTGCCCGGGCGGGGCCTGCGCCGGGGCAGCACGGTGGCGGTGGGCGCCGGCCCGCGGTCACCCAGCGGCGGCACGTCGCTGGTCTACGCGCTGATCGCCGAGGCGTCCCGGGCCGGTTCCTGGTGCGCGGTCGTGGGCGTGCCGGCGTTCGGCGCGGTCGCGGCCGCCGACGGCGGCGTGGCCCTCGATCGGCTGGCGCTCGTGCCCAACCCCGGCCCCGAATGGGCCACGGTGGTCGCGGCCCTGATCGACGGCGTCGACGTGGTGGTCCTCGCGGTCCCCGACCGGGCCGCCGTCTCGGACTCCGTCACCGCCCGCCTCGCGGCCAGGGCGCGGCAGCGCGGGAGCGTCCTCGTTCCCTACGGGCACTGGGACGGCGCCGACCTCACCCTGCGCGTCACCCGCGGCCGGTGGGAGGGCCTGTCGGCGGGCCGCGGCCGGCTACGCCGTCGCGAGGTCACGGTCGTCGCCCGCGGCCGCGGCGCCGCCACCCAGCCCCGCGAGATCACCATCTGGATGCCGGGCTTCCGCCCACTCACCGGCACGGTCGCCATCGCACCCCTCGAACCCATCACCCTGCCCGCACTGCACGCGGTCCCCGATCCGACCGCGTCACCGCCCGCGACCCGCCGCCAGGCGACCGGTGAGCCGCCAGGTCCGCCGGACGATGCCGGCCCGACCGCGCCGGTGGGCGAGGCGTCTGGTTCGCCGGGCGACGCCGGCCCGGTCGCGGTGGTGGGTGAGGCGTCTGGTTCGCCGAACGCCGGTCCGGTCGCTGTGGGTGACGCCTGGGCTCCGCTCGAGGGGCGCGGGCCGGCTGCGGCGGCTGACGCCGCGCACGGTCCGTCGACGGGCGGCCCCCCGGGCGCGCCGGCCGGTGACGCATGGGATCCGCCGGGCGGCGGCGATCCGCACGTGGCGACGCGTGGGCCGGCGGTGGGTGGGCCGCACGGCCGGGACCGGTCGGCTCCGCCCGAAGCGGATCGGCTCGCCGGCGACCGGCGGGACCGTGGTGTGCCCTCGGACGGCATGCGGCGCAACGACGGACCACGGCTCACGGTGGGCGATCGGGATCCGTCCGCCGCGGGGCCGGACACGACCTCCGCCGCGGGCACCGAAAGGCTCAGCGCGGAACCGGCCGACGAGCCGGACCGTCCGCGGCTCACGCTGGTCGCCGGCGGTGCGCGATGAGCGGGGGCCGGCAGGTCGACACCGCGAGGGCCGAGCATGCGGCGGGTGGTGGCGCGGTGGCGCGTACCGCGGTGCTCTGGTGTCCTGACTGGCCTGTCATCGCGGCTGAGATCGTCGATGGTGTGCCGGCCATCGGGGCGGTGGCGGTGCTGCACGCCAACCGGGTGGTGGCGGCGTCCGAGGCGGCGCGGGCCGACGGCGTGCGCCGCGGGTTGCGCAAGCGGGAGGCGCAGAGTCGGTGCCCGGGCCTGGTCGCGGTCGACCACGACCCGGCACGGGACGCGCGGGCGTTCGAGCCGGTGGTCGCGGCCGTCGAGGAGATGGTCGCGGGGGTCGAGGTGGTCCGGCCTGGGGTGTGCGGGTTCGCGGCGCGGGGGCCGGCCCGCTACTTCGGCGGCGAGGAGCCGGCGGCCGAGCGGATCGTCGAGCACGTCGCGCAGACGTGCGGGGTGGAGAGCCAGGTCGGGGTCGCCGACGGCGGGTTCGCGGCCGGGCTCGCCGCCCGGGAGGGGCTGATCGTCCCCAGCGGAGAGACGGTGGCGTTCTTGGCCGGTCGGCCGGTCGAGGCGTTGGCCCGGCCCGCGCTCACCGAGTTGCTCCGCCGGCTCGGGATCACCACGCTCGGCGCGTTCGCGGGGCTGGCTCGTGGCGACGTGCTGGCGCGGTTCGGGTTCGACGCCGCGCTGGCGCACCGGCTGGCCGCCGGTGGCGACGAGCGGCCACTCGCGGTCCGCCGGCCGCCGCCGGATCTGGAGGTCAGCGAGGACTACGGCGACGATCCGCTGGAGCGGGTCGACGTGGCGGCGTTCGCCGCCCGGGTGCTCGCCGAGCGGTTGCACGAGCGGCTGGCGGGCTACGGGCTGGCCTGCACCCGGCTCGCCATCGGCGCGGTCACCGCGCACGGCCAGGAACTGCACCGTGTCTGGCGGCACGACGGGCTGCTGACCACCGCCGCGATCGCCGACCGGGTGCGCTGGCAGCTCGACGGCTGGCTGTCGGGCACCGCTCGTCGGGGAGCCGGCGGCGCGCGCAGTGCGGCCGCCCGGCCGACCGCGGGCATCATCCGGCTCCGCCTGGTGCCCGAGGGTGTGCTGCCGCACGCCGGCCTCCAGCCGGGGCTGTGGGGTGAGACGGGGGAGGAGAAGGAGCGGGCACACCGGTCGTTCAACCGGATCCAGGGCATCCTGGGCCCGGAGTCGGTGGTCACCGCCGTCCTCGGCGGTGGCCGGTCACCGGCCGACCAGGTCCGACTGGTGCCCTGGGGCGACGAGCTCACCCCGACCCGGCCCGCCGCACCCTGGCCGGGCCGACTGCCACCGCCGGCGCCCGCGCTGGTCCTGCCCGCACCGCTGCCGGCCACCGTCCGCGACGCGGCCGGCGAGCCGGTCGGCGTGTCCGCCCGTCTGCTGGTCACCGCCGCGCCGGCTCATCTCACGATCGGCACGGGTCGACCCGCCGAGATCGTCGGCTGGGCGGGCCCGTGGCCGGTCGACGAACGCTGGTGGGCGCCCGCCGAGGCCCGCCGCCGGGCCCGCTTCCAGGTCGCCCTCGCCGACGGCAGCGCGTTCCTGCTCTCGCTGTCCGCCGGCCAGTGGTCGGTGGAGGCCATCTATGACTGAAGGCCTGCACCGATCGATGCGGCCCACGCTGGGTCCGGCCCCCCTCTGCCCGGCGCCGACCGGCCATTCAGCCGGCGGCGCGACCGTGGTCCGTGGTCGTCGCGACGTGCCGCGGGCCGGGCGAAAAGTAGGCCCGCGAACCGGGAACCGGTTCGCAAGGTCATCTCGATGTAATGGGTATGACGACGCGGACCTGGCAGCGAAGCGCAGCGAGCGGTGTCCGGCGGGAGCGACGGTCCGGACCACCGCGGACCCGGGAAAGAGCCCCGATGGGCTTCAATAATCCTGGGATTCCGTGGTCGCAGCTGGAGGGGACGCTCTCCGGCCGGCGTCATCTGCACGTCGTCGACCCGCTGGCGATCGATGCCGACGGTGGTGACTCACCGGCGTGGACCCGCAAGCGCCCGCGCTACGAACCGCCGCCGGAGCCGCCGCCCGAGCAGGCCACGGTGCCCTACGCCGAGCTGCACTGCCACTCCAACTTCAGCTTCCTCGACGGGGCCAGCCACCCCGAGGAGCTGGCCGAGGAGGCGCGTCGGCTCGGGCTGACCGCGCTCGCGATGACCGACCACGACGGCTTCTACGGTGTCGTGCGGTTCTCCGAGGCGGCGCGGGCGCTCGGGTTGCCGACCATCTTCGGTGCGGAGCTGTCGCTGTCCGAGGGGGTGCGTGGCAAGGACACGGTGATCCGCTCCGGCGAGCCCGACCCGCACGGGCGGCACCTGCTGGCGCTGGCGCACGGCACCGAGGGCTACGCGCGGCTGTCGGCGGTGATCGGGCAGGCGCAGCTCGACGGCGGTGAGAAGGGTCGGCCGGAATACGGCACGTTGGAGGACGTCGCCGACCAGCTACGCGACCACGTGCTGGTGCTGACCGGGTGTCGCAAAGGGACGGTGCCTGCGGCGCTGCTCACGGAAGGGGTCGACACGGCGGCGCGGGAGCTCGACCGGCTGGCCACGTTGTTCGGGGCCGACAACGTCGCGGTCGAGCTGACCGACCACGGCGATCCCACCGACGGCGACCGCAACGACGCGCTGGCCGCGCTCGCCGCCCAGCGTGGGCTGCCGACGGTCGCGACCAACAACGTCCACTACGCCACGCCGGCGCGGCGGCGGCTGGCGACCGCAGTCGCGGCGGTGCGGGCCCGGCGCAGCCTCGACGACATCGACCCCTGGTTGCCCGCCGCGGCGACCGCGCACCTGCGCACGGGTGCCGAGATGGCAGAGCGGTTCGCGGCCTACCCGGGCGCGGTGGCGCGGGCCGCCGAATACGGGCGCGACCTGGCCTTCGACATCCAGTTGGTGGCGCCGAAACTGCCCGACTATCCGGTCGATCCCGGTGAGTCCGAGATGGACCATCTGCGCAAGCTGACCATGGAAGGGGCGCTGATCCGCTACGGGCCGCGAGAGGCCCACCCGGACGCCTACCGCCAGATCGACTACGAGCTGAACATGATCGAGCAGCTCGGCTTTCCGGGCTACTTCCTGGTCGTCTACGACATCGTCAAGTTCTGTCGCGACAACCGGATCTACTGCCAGGGCCGGGGGTCGGCCGCCAACTCCGCGGTCTGTTACGCGCTGTGGATCACCAACGTCGACGCCGTCCAGCACGGGCTGCTGTTCGAGCGCTTCCTCGCGCCGGAGCGCGACGGGCCGCCCGACATCGACGTCGACATCGAGTCCGACCAGCGGGAGCTGGTCATCCAGCACGTCTACCAGAAATACGGGCGGCGGCACACGGCCCAGGTCGCCAACGTGATCTCCTACCGGCCGCGGTCGGCGGTGCGCGACATCGCCAAGGCGTTCGGGTTCTCGCCCGGCCAGCAGGACGCGTGGAGCAAGCAGATCGACCGGTGGGGCTCCGTGGCCAAGGTCGACGTCGACGACATCCCGGAGCATGTCGTCGACTTCGCCAACGAGCTGCAGACCTTTCCGCGGCACCTGGGCATCCACTCCGGCGGCATGGTGATCTGCGACCGGCCGATCATCGAGGTCTGCCCGGTGGAGTGGGGCCGGATGCCCGGCCGCACCGTGCTCCAGTGGGACAAGGACGACTGCGCCGTCATCGACCTGGTCAAGTTCGACCTGCTCGGGCTCGGGATGCTGTCGGCGCTGCGCTACGCCTACGACATGATCGAAGACGATCTCGACATCAGCACGATGCCGCTCGACGACCCCGAGATCTACGACATGCTGTGCCGCGCCGACTCGGTCGGGGTGTTCCAGGTGGAGAGCCGGGCCCAGATGGCCACGCTGCCGCGGCTGAAACCACGCGAGTTCTACGACCTGGTGGTCGAGGTCGCGCTGATCCGGCCCGGCCCGATCCAGGGCGGCTCGGTGCACCCCTACATCCGGCGCAAGAACGGCCAGGAGCAGTGGCAGCACGACCATCCGCTGATGGCCAAGGCGCTCGACAAGACGCTCGGCGTGCCGCTGTTCCAGGAGCAGCTGATGCAGCTCGCCATCGACGTGGCCGGCTTCGACGCGTCCGGCGCCGACCAGTTGCGCCGGGCGATGGGTTCCAAGCGGTCCGCCGAGAAGATGGCCCAGATCCGCGACCGGCTCTACGCCGGCATGGCCGAGCGCGGCATCACCGGCGCGCTGGCCGACGACATCTTCCTCAAGCTGTCGGCGTTCGCCAGCTACGGCTTCCCGGAAAGCCACGCGATGAGCTTCGCCTACCTGGTTTATGCCAGCTCGTGGCTGAAGCGCTACCACCCGGCCGCGTTCCTCGCCGCGCTGCTCAACGCCCAGCCGATGGGCTTCTACTCGCCGCAGACCCTGACCGACGACGCCCGCCGGCACGGCGTCGAGGTGCGCCGCCCCGACATCAACGCCAGCAACGCCCAGGCGATCCTGGAGTCCACGAAGGCCACCCGCTGGGGCAGCGCGCCGGGGGAGCCGCCGCACCAGTGGGGCCTGGGCGGTCCCGCGGTCCGGATCGGCCTGGCCGGCGTACGCACCATCGGCTCCGACCTGGCCGAGAAGATCGAGCAGGAGCGGGTGTCGGGCGGGCCTTATCGCGACATGTCCGACCTGGCCCGCCGGGTGGGCCTGACCACCGGCAACATGGAGGCCCTGGCCACCGCCGACGCCTTCGCCTGCTTCGGCCTGACCCGCCGCGAGGCACTGTGGGCGGCGGGCGCCGCGGCCCAGGAACGACCCGGCCGACTGCCCGGCACGACCGCCGCGACCCAGGCGCCGCAACTGCCCGGCATGGACCAGGTCGACCGCCTGGTCGCCGACGTCTGGGCCACGGGCCTGTCGCCCGACAGCCATCCGGCCCAGTTCATCCGCCCGCAGTTGGCCGCGGTCGGCGCGATCCCGATCGCCCGCCTGGGCCGCTGCGAAAACGGCCAACGCGTCCGCGTCGGCGGCATCGTCACCCACCGCCAACGCCCGGCCACCGCGGGCGGGGTCACGTTCATCAACCTCGAGGACGAGACCGGGATGCTCAACGTCACGTGCTCGCAGGGGTTGTGGCAGCGCTACCAGCGGGTGGCTCGGCGCAGCGCGGCGCTGGTCGTCCGCGGGCGCCTGGAGATGGCGGAGGGGGTGGTCAACCTGCGCGCGGACAGACTCGACGCCATCACCCCACCGGTCACACCGGCCTCGCGCGACTTCCGCTGAGGGAGCAAGGGGCCGGCTTTCCCGGGTCCGCCGTGGGGCGCGACCGTCGGACACCGCTCGCACCGCGTCGCCGCCAGATCCGCGCTCGCGGTCGCGGGTCCGGGCCCAGACCAGCGCAGCCGTCGTCTTTAAGCAGCAGGCCGCTGGACGCAGGTCCGTTGCCGGCGGGGTAGGCGATTCCGGCCTGGGCTGATCACTCCGTTTGATTGTCCGGCTCGGGATCGGTCGCAGATCCGGGATCCGCGAGTCCATCGGCGCCATTGGTGACGCCAGACCCGCCGGGCCCGCCGCCATCGGGGCCGAGCAGTGAGTCCGCCATCGTCTCGGCCAGCCAACCCTCGAAATGGTCAAGCGACCAGCGCCGCCGGCGGACCAACCTGTAGAGGACGTCCGGGGAGGTCAAGGTCCACAGGACGTCGGCGGCGTCCTCGATCGAGAGCCCGGCCCGCAGCCCGAACCGGCTCGCGACATGCCGGGCGATGTTGCTCGTGCCGATCGCCCGCTCGTTCTCGATCGTGTCGATGAACGACCGGACTTCCCGGTCGCCCGCCGCGCCCTCGGTCAGCAGGATCGGCACGAGCGGCCCGATCCGTTCATAGATCTCCCGGCTCATCCGGGCATAGAGGGCCAGACATTCCCGCGCGTCGGCGGCGGCCAGCAGCGCCCGACCCGTCGGCCGTTCGATCATCGGGATCGGGTCGGTGTCGCCGGCGATCGTCACGTCGTACACGGCCTTGAGCACCGCGGCCTTGCCGCCGACCGTGTTGTAGACGGTCTGCACGCTGACCTGCGCCCGGGCCGCGATCGCCTCGACCGTCGTGCCGTTGTAACCACGGCGGACGAACAGCGCCCGGGCCGCGTCGAGCACCCGCTGCCGGGTGGCGCGGGACTGCTCGGCGCGGACCGTGCTCTGGTATCGCCGCGAGGTCACGCCTCTAGTTTTCCAGCGGCACCGAAACCCGCGGGCGAAGGACGCGGGAGGGCGCCGACCTGCCAGAGCATCCCGATCTCGTCGCGGATGCCCCAATGCTCGACCAGGAAACCGCCGGACTCGCGGTAGAGGTGCATGGTGTGCATCGCGTACGGCTTCCCCGTCGGCGCGAAGCCCAGCATGTCGACCTCGTTGACCCCGTGCGCGGTGGCCCGGATCGCCACCTTGTCGCCGGCGGCCACGATGTCGTGGACCTCGTACGAGATCCGCAGCGCACCCGTCACGTACCCGAGGATCTGCAGATAGCCCTCCCGCCCCTGCGGCGCCCACGGCGGCGCGCCATGGTCGACGAAGTCCTCGGCGACGAGTGGGCCGACGGCGGCGATGTCGCCGGCGTTCATCGCGTCGAGCACCCCGCGGGCGAGCTTCTCGGCGAGCGTCATCCCGATCTCCCTTTCGCTGGAAGTTGCTTCAAATGATTGGAGCAACGCTCCAACCGAATGCCAAGGAAACTGGAGAGATCCGCGACGCGGCTCCACCCAACCCCGGATCGGTGCCCACGCCGCACCGGCGTCCGACCGTTAGGCTCGGCGCGTGGAGCGAACAACGGTCCGTCCCGGCCCCCGCACCGCGGTCGTCTGGCAGGTGCTGCGCCGCGAGCTCGACCGCGCCCCCGAGGGTGGGCTCACCATCCTCGACGTGGGCGGCGGCACCGGTGGGTTCGCCGTGCCGCTGGCCGAGGCCGGCCACCGCGTCACCGTCGTCGACGCCAGCCCGGACGCGCTCGCGGCACTCAACCGCCGCGCCGTCGAAGCCGGTGTCGCGCCCCGGGTGCGGGCCGTCCAGGGCGACGGCGAAGCACTGAACGGCCTGGTCAGCCCGGGCTCCGTGGACCTCGTGCTGTGCCACGCCGTGCTCGAGGTGGCCGACGACCCGCGCGGCGTGGTCGCCGCGATCGCCGCCGCGCTGCGGCCCGGAGGCGCCGCGTCGGTGCTGGTCGCGTCCCGCGCCGCCGCGGTGCTGGCCCGAGCCACCTCCGGCCACCTCGCGGCCGCGGCCGCGCTGATCGCCGACCCGGACGGCCGCACGGGCCCGCGCGACACGCTGCGCCGCCGCTACGACGCCGACGGGGCCGCGGACCTGCTCCGCGGCTGCGGGCTCGCGGTCGAGGACATCCACGGCGTACGCGTCGTCGCCGACCTCGTCCCCGCCGCCGCGGCCGACGAGGACCCGCACGCGCTGCTCGACCTGGAGCTGGCCGCCTCGGCCCGCCCGCCATATCGGGACATCGCGGCCCAGCTGCACCTGCTCGCCCGCCGCCCCGCCGACTCGGCATGAGCGAGCGGAGCGAGCGCGGCCAGCTCAGTGAGCCTCGCTCTTGCTCCGTCGACCGCAGGGAGACGGCGGCATGAGTGAGTTCGACCAGGTCGTCCCGAGGTACGGCGCCGACAGCCTCATGGACGTGCTGCCGAGCGCGCTGGCCCAGCTCGGCGTGCCCGGCTGCACCGACATCCTGGGTTTGGAGCTCGACGGCGTACACCGGATCGCGGTCCTGCTGATCGACGGCCTCGGCTGGCACCAGATCCCGACCGCCGCCCCGTTCGCGCCGACGCTCACGGACCTCGCCGCCCGCGCGCCCAGGATGATCACCACGGGCTTCCCGTCGACGACCCCGACCAGCCTGGTCTCGCTCGGCACCGGCGCCAGCCCCGGCACCCACGGCGTACTCGGCTTCCGCGTCGCCATCCCCGGCACCGACACCGTCCTGACCCACACCCACTGGCGCGCCGACCCGGACCCCGCGGTCTGGCAGCCCGTACCCACCCTGTTCGAGAAAGCCGCCGCCGCCGGCCTGTCGGTCAGCGTCGCCAACCGCCCGGAGTTCACCCACAGCGGCCTCACCCTGGCGGCCAACCGCGGCGCCGCCTACCGCCCGGCCACCGACGTCGACGAGCTGGCCGCGCAGGTCGTCGCCGGCCTGGGCCACGCCGGCGACCCGCCCGCGCTGTCCTACGGCTACTTCCCGGACCTGGACCGCTACGGCCACGTCTTCGGCGTCGACTCGGAACCCTGGCGCACGGCCGCCGCCGAGGTAGACCGCCTGCTCGACCGGGTCCTCGACGGCCTGCCCGCGGACGCCGCGCTGCTGGTCACCGCCGACCACGGCCAGCTCGACGTGCCGCCCGACCACCGCTTCGACTTCGACGCGGACCCGCGCCTCAACGCCGGCGTCCGGGTGGTCGCCGGCGAGCCCCGCGTCCGCTACCTGCACACGCTGCCCGGCGCCACGGACGACGTGCTGGCCACGTGGACCGAGATACTCGGCGACGCCGCCTGGGTCGCCCACCGCGACGAGGTCATCGCCCAGGGCTGGTTCGGCCCGGTACCCGACCGCAACCTCGCCCGCATCGGCGACGTCGTGGCGATCTGCCACGGCACCCACGCGGTCGTCGCACCGGAGTCCGAACACGCGATCAAGTCGATGCTGATCGCCTACCACGGCTCCTACTCGGCGGTCGAGATGGAGATCCCGCTCCTCGTCTCACGAGCACGCCCATAAGACCTTGAGGATCCGGTCCCGGGCTCGCGGCGGTCCAGACCGTCGCTCCCGCCGGACACCGCTCCGCTTCGCTCCGCTGCCAGCTCCGCGTCAGCCCGCGCTCAAACCGAAAGACGCGTAAGCAACAAACGCCCTTCCCGGAAAGGTCGAGCCCGCGCGGCCCATCGTCGTCCGGCAGACGAGGTGCGCGCGGGAGATCCTGCGTGACCCGAGACCAAGAGGTGCGGTTGACGCGCTCCCACCGCGCAGCGCTATGCGGCAAGGTCCGTGGTCGAACAGCGTGAAAGCGCCGGCGGTTCGTCGTCAATAAGCGGATCCGGTGCGCGTGGGAGATCCTGCGTCACCCCAAGACCAAGCAGTGCGGTTGACGCCCCTGCCGGGCAGCGCTGTGCGGCAAGGTCCGTGGTCGAACAGGGCGAAACGCGCGGTCCGTCGTCAACAGCAGGCGCGGTGCGGTGGGAGATCCCGCGACACCCGAGACCAACAGGCGCGGCTGACGGGCTCCTGACGGGCAGCGCTCTGCCGCAAGGTCCACGTCTGAACAGGGTGAAAACGCCCGAGGTTCGTCGTCGACGAGCAGATCCGGTGCGCGCGGGAGCTGCCGGTCACCCGATTCCAGCAGGTGCGGTTGACGCACTCCCGCCGGACAGCGCTCCGCCGCGAGGTCCGTGGTCGGACAGCGCGAAATCTGTGTCCCGGAGCGATCCTTGCGGCGTCGGTTTCGTCGTACCCCCTGGATAGCCTCTTCTTCGTGGGACGCAGTCAGGTGGTGCCGCGCGGGGGTGATGCGCGGTTCGGGGCCGGGGCCGATGACACCGGGTGCTCGATCCTGCACGTCGACATGGACGCGTTCTTTGCGTCCGTCGAGGTGCGCAAGCGGCCTGACCTGGCCGGGCGGCCGGTTGTCGTGGGCGGCGTGGGTCCGCGCGGGGTGGTGAGCTCGGCCAGCTACGAGGCGCGGGCCTTCGGGGTGCGCAGCGCCATGCCGACCGCGCGGGCGCGGGCGCTGTGTCCGGGTGCGGTGTTCCTGCCGGTCGACGGAGCCGCCTACGCCGAGGCGTCGCGGGCCGTGATGGCGATCTTCCATGACGTCACGCCGCTGGTTGAGCCGCTATCCGTCGACGAGGCGTTTCTCGACGTGAGCGGGGCGGGGCGACTACTCGGCTCGCCGGCGGCGATCGCGGCGCTGATCCGGCGGCGGGTGGCCGAGGAGCTGGGGTTGAGCTGCTCCGTGGGTGTGGCGTCGACGAAGTTCGTGGCCAAGCTCGGGTCCGCGCGGGCCAAGCCCGACGGCGTGATCGTGGTGCCGCGGGACCGGGTGCTCGAGTTTCTGCATCCGCTGCCCGTCGACGCGTTGTGGGGCGTGGGGGAGAAGGCGGCCGAGGTGCTCCGGCGGCTCGGGCTGGCGACCGTCGGCGCGGTGGCCGAGGCGCCGGTCGGGATGTTGCGGTCCGCGTTGGGCGACGCCGCCGCCGCGCACCTGCACGAGCTCGCCTGGGGGCGCGATCCGCGGCGGGTGAGTGTCGAGCACGTCGAGAAATCGATCGGGGCTGAGGTTACTTTCGACACGGACGTCGCCGATTCCGAAGTGATCAAGCGGGCTTTGTTGGAACTCTCCACCAAGGTCGGAGTTCGACTACGCCGGGCCGGGCAGGCCGGCCGGACGGTTTCGATCAAGGTGCGGATGGCCGACTTCCGCACCGTCAACCGCTCGCGCACCATGGGCACCCCGACCGATGTCGCGCGGGAGATTTTCGCTACGGCGTGGGCGCTCTACCAGGCGCTTCGGCCGGGTGACCGCATCCGGCTGGTGGGTGTGCGGGTGGAGGGGCTGGCGGGTGCGTCGGGTGCCGTGCGGCAGCCTGAGCTGGGTGCGCCCGAACACGGTTGGCGCGAGGCTGAAGCGGCGGCTGATGCGGCAGCTGCCCGATTCGGGCGATCTGTCGTCCAGCCGGCCAGCCTCCTCACGGGCGAACGGATGGAAATTCGACCCCGGCCGTCGGTCGTCCCGCTTTCCGACCCGCGAAGCCCCTCGTAGACTTGCGGGTAAGCAGTCGCTTGACTGTCACGGTCTGTCGGCCCGCCCGGGTCGACCTCGCGACCGGGGAGGAGTGCCGTGCCGCTCTCTGAGCACGAGCAGCGGCTGTTCGAGCAGATCGAGCGGTCGCTTGCCGAGGATCCCAAGTTCGCCTCGGCCGTGCGTGCCAGCGACCCGCGTTTCCACGCGCGGCGTCGTCTGCTGTTGGCCGCCGTCGTGATCATCGCTGGCCTGGCCCTGGTTGTCTTCGGCACGGTGAACAAGACACCGCTGCTCGGCGTGGCGGGTTTCGTCATCATGCTGGGTGCCGCGGCGTTCGCCATGCAGTCGCACCGCAAGGGCCAGCAGCCCGACCTGCACGTCGTCGGTGGCACCGCCAGCCGCCGCACCCGTGCCAGGCGCTCGGGGCTGCTCGACCGTCTCGAGGAGCGCTGGCGCCAGCGCCCCGAGGGACACCGCTGACAATCCGCTGCGGCGGCGCCCGGGCCGCCACATCGGGGTATATCTCTGGTGGCGTCGGACCATGCGTCCGACGCCTTTTTGCGTCCTCGTCAGCCCCCGCCGGGCACGCTTTCGCCCAGCCCTGACCACCGCCATCACCGCCGTCGGGCGACCTCGGCACGGCTCAGAGACGCCAGGCCTTAAGTGCCGGCCAAGATCACCGTGACCCCTGCATCCGGCCTGGTGGATCGACCGGCCGGGGTCGCCCTTGGGCCGCGGTCGGGCCTTCGCGAAGCGGTTCCGGGAGACGGCGGGTGACTCGCCGGCGCCTGTGCGGTGCCTACCTGGACGGCGATCTCCTCACGGACCGACCTGCACGGCACGCCTGAAACGCCGGACCCGTCGGCGGTGCACGCCTGAAACG